>NZ_JBPWGY010000004.1:0-425397 GCF_051780025.1 Bacillus cereus group sp. BceL062 | reverse complement strand
TCAACTTAAGAAACGGATACTTCCCAAAACGAAAAAATAAGCCGTTTTCTGTCAAAAATAAACGGAATTTTCATCTTGGGGGTATTTGTTTTTATTAAGTTGATGGGCATGGGGTAGCGTCAGGAAAATGCGCATTTACAACGTTAAGGAAATCCCCATATTAAAAAGCCCCATTTATCAACATTTATATTGAGGAATTAGGTTCTTTTCGTTATTCCGTTAAAGCGCTCCTTTAATTGAATAACCAAAATCTCACCTCACTCATAATATCACTTAATTCTTATTAAACTAACGCACCTCGTTAGTTTAAGTGTAATTCTTCACAAATTTTTAGCAGGTTTAGTTAAAAATCTTTTTTATATAAACAAAAGAACTGCGCGAAAAATAACGCTCAGTTCTTTTACAAACATCCCATTTCATAAATGTGCGATCATATTATTCTCGTACAGCTTCAAATGTAATGAGTTGGCTATCTGTTGATGGTTGCTTTTTGAAAGTATAATCGGCAGAACAAGTAATATCAGTTTTACATGCATCATTGAATTAGTAGCTTTACATAGAGATTTTTTAGATTCCACTAATTATCCTTGCAGTTATCACACTAAAACAGTTTCTTTAGTATATTCTATAAAATTTTACATACAACAATTCCTTATGAAGCATCATCTACTAAGATAACCATCATTTTTTGAGAATTATATTGAACTTACCTTTTTAAATTGTGCAGATAATTTGCAGATATATATTAGCATAAGTACTCTCCATTCGAACATATGATGAAGTGAATGATAGGACAGGGAGGTATCATGATGTTTGCTTATACGTTAACTGCCTTAACACTTTGTTGTATCTCAATTATTATTACATCATATATTTCTAAACGTAAGGGTACCCTAATGGAGTATATGGTATTTATTATGTCTTTTAGTATGAGTATCGGTTTAAGTATAGGTTTTTATTTAGGTATTCTCTTTAAAGGGGAATTACTATATTCTACTTTGCTTGCTATTTTGATTAGTGGTTGTATCGGTCTTTTAGTCGGTCTACGTTTTCACCTATATACTGCCTTAGAAGGAATGTTCTCTGGATTAATGGCAAGTATGATGGGAGCAATGATTACAGAAATGCTAAATGCGCAACAAGCTCATAGTATACTATTCATTAGCCTTTTACTTTCTATAACGATAACTATGTCATGTATAATTCAGCTTTTATCAGAAACCTTTACTACTTATATCCATCGTCGGTTTCTATTATTACTCTCCATTGGCGTAGTAATTATCCTGACTGTATTCATAACGTTCCCAGAGCATGTCCCGCCAACCTCTTCCACAGAAGAACAACATAAACATTAGCAGCTATAATCGATCCCCTCTAATATTTCATTATATTAGAGGGGATCGATTTCATTAATTTTATATCTTAACAGATGAAGATTAAAAACACTTTGAATCGCTAGCCCAAAATTTCTATATCTATATAATTGATAACACATTAATTTCATAGATATTCAATTCTCTTTGCTTGAGAAGGTATACCATTCCATCTTGAAATAATCAATTTTCACTTAACCAATATATGTTTTTGGATCCATAGCATTGCTCTTCTGTGCATTCCATTCACCTTTATGGATTTCAAAATGTAAGTGCTGTCCTTCAGATTGTCCTGTATTCCCCATTATGCCAAGTTGTTGTCCTCGCTTCACTTTTTGACCAGCAGAAACAGAACGACTCTTTAAATGAGCATATACAGTCGTATATGTTTGTCCGTTAATATTGTGAGAAATAAACACAACATTACCATAGCTTGTAGAATAATAAGAGCGAGTGACTACACCTTCTGCGGCAACAACAACCGGCACTATTCCTGAAGCAGCAATATCTAATCCGTGATGCATTTGCCTACCACGTTTCTCAAATCCAGAAGTATATCTTCCTACAGCTGGTTGAATAAATTCATTTGTTGTATTTATCTCTTGGGATTGTCGCTGCTCCTCTGCATCAGTCTCACTTGTTTTTGATAGGAATTTACTTGATACATAACCGTTTTTACCGTTGTAATTAATTTTTTTCCATCCATTTTGTTCAAATAGAACTTGTACTTTTATTCCTTTTGATAAAGCACCGATTACACCATGATTTGTACCAGCACCGCTTCTTACATTTAACACGCTTACGTTAACATAGTAGTCATCAACTGTTGCTCCAGTAGATGGATTACTTGTTTCAGGTTTTGGTGGTGTACCTCTTTTAACAAATTTTACATATTCACTGCTTACATAACCAGTTCTTCCATTATGATTAATTTTCAACCAGCCATTTTCAACGCCAGTCACTTGCAATGTTCGTCCGTTTAATACACCACCAATTACACTATGGTAAGTAGCAGGACCTGTACGCACACGTAAAGATGTAGCGTCTACAATGTATATACCGTCAGCTTGAACCGTAACATTATTTTGTTGTTCATTTGCATTAGAGCCACTCTTTGAAATGTAATCTTTACTAATATAGGCGTCTTGTCCTTTATAGTTAATTTTGAACCAATTTTGTACTTCACCAGTCACTGGAACTACTTGTCCTTTATACATAGAGCCTAAAATCGTGTGGGAAGTACTTGGACCTGTACGAACGCGGAGGGAGGATACGTTAACTTTGTAATCCCCACTCGCTACTTGAATATTGTCGCTTCCATTTGAACCACTGTCTTTCACAAATTGACTGCTTACATAACCCACTTTTCCATTATGGTTAATTTTCAACCAGCCGTTATCTTCTTCAATAACTTGTAAAACTTCCCCTTCATACACGCGTCCCATTATTGCACTAGACGTATTTGGCTGTGTGCGGACACGTAGAACATTCGTATTTACTGTTACTTGATTTTCATATTTTACTACATCAGTAGTTTGCTCATGCTTCGTGTCTTTTTGTATAACAGTATTTTTCGCTTGAGCAGTACTAATAAATACACTTCCTGTAACAGAAGCTACTGCTACACTAGCTAAAATTTTTTTCATAAGTATAAAACACCTTCTTACAAACATATTCAAGTATCATTATGTTTTTATGTTAACTTCCATTTCTTTTCATTCTAACTATTCAGGAAAAGTATCCTTTTATTATCCACCATCTATACCTAGTAATAAATGAAACTTAAATCCATTACACTTTGAAAATTCTCTCATTGCTTCAATCTAACACTACATAATGTAGTTTTAATTTCCAAAAAAAATAGCTACAAATGATCACCTATAATTAATACTACAAAAATAAAAAAATCATAATTTAGGCCTTCTTCATTTAACTTATACTTTTGCTTAAATATACCTGCTCTCCTTTCACACTACGAATTGTAGTATAAAATAAAAGAAAGGTCAAATATAAGTATTTAGCCTTTTGTAACTACAATACATTACATTTATCCATTTCTAATCTAATCATAAATAATTATGTTTTTTAATCTCTAAATAACAAAAAAACATTTTTACCTTGTAAACTCTTCCTACAGGATAGCTCTCTCTTATTGTCTAAAATTTTATAAAAATAATATTCCCAATTCACAACATGACATATAAAAGCAGCTATCTACTAAGATAACTGCTTTACATTATGATAAACTACATGAATTTCACATTATTCCGGCTTATTAGGAATATTAGGGTTTGGAACATAATCAGATGTGTAATCTGTATATTTTACTTCCGTTACCATCCCTGCTGAAGCATGGTGTAGATCGTGACAGTGGAACATCCACTCACCCGGATTGTCTGCTACAAAGGCTACTTCATATTCTTCTCCTGGTTTCAGATTTAATGTGTCTTTAACAATTGGAGAACCTTCAATCGGCTTTCCATCTTTACTTAATACTTGGAAGAAATGACCGTGCAAATGCATCGGGTGATCGTCTCTTTTAGAGCGATTTACTAATTTCACTTTTACTAAGTCACCCTTTTTCACTAGAATTGGATCAATATCTGGAAATACTTTTCCGTTAATTGTATAAACCATTTCATTTCCATTCATTTGCGTATTCAAGTCCATATTATATGTGGCAGTATACTGCTGCTCTAGTGTGAAATTACCTAATTTTTTCTCACCATATTTCGTCATATCTAATTTCGGTAGTTTTTCTTTTTCATTTGCTCTGTCTTTCATCTCTTTACTACCTTCATATTCAATAATGGTTTTCATTCCTTTTGCACCTTTATTTGCTGAATGGTCTTCAACATACCATTTCCCAGGATTGTTAGCAGTAAATTCAACATCATAACGTTCACCCGGTGCGATTGAAATTACTTTATCCTTTATAGCTTTTGGATCGTTTATTGGTTGACCATCTATCGCAACTACTTTTATATCATGACCGTGAACGTGTATATCATGTGATAGATAACCAGCATTAACTAGTCGAAGACGAACTTTATCACCCTTTTTCACTTTTAACGGCTCTACTAAATCACTGCTTTTACCATTGATTGTGAATAAGTTATACATACTCATATCATGACCTTCCATCTTCATATTTCCATGGTCCATTCCTGCCATATTACCAGAGTCTTTTTTATCACTACCCATGTTCATACCTGAATGATCCATGCCTTTCATATCATCATTCTTTTTCGTATTTTCATTATCCTTAGATTTATTACCTTTTTGCGCTTTTGTCATTTCTTTTAACTGCTTATTAATTTCTTCTTTATCTGTTATCCATTCATCTAACATTAACGTGTAATCTTTATCATACTTTTCATTTGTATCCTCTACAATAAGGGCACCATATAAGCCTCTATCTAGTTGATTTACAGAATCTTGATGTGAATGATACCAATACGTTCCTGGTACGTTCGCTTCAAATTCATAGGTGAAACTTTTTCCTGATTCAACCGCATCTTGTGTCACGCCTGGAATTCCATCCATGTTATTTGGGACAGGATACCCATGCCAATGAATAGATACTGGTGCAGGTAATTCATTTTTTAATGTCACTTTAACCTTTTCACCTTTTTTCACCCTAATTTCCGGACCCGGGGATGAACCATTAAATGTCCAGACTGGAACAATAACACCGCTACTTAGCTTTTGTTTTTCTTCTTTCGCTACTAAAGTAACTTCTGGCCCTTTTACAACTTTCAATGGCTTTGTAGCCGTTTCAGTCTGTGTTGTTTTTTTATCATTCATATTTTTATGATCATTTGTTGTATTTGTGGTCGCAGAACATGCAGCAATTAAAGATATTACGGAGACTGTAACTGCTGTTAATACAAATCTCTTCATAGAAAATCCCTCCTTTTTCTTTTTCAAGATTATTATAGAAGATAATTTTCAAGAAAATATGGAGATATAAAATGAGCAAAATAAAAAGGCACCCAAAATTGAGCGCCTCTTCTAACTATTATTTCGTAACAACTTCATCTTCTTTTACATTTACATTATTGTTACTCATAAACCCTTCAATCTCTTCAACTGTTCTAATGATATCTTTTGACAAGTTTTCATACCCGTCTTTCGTTACAAGGATATCATCTTCAATACGAATACCAATTGATTCTTCCTCGATGTAAAGGCCCGGTTCTATCGTAATAACCATACCTTCTTCTAATACTCTATCTTTGTATGTACCTACATCATGAGTATCTAAACCAAGGAAATGACTAACACCATGATAATAATATTTAGATAATTCCTCGTCTTCTTGAATTAAGCCAATTGCTTTACACTCTTCTGCTAATACTTTTTTTGTATGCTCATTTAATGCAGCAAAATTTAAGCCTGGCTTAATAATCTCTGTTGTTTCTTTCAATGCTTTTAATACAATATTATAGATTTGTTTTTGGCGACTAGAGAAAGTTCCATTTGCCGGGAAAGTATAACTAATATCAGCGTTATAATAGTCTTTTTGAGCGCCTAAATCTAGCAGTACTAAATCACCATTTTGAATTTGTGCATCATTATCTTCATAATGAAGAACTGTTGCATTTTTTCCACTTGCCAAAATTGTATTGAACGCATGATGCTTAATGCCAGATGATTTCAGTGTGAAATCAAACTGAGCTTCTAATTCATACTCCATCATGTCAGCTTTTGCATGCTTTAACACATTGTAAATACCGTCTTTCGTTACAGCAATTGCTTCTTTAATGATTTCAATTTCTTCCTCTGTTTTAAATACTCGTAATTCACAAATATTCGGATATACATTACCAACTAAAACGTGTGGATACTGTTCTCTTACATGTTTAGCAAACGCAAGGGTTTTTGTCTCCGTACCATTCCACTCACGACGCTCTAAATCTAAATATAGATGCTTCACATTTTCTGTAAAAAGTATATTTGACATTGTCTTTTCAAAGCTATCTAAATATACAACTTTCTTTATACCTGAAATTTTCTCTGCTTCTTCGTTAGAAACTGTTTTACCGACCCACTTTTCCATTACTGGATCTGACTTTTCAATGAAAAGTGTTTCTTCAACACTATTTCCAAACTTCTTCAACATGAAAATAACATTCGGTTCATCGATTCCTGTTACATAGTAAAAATTTCGATTTGGCACAAATTTATAATGTGCATCCGCTGACATATGAGGTGCTTGTCCAGCAAATAAAATAGTAATAGATTCATCTGGTAATGTGTTTACTAATCGTTCTCTATTTTGAGCAAAAAATGTTGATTTCATAATAATCCCCCTAGCGTTCTATGTATAATTTTGAAACTGATTATCCAATATAATTCATTCTATTATTGTTATAATTTTTCGTCAATTAATAATGTTTATATAGAAGATAAACTTTCATTACTAGGCATCTAATCACTCCACAATTTCTTGACATTTATTCCATATACTTAACATCTCATATATATAAGAAAGGAGCCTACAAACGTGAAACATTACGTAGGACTAGCCATTACTTCATTATTTATCATTACAGGATGCTCTAATAACGTAGAAACACCACCAGTAAAAAAAGAAACCGTTCAATCTCAGCCCCAAAATAAAGATAACGCAAATACGATTCCGCAAAACTTCTATAAAGAAATTACATCTGGAAAAATAGCGCACATTCACGGAATTGGCTATGCAGGAAATATGCCTGGTATTTCTATCGCAACTCATAGTGGTATAAAAGTTTATCAAAATGGAAAATGGTTTGAAACTGCTACACAGTTACACGATTATATGGGCTTTCAGGCAACTAAAAATGGATTTTTTGTTAGTGGGCATCCGGAACCAGGTACAAATTTAAAAAATCCTTTAGGATTAATGAAAAGTTCTGATGGCGGCAATAACCTGGAAAAGCTAGCATTCTATGGAGAATCTGATTTTCATAACCTTGCTGTCGGATATAATTCGGAAGCAATTTATTTATACAATGAACGTCCTAATTCTAAATTACAACAAGGTTTTTATGTCAGTACGGACAACGGACAAGAATGGAAAAATAGTAAGTTAAAGGGGCTTTCAAGTACAATCCATGCATTTTCAGTACATCCGGATCAAGCGAGTGTAGTCGCAGTAAGTGCTAAAGATGGTGTTTATTTATCTACAGATTACGGGAATACATTTGAACTATTCTCTAAATCACTTGAATCAACCGCAGTTACATTAAATAATGAAGATGCTATTTATGCCTCTATCAATAAGAAAGGTGAACAAATGATTACGAAAAAATCAATTGCTACAAATGAAGAGGTAAACATACAAGTTCCATCATTAGATGCTAAAGATAACATGATGTATATTGCACAAAACCCTCAAAATTCATCTGAGATAGTTCTTGCTACAATGCAAGCAAATGTATTCCTTTCCACAGATGACGGTAAAACGTGGAAGCAGATTACTAAAAATGGCATATTACAATTTAATTAGAAAGGTGAATATAACGTGTTTTCAACAATTAGCGAGTGGAGTTATCAACTCATGTCTCCTTTAATGGATGTCGCAAATGCTACGAAATCAATCCCTCTTTTATTTGCGTTTTTATTAGGCATAGTGGGTACCCTTGCTCCATGCCAATTAACAGGAAACATTAGCGCCATTACAATCTATGGCAATCAATCTTTACAAAAGAGAAATATCTGGAAACATATATTGTTATTCATTTTAGGAAAAATAATAGCTTTTACGACACTTGGACTATTAGTATGGTTCTTAGGAAAAGAGATTCAGCAAATATTAACTTTGTATTTCCCATGGTTACGTAAACTGATCGGACCTTTATTAATAATAATGGGGGTAATATTATCAGGTATTATAAAAGGTAGAAACTTCTTCTCTACCATCTTCCCTATCACATCTATACGAAAACAAAATGAAGTCAGCTCATTTTTTCTTGGGTTCTTCTTTTCGTTAGCTTTCTGCCCTACTATGTTTGTGCTATTTTTCGGAACATTAATACCACTCTCTTTAACATCTAATTACGGGTATTTATTTCCTACCTTTTTCTCTATAGGAACTGTTCTACCTGTCGTTGTATTACTGTCCATTATCTCCTACCTAGGCTTAAATGGAACACTACTTAAAAAGAGCCGAAAAATAGGGAAAAATATTCAGCGTATAGCTGGTGTACTTCTCGTTTTAATCGGACTTTATGATACCGACCTATATTGGTAATACATACAAAAGGTAAGCTTCAGTGAAATGAGCTTACCTTTTGTATCATTTTATTCATTTTTCTTTTGTTGTAATTGTGTTAGCAAATTCGTAACAAACGCGAGAAACAATGGATCTTTCTCTTTTTTAGGCGACCACTGCATAATGAGTTGCCTCGGGATTTCAATGTCTATCGATTGCACGATAAAGTCATGAATAATTTGTTTATGAAGTCCTGATAACGGAACGATCGTTATACCGTTAACTTGTAAAGTAAGTGCTAATGCCGAGCTAATTGACTCTGACTCCATCACTTTATTCACTGTTATTTCGTTTTTCATTAAGTATGGTTCAAGTACTTCTTTACAACCAGAAAGTGGCATAATAAAAGGATAATTTTTCAACTCTTTACTAGTAAGATTAGGTGGAATATTCTTTGAAGAAACGATAACATAAGGATCTTCACCAATAACTTCATAGTGAAATCCTGGTATTAGATTTTCTTTTATAGAAATAGAAAAATCAGCACTTCCAGCAGACAGCCAATTTAAAACTTCTTGATAGCTTCCCTCTCTAATTGCAAGCACGTACTGACTTTGATTAATATTACCTAATTGGATACACTCTGCCAAACAATATACAGTAACGGAAGGATACGTAGCTAATACAATCTTATACAAACTTTTATTCTTCAAGTGTAAAGCTGTTTCTTCAAGATTTTCATACTCCATTAGAAGTCGTTCTACACAAACTAAAAATTCTTTTCCATTTTCAGTTAACATCGTTCCTTGTCTAGAGCGCTCAAATAAAGTTAAAGCATATCGTTTCTCTAGTTTGTTTATAATATGCGTTATTGCTGGCTGTGTCATATGTAATTCCTTAGCTGCTAAACTAATGCTGTTCAACCGAGCCACATATTTAAAAACTTTAAAATCAAAGACGTTCATTCTGTTCTCCTTATATAAAAGATATTTATATCATCTATAAATAACCTTCATTATATTTATCAAACTACTTCCTATACACTAAGTATACACTATCAATTTTACAAAAAAATAAAGCATATAAACATTAGAGGAGTGTTGATTAAATGAGTACTTACGTTTTAGTACATGGAGCATGGCAAGGTGAATGGGCATGGGAATTAGTAAAACCTCAACTAGAGGCTTTAAGTCACACTGTTATTACACTAGACTTACCTGGAAGCGGGAAAGATACAACTCCTTCACAAAATATAGCGTTAGATTCCTATGTTGATGCAGTAACAGCTACTATAAATCAACAAACTGAAAAAGTTATTGTTGTTGGACATAGTATGGGTGGAATTGTGATCACCCAAACCGCTGAACTTATACCGAATAAAATCGATAAATTAGTATATCTTTGTGCATTCTTACCACAAAACGGAGAAAGCCTTGGCAGTAAATTAGATGGTGAAGCTGGTCCACAATTTTCAATAAATGAGAACGACATGACAGCTGAACTTATACCTAATCTAATTGAAAAAACATTTTTAAATGCTACCGAAAATGAAGAGATTAAAGAAGCATCTTCCAAAAAAATGCGTCCTCAGCCACTAGGACCATTTCAACAACAGCTAAAAATTTCTGAAGAAAACTTCGGAACTGTAGATCGCATTTATATTGAAACAACTCTAGATAGAGCGATTCCAATTGATTTTCAGCGCCGAATGAATACAGAAACTCCATGCTCGAAGATTATTACTTTAGAAGCTGATCATTCTCCCTTCTTTTCAAAAGCAACAGAACTTGTGAATTGTTTACATGCGTTAAGCTAAATTTCATTTAATGAAAATAGACACCCGCGGGTGTCTATTTATTATGCTAACTAAGGATTGTATGTTCTTCTCTACATTTGTATTCCCTTTTGCTTCATCTCCCACTTTTTATACAGTAATACTGCACCAAATAAGAATACCCCCGCAACAAATGAACCTACTGGTAACATCTTTATCATTTCATCTGGAAATACGAGCGGCAGTAATGGAAATGCATATGCTGCTGGAATACGTACACCAACTATTTTTAATAAAATAAGCATTAAAATCATATTTAATAAAGTGACTATAATCCATGAGTCGATTGCAAAGTACAATAAAGTTCCAACAGTTGCAGATGTAGTTAATACTACTATTTGTTTACATATCATTTTTTCATTGTACATCGGTTTTTGAAGTGATTCATACACAACAACTAATATTGGCGGAATAACCGCTAATTGTTCATGACCAGTGATCCAGCATATACTTATCCAAATGAAATTTAGTATTAGAAATACAGCCATATATTTATATTGGATGTTAACTTTTCTCTCAATACCGCTATTCAATTTAAAAACAAGGACACCAAGCATTAAAATAAATGTTAAAACGAAGACTGAGATAACAAATGACCATTCAGTCGCATTTGTCACTAAAGGTAATAAACCTGTCGCAATAGATGGTGCTAAATTTGATTGTATAATACGTAAAAACAGCATCATGAATATAAGTGTTACGCTTACTTTTGCTATATAAGCTAAATCCATTTGATTCACGATAAAACCAATACCAGCTGTTATTGACGGTGCAATAAAGATTTTTTCTGGCTGCCTTAACCAACCTGGCTCACGATACGCCCATAAAGCAATTACCATCGCTGCTATTTCCGGCAAAATGACTTCCGGATCATTTAATAACACACCCGCTGTAACCATAGCTAAAATAAAGAAAATAGCAATCGTATATGAGATGATTGTTTCTTTTTTTGAAATTACTGCATTCATTATTACATACTCCCTTTACTTACTACTTTCACAATGTAAAACAAAAATTTAGTATACCCTACTAAGGTGTTGTATATTAATATCTTTTCCATTTCAAGTATTCGTAATTTTTTCATTTTTCATCACCCATTACACTTACAAAAAAAGGATTTTTATAGGCGTTGACACTCATTGAAAGATAGGTTACAATAACTATACATTAGTAAGTAACTAATGTAATTAAATCTAACTTGAGGTGAAAACAAATGAAAAACATTTTATTCCGTATTAACGAATTATCAAAAAAAGAAAAAACATCTGGATTAACAGTTGATGAAAAACAAGAACAACAAATGTTACGTCAAAACTATACAAAAACATTTCGTGGAAGTTTAGATTCCATTTTATTAAACACAAAAATTGTCGATTCAAATGGTTTTAATGTTACACCAGTTGCATTACAAGATGCTCAAATTCGTTTGAAATTAAGCAAATGAAATTAAAGCTAAAGAAACAATTGTATAAAACATAAAAGAGCTGGACTTTTCATAATGAAATTCCAGCTCTTTTTCTACTTAATATTGTTGTTTTTGCAATGTAACATACGAGCGATACATCGCAATTCTCCACGACACAATCATCGCAAATGCGAGTAAGAAAAACATCCCGCTTAATTGCGCCAAATCAAGTGTTTGGCTTAAATATGATTTTAATGCGACTCGTACAGCTAATAAACCAATTAAAATAAATATAAATGCTTTTGACGGTTTCATATATATATGTTCGCCTTTTACTTCGAACTTAGTTGTTTTAATAAGAAATATAGAGAAAATAAGTCCTGCGATAATTGCCTCTACTATTTCTAACGATGTTAATCGGAATTCCGGTAAGAAGAACATCATGGCGCCAGTACTCATAAAAATTGGCGGCAAAATAATTTTCTTTTTCGTAACCGGCTTTTTCGCTGACTTAAAGCGAAGAAACATAACACCAACGGCCATACAAACTGCTACGATACTTGATAAAAGTGCTACACTCATACTCTCCACTCCTATCTATTTAATAGACTTTTTGAGTAAAATCATAAACCAAACGAAACCGATACTTATAATAACATGACCTAATCCAGCCATATGGCTTAAACCGTTAAAGTCAGTTCCATTTACTTGTAGAAGACCTCTACATACCATTGTTACGATAGTAATAATTAATCCTGTATTATATACAACAAACCAGGCATGAAAACTTTTTGTTTCTTGTATTTGAAATACTTTAACTAAAGCAACAGCGACTAAAAAGAATATGAATCCAAGCACTAGTACGTGTGTATGTACTAATTGCAACATAGTGGAACCTTTAATTCCTTGTGCTTTCGTATACTCTCGCGCAAATACTCCTGATAATAAACCAATAATTAAGTAAATGAATGCTGCATTATATAATTTCTTCATTCTATTCCTCCTGCTATAAACTTTCCATATTCGCTGCAATCATTTTACGCAAAGTTTATGAACGGAATATGAACAAAATATTACATTCTATTTTTAAAGAACAAAAAAGCCATTCCACAATTATTAATTGCGGAATGGCTTTTCAACTTATTTTAAATCATCAATTGTGAAAGCACCAGGAAGTAACTGCTCAACAGTCACTTCTTTTTCGTCACCTTTTACATTCGTTAGTAAAACTCGCATTTTCGGATCACAAAATTCAGCAATCACTTGTCTACAAGCACCACATGGTGAAATAGGTCCGTCAGTTTCTCCTGTAATGACTAAGTAACTAAAGTCGCGCTCCCCTTCTGATACTGCTTTGAATATTGCTGTTCTTTCTGCACAGTTACATAAACCGTAAGAAGCATTTTCTATATTACAACCAGTATAGATTTTACCTTCTTTCGTAACTAATGCTGCACCAACCGGAAATTTTGAATACGGAATATACGCTTTCGATAACATCTTATTTGCTTCTTCAATATATTTTTTCTTATCCATATTATTTCCTCCTCAAAGTAAATGTAATGTTAATTAGTCAGTAATAACAGTATGAACTAATTTAGGAGCCACTGCTGTTTCAGCGATAGAAATATTTTCATAAATTTTTGCTTTTACATCTTCTACATTTTCACGATTTGCGTAGATCGTTACGAATGGCTCGCCTTCTTTTACTGCATCGCCAACTTTTTTACGTAACATTAAACCTACAGCTAAATCGATTTCATCTTCTTTCGTTGCACGGCCTGCACCAAGTAACATTGCAGCGATACCGATTTCATCTGCAACAATATTTGAAATCACGCCTGAAGTTTTAGCAGGTACATCAATTACATACTTCGCTTGTGGCATTTTTTCTGGATTGTCTACAATCGAGCTATCTCCACCTTGATTGCTTAAGAACTCTTTAAATTTCTCAGTTGCTTTTCCGTTTTTCATAACTTCAATTAACATTTCACGAGCTTCTTCTAACGTATTTGCTTTTTTCGCAAGTACGACCATTTGACTTCCTAATACAAGTACTAATTCTGTTAAATCTTCTGGTCCTTCACCTTTTAACGTATCAATTGCTTCTTTCACTTCTAGGGCATTACCAATCGCAAAGCCAAGAGGTTGTGACATATCTGAAATAACAGCCATCGTTTGACGTCCTACATTATTTCCGATGCGTACCATTGCATGTGCTAATTCTTTTGCATCTTCTTCTGTTTTCATAAATGCACCTGCACCTGTTTTTACATCAAGTACGATTGCGTCAGCACCAGCTGCAATTTTTTTACTCATAATTGAACTTGCGATTAGAGGAATTGAATTTACTGTTCCTGTTACATCACGTAATGCATAAATCTTTTTATCAGCAGGTGTTAAGTTTCCTGTTTGTCCGATAACAGCTACTTTGTCACGGTTTACAATATCAATGAACTGCTCTTTCGTAATTTCAACGTGGAATCCTTCCACTGCTTCTAATTTGTCAATTGTTCCGCCCGTATGTCCTAAACCACGACCTGACATTTTTGCTACTGGTACATCTAAAGCAGCAACTAATGGTCCTAATACTAATGTAGTTGTATCACCAACACCGCCAGTTGAATGCTTATCTACTTTAATGCCTTCAATTGCTGATAAGTCGATCGTTTCTCCAGACTCCACCATTGCCATCGTTAAATCTGCACGTTCACGATCTGTCATATCTTTAAAGAAGATTGCCATTGCAAGTGCACTCACTTGATAATCAGGAATACTTCCGTCTGTATATCCATTAATAAAGAATTTGATTTCTTCAGTCGTTAATTCTTTGCCGTCACGTTTTTTTGCAATAATATCTACCATTCTCATTACAATCACCATTCCTTTTTATATGATATGAATCTATTAAAATAATAAACCAACGATTGTTGCTGATAAGAAACTTACTAGCGTTGCACCGAAAAGTAATTTCAAACCAAATCTTGCGACTACATTCCCCTGCTTTTCATTTAAGCTCTTAACTGCCCCTGCAATAATTCCAATTGAAGAGAAGTTTGCAAATGAAACTAAGAATACAGATATAATCGCTGTCGTTCTGTCTGAGAAATTAAAGTTCCCTTGCGCTAAATCTGTCATAGCGACAAATTCATTCGATACAAGTTTTGTTGCCATAATATTACCGGCATTAACTGCTTCATGCCATGGAACACCCATAATAAATGCAAATGGTGCAAATACATAACCAAGAATTTCTTGGAATGAAATACCGATTACACCTTTAAATACTGCATTAATGAATGCGATAAGAGCAACGAAACCAACTAACATAGCTGCTACTGTAATCGCAACTTTAAATCCATCGATAATGTATTCCCCTAGTACTTCAAAGAAAGTCTTCTTCTCTTCTTCTTGCACTTCTAACATATCTTCTTCTTCAGTAACTTCATACGGGTTAATGATAGAAGCAATGATAAAGCCACCGAATAAGTTAAGTACTAAAGCGGTTACAACATATTGCGGTTTTAATAACACCATGTATGATCCAACGATAGACATAGAAACTGTAGACATTGCAGATGCACATAATGTGTACATTCTTTTCTCTGGCAATAATCCTAGTTGTTTCTTAACTGAAATAAACACTTCAGACTGCCCTAAAATCGCAGAAGCTACCGCGTTATATGATTCTAGTTTACCCATTCCATTTACTTTACTTAATGCTAGACCGATAGATTTCACAATAATAGGTAATACTTTAATATGTTGCAAAATACCTATTAAAGCTGATATAAATACGATTGGCATTAATACACTTAAAAAGAATGAAAACTCTTTTTGATTTACTAATCCACCAAATACGAAATTCACACCATCAGCGGCATATTTTAATAATTCCCCAAAACCATCTGCTATTCCGCTAATTAATATATTCCCTACACTTGTATTTAATAGTAAAAAACCCAAAATGAATTGTAATATAACCATCGTTATGATTGGACGATATTTGACTTTCTTTCTATCATTACTAGCAAGCCAAGCGATACCTAAAATCAATACGAGGCCAAAAACACCGATTAAGTATTTCATAAGCCGTCTCCTCCCATTCGTATCCGCTTACATTCTTTTCAATTGTTAAAGCAATAGATACACTATACTTTGTGTATCTATTGCTTTTCACACTTTATTAATTAGTAGTTATCTGTAGCACCTTTTGCATCGTTTAATACGATTGCAACACTAGCGCTTGCTCCAACACGAGAAGCTCCAGCAGCTACCATTTTATCTGCATCTTCACGTGTACGAACTCCGCCAGATGCTTTTACACCAACGTTTGGTCCTACCGTTTTACGCATTAATGCGATATCTTCAGCAGTTGCTCCGCCAGTTGAGAATCCAGTTGAAGTTTTTACGAAATCAGCGCCAGCTTTTACTGATAATTCACAAGCACGAACTTTTTCTTCGTCTGTTAGAAGGCAAGTTTCAATGATTACTTTTACAAGAGCTTTTCCTTTTGCTGCTTGTACTACTTCATAAATATCTTTTTCAACGAACTCATTGTCGCCATCTTTTAAAGCACCTACGTTGATTACCATATCAACTTCAGTTGCACCTTTTGCGATAGCATCTTTTGTTTCGAATGCTTTTGTTTCAGTAGTGCTTGCACCTAATGGGAAACCGATTACAGTACAAACGTCTACATCATGTCCAGCTAATTCTTCAGCAGCTAGCTTTACCCATGTAGGATTAATACAAACAGAAGCGAATTTATATTCCTTTGCTTCCTCGATTACTTTCATAACATCTTCTTTTGTAGAATTAGCTTTTAAAATTGTATGGTCAATTAACTTTGCAATATTCATTATTATCACTCCTCATATCTTTTAACAACTTCATTCTAACTCTTAGTTGAACAAATGTAAATATACTTTTGAAATTTTGTTCATTCTTTTTCGAAAGGGAATTTCTTGCATTAAATTATACGTAGTCTAGCTGAAAAACAACTAATATAGATCACAGGTTGAAATCAAAACTTTTATGTTAACACTGGTAGTATGTATCTCAATATCCATAATTATTTTTTTAAAAGAAATCTTTTTCATTCATACATAACTAAAATAAAAGGCTTTCTCAAAATTAACATCTTGAGAAAGCCTTTTATTTCTAACCTTTTTGATAATGTAACAGTTCTTTTGCTGTATGCTGATCAATAATTAATACATTTGCATACCCGCCACGTAACGCACCATCAATTGCTTGTATTTTTCTATTACCACCTGCAACTAAAATAGAACCTTTCTTTAATTTAAGTTCCTCTAACTCAATTCCAATGGTACGCTTATTAATTTCTTCGCTACTAATATTTCCGTCTCCGTCAAAGAAACGTGAACAAATGTCACCGACAGCTTGTTTTTTCAGAATGTTCGTTTCATCCTTATCTAAATATCCTAATCGGAATAATAAAGCTTCATCACGCACTGTTCCGACAGTGAAAACTGCAATATTTGCCTGTTTCCCCATTTCAATAATGTGATGAATATGTCGATCCTGCTCTACTAATTCTTTTGTCACCGCATTATCAAATATAACCGGGAGCGGTAAATTTCTTGGTGTCGTTTGAAAAGCCTCTGCAAATAAAGCAATAGTCTCATTCGCATATGTATTTACACTCGAATGACTAATACCACCTTTTAGCTGGACAACTTCTACACCTTTCACATGTTGTGGTACGATTTTCCTAGCGATTTCATACATCGTCATTCCCCAGCTTACACCGACGATATCACCGTTTTTCACTGTCTTTTCCATGTACTCAGCCGCATATTTACTAATATACTCAGTAATCGTTGCATATTCTGGCACTGGAGAAAATACGACATGCGCCTCTAACAAGTTGTACTTTTCTTTCAATAAATTCCCAACGTTATCTAAATCAGCAAATGGATCGGCTATACTAATTTGAACAAATCCTTTTTCTTTCGCGTACTTTAATAATCTAGAAATCGTCGGTCTTGAAATATTTAATTTGTTAGCAATTTCTTGCTGACTATAATCTGATTGATAATATAATCTCGCAACTTCTACGCTTAATTGTTGTTTATCTTTTTCCATAGTAACTCATTACAAATCCTTTCCTGTATTTCCCTTTCGTTACAAGCATTATACAGCTTTATGCAAAAAAATTCGACTACCGAATTTATACTAACTGAACTTCTACTTCACTTAGTATATACAATGAAACCTTATTGTGTAGCTTCATAAACTCAATACAGATGATTTTGAAGTAGTTACATCGATTCATATTTATTTTTGGAAAAATAACCTAACTCCAAATACTAATAACACTGTGCCCGTAATCCCCTCCATTGTACGGTTCACTCGTTCTTTTCTTAAAAAAGTTCTTAATTGGCGTATTAGCGTGATATAAAGCAAATACCATATTGCTGTCAAAGTCGTAAATGTGAGCCCTAACAAAAGAAATTGGAAGAAATGACTTTGATTGCTCACAATAAATTGGGGGAGAAAACTTAGGAAAAATACAGCCGTTTTTGGATTTAAGATTGCCGTTGTAAATCCTTGTCTAAAACTTTTAATCGTCCCAATATCCTTAGAGTTCATTTCCACTGAAACTGACATATCTTCTTTTTTAGAAAAAGCACTTTTAATTGACTTTACAGCTAAGTAAATTAAATAAAAAGCCCCAGCATATTTTATTAATGTAAATAATACAGAAAATTTCATTAGAATGGCAGAGAGTCCTAGCGTAGCCATTATTGTATGAATCATCATTCCAGATACCGTTCCTAAAACGGTCTTCATCCCACCATTTTTACCATGCGAGATAGTATTTTTTGTAACTAGTGCAAAACCAGGACCAGGCATTATTATAATTAACATTGCTGTAAGGATAAATAATAAATAATTTTCCATGTTTTAGTATTTCCTTTCCAATTTTTAGTTTTGCTTACAGTATAGCTTTTTTCATTAAAACATTACATATAAAAGGCTTGATCAAAAGTTTATCTAGGTTATTAGCATCAATTTGGCTAAACATTATCCCAAAGCCACATTCATAACACACATGACAAACTTATATATCAAACGACAAGTTCAACTCTCACAAAAAACAGGATGAAAAAATAAACAGCGGAACAAGTCCACTGTTTACTTCGTCACGCCTTCATGTAATTTTTCTGTATAATCTTTTACATCTTTCCAGCTATCTTTCGCTGTATTTAAATCTTCTTTTATAAACGTAAATTCTTCAGGACTCATTCCTTTTACGTTTTGTAGTAAATTATTATATTTCGCACCTACTGTATACCATTGATTTGATATATTTTGCAGTGCTGTAATTGCTGCATCAATTGTTTCTGTCATATTTGTTGTTTTATTTTTCACATCTGTCAAAATTGCGACTTCTGCTTGTGCGCCAGAGATTCTATCTTTTAAATTGGCTATTTCTCTTTCTGCATTTGCGATATCTTTTTTCGCAATCGCAATCATCGGTCCGCCAGCAAGACATGTTATTAACGCTACGCAAAGTACACCACCAGCGATAACCATATCATTACTTTTTTTAATTGAATCATTATATGTATTTATTTGTTGCTCTAATGCTGGAATACCAGCATTCGTACTCGCCAAAATCGAAGTTAATTGATTTGTATCTTCTTTAAAACTGTTTGTATCTTTCGCCATTCTATCGCGAAATGCTTTTAAATTCCCTAATAAAATATCAACTTCATTTTGATTTTTTAAAATGTCCGCATACAACTTTTCTAAATCTGCTTTTAATTTACCGCTATCCTTTTGATCAATCGCTACTAGCATGCTATTATAGTACGCTTGAAAAGTATTATTGTAATTAATAATATTTTGATCCGTTTTCATAATTTGAGGCTTCATATTATTTAACCAATACGCTGCATTAATTTTTGCATCTCTTTGGTGCTGAACCATATTTCCTTTAAACTCACTATTAATTGAACTTATTTTACTCAAATCAGTCTCTTGCTGATTTTGAATTAATTTTGCATATGAATCCATTGCAAATATGCTCGATGTCGTTTGCGCCATTACATCTTGGAAACCTGCTGGTCCAAGAGAATAATTTTTCGCATTTTCTTGCAATGTTTTTACGTTTTGTTCCGCTGCAAAAGGATGTAAAGGAAACGCGTTACTTGTTGCGAATCCAGCAATCATTATCGTTAAAAGACATTTTTTATAGAATTTATTACGCATAATTATCACCTATTCTTTTTATGAGGATATGAAACGTTAGAGGTAAAAAAAGCTCCTGCTCACTACTGAACAGGAGCTCTCTATTATTTAAAAATCATTTATCTGTACGTAATGCTGTAACAGTTCAATTACTATTATGCTTTTTTCGTATCTACTACTTTAATATCCTCAGCATAAATCTTTTCTGCATAGTCCTTAATGTTCTTCCAGCTATCTTTCGCAATGTTTAAATCTTCTTTAATGAAAACAAGATCGTTTGGACTAATTGAATCTACATTTTGAAGTAAAGAATTGTATTTTGATCCCATTGTGTACCATTGGTTTGAAATGTTTTGCAACGCTGTAATTGCAGTATCAATTGTATTTGTTAAATACTCCGTTTGTGTTTTAATGTTTGTTAATCCTGCTACTTCTAATTGAGCAGTTGTAACTTGTCCTGTTATTTTTTGAATTTCAGCTTGTGCATTATCAAGCTCTTTCTTCGCTAAAACAATACCAGCTGTACCACCACCTACAGCTGCTGCACCACCTGCAATTAACGCGACTCCTAGCGGCGTTCCTGCACCAGTTGCAATAACTACTGCACCACCGATAATTGCAATTGGTCCTAACGCTGTGGCAACTGATGAACCGATAATAATTGCATTATATTTACTAATTGCTTCATTGTACGTTGTAATTTGATTTTGCAATAGCGGAATTCCAGCGTCTTGACTAGCTAAGATAGATGTAATTTGATTTGCATCTCCCTTGAAGTTTTGCGTATCTGACGTCATTTTATTGCGGAATTTCTTCAAGTCTTCTACTAATTGATCTACTTGTGCTTTATTTTCATTAATACTACTTGATAATCTAGTTAAGCCTTTCGTAAGAGTCGCTTTATCTTTTGCATCTACCGCAGCAACTAAAGTATCATAATAGTTTTGGAATTTCGTATTGTAATTAATGATATTTTGATTCGTTGAAATAAGCTGTGGCTTTAATACATCTAACCATTGCTTCGCATTTCCTCTAGCTGTATCTTGGTGCTGAATCACTTTCCCTTTTAAAGCCGCATCAACAGACGATACATTACCAAAGTTAACATTACCTTGTTTAATAATTGTTAAAGCGTACAGATCCATTACTAAAGCGTTTGAACCTGTTCTTTCCATTGCATCTTTTAGGCCTTCTGGTCCTAATGAGTATTCCTCATAGTCATTATAAGCTTTTGCTACCGCATGAACTGGAGCTTGTTTCACTGTACTTTCAGCTGCATACGTATGGGCTGGCATGATGTTTCCTGCTGCAAATACTGCCATAAGTGCTGATAGAGCCATTACTTTATAAGGTTTTTTTGTCATTTTTCTTCTCTCCCTATATCGTTACTTATTTTTAATGTACTTCAACGTTTGTAACGTAATCTTCAAATTGATTTGTTTGCTTATTCATTTCATCACTTACTTTTTTAATTTGATTGAAATGTTTTTGAAGTAAACTACTATCTGTATATGTGCCTTCTTCAACATTCTTTTGAATTTGGATCATATTATTGTTTAGAACTTTCCAATCTGTTATTAACGTTTCTAAAGTTGTAATTTGACGATCGATTAATTCTGTAAAGCTACTTACTTGATCTTCAACGAATGTAATTTGTGTCGCCTCTGCTTCAGTTTGTGATAACTTTTGTATAAGTGGTAGTAGCTCTTTTTGCTTTTGGTGAATGCGAAGAGCTGCTTCCCTCGTTTGACTATCTGCAGCATTTACAATTTCATTACTTAAAGTGCCGATAGAAACAAAATCAATTGTTTTCGTTTGTGCAGTTTGATTTGTAATGGTAAATACTTGTTTACCGATATTAATAGAACCTTTAATAATTTCTTGAGGTCTATTCAAAATAGTAGTTAGTTCAGCTTGAATTTCCCCTTGAATTCTTTTAATATCTTCTCTTAGCTTCACAATATCTCCACTTGATCCTTGCAGTGTTTTTATTGCTTCATCAGCTTTAATCGATAAGTTATTGCTATCTTTGTCTAATACTGTTTTAAATCGATTTAACTCTAATAAATCTTGCTCCATACTCTCTTGGATGCTTTGTACTTGCAATTGTAATTTCCCGTATGCGCTTGTAAAATCTGCTTTTGCCTGTTCATCTTCATTTACTTTTCCTGCTAGTTCATAGAGCTTACTATAATAGCTATTAAATCTAGTACTATATCTCATCATCTCTTGATTTAAGTCGATTAGCTTCGGATTATATTCATCAATCCACTCTCTTACATTCGCTTTTGCAAATTTTTGATGATTCGTCAAACTACTCATAGCGTTTACCTTAATGTCTGGCTGTTGTAAAATAACTAATCCGTATGCTTGTATAAGCGGTGACTGTGACCCTAACATTCTAATTGAATTAGATAATGTATTTGGAGCAATTACATTTTGCGCATATACTGTTTTCACTTCTGTTTGCCCCTCCTTAGCGTAAGCGCTTACAGGAATGAAGCAACTCGTAGATACTGCTGTAACCAATAACCCTGTAATTAAAGTCTTTTTCACTTTAACTCCTCCTATGTATTAGCAACTATTGCTATCGCATTTTATTATTCTATTTTCTTGCAATTAATTTGAGATGGTTAAAATAGAGAACATTCTCACCGTGATTCATGTACGAACCATCTCTCCTAACTTTTTTCTACAGTACTTACTTATTGTTATAAAACATTTCATACCTTTTCATATGTGCTTAGTATGAATAAAGTTGTATAATTTTTCTATTCTATTGCAATTTCCACATTCATACAGTGAATATATTACATAAAAATATTATTCATTTTAAACTAATTCACGTATAAAAGTATGAAATTTCGTTTTGTTTTCAAGTAAGTTTTGTACTGTAAGGTCATTTAAACACAGCTATTTATATAACGTAAAGAAGTATTTTCATTCCCTTTATTTTCAAGCTCTCATGTCCTTATCCCAAAATAAAATTCGTTTCACTTTCCCGATTAAAATATCCATATATCACAACAGAAAACACTACTTACTCACAACGGATAAAATTATATTAATATAATTTTTAGTTAAATATGCAATAATGCATAGCGTATACACAAAAAGGATAGCTTCACTTTCGTGAAACTATCCTTAAAAAATCTTCTTACTTTTTCAAATGATATGGAACTGTCGTAATAACAACATTTCTCTTATAGAGTAAATACGCACGTATGAGTAAACTTGATTGATTATGAAGAATGTTATGCCAGCCTTTTTTCGGAATAAACTGTGGTATAACGACCGTAACTCGATAATTTGATTCACTCGCTTTATATTGCACTGTATCAATGAACTTAGTTAGCGGCTGAATAATACTTCTATAATGAGAATGCAATGTAACAAGCCTTACTTCAGGTTGCCACTTCTTCCATTTCTCTTCAAATTTCTTTTCCTCTTCTCTGTCAAAAGCAACATATACAGCGATAACTTGATCTGCAGAAAGGGCCTTCGCATAGTTCAATGAATTTTCTACTACATGAGTCATACCAGCTACAGGAACGAGAATTACATTCCCCTCAATCGGAATAAGAGGCTCACAAGTTTTTAAACTTAATTGATCACCGACTGCATCATAATGCTTCTTAATTCGATGGAACAAGAAGATAATAGCAGGTAAGAAAATAAGGATCGACCAAACTTGAGCGAATTTAGTTAAAAAGAACATGCTCATAACGATAAAACTAATGACTGCACCAATTAAATTAACCGTTAATCTTAAAGCCCATCCTTCAGGTTTTTCACGAAGCCATTTTAATACCATACCCGTTTGAGAAAGTGTAAATGGAATAAACACACCTACTGCATATAGCGGAATTAAATGTTCTGTTTGACCTTGGAAAGCTACAATTAAAATAATCGAAGCAATTCCAAGTATAATAATACCGTTTGAGTAACCAAGACGGTCTCCTCTAATCGTAAACATTCTCGGTATGAATTTATCTTTTGCAAGGTTAACTGCTAATAATGGAAATGCAGAATACCCTGTGTTAGCAGCAAGAATTAATATTAAAGCTGTTGTGCCTTGTATGAAATAGTACATGAAATTACGTCCAAATGTTTGTTCAGCAATTTGAGAAACAACCGTTACTTCTTTACTCGGTGTAATTCCGTAATAATAAGCTAAAAATACAATTCCTGAAAATAACACAGCAAGTAATGCACCCATCGCAAGCAAAGTTTTCGCTGCATTGTTTGGTGCAGGATCTTTAAAGTTTGGAATTGCGTTTGAAATCGCTTCAACACCTGTTAAAGCCGAACTACCTGATGCAAATGCTCTTAACAGTAAAAACAAACTAATTCCCGCAACCGGCGTTCCAATCGGCGTGTGTAAAGCCTGCGAAACGTGGCCAGTTAAAATATTGTATATCCCTACACCAATTAATATAAATAGTGCTAAAACGAATAAATAAACAGGATATGCTAAAACGGAAGCTGACTCTGTTACGCCTCTTAAATTTAATATCGTTATAAATATAACAAATATAATCGCAATGATTACATTATGTGCATGTAAGCTAGGAAAAGCAGATGTTAACGCATCTGTACCTGCTGATACACTTACTGCAACAGTTAAAATATAATCAACTAATAAAGACCCTCCAGCTATTAAGCCTGGATTCATCCCTAAGTTTTCTTTTGATACAACATATGCGCCCCCGCCATGAGGGTAAGCAAAAATAATTTGACGATAAGATAAAATAAGAGCTGTCAATAATACTAATACCCCAACAGCTATCGGAATTGAATACCAATAAGCGATAGCTCCAAGACCTGCTAGTGCAATTAAAATTTGCTCTGGTCCGTAAGCAACTGATGACAATGCGTCAGAAGATAGAATGGCTAGCGCCTTCGTTTTATTAAGCTTTTGCTCTCCTAACTCAGTTGATTTTAACGGCCTTCCAATTAAAAATCTTTTAATAGATGAAACCACAGCTGTCCACTCTCCAATAATTTTGTACGAACGATTCTGCTTGTTACAGCCAGCAAACTATTTCTTCAGAAAACAAAAAATGTCTACAAGCCATAGCGAAATAGACTTGTAGACATTATTTTTTTTGTCGCACAAGCTCCACCTTCCTTCTCAATATAACGCTTACGAGGTTAGCTGTCGGATTCGGGCCTATGAGTAGCCCTACCTTTTTTTAAGGATTCACCCCATCGGATTATGTACTAATCCGTAAGAACGGGTCCCCCGTACCATGCGGTTTCAGCGATTTAGAAAATTGAAACTGTGGATTATAATACTCCTTTATTTTCAAAATGTAAACAAAAATTTTTAAAAAGAAAAAATTTAAAATGATTGCGCATAATCCGCTGATAAATATACATAATGAATACTAAAAAACCCTTAAAGGAGACCCGTATGTCTAAAAAGAAGAAACCGCTTTTTTCCGATTCATATTTAGATGCAGTAGCAAATGAAATTAATCAGTTATATGGTAAACGTGAACAGGAAATAAACTTGACAGAAAGAATTAAAAGAAACAAATAATTTGTCATACGCAAATAAAAAAGATAGCAATACACTTATATATTGCTATCTTTTTTATTATTTCATACATCTAATTCTATTACGGGTTTGTTAAATGTCATTTCTTCATACACCTTCAAATTTTGATATACCACTCCTAGTAATGGTGCTTCTAAAGAAAATTGTTCTGCTACATCTAGTAAGTATCCTTGCAAATGCTCCCCTTCAATAAACGAACCTTTTTCCATATCACGCTGCATGGAGGACTTCATATCATAAGAAATTTTATCAATCGTTTTCATATGTTCCTGGGCAATATTATCTTTAACTGGAGCTCCTAATACCCTCATAATTTGTACAGATTCCTCAAATAAATTTCGGATAAATTCACGTCCACCTTCACTTTCACGAATTGGTCCTATCGGTGCACGCATTAATGTTGTAACGCCTGACATGACAGTAATAAATAAATATTTATGCCACATATCTTGCGTAATATTTTCACTTAAAACAAAGCTAGCTTTCGTACCTATAAATGCTTTCGTAATACGCTTTATTCTCTCTGAATCTTGAGGCTTAATTTCTCCAAATACAAGTCTGTTGGCAGCACTAGTTTGTACAATTTCTCCTTGATCGTTTAACGTCGTCTCAATAAAGCATAAACCGCCCATTACTTTTTCCCCGCCGAATTCTTTTTGTAATAGCGATAAATGAGCAATACCATTTAACAATGGAATGATTACAGTATTTTCGCCAACAAACGGCTTCAAATCTTGAATTGCCTCGTTTAAGTGATACGCCTTTGTTGAAAATAAAATCACATCAAATGGAGAAGTTCTATCTTCTTTCGTTATCAATTTCGGTTGAAAGGAAAAATCTCCATTCACACTACGAATAACAAGTCCTTTTTCCTCTAATTGTTGTTTTCTTTTGCTGCGAACGAGAAATGTAACATCTTCTCCCTTTTCTACTAATCGGCCACCAAAAAATCCACCGACGCCACCAGCTCCTAATACTAAAATGCGCATACAACATCCCCTTTTCCTCACACAATTATACTAGTTTTAGTATACATAACATTATACATGTCCCTTGTTAAATTAGCTGAATTTTCATTCTTAATCTATTGAAAAAACAAGGTTATTTTCAAGAAAAATTGGGCATGTTGTTTCTATAGCTTATACGGAAAGGAAACAATGTAAATGGAGGCAATACAAACAATCGAAGAAAAAGATGTAACAACAGCTATATTTCAATTTATATTCCCGTTTTCGTTTAAAACTGGATATGAACAAAATATGTTCCCTTTCTTACAAAAAAATAATTTCCGTCCTTTTCGACTTGATCATCTTGAAGATGAAAATACATATTACGGACAGTTTCAAGTTTCACATCAAAATATGGAAGCATACTATCTTTCATTTACGAATAAAATTCTTTTTCCCCATTCAGAACATCAAAAGGGACTACAGCGCTATTCTAAAGACCTTAATTTAAATGGACATTTAACAACAAATCTTATTTCCGTTCCATTCAAGATACATTCTATTGATGTAACACTTTGTCCTTATGAGCTTGGCTTCTTAACAATTCGAACAGAAGTCAAAACCGCTCCAAACATGACATTATCAGAAGCCATCGAATTTGCTTCTCGCTTCCGTGTGCTTGAAACTAGAAATGATACAACCGAGACCATTTGTATTGAATGTGATGGAAAAAAATATTCACAAGTAGAAAAACTTATATTCGGCGATTTATATCATGGCTTAACAGACTTCTTTGAGAATAAGAGGTTGCGGAGTTCATACTTTCAAACATTCCCCTTCTTTGAAGACCAACGAATGTATGTACAAACCTTATTATCTATTAACAAAAAGTCAGACCTTCATGTAGTTGATGTATATCGAGCTTCCAGTCTTTCCGGATTAACAGACGATGGTAAGCCGTATATTAGCGCAAATAATGTTCCTTATATTCACGATTATTTAACAAAGCATTCTTATCAAAGATGGGCTCCTAACCGTTATTTTATTATGGAAGAACATATTTTCACATGTATAACAAATGAAAGTGAACGAGAAGTCACTAAACTTGCTAGTCAAATGTACGGAGAATTTTATTACGCTTTATTATTAAACCTATTTCATAAAGTTGTTTTATTAAAGATGGCGAATGCTTATGCTGAGCTAAATATTGAACAAGATACAAATGAAATAGAGAAATTAATTTATTCAATCAATTCGTTTACAGCGAATTATTTTTCTTTAGAATTAGTATCTCAATCACAAAGTGAAGATATTTTCTTCCGCTTAAGAAAACTTTTTAACATTGAAATTTTATACTCGAACGCGAAACAAAATCTTGATAGTTTGTTTAAATATCAAGAAAATGTTGCCGCTAAAAAAGATAGCCTTTTATTATTAATTTTAACGCTCTACTCTGTAGTGGGCCAAATGTTAGGTTTTACTATGATTGACCTTTTAAGAAATACAGATTCAGACAAAATATCATCTCCTCTTGAATTTTTTGCACTGTTAATAGCAATTAGCGGTATAGTCATTTCCTTTATATTAGGTGCACAAAGTTTATACCAATGGGGTATACAGCATCGAAGAAGACAAGCATGGGTAAAACAAACTGTACTTTCTGCTGTGAAAGAAAAAGAGGATAAAAATTAAAGACGATTCTTTTTAAATTACAAATACATGATGCGCTTCAGTAAATGAAATTTTTATCAGCGATTTTTCGAATATATCGGCGCAACTCGGAATATATCAGCGATTTTTTAAATATATCGACTTACCGACAAAAATCGACAAAAAACAGAACCTGACAATATAAAAAGGGTACTCCAAAATAAAGTTTGGAGTACCCTTTTTTATTACACGAATTCAGCTTACTTACCTGCTTCGATTTTCTCTAATGCAGCAGCTACTTGTTCTTCCGTTAATTCATGTTGTATTACGTAGCGGTTACGTGGGCTTACACGACATTCATGAGAACATGCACGTAAATGTTTTGCTTCGTTTTCTTCAGAACATAAAATTTTCTTGTTACATTCTGGATTTGAACAGTTTACATAGCGCTCACAAGGTTCACCTGTAAAGTGGTCTTTACCAACAATAACATGTTCTTTTTGGTTTACTGGTACAGCAATACGCTCATCAAATACGTAACATTGTCCATCCCATAGCTCGCCTTGTACTTCTGGATCTTTTCCGTACGTTACAATTCCGCCGTGAAGCTGACTTACATCTTCATAGCCTTCACGAACTAACCAACCAGAAAACTTCTCACAACGAATTCCGCCTGTACAGTAAGTTAAAATCTTTTTACCCTCAAGTGTTTCTTTGTTTTCTCTAATCCAATCTGGTAATTCACGGAATGATTCAATATCTGGTTTAATTGCACCTTTAAAATGCCCTAAATCGAACTCATAATCATTTCGTGCATCAATAATAACTGTATCTTCTTGTTTCATCGCCTCATAAAAATCTTTTGGCTCTAAATATTTTCCAGTTATTTCTTTTGGATTAATGTCGTCTTCTAGACGAAGTGTAACTAACTCTGGACGCGGACGCACGTGCATTTTCTTGAAGGCATGGCCTTCTTCTTCATCTATTTTAAACACGATACCATCAAAACGTGGATCATTGTTCATTGCTTCCATGTATTTCTCTGTTTGTTCTACAGTTCCAGAACAAGTTCCATTAATACCTTCTTTTGCTACAAGGATTCTACCTTTTAATTCAAGTGAATTACAAAATTCTAAATGCTCTGCAGCGAATTCTTCAGGGTTTTCAATTGTTGTGTACATGTAATAAAGTAATACTCTGTATGGTTTTGTAGTTGCCAATGTATTTCTACCACCTATCTAATTTTTAAAATCATGTATAAGTTAACGTTCATATCAAAACATATATAATAAGAAAATGTATCCAAAGTTTTATGCATCCCATTTTCTTCTCTTTATACTATTTTCTATAAGTTAACAAAAATAAAAAACAAGATTACACACCAAAACACTATGGTTATGTTGCAATCCCAATATATTATATATCATACAAATCCATTTCCATCAATTAATATGCTGTATAATAGGCTTTTTGTTCACATAAATTTCAAAAACAGTCCTTTAATTTATTATCTTCTCCTTTATTCAGCGCCCATAAACTTCCAAAATATTTTTGTATTTCCACACCATTAATTGCACAAAGTCATATAATTTGCATTAAGGAAACTTTTATGTTCAAATGAAATCAACACATAACATATATAAATGTATTGAAATAATGAGTAAGAATAAATACAATAATTTCATCAAGTTAAGATTTCAAAGGGGAACACTACTATGAATAAAGATATATCAAAAGACGAACAAATCCCTTCTCAAAGTAAAACTGTTCAATCAGCACATTTAGCGCTAAGCGGACAAACGAAAGGCTTAAAAAGACTATTACCATTCTTAGGGCCTGCTTTCATCGCTTCAGTCGCTTATATTGATCCTGGAAATTTCGCAACGAATATTGCTGCTGGTTCACAATATGGTTATTTATTACTTTGGGTAATTCTCGCTTCTAATTTAATGGCTGTATTAATTCAAACTTTATCAGCTAAATTAGGAATTGCTACTGGGAGAAACCTTCCAGAGATAGCTCGTGAAAATTTCCCGAGACCTGTTTCCATCGGTTTATGGATTCAAGGTGAACTTGTTATTATGGCAACTGATTTAGCTGAATTTATTGGAGCAGCACTCGGATTGTACTTGTTATTCGGAATTCCAATGTTACCAGCAGCTTTAATTACAGCAGCTGGATCGTTTATTATTCTTGAATTTCAGCGCAGAGGCTTTCGTCCATTAGAAGCAATCATAACAGGGATGATTTTTATCGTTGTTATCGCTTTTGGTGTCCAGGTCTTTTATGCAAAACCGGAATTAAGCCCTCTTCTTTCAGGACTATTTATCCCAAAATTCCAAGGCGTGGATAGTATTCTTTTAGCAGCTGGTATTTTAGGTGCGACAGTTATGCCACACGCAATATATTTACATTCCGCCTTAACACAGCGCCGTGTAGTCGGAACAAATGATGAACAAAAGAAAAAGATTTTCCGTTTCGAATTCATTGATATCATTATTGCAATGGTTATCGCTGGAGCCATTAATGCGAGTATGTTAATTGTAGCAGCTGCTTTATTCTTTAAAAACGGCTTGCACGTTGAAGACCTTGACGTCGCTTTCAACCAATTCAGTAATTTAGTCGGTCCTGCATCCGCTGCTTTATTTGGAATCGGACTTTTATCAGCAGGATTATCTAGCTCGTCTGTCGGTACAATGTCTGGTGACATTATTATGCAAGGATACATTCGCATGCATATTCCGTTATATTTACGCCGGTTTATAACAATGATTCCACCTCTAGTTATAATTGCTTTAGGTGTAAACCCAACTTATGCTCTCGTTATGAGCCAAGTTGTCTTATCGTTTGGTATTGCCTTTGCATTAGTACCGCTTATTATGTTTACAAGTAGTAAAAAGATTATGGGGGCACTCGTTAACCACCGTATAACAACTTTCATCGCTTGGATAATTGCTGCACTCGTTATCGTTTTAAATATTTTCTTACTGTATCAAACATTTATAGGGTAATGAAAAAGGGTATTCCAATCAAAAATGGAATACCCTTTTTAGTAAAATAATTCTCTTCTAATTACCTTTTACGTATGTACCTCTTTCCGGCATCAGCGCACCTTTTTTAGTTCGAAAATAAAGTGGCAAGCCTTCCGTACAAAACATACTCACCTCGGATGGATTCTCTCTTTGATGATGGATGTGTAAATGCGGCTCACTTGAACTTCCAGAGTTACCAACTTGGGCAAGAACGAAGCCTTCGTTTACATGTTGTCCTTCTTTAACTTTAATTGACCCTTTCTTTAAGTGAGCGAGAATCAAAAATGTCCCTGTTTCATCTAACCGTAAATAAATATGATTCCCGGCCATTGACTGAAAATCATCTGATCCCGGAACTAAATCTTTTTCATCATTATTAACTGATACAACTGTTCCAGAAGCTGGCGCCATTACTGTCGCTCCGTATATTCCATAATCCTCTAACTTACTACTTTTCACTTCAGCAGGTGGAATGAGAATATCATATGCCCATCTTTCATTTGGTTTTATCACATGATAATTCTTCTCTAGGCGATCACCACCCCATCCTACTAACGCCCGCTCATTCAAAGGAAAACGAACGACTATTTTAGGACTCGTAGACTGTACATCTGCTGGGTATGCAATTCTCCCAATGTTAGCGAACCACCCGACAGGCCAAGCTCCAATGATAGAGAACAGAACTATTAAAAGTAGCATTCTATCTATTCGCTTTCTAAAGATGCCTTTCCAAGCAACCATTACTACTGAGCCTATCAAAACAAAAATCGAAACTACGCTAAATGCTTGTATCCACCACCAAACAACGACCGATATAATACCATGAGCTAAATAAACTACACTCCAACTTATAATTAAAAAAGAAACTATAATTGCTAACAAACTTTTCTTCCACATGCTGTATCCCTACTCTCATATCTTTGTTCTCAATGATACGAAGTAAAAATTACGGCATATGAAAGAAATACTTACGACTTTCTTACTTTTTTATACTGTGGTAATTTCACAGTGAAAATTGTTTCTTTATCGTTACTACATACAGTTATATCTCCTTTATGGAGCTGAGCTATACTTCTCGAAATTGCAAGTCCCATTCCTTTCCCACCCGTATGAGAGCTACGTGATTTTTCACCACGATAAAACTTCTCAAAAACGTAAGGAAGACTCTTTGTCGGAATACATTGTCCAAAATTTTTAATTTCTACTTCAACATTCCTTTCTCTTTGGGAAATTTGAATTGAAATTTCTTTTCCATCTTTCCCGTACATAATGCTATTACTAATTATATTTTCAAATAGTCTCACTATAAGCGCTACATCAACTTTTACATATAGCTCTTCATTACTTTTAATATAAAAACTCATATTGGCATCATCTAACTGTGGTAAAAAATCAATCATGACCTGTTCAATTAATGCTTTCATATCTACTACATTTTTATGTAATTCAATCTCTCTATAGTTTATTTGACAGTATTCTAATAAATCTTCAACTTGATTTTTTAATTCATAACTTTTTCGCTTTAATATGCTTACATATTGTCCACATTCTTCTCCATGTGAATGAAGCTTATTTCCTAGTAAGTCCGCATAACCAATTAGAGATGTTACAGGCGTTCGTAAGTCATGTGAAATATTACTAATCATTTCATTTTTCATTTCCTGTGATTTTTTTTCATTTTCAATAGACTCTTTTAAACTTTTGGCCATTCTATTGACATTCGTCGCTAACTCACCAATCTCATCGCTTTTCGAAATAGGTATATGTATTTCCAAATTACCATTGCTTATTTCCTTCACGTTCTTATTGATCTCATTCAATCTTTTTATAGTTGTCTCTGTCAGTAATGCAAAATATATAGTGGTTAACAGCAGAAAAAACATAAAATAAAAAAACGAATATTTTTCTTCTAGCGCGACAACGTCACTATATATACTTCCAAATAAAATTTGAACTAATATGATACTTACCGTAGCTAACAGAATGCTACATATAAATGCAAAAAAGAATTTAGCTCTAATTCCTTGTAATGATTTAATCTCCAATTTTATACCCGACTCCCCAAACATTTTGTATAAACCTCGGTTCTTTTGGATTCTCTTCAATTTTATTTCTTAATCTCGCAATATGAACCATTACCGTATTATTACTTTCATAGGCCCTTTCATTCCAAACACTTTCATATATTTCTTCAATCGTAAACACACGGTTCTTTGCAGCTGCCATTAAGTGCAAAATATCATATTCAGTTTTTGTAACATTAATTGTTTGTCCATATATCTTTACTACTCTAGAAATTTCATCTATTTCTAAACCTTTAATGTTTATTTTCTTTTCCATTACTTGGACAGCAATTTGATTAAAATATGTAAACCTTCTTAATTGAGCTTTCACTCTTGCTATAAATTCAATTGTACTAAACGGCTTCACAATATAATCATCTGCCCCAGTACTAAATCCAATTACTTTATCTACATCCGATGATTTTGCGCTTAAAAACATAATTGGTAAACTATATTTCTCTCTAATCCTTCTACACAGTTCTATACCATCCATTTGAGGCATCATAATATCAAGAATAGCAAGTTGAATACTGTTATTATTTATTATCTCTAATGCCTCTTCTCCGTTATGAGCACTAAAAACAGTAAAACCTTCTTGCGTTAAATTCACATTAATAAATTGAACAATATCTAGATCATCATCTACAATTAATATTGAGTTTTTCTCCATTTCTAAACCTCTTTTTTGAAATATATTCCACATCCCATTTTAACATAAATCAAACCTACCCTTTCATCTTGAATAATCTTTATTTTCAGTTTAAATTATATAATAACAAATGCATTCTAGTTTCATAAGAAATGGAGTGAAAATATGTTTCCTATATTAAAAACTGACCGACTCATTTTGCGAGAACTTACGGAAGAAGATGCACCGGGTATACTACAATGCTTTTCTAATACTGATGTACTGCGCTATTATGGTCAAAAACCATTACAGAATGTAGATCAAGTAAAGCAAATTATTAATAATTTCAAGTTGAGTTACAATGCAAGAAACGGTATAAAATGGGGCATCGAATTAAAAGATAAAAAAGAACTCATTGGAACAATTGGTTTTCACGATTGGTCTTCTGAGCATAAACGAGCAAATATAAGTTATGCCTTTCTCCCTGAACACTGGGGAAATGGCTATGCTACGGAAGCAGTTTCTGAGGTTATATCATACGGTTTCCACACGCTTCATTTAAAACGTATTGGTGCAATTGTCTTTCTTGAAAATGAAGCTTCAAATAAGGTGCTATTAAAATTAGGTTTTGAAAAAGAAGGCGTTCTAAAAAATTATATGTATCAAGATGATATTCCATATGATACGAATTTTTATGCTTTATTAAAATCGGTTTAATAGAATTTATGTGTGAAGAATTCGTATCCGTACAACGGATCCAAATAGTAGATTTTTAATGAGGGATGGAAAAAAACGATCGGTTTTCATTTCTTAGATTATCGTACGATTGATGCGAAGTACAATACATTATAAAATCTAAAAAAACGGGAAATGAGCAAACTTTTACTCATTTCCCGTTTTTACGTTCTTTTTCTGTTTTCGCAATGCTTTTGGAATGTATACACAGAAAGGTTCGCTTTCCATGTAATCCCCCGTCATCGCATATGCTCTAGAACGAGATCCCCCACAAACATATCGAAACTCACAAACACCGCACTTTCCTTTATACTTGTCCGGATTACGAAGGTTTTGAAAAACAGGGGAGTTTCGATAGATTTCAGCTAGTGCTGTCGTTCTAATATTCCCGGTTTTAATAGGCAATAATCCACTTGGATATACATCTCCAATATGAGAAATAAATACAAAACCGTTTCCGTCATTCACCCCTTTTGGAGCACGACCAAGCCCATCAATTCGCCCTGTCGTCCCATTCATCAATACATCCTGATATTGAATGATCTGATTTGTCTTGTTATTTTCTTTCATTTTTTCTTGAAGCACAACCCGTCTATAGTGCTGACCAGCTGTTGTTTTAATATCAAAAGAAACCTTTTTACTAAGCTTATATAGCCAATGGAATACCCTTTCATGTTGGGCTGGTGAAATCATATCTTTTTCCTTACCTCGTCCTGTTGGAACTAAGAAAAATATACTCCAAAGTACACATTTTAATTCTTCTATTAACATTGCCATTTCTTTAAGTACATCCACATTATATTTAGAAACAACAGTATTAATTTGAATAGGAATTTTTAATTCATGCAAATAACGAATGGAATTCATTGTTAATTGAAATAATCCTTCTGTCCCTCTAAAATGATCGTGTATTTCAGCTGTTGGTCCATCTAAACTAAATGCCCATCTAGCAAGTCCCGCTTCTTTTGCTTTTTGAATCGTTTCTTTCGTCACGTTTGGAGTGGCACTTGGCGTCATAGAAACTCGAACACCTTTTTTCACTGCATATTCCGCGATATCATATACATCTGGACGCATTAATGGATCTCCACCAGTAAATACAAGCATTGGATTTTCCATTTCATATATATCATCAATTAGTTTTCTTCCTTCTTCGAATGTTAGCTCTAGAGGATGACGATGATACTGTGCTTCTGCACGACAATGCAGACATTTTAATTGACATGCCCTTGTTAACTCCCATATCACAATAAACGGATTTTCATTAAAATCACGATTAATCACGATTAACCCTCCCATCAATTGATATTCTAATTGTAAAGTTATATATGTATTTATGGTGTGAGATGTATCACAAATAAAAATCTTCAGTCATAATAATGCCCCTATACTGCTATTAATCTAATGTTTCTACCTTCCTCTTCAACAATTACAAAAGCTCTTTGTTAAAAATATAAACACCCCTTTAGACTAAATGATCTAAAAGGGCAAAGCTTCACAACTTTTTATAAACATCGTGGCTTTCTTCAACAGATTTTTTTTAGTTAGAAGACTTAAATTGTAAAAGGTCATAAAAAATAAAGGACGATACATATTATGCATGAATAATATGTATCGCCCTTTTAATTGTTGTTCAACAATCGCTCCCGTTTGTTGAAGATCTTAATTAGTACATGATAATCTACAATTCAAATAGGCACTTCGATTAAAGTCCCTTTATGTCCGGTTGTTTAGACATTTCCTAGATAGCTTCGCGTCATGTTTTGAAGAACAATTTTTCCATTCTTACTATGTTTTTCGAATAACTCTGACAGGAGAAAAACAAATTTTTTATATTCTTCTTCATCCTTTTTCGGAGCATAGGACGCTGATAAATTCCTTCCCAAAAAACCTTCATAATCAAAAAGTAAATCATTTTGATACTCTTTAAACTCATACTTTCCATCCTTAAAAAAGGTGTTAAATACTTCGGGAGTTTCCTCTATTCCACCGCTAAATCCTTTGAAAGTCGGGCAGGTTTTCTGGCAAATTTCTGCATTCTCTTTCATAATCGAACTAGTTAAATCTCTACTATTCCAAACGAGAGCAACATTTGCCTTTTGTTTCAAGATTCGTTGGCATTCCATTTTGAAAGCTGCTTTATCAAACCAATGAAATGCTTGAGCAACAGTTACTAAATCCACACTATGCTCTTTTAAAGTGGTATTTTCAGCTGTTGCTTTTATTGATTGAAAACGAGCATATAGTTTTAACGATTGCTCAGCCATCTTTCTCATGTCATCATTTGGCTCAACTCCAATAACCTTTAAACCTCTTTCAAGCAACTGGTGGCTAAATATCCCCGTACCTGAACCAATATCAGCCACAATTCGGTCCTCTTTCAGTTGGTTAGCCGAAAACAAATAATCAATATATGCATTAGGGTAATCGGGGCGATATTTCGCATATATATCGGCCTTGTCGTTAAAATTTTCTGTTGTTCTCAAAGTACTACCTTCTTCCCCACGATATTATGTACAGAAATAGGAATTAAATAATTAATTCCAGCTTCAATCTCTAAGTCTACAACTTAAGAATACAGCCAAATGGATCTACCTTAGTTCCAATATGAATCCCCGTTAATATACCCTAATTTTTTAATAACTGACCAGTTTCTCAGTATTAAAAGTAAGAAATTGAGCTTTTTTCTTAGCTATTTAATTTCGTTTACTACTAACTTCTTTTTACTTAAATAAACTGCTCAATCTGATTTTTTTGCAACTTTTTGTGAATACGTAACAACAATTACGCATTCATCTTTTTCATGTGCTGGCAACAACCCTAAAGGGTTTCCCAACACTCTGTAAAAAAACCTTACTTTTAAAAGTAAGGTTTTTTTATTTACTTCTTATCAACATAAGCATTCTTATAAGTATAAACGCCACCAAATTGATGTTTTGCAATTCCTTTTACATAATCCTTTTGTACATAAGCTGAACCAAGATGATAAAGCGGTGCCACGGCAGCGTCTTCTAATAAGACCTGCTCAGCCTCTCGCAACGCTTCCCATCGTTTCTCCGGATCAAGTACAAAATCATTTTTCGCTTTCTTTATTAAATCATCGTAATGAGAATTCGAGTAACTCATTTTATTATTCGGATTCCCCGTCGTAAATAACTCTAAATAATTAATTGGGTCTTTATAGTCAGGTCCCCAATTTGCCATCGTTATATCGTAATCACCTGTTTGTTCTAACTGTAACTTTTGCTTAAATGGCTGCTGTTTAATTTGTAACGTTAATCCATTCAAATTCTTTTCTAAATCACCTTTTATATATTCTGCCATACGTTTTGCATTATCTTGTTCAAACGTTAAAAACTCGAGGTTTACTTGCTCTACTCCAAGCTCTTTTTTCGCTTCTTCCCAAATCTTTTGCGCATTTTGCAAATCATATGAAGAAATATTTCCGTTTTCTTTTCTAAAATCTTTGCCAGTCTCTTCATTCATATGACCAACTGGTACAAGTCCATTTGCAGGTTTTGCCCCGTTATTAATAAAGTGAGCAACAAAATCATCTTTATTTAATGCTAATGAGATAGATTGACGTACTTTCTTATTGGCTAACGCATTATTTTTCTCATTAAAACGTAGCATAGCGATTCCCGGATCACTTGACATATGTAATTCCTTATTCCCTTTATACTTGTCTACAACTTGAGAATTAATAGGTACTCGATCCAAATCGCCGGCCTCATATAAATTTACAGCCGTCATTGTATCCTTTACAATATGAAAATTTATTTCGTCTAATTTCACTTTCTTTTGATCCCAATATGTAGCATTCTTCTTTAATTGGAACTCTTGTTCATGTTTCCATTTTTCTAATACAAATGGGCCGTTATATATGAGATTACTAGGTTCCAAACCGTATTTATTTCCTTGTTCTTTCAAAAATGATTCATGCTGTGGTAAGTATATAGGCAGTGCTAACAACTGTAAAAAATACGGAATTGGCTGTTCAAGTTCAACCTCTAACTTATAATCATTTATAACTTTAACCCCAAGTTCATCAAGTGACATTGTTCCCTTATTTATTTCTTTCGCATTTTTCACATGAAAGAACATGTCCGCATATTGAGATGCTGTTTGCGGGTTAACTGCACGTTTCCATGCAAATATAAAGTCATTTGCTGTTACATTGTCTCCATTTGACCATTTTGCATCTTTACGCAAATCAAATGTATATTTTTTACCATCTTCACTTCTTTTAAACGATTTTGCTACTGCTGGAATAGGATGATCTTGATCATCTAGCACATACAACCCTTCAAATATGTTTTGCATAACGTGTGATGATGTCCCATCCATCGTTTTTGCAGTATCAAGTGAAGGAATTTCTTCTGATACTGTTACATTTAACACTTGTTTTTTAGCCTCTGCATCACTTTTATTCGCTTTATTATTACAAGCTGTTAAAAATAAAGATGTAATAATTGCCATTACCATTAAATGGCTTTTTTTTCGCTTCATGAATTGTTCTCCTTAAAAATAAAATATTATAAACGTTATATATTATAACAGAAATATTAACAGAAAGATGCGACATTATATTGAATATTTATTCTCTCAAGAAAAAAGCTGTCCTTTTTAAAAAAGGACAGCTTTTTCAAACAACTTGCACATACCTATCTTTGTAAACCTCGTTTATAACGACTTGCTTCAAATATAATACGCTCTTCATCTAACGTTTTACATTCACCATTCCAAACGACACGTTTTCCGTTAATAATTACATCACTTATATCTTTTCCACTAGCTGCATATACAAGGTGTGATAACACTTCATCAGCTGGTTGTAAATGCGGTTTATTAGACGGATCAATCGCAATAAAATCAGCACACTTTCCAACCTCAAGTGATCCAGTTTGTTTCATACCAATTACTTCTGCAGCTCCTTTTGTCGCTAGAGAAAGAGCAGTTTCTACTGGCAATGCTGTTGCGTCTTGATGAATACCTTTTTGTAATAAAGTTGCAATGCGCATTTCTTCAAACATATCTAAATTATTATTAGACGCAACACTATCTGTTGCAATCCCTACTTTAATTCCTGCTTCTAGCATCGCTTTCACATTCGCTATACCAGAACCTAGTTTTAAATTACTATTCGGATTATGAGCTACTCGAACATCATGTTCTGCTAAAAATGCGCGCTCATTTTCATTTAATACTACACCATGCGCAATAACTGTTGGGCGTTTAAACAATCCGCAACTTGCTGCATATTCTACCGGACGTTTTCCGTACTGTGCTTCAATATCACGTACTTCACGCTCTGTTTCTGAAAGATGAATATGAACCATCGTTTGATTTTCTACTGCAATACGTGCGCACTCTTCTAACAGTTCTGTACTACATGTATATGGACTATGCGGTGCAACCATCGTAGTTAACATTCCACTTTCGTTATAATAACGCTTCACATATTTCTCGGCTTCTTCAATTGCTTTCTTTTCATCTTCTTTCGTTCCAAAGCTAAATAAAGTTCTTGAAACAGCAGCGCGCATCCCACTCCTTGATACCGTTTCCATAATTGTATCTTGATCTACTCCAATTGGATTAAACATATCAGAGAATGATGTCGTACCACTTTTCACCATTTCAAGTAATCCTAATTCCGTACTAGCGACCGCAAGCTCTGGAGTAAACTGACTTTCAAGTGGCCAAATTCTCGTCTCAAGCCATGGCTGTAATAACATATCATCGCCAATACCTCTCAAAAGACTCATAACAACATGTGTATGTGTATTTACAAGCCCTGGTAAAACCCACTTTCCTTTCATGTCAATTACTTCATCTACTTCAAAATCATTAGCGAATTCTCCGCTATTTACTTCTATAATTTTATCATTTTCTACAATGATATACCCATTTTCTATCACTTCATTTTTTTCATTCATCGTTGCAATTGTAGCGTTTACATAAGTTGTTTTCAAAAGTATTTCCCCTTTCAACTCTATGAAGTTCCCTTTAATAAGTTACCACCATTATAGTAACTTATTAAAGATTAAGAGTCAAAAGATAATTTTAATTCTTTCGTTATCTTTTCCTTCAAAATGCCATATTGCTTTTCATCTGTATCTGCAAATGCTTCTTCCCGATTTGATTCCACGCCCATATACTTCAATTTTTCATTAAATTGCATCTCTGTAAAATCAAACACCTTCCCATCTATACGGTTATAAAAATGCCATGCTTCTCCTACTTTTGTCTTTTTAATTTCTCCTCCGTATATTTCTTGAACGACTAGAGCTGTTACACCACATTGTCCCTTTGCCGGATTTTCGCTCGTCCACTTTGAACTTGTTTCAATCGACCACGATTTTTTTAACATGTCATATATTTGTTTTTTCTTCACATTATCCACTCTCATTTTCCCCTGACATGAATAGTTTTACACATCATATTGCAAAAGAGGTAAAAGTCGATTCTTACATACTGTTGATGGTGTCTCTCCAATTAGCTTTGCTCCCATTTTCAAGTAATAGCCTTTTGCATTCGGATCACTATCAATCGTAAACCTTTTTATTCCTAATTCATTTGCTTTTTCTATTACAAACTTCCAAAGTATTTTCCCGTAACCTTTTCCTTTGTAGCGAGGATGAATGTATAAAAAATCGAGAGCATTTTCATTACGTAAAAATGAGAAAAATCCAATCTTCATATTATTTTTTTCTAAAGCATATACAAAATTATATTTTATGTACTCTTCTGTAATTGTTAAATCTGCCTTACAAGAAAGTATGAATTCTTCACTATAATTCCACGTTGCTTTTGAATGTAGAGCGAGTTCACTTAATTCATTTGCTTCTGCTAATGCAGCTTCTCGTATTTGCATAGTTTATTTATCCTCTCTTTTATTACTTGTAGTTCTATTTTCACATTCCATAGTAAAATACGATACTTTACAATTATTCTATAAATATCTTTACTATTCCTCGCTGCAATACTTACATCTCCACGCATTTAGTTCATAAAATAAAAGCGAACACTCAACTACAGAGCAGTATTACACGTGCTTCTTATAGTTCAGTACTCGCTTTTTCTCAAAGTAAAGCTATGTCTTTTACAACGATTCTAGTAACTTTTTAACAAAATGAATGGAATGATGTGAAGCTGAAACACAATTATCTTCAAATACTTCAATACCAGACGCTTCTTCTGTATCTGTTATAGATCTAACTGCTATAAATGGAATCGTATTGGCATAACAAACGTGAGCTATACTTGCTGTTTCCATATCTACACAAAGTGGGTTGTATGTAGAAATTATTTCTGTACGGCCACTCTCACTTATAAAAGCCTCTCCAGTAACTATCTTTCCGAAATAAACATTTTGGGTAAATTGATTGTTCTCGATTACTGCTCGGCTTAATTCAAGAAGTTTACTATCCGTTTTAAAATATACACTTTCCATCCATGGATGATATTCAGTTAATATTCCTTCATCCACGTCGTGATACGCTATTTCTGTTGAAATGACTGTATCTCCAATTTTTAATACTTTATCGATTGCTCCTGCAACACCTGTTACAATAATATGCGTCACATTAAACTTATCTATTAATATTTGAGCTGCAATAGCTGCATTAACTTTACATACACCACAATATAATGCAACAACTTCTACATTTTCATATGTCCCACTATGAAACGTTAACATCGCAAGATTCGTTATTTTTTTATTAGACATATCTTCAATAAAAGGCATAATTTCATCTTCTGATGGCCCAATAATTCCAAATTTCATACACTCATCTCCTCACTAAATTTATATATAAAACTTATATAGGCATTCAATCGATCTTCAAATATATAAAGCCGCTACGCAAACTCCATTAGCGACTATCCGTACTATCTATAAATATAAGCCCGAACTACAAACAGTATGGGCTTAGCTTTCATTCTCATTTATTATGCGCATCTAACCAAGAAATTAAATCTTTAAACACTTCATCTCTATTCACTTCATGGAACATTTCATGTCTTCCATTTTCATATAAACGTAGTGTAACATCTTTCACACCACATTTTTTATAGTTTTCATAAACTTCTTTTACACCTTTTCCCATATCTCCAACAGGATCACGATCACCAGAGAATATATGTATTGGAAGATGTTTTGGCGTCTTCTTGTATTCTTCTAGTTTATTTACTTCTAATACACCAGAAAATAGTTCTCTATAAAAACTCGTCGTACAAATGAATCCACATAACGGATCCGCGATATATTTATCAACTTGATTTATATCTGAAGATAACCAATCAAATTTCGTACGATTTGGCTTAAAGTTCGAATTGAAGTTTCCGAAAGATAAAAAGTTTAGCACTGGACTTTTCGTTTTTGCCCCACGCAATTTCATTTCGATTGTTGCTACTTTATGACCAATAGCCCCTAAAAGCCCTGGATTTCCACCTGTTCCTGAAATCAGAAATCCATCATATAGTTCACCCCTAAGTTGTACAGCACGTCTTGATAAAAAAGAACCCATACTATGTCCTAGTAAAAACAAAGGACTTGACTGCTCTTCTTTTATCCTTTCTGAAACAAAGATAACATCCGATACAACTTGATTCCACCCTATATTTGGTTCAAAATGACCATAATCTTCTTCTTTTTTTACTGTTTTCCCATGTCCTTTATGATCATGCGCATAAACACCATACCCTGCTTCCAATAAAGCATCTACAAATTCTGTATACACCCCTGCATGCTCTGTCATGCCATGTGCAATTTGAATAATTCCTCTCGGATCTCCTTCTGGTAACCACTTACGCAAATAAATTTCCGATCCATCCAATGCCGTAACGAAACTTTCCTGTACGTTCATTTCGTCAGCCCCCAACTCTATTATGTATCTCAAAATAATGAATATCCGTTCATTATTCTTATTATGTATTATATGCAATTGCTTTCATTATGACAAATACTGTACTTTTCCGATTAGCTATCAAACTATTTTGTTGACGTACAACAGATAAGATTATATAGTTACTTACATAAAGTAATTATTATATTTTTAGGAGGTCTCTATTATGATGCCATCACTATTTTTAGCACATGGTTCACCAATGCTTGCTATTCAAGATACAGATTATACACGTTTTTTAAAAACACTTGGAGAAACATATAAACCGAAAGCAATTGTTATTTTTACCGCTCACTGGGAAAGTGAAGTATTAACAATCTCCTCATCAGATGACGAGTATGAAACAATTTATGATTTTGGAGGTTTTCCTCCTGAGTTATACGAAATTAAATATCGGGCAAAAGGCTCTTCTAGTATTGCATCTATGTTAGAAACAAAATTTAAAAACAAAGGCATTCCAGTTCATCATAATATGACGAGAGGTTTAGATCATGGTTCATGGACACTCTTGCATCGCATGTATCCAGAAGCAAATATTCCTGTCGTACAAATATCAGTCAATCCATTCCTTCCTGCAAAAGAACAATTTGAAATTGGAGAAGCACTTAAAGGACTTGGACAAGAAGATATTTTAGTAATCGGTAGTGGCGTTACCGTTCATAATTTACGAGCACTGAAATGGAATCAAACTACACCTGAAAAATGGGCAATTGAATTTGATGACTGGATTATGAAACATATGCAAACTAACGATATAGATGCATTATTTAATTGGGAGAAAAATGCGCCTCATGCACAATTAGCAGTACCAAGAGCAGAACATTTTGTTCCTTTATTTATCGCTATGGGCAGTGGTGAAAGTGACGGAAAAGTCATTCACCGTAGTTACGAGCTTGGTACATTAAGTTATCTTTGCCTTCAATTTTAAAGAAAAAGGATGAAGCATTCATTGCTTCATCCTTTTTTCTATTTCATTCACTTAGTTAACTAACTTCCAAATGTTGTTTCTCTGATACCTCTTCGTTCTTATTATGAAAATAAACCCAAATGCATGCAATAAATAATAGTGATGATGTAGAGAAGAAAACATATTGGAAGCCTGCATGAGCTGCAATTTGCCCCCCAAGCACTGGACCAATCATATTTCCTAAAAACTGAAACGACTGATTATATCCAAATATTCGTCCCGTTACATGGGTTGGCGTATGTTGTTTTAGTAGAGTTTGTACGGAAGGTAATAATCCTGCTTGTGCGATACCTAATAAAAATCGAAGAATTAATAGTTGCCAAGCTGAGGTTACAAATGCTTGCGGGATAAAGATAATCCCTGCAGCAAACAATGCTACTACTAATGTTTTTTGAGGACCGATATGATCTGATAATCTTCCTAATTTAGGCGCTGCCAAAATAACTGCTAATCCTGTCGCAGACATAACTGCTCCTGCAATCATTTCGATATGAGCTGTTCCTGGTCCTTCCAAATTCTTTACGTACAATGTAATAATAGGTTGAATTGACATATTGGCAAGTTGAATAATAAATGTTGTTACAAATAAACTAATAATTACATGCTTTGCTGGGACCATCGTCCATACTTTTTTTTGCTGTACCTTTTTTGCTTGAGCAGAGTGATTTTCTTCATGTAGGAAGAAAAAGACGATGAGGAAGGAAAGGAATAAGAAAGCTCCTGTAACAAGAAAGACATGACGCATTCCAATTAACTCAGACAAATAACCGCCTAGTAATGGTCCGAGTAATGAGCCGCTCACGCCCCCGGTTGAAATTGTGGAAATTGCCCAACCTGAATGCTCTTTCGGAGTTTCTGCTGCAATAAATGTCATTGCGGTTGAAAGGAAACCAGATACTGCTCCCATCAAAAATCTAAGTGCGACTAGTTGATACACATCCGTTACAAACCCCATAAGCGTCATAATAACCGCCATACCAAGGCTAGCACGTATAAGCATCAATTTCCGTCCATGTATATCACCAAGCTTTCCCCATATTGGTGATACAATCGCACCCATTAAAAATGTTACACCAAATGCAAGTCCCGACCACTGTGCAATACTCGAAGTGCCAGTCACTCCTAACTCCTCAATATAAAAAGATAAAAAAGGAATTACTAAACTCATACCGGCTGCAGTGGTAAAACAACCTAGCCAACAAATCATTAAATTTCGTTTCCAGCTGGCCATTTTCACACCTTCTTTCATTCGATACCCATTCTACACCTTTTCTTGTAAAAAGTTTAGTAATTTGATTTAGACGTAATATTCATTACAAAAGCCGCTATTTCCTAGCAAAAACCATGTAAATTCCACATTTTTTTCATAATAAAACCAACTCCCCTATATGGAGTTGGTCAATTATCTTCTAGCGGTATTAAACGAGCATTGCAACTTCTCTCATAAAATTCAATCGGACCTGCTTGTCCAATAATTGCATATTCATATCCGTCTTGCTTCATATTATATAAACAATGATGCAACAATTCTTTCCCTACACCTTTCACACGATTTCGTTTCGCTGTCCCCATCGGACCAAATAGTCCTTTCTTTCCCCTCACTACATCATAACAAGCGAAACCTACTATCGCTTCGCCCTGCTTTGCAATATAAATAGGTACCTTTTCTTTATATGTCCGAAATCCATAATCTATCGACTGTAACCAGCGTTCACCAAATTCCCCCGTAACAAAACGTACTAATGTTTCAAAATCAGCAGAGCTAGCTCTTCTAACATTACAAGATAATTTATTATAAATGGGATCAAAGTATTTTAAATCAACCGCTAAATCTCTTGGTTCAGCTATAATACGTAACACATCTTTTTTTATTTCTTTGTTTATAACTTTTTCACTCACTGTACCTAAACGAAATAATGCATATATTACATGTCCTTCATTTATTAATACTTGCTGAAAACGTTCCATACGTTTCTTCGCTATTTGCAAAATTTCTAGCGTTTTATTAGCTAATTTATATTGTTCTATTTTTATGTACTCTATTTCATATTGTTTTTGTAAAGAAAGTTCTTCTAAAAAATCCGTGCCAACTTTACGAAACAAATACATATATAACTCTGCGCACACTCCTGTACCTTCTTTACACATGCCGATAAAAAGATGAACTGGTTGAATTATATTATATTTAGTCTCTTTTGCCGCAATCTCCAGTATTTTATGAACACGTTTTGTAAATTGGAATTCCCCCATATGTATCTCCATCCTCAACTACTTTACTAACAAACCGTAACCATAAATAATTGAAACAATTATTCCAACTACCAATATACCTGGAAGTAAATTCGCTACTTTAATTTTAATAAATCCAAGTAAGTTTAATCCAATGGCGAATATCATAATGCCGCCCGTAGCTGTCATTTCCACTATAAATTGATTCATTAATTCTTTCGGGACAAAACTATTAATCTGTGTTGCAAAAATGGCAATAGCACCTTCATATAAAATAACTGGAATCGCTGAAAATACTACGCCGATTCCTAGAGTTGTCGTTAATATAATCGAAATGAATCCATCGATAATCGCCTTTGTGAATAAAATATTATGATTTCCGCGAATTCCACTGTCCAATGCACCAAGTATTCCCATCGCGCCAATTGCAAAAATAAGCGTTGCTGTTACAAACCCTTCTGATATACTCCCTTTCCCCTTCGATCCAACTTTATTTTCTAACCAATCTCCTAACAGTTTTAACTTTTCTTCTAATTGTAACCATTCCCCAATTACAGTACCAATAACTAAACTTAGAATCACAACAAGAAAGTTTTCACTTTTTAATGCCATTTGAAGGCCAAGTACAGTAACCGCTAAACCGATTGCATGCATAATTGTTCCCTTCATACTTTCTGGAATCTTACTAAATAATTTACCAAGTAAAGTACCGAATATAATACAAATGCCATTTACAACTGCCCCTAATATAACCATTTCTCATTCTTCACCTTTCGAATTCTTTATTTCTATATTTTGGTTTACACATTGATTTACAAGTTATCTATATGTTAACTTAATATTGAGAATATTAACAAATGAATTTCACTACTATAACCCGTTTTTTTGCAACTATACATATTTCGATAACTACCTTTAGTGGATTCATTTTAATCTAAATGCGGAAGTTTTCAATAACGGGATAAACTCAAAAGGAAGGTATATATGAAAACTTTACTAAAACGATTTCTGTTAATAGCCTTTTGTATTACACCAATTGTTGTATTAATCAACTACTCTTTTATTTCAAAAGCGAAAGACAAACCCGATTTGCAAAGCAAATCTAGTAAAACAGTTACAAAAAGCAAAAAGAAAATAGAAGACCCGGAAATTACACTCACTTTCTCTGGTGATACAATGTTCGATTGGCAATTACGTCCTATTATCGAAAAAAACGGGGCTGATTATCCATTCCAACATGTAAAAGAAGAAATAACAAAAGCAGATATTTCCTTTGTTAATTTAGAATCGGCCTTTACAACGAGAGAAAAGAAAGCACCTGGGCAACTGTTTTGGATTAAAAGTGATCCATCTACACTACAAGCCATTAAAAACACTGGATATGACATCGTAAATATTGGGAATAACCATACACTTGATTATGGGCAAGATGGATTATTAGACACTATCTCTCACGTAGAAAAATTAAAGTTCCCTTACATCGGGGCCGGAAAAAATGCAAAAGATGCATATACTGCACGAGAAATGACCGTAAAAGGGAAAAAGTTCAAATTTCTTTCCTTCGTTCGATTTATGCCTGATTCTAATTGGGTAGCTGGTGACAATAAACCTGGCGTTGCGAACGGATATGATTTAAATCTTGTAACTAAAACAATTAAAGAGCAAAAACAAGATGCAGACTATTTAATCGTCTATATGCATTGGGGCGTTGAAAAATCAAATCGTCCAGTAGAATACCAAAAACAATATGTACCTAAAATGGTTGAAGCAGGTGCTGACGCTATTGTCGGAAGTCACCCGCATTGGTTACAAGGGTTTGAGTATTATAATAAAGTTCCTATTGCTTACTCATTAGGTAACTTTTTGTTCCCGAGTTATGTGAATGGAAAAAGTGCAGAAACTGGCGTCTTAACTTTAACTTTTAACGGAAAGGATGTCCAAATGTCATTTAACCCTTACATCATTCGTAATAACCAAGTTTCCCCAGTAAATGAAGAAGAAAAGAAAAAAGCTCTACAATATTTACAAACGGTTTCAACTGATGTAGAAATTGATAGTACTGGAAAAATAATAAACACACGTAACTAAACAGCACGAAATCTATTTCTCTGTAACAAATACTACAGAATAGGTGATAGACATGCTGAAAGACTTGTTAGAAAATATAAGTTTGTTAGAAAACGTATATAAAGTATCTATAGCAATCCTGCTTTTATGCTCCTTTTTTCTGTTAGACTACTAAAAAAATAAAGGGAGAAAGAAAACTTTCTCCCTTTGAATTTTCATTGTACATAATCATTCATATCGCGATATATTTTTGGTTAACTAGCTTTCTCCTTCTTGAATTTGGAGAGTATTTCGTTTCACTAAAAAAAGATAGAACAATCAGCATTCTCCTTGCTTGTATCTATCTTTTTTTATTTTTTCTACTAGATAAGCAGATCAAACAAAACAGGGTTTTTATTAAGCTCCACAAATTGAATATTATTTTCTTTAAAACGAGTAATTAATTGCTCATAATCTTCTTTATGTTTTAATTCTACCCCGACCAGCGCTGGACCATTTTCTTTATTATGTTTCTTAATATACTCAAAGCGCGTAATGTCATCTTCTGGTCCTAATCCTTTATCAAGAAATTCTCTTAGCGCACCTGAACGCTGCGGAAATTCAATGATGAAATAATGCTTTAACCCTTCGTAAATGAGAGAACGTTCTTTCATTTCTTGCATTCTATCAATATCATTATTTCCACCACTTAGCGTACATACAACTGTTTTACCTTTTATTTCATCCCTGTATAAATCAAGTGCTGCAATAGAGAGTGCACCAGCCGGTTCAGCTACAATTGCATTTTTCTTATACAGTTCTAAAATCGTCGTACAAACCTTTCCCTCTGGTACTAAAACAATGTCATCAATGACATCTTTACAAGTTTCAAATGTTAACTTCCCTACTTTTTTGACAGCTGCTCCATCAACAAAACTATCTATTTTCTCTAATGCTACATTTTCGTTTTGAAGGAAAGCCTCTTTCATAGATGCAGCCCCCATCGGTTCTACACCAATTACCTTTGTAGCTGGACTAACACCTTTCACATATGTACCTACACCCGATGCTAATCCACCGCCGCCAATTGCTGTAAAGAGATAATCAACTGCCTTATCCATATCGTGCATAATTTCAACAGCTACTGTTCCTTGCCCTGCAATTACATACGGATCATCAAACGGATGCACAAATGTCATCCTATTTTCCTCACAATAGCGCTGCGCTTCTTGAAAAGCACCATCAAATGTATCACCAACTAACATGATTTCTGCAAAGCTACCACCAAAAAATTGAACTTGTGATACTTTCTGTTTTGGTGTCGTTGTTGGCATAAAGATTTTCGATGGAATATTTAATAAATTACACGTATACGCAACTCCTTGTGCGTGATTGCCAGCACTTGCACAAACAACACCATTTTGTAATTGTTCTTTCGACAAACTTTGAATTAAATTGTATGCACCGCGAATTTTGAAAGACCGAATTACTTGCAAATCTTCTCGTTTAATATACACCTCACATTCGTATTTTTCAGATAAAACCTTATCACGTTGCAAGGGCGTTTTCATGACGATATCCTTCATACAGTTATGAGCCATAAGGATATCTTCAATCTTCACTCTCTCCTTCACATTTTGCACCATTTTCTATCATCCTTATCTCTTTTATTTTGACTCAATCAAAATTCGGCACCTTTAAAACTGCACCTGTATTCGCCGATGTTACCATCTGAGAATATCGTCCAAGCCAGCCCGTTTTCACTTTCGGTTCTGGTCGTTTCCATTCTTTTTTACGTTTTTCTAATTCCTCATCACTCACTCTTACTTCTAGCAAGCGCTCCTCAACATCAATACATACGATATCCCCTTGTTCAAGTAGTGCGATTGTTCCACCCGCAGCTGCTTCTGGTGAAATATGCCCTACCGAAATGCCACGTGAAGCTCCAGAGAAACGTCCGTCCGTTAATAATGCAACCTCAGCACCTAATCCCATTCCAGCGATTGCTGATGTTGGTGCTAACATTTCAGGCATACCCGGTCCGCCTCTTGGCCCTTCATAACGAATGACAACTACATCTCCTTTTTTCACTTTCCCAAGCATAATGCCAGCCAATGCCTCATCTTGTGAATTAAAAATAACGCAAGGTCCTTCAAATCGTTTTACTTCGGTTGCCCCGCTTTTAATAACCGCTCCATCTTTCGCTAGATTTCCTTTTAAAATACGTAAGCCCCCCTCTTCACTATGAGGGTTTTCAAGAGAATGAATCACTTCCTTATCTTTAATCTCTGCATGAGCAATGTTTTCTCTTAATGTTTGCCCAGTAGCCGTAATACGGTCTAAATGAAGTACCCCTTCTTTTCTGCTCATCTCTTTCAAGATTGCACTAATTCCGCCCGCTCGATCAATATCTTCCATATGCCAGTTAGAAGCTGGACTTACTTTACATAAATGCGGTACACGTCTTGAAACAGCATCAATACGGCTCATATCATAATCTAGCCCTGCCTCTTGTGCGAGTGCTAGCGTGTGTAATACTGTATTCGTTGATCCACCCATCGCCATATCAAGTGCAAAAGCATCGTCAATTGCTTCTTCTGTTACAATATCACGCGGCTTAATATCTCTTTCAATTAAAATTTTCAGTTTCTCTGCTGCTTGTTTAATTAACTCTTCACGTCTTGGATCAATTGCTAAAATACTACCGTTTCCAGGAAGGGCTAAACCTAATACTTCACATAAACAGTTCATAGAGTTCGCTGTAAACATGCCGGAACAAGAGCCACAAGATGGACAGCCATGATCTTCAATATCTTTTAATTCTTCTTCTGAAATTTTCCCAGATTGATAAGCCCCTACCCCTTCAAAAACAGAACTAAGGTCAACAACTTCCCCCTTAGATGTTTTCCCAGCTGCCATCGGTCCACCTGAAACAAACACAGTCGGAATGTTAATACGAAGAGCTGCCATCATCATACCTGGTGTAATTTTGTCACAGTTTGGGATACAAATCATGCCGTCAAACCAATGTGCATTTACAACCGTTTCTACTGAATCTGCAATAATTTCACGACTCGGAAGCGAATAACGCATACCGATATGTCCCATCGCAATACCATCGTCTACTCCAATTGTATTGAATTCGAATGGTACCATACCTGCTGCACGAACGGCTTCTTTTACAAGTTTCCCAAATTCGTTCAAGTGCTTATGCCCTGGAATAATTTCAATAAAAGAATTACAAATCGCAATAAACGGCTTATCAAAATCCTCATCTTTCAAACCAGTTGCTTTTAATAAACTACGATGTGGCGCTTTATCAAAACCTTTTTTAATCATGTCACTTCTCATCTTGTCAAATCCCCTCTTACGTATTTTTCACTTATATTCTCTTAATCTATTTCTTTACTAACATTTTCTTTTCTGGTTCCTTAATCCAGCTCATCATTTCACGAAGCTCTGTTCCTACTTTTTCTAACTGATGATCTTGTTCTGCTTTTTTCATCGCGTTGTATGTTGGACGACCTGCTTGGTTTTCTAAAATCCATTTTTTCGCGAATTCACCTTGCTGAATTTCTGTAAGTACTCGTTTCATCTCTTTCTTCGTTTCATCTGTAACAATTCTTGATCCTGTTACATAATCTCCAAACTCTGCCGTATCTGAAATAGAATGGCGCATGTTCGTTAATCCACCTTCGTACATTAAATCAACAATTAACTTTAATTCATGCAAACATTCAAAGTATGCAATTTCAGGACGATATCCGCCTTCCGTTAACGTTTCAAAACCAGCTTTTACAAGTGCAGTTACTCCGCCGCAAAGCACAGCTTGCTCACCGAATAAGTCTGTCTCTGTTTCTTCCTGGAATGTCGTTTCAATTACACCTGCACGTGTACAACCTACACCTTTTGCATATGCAAGAGCGACATGTAATGCCGTGCCGGTTGCATCTTGATGCACTGCAACTAATGCCGGAACACCATTTCCTTCTTGGAATACACGGCGAACGAGATGACCTGGGCTTTTTGGTGCGACCATCGCTACGTCTACGTAACTTGGCGGATTAATTTGTCCGAAGTGAATATTAAATCCATGTGAGAAAAGTAACATTTGCCCTTCACGAAGATTCTCTTCTACTTCTGTTCTATAAACATGTGCTTGTTGTTCATCCGGCAATAACATTTGTACAACTTGTGCGGTTCGAACCGCTTCTGAAACGGACATTACTTCAAACCCATCAGCTTTCGCTACTTCATATGACTTACCAGGACGAACGCCAACTACAACTTCCACACCAGAATCACGTAAATTTTGTGCTTGGGCATGACCTTGAGATCCATATCCGACTACCGCAACTGTCTTCCCTTGTAATAACTCTACTTTTGCATCTTGCTCATAATACGTTTTCATATTCCATACACTCCTTATAATTTGTTTACTTGTAGTACATTGATTAATTTTTTCAGCTGACTGATGAGTAATGTTGCTTCTTGTTCTGTACAAACTGTTGTTAACTCCATTTCATTTTCATTTAAATTTAATGAAGAAATATAATAACCACGCCGAGCAAAAATTCCACTTATACGTAATAAGACGTTTGGGTCGTTATGGATAACTAGTGAAAAAGTATGACTCATTCTTCCCACCTCTTCATCATCATTTCATTATTCCCTTTGTTTGGCGGAACCATCGGAAATACGTTTTCACCTTCTTCTACACAAAAATCAACTACGACAGGACCTTCGTGCGCAAAAGCTTCTAACATCACTTTTTTCGCCTCTGTTGCATTTGTTGCTCTTAGCCCCCTCACTCCATATGCTTCTGCTACTTTTACAAAATCAGGTGATCCAATTTTTGATTCTGATAAACGATTCTCATAAAACATTTCTTGCCATTGCCTTACCATCCCTAAAAATTTGTTGTTTATTATAAATACTTTTACAGGTATGTTATTTTCTGCAATTGTTTGCAGTTCTTGAATATTCATTTGAAAAGAAGCATCGCCCGCAATACAGATGACAAGTTCTTCTTCTTTAGCAAGCTGAGCACCAATAGCTGCTGGGAAACCAAATCCCATTGTTCCTAATCCACCTGAGGTAAGAAAAGTACGAGGTTTTCTCGCTTTATAGAAGTGAGCAGCCCACATTTGATGCTGTCCTACTTCTGTCGTGACAATTGCTTCACCATTCGTTAATTCACTTATTAAATCAATCACATGCTGTGGTTTTAAATTGGATTCTTTTTGTTTATAGGAAAGAGGATATTCTTCTTTCCATTTCCTCACTTTTTGAAGCCATTCATCTGCTTGTGTATACATAGGCACATGTAACAGCATGTGTAACGCTTTTTTCACATCCCCTACAATCGGATGCTCTACAGCTATATTTTTATGGAACTCCGAAGGATCAATATCAATGTGTACCTTTGTCGAATGTGGAGAAAAAAGTTCTAATTTTCCTGTTACGCGATCATCAAAGCGAACACCTAAAGCAAGTAGTAAGTCACATTCTGTTACTGCCATATTTGCAGCGTACGTTCCATGCATGCCGAGCATTCCTAAAAATAATGAATCTCCCGGCGGATATGCACCAAGTCCCATTAAAGTGGAAACGACAGGAATACGGTTCTCCCTCGCAAACTTGATGAGTTCTTCAGATCCACCTGAATGAATGACGCCTCCTCCAATATATAGAAGTGGGCGTTTAGCTTTTGAAATTTCTTTAGCCACCTCTCTAAGCTTCCTACTGTCTGGCATAGGCTCTATTTTGTATCCTGGAATCTCAATTACTTCATTATAAAAACTTGTTACCTTTCCATTTTGAACATCTTTTGGAATATCAATTAATACTGGTCCTGGTCGCCCGCTTTCGGCGATGTAAAAAGCTTCTTGTACAGTACGTGATAAATGATTCACATCACGAACTTGGTAATTATGCTTCGTAACAGATACAGTAATTCCGACAACATCAGCTTCTTGAAATCCATCTTTACCAATTAAAGGCGTTGCAACTTGCCCTGTAATAACAACTAAAGGAATCGAATCCATATAAGCATCTGCTAAGCCCGTAACTAAATTCGTCGCTCCTGGGCCAGAGGTAGCAAAGACTACCCCAACCTTTCCAGAAGCTCTCGCATACCCTTCAGCCGCATGAATGGCAGCTTGCTCATGACGAGTTAAAACGTGCTTCAATCCACTTCCATATAACGCATCGTATACTGGCAAAATCGCTCCGCCCGGATAACCGAAAACAGTCGTTACACCTAATATTTTCAAGCATTGAATAACGTGTCCGGCACCTGTCACTTCTTCGCACTGTAATTTCTCACATGTTGTATACTGTTCCTCCATTTCGATTAACTCCTCTCCCTTTCTACGCTAAACTTTCCGCCAGTCCCGGAACACGTACTCCTCTTTCTCTCGTCAATTTTTTAAACTCTTCAGTTAATCGTTTCGTAACACTTCCTGGTTTCCCATCTCCAATTTCTCTAGAATCAACTTTTACAACTGGAATTAACTCTGCTGCCGTTCCTGTTAAAAACACTTCATCTGCTACATATACGTCATGGCGAGTAAATGGCCTTTCCTCACACCAGATATTAAGACGCTCACATAACTCGATAACACTATTTCTCGTAATACCTTCTAGCGCCCCTAAATACGAAGGAGGTGTTAGCACTTTTCCATCTTTCACAATGAAAACATTATCTCCAGACCCTTCACAAACATATCCTTGTTGGTTAAGCATAAGCGCCTCGAGTACGCCTGCTTGCGCTGCTTCAATTTTTACAAGTACATTATTTAAATAGTTCATTGACTTAATACGTGGATCTAATGCATCTGGCGTATTACGTCTTGATGCTACAGATACAACGCTTAGTCCATTATCATAAAATTCCTGAGGGAATAACTTTAATTGTTCTGCAATAATAATTACGCTCGGTTTCACGCAACTCCTCGGGTCAAGCCCTAAATCCCCCTTTCCTCTTGAAACAATTAATCTAATGTAGGCATCAGCGTATTCATTTTTTTGAAGTGTCTGTAAAACGGCTTCTTCCATTTCTTCTACCGGCATTGGAATCGTCAGTAAAATAGATTTCGCCGATTCATATAATCGTTTCACATGTTCTTTTAGACAAAATACATTTCCTCCGTAACTACGAATCCCTTCAAATACACCGTCTCCATATAAAAAACCGTGATCATATACTGAAACAACTGCCTTTTCTTTTTCTACAAATTCCCCATTCATATAAATGTACTGGTTACCCATCTCACATCGCTCCTCTTTTTTTCTCTCTATTTTTGCAATCTATTTCTACATCGATTGCTGAGATGGGTATTTTAACAGAATATTCAGTATATAAACCTTAAAAATATACTCATCTCAACAATCGATTACGTACATACTTGTAGCAACCCATTGCTGAGACGAGGGAATCGTGGTACCACTCAGCTTCCTTACACTTCTCACGAAATATAAGCTTTGCAAGTCCAATTAGACTTTTGTTTTTCTATCGGAAACAATTCCGCTACTTTTTACTAGTTTTCAAAAGTAGTGCTCCGAGGTGATCTTCAATGATTCGATTGTTACTACCCTCACAGCCTTGGGACAGCTCTCTGAAACAATCTATATCATTTACTCTCCTCTTCCACGCATTCTTTTATTCTATTTTTATAAAATAAAAACTCTCGCCTCAGCAATCAACTACTACAACTTAGTAGCTTTGATTGCTGAGGCGAGAGTTTCGCGTTACCACTCAGCTTCCTTATACTTCTCACGAAATATAAGCTCTGTAGGTCCAATCAGACCCCCGTCCTTTTACCGGAGACGATGCCGCCGCCCTCTACTCAGTTTCCCTTTCGCAAGCGATGCTCCGAGGTGATCTTCAATGATTCGATTGCTACTACTCTCACAGCCTAGGAGTAGCTCTCTGAAACGATCATAATCATCTACTTTCCTCTTCTTTGCATATACAACATATAAAGTTAGAAAATTCTTAATTAACTTTTATTTGTTACACGTATTATAGGACGCGGTTCTTTTCATTGTCAACATGTTTTTAGAAAAAAATTAAAATTCATTCTATTTATTTTTTCTCAAATCAAAATTGGAATGCATTACTTACATACACTCATATATTACTTAAGTATGTTTGCATTACTACATAAAGAAAAATTTATGAGGAGATGAGGAAACTATGTTAAAGGGAAAAGTAGCGTTAGTTACAGGAGCAAGCCGAGGAATTGGACGTGCTATTGCTAAACGTTTAGCAAATGACGGTGCATTGGTTGCTGTTCATTACGGTAATCGAAAAGATGACGCTGAAGAAACTGTTCATGAAATTCGATCAAATGGTGGCCAAGCTTTTTCTATCGGTGCAAATTTAGAATCCTTACACGGTGTAGAAAATCTTTATAACGCTTTAGATACTGAATTACAAAAGCGCACTGGTGAAACACAATTTGATATTTTAATAAACAATGCCGGCATTGGTCCTGGTGCTTTTATTGAAGAAACGACTGAACAATTTTTTGATAGAATTGTTTCAGTAAATACAAAAGCACCATTCTTTATCATTCAACAAGCACTGCCACGTTTACGTGACAATAGCCGAATTATTAATATTTCATCCGCTGCGACCCGCATTTCTTTACCTGATTTCGTTGCCTATAGTATGACGAAAGGCGCTATTAATACAATGACTTTTACGCTAGCAAAACAGCTTGGAGCACGAGGAATAACGGTGAATGCAATACTTCCAGGATTTATTAAAACAGATATGAATGCAGAACTCTTGAGCGACCCGATGATGAAGCAGTACGCTACTACTATTTCCGCTTTCAATCGCTTAGGTGAAGTAGAAGACATTGCCGATACTGCTGCATTTCTCGCTTCTCCAGACAGCCGCTGGGTTACTGGACAATTAATTGATGTGAGCGGAGGATCTTGTTTATAAAAAACATATATTTTCAAATCTTTTTTATTGCGCAATAAAACAATTTATATAATACTATATAAAACATATACATTTAGGAGGATTACAGTAATGTCCGAAAAAACATACGAACTCGCAACCTTCGCAGGCGGTTGCTTTTGGTGCATGGTAAAACCATTTGATGAACTTCCAGGTATTCATAAAGTGCTTTCTGGCTATGCAGGAGGTCATATAGAAAATCCAACATATGAACAAGTAAAAGCTGGAACATCTGGACATTTAGAAGTTGTTCAAATTACATTCGATCCTTCTATTTTTCCTTATCAGAAATTACTAGACTTATATTGGCCACAAATCGATCCAACTGATGATGGCGGACAATTTTTTGACCGTGGTCCATCTTATCGTACCGCTATTTTTTATCATAACGAAACACAAAAAGCGCTTGCTGAAAAATCAAAACAAGCTCTTGCAGAAAGCGGTATGTTTAAAGATCCAATCGTGACTGAAATTCGTCCTGCTGCACCTTTTTACGAAGCAGAGGAATACCACCAACATTTCTATAAAAAGAACCCAGAGAAATATGCTACTGAGCAAAAGGAATCTGGTCGTGAAGATTTTATTAAAGAAAATTGGCAAAAAAAATAATAAAAATGCATCGTGCTTTCTTTACAAGTACGATGCATTTTTATCTTTGAAACAGGTACCATACAATTACAAAACCAATCACTGTTAATGTCCAAAGTATTATTTCGTTTTTCACTCTATTCTTTTTATTTGTCATTTCATCTCCTCCTAATAGTTATTAAACATATTCAAGATTTCCTTTGTTTAATTGTCCACTTGATGAACATAAATACATCCGTACAAATTCTTATAACAAGAGTACCAATGATTCCAATTGCAATTGAAATTACTAACATCTGTCCAAAACTAAAGAAGTTGTATATGTTATATAGAGTACGATACATACAAGTAGAAAATTTGGTAAAAAAAGCAAAAATCTTTTAAGCATTTCTTCACCTCTTCTTATGCTTTTAAACTACGTCTCCTACTGTAACTGTGAAATAAAACTTGTTCAAAAATGTCATATAAACCCTCATTTAACGAAAAAAAATAAGAATCCATTTTGAAAAGGATTCTTATCTTATTCAGCAAAATTAAGGTTTATTATATTCCACATATCTTATTCCATACTTACTCCCGAAATAGAATAATATTACTGGATATTTATTAGCATTTTAATATTTTGATTGCCCTACAAATATTAAGACGAATAAAACGGTTGAATCATCCAGGCGTAAAAAACTAATCACCCGGCAGGAGAATACCGCTCCAGCTACCTACATCGCATTGGCCAAATTCATTATTACCTACCGCTACCACCGTTCCATCTGATTTAAGTCCGACCGTATGTGCACAACCAGCCGCTATTGCTACAATATCTCGCCAATCACTTACATTACATTGGCCATACTCATTCCAACCTACTGCCGCCACCGTTCCGTCTGATTTAAGTCCGATTGTATGATTCGTACCAGCTGCTATTGCTACAATACCCCTCCAACCACTCACGTCACACTGGTTATGTTTACCATTCCCCACTGCCGTCACCGTACCGTCTCGTTTAAGACCAACAGCATGAAGATAACCCGCTGTGACCGATACAATACCTCGCCAGCTGCTTATATTGCATTGGCCATATCGATTATTCCCCACTGCCGTCACTGTACCGTCCAATTTAAGACCGACTGTATGCCAGTCACCCGCCGCAACCGCCACAATATCTCGCCAGCCACTTACATTGCATTCTCCTTCTTTATTTCGCCCCACCGCCACTACCGTACCATCCAATTTAAGGCCAATAGTACGACGCCATCCCGCTGCGACTGCTTCAATATCACACCAGCTGCTTACATTGCATTCTCCTTCTTTATTTCGCCCCACTGCTACTACCGTGCCATCCAATTTAAGAGCAACGGTATGACCACGACCTGCCGCTATCGTATCTTTAGGCCACCGTTTCGCTTTTAACATTTCTTCTTTCGGTGAAATGTAATTCATGTTTTTCCTCCTTGCATATAAGCAACTGTATCCAAATAGATATTTTTATCTAATTTCATTATAAATGACCCAACTTTTTTTATAAATTTACAGCTACAAAAGAAGCCTATTATTACTTCTTCAAAAAATAAAAACCTCCAGTTTAAATACTAGAGGTTCCTTCTTTATTTCTTCAATCGTTCAATAAAATCGTTCAATTTATCAAGTGATTTCATATTCTGATTACAAGCTACACCATCTTTGCAAATATAGTTTCCCTTTTTAACGAAAGTTCCTGGTATATCACCTTTAATTTCCACTAAAAACATTCCTACTTCTTCATGCCCATGACATAATGAACAAATGCTTTTTTTATTTAAACTTTGAAAAGTTCCTTGCAGACCAACAAACTTATTTTTATCATTTTTCGCTATAATAAATTTCCTACTGGATCCTTTATCAATCCAGCTTAAATAGGATACTTCTTTCATATCCAGTTCTTCCATATCAGGAAGTTTTAATTTTTTCGCCTTAGGAAATAATTTTTTTAACGTTTGTGCTGTAACTTCCTGAAACGGAATGACATACGGATTTATTTTCAGTAAAAACGATTCTGCATCTTCTCTATTTTTAACCGTTACTACCGTATCAATTAACTCTTTCTGTTCATCCGTTACATTCTCAAATACATGTATTATCTTTTCAATTGCAAGTGATTTTAACGCTTGAATTACTCCTCTATCATTTGCCGTTGCATGCCCGTTTGCTAAAATATAAGCTTGTGATTTTATAAAATTATATTGATCACTTCTAATAAACGCTTCCATCTTTATCACTCCATACAAATTGTTGATCTAGTTTTATTGTATACAATGATTACGTTTTTTGATATGTAAAAGATAACTTAGAAACAAACATTACATATATCACTTATTCTCTACCGCTGCATTTCCTGACAAAAGAAGCCATCATCTGTTTTCCATTCCGCATATAATACGTCTTCAAATTTAGTAATTCCTTTTTGCTTTATTTGTTTATAAAGCCATCCCTCATCAAAACCTGCTTCCCTCAAATTATCCTTCACTACTTTCCCATCACTAATTAATGAAATCGGTAAGTATACAGGCTTATGTTTTAAACTTAAGTCATTTATAGTAGGAGATTCGTATTTACTTTTTTTCAGAACGCTTATGTTTCCGTTAGGTTCCAATATCATATATTCAACTTCTCGGATTGAAAATATATCTTTTTGTTGCCTAAGCATTTGCTGTAATTGATTAATATCCAAATGATTTGAACTTAGTTGTTCCCGGTCAATATATCCATTACGGATAATGATTGACGGAGAGCCTTCAAAAAAACTTCTCGTTCCTCTAAATTTTTGTGTTATTACTTCTATTGTATAAATTAACACTACCCATACAAGTACAGCATATAAAATAGACCATACTTTTATTTCCGGATCATATATAGTATTTCCAACCAATTCTCCGAGAACAATGGCAGAAATAAAATCAAAAGGTGTTAGCTGCGATATTTGTGTTTTACCTAATATTTTAGTAGCAATTAATAAAACAAAAAAACCAACAAAAAGTTCTATCGTTATTTGTCCAAGATGATTCATATATGTTCACCTTTCTGCTTTTCACTCAAATGCTATGTATCCAATTTAGTAAAAAACGGCACATTATCGCTATTATCATGTCCATTCACATCCAATAAATACAAAACAAAAAGAGTCTGATTCAAAATAATATTTGAACCAGACTCTTTCCTTTTTTTCACTTAGAATACACAATCTTTTTAATCGTTTCTCCGGAAAGAAAATATTCTTCTGCAAGTTGATGAATAGCAATTCCGCTTTTAAATGCTGCTTTAATCGCGTTATTTCTTTCATCTAATTGTTTTCTTCCTCCAGATCGTGTACCCCATTTATAATGTTTCGTTTCTTGTTTTGGAATGTAAATTGTTTCACCTTGTATATACTTTTGAATTTCAGCAATTAAACTTTCTGGTAAAACTGCCGCAGCTTTTACGTATTTCATCTCTGCTCGCCCCTTATTTTTTTATGATTCATTTCAATAAGGTGCAAAGCCAAATATAAAAAATGATACGAGCTCATTTAGGCGATTGTATATTACTTGTCTACCTCACGCAAAGTATCGCCATTTCCATACTTGGCTTTGCATGAGACGTTGCAGTGTCTGGCAATTGAATTATAATCGCCATATAAACACCTCCTAATATACCTTTTGCATTTTATTATATGATAAATTTCCTCTCCTTGCATCTTCATGCTTTTTCAGCAATAAATAATTAATTTTGATATAATACTTTTTATTGAATCAAAAATCATTGTGAGGTTACATTATGAAGAAAAAAATTATCATTACAATCGTTACACTATTCTTTATTATCACGGCATTATTCGGAACATACAAATTGATGAACGCAAGAAGCTTTCAATTATTTGGAGATTTAACACAACGCGTAGAAACAAATGAAAAAGTGATCGCTTTAACTTTTGATGATGGCCCTACTAACAATGTAAAACAAATATTACCGTTACTGGATAAATACAATGCAAAAGCTACTTTCTTTGTTATCGGAAACGAATTAGAACACAATTTACCATTAGGAAAAGCAATTGTTCAATCAGGTCATCAACTTGGAAACCATACGTATTCTCATAACAGAATGGTTTTTAAAACACCTTCTTTTATTAAAGAAGAAATTGAAAAGACGAATTCGTTCATCCGCCAAACAGGATTTACAGACGAAATTGATTTTAGACCTCCTAACGGAAAAAAATTAATTGGGCTACCCTATTATTTAAATAAAAATAATATTGAAACGATTACGTGGGATCTTGAGCCTGATACTTTTTATAAATCTACAGCTGATAAAATTGACTACGTTAATAAAAATGTAAAACCAGGTTCTATCATTTTATTACACCCTATGTATGATAAATCTAATGAAAATTTACAGACCATTGAAGGTATTTTAGACTCTTTATCTAAAGAGGGATATCAATTCGTCACAGTAAATGAACTGCAAAAAAGAGCAAAATAAGGTGAAACTTTAATCAGTGGGGGGACCCATCCCCCACTTAACTTCTTCGCTTTCGCTGAGTTTTGAGGTGGGGGTCTTACTGCCCGGCAAATAGAAGGATAAAAAAGGTAGCGTATCATATAACGATACGCTACCTTTCTTATTAAATAATTCCAAGTACATTTAGGAATACGATAATAATCGCAATTGGTGCGATATAGCGAAGTAAGAATAACCATAATACGAATAGTTTATAGCCTTTATTTTTACTTACACCAAGCTCTTTCATTAATACATCTTTCTTCATTTTTAAAGGAACAAAGATAGAAACTAATAGAACACCAAGCGGCATTAATACGTTACTAACTGCATAGTCCGATAAATCAAAAATAGTCTTTCCAAAAATCTTCAGATCACTTAATATACCAAATGATAATGCTGATGGTACTCCAACAACGAAGATTAATAATCCAACGATTAAAGCCATTTTTTCACGTTTCCCTTTACCTTTTGCAGTTAAAGATGCAACGCTAATTTCTAACATCGAAATTGCTGATGTAATAGTAGCAAAGAAGAATAGTAATAAGAAAACGATGAAGAATAATTTTCCGAACGCCATTTTACTGAAAATAGCTGGCAATACGATAAACAATAATCCTGGTCCTTGAGATGGTTCCATTCCAAATGCGAATACAACCGGGAATATCGCAAGTCCTGCAAGTAATGTAATAACGAGCGTTAAAGCTACAATAGAAAATGCTGAACGCGGTAAACTTTCTTCTTTCGGTAAGTATGAGCTATACGTTACCATAACGGCTACACCGACAGATAATGAGAAGAACGATTGCCCCATCGCATATAAAATAATTTCTGACGTTACGTTTGAGAAATCAGGTTGTAAGAAGAAGCGAACTCCTTCACCAGCACCGTCTAATGTAAGTGCACGAACAATTAAGACAAAGAATAAAACGAATAGTGCTGGCATGAAATATTTATTTACTTTTTCAACACCATTTTGTACACCTTTACTTACGATGAAAATAGTAATAAGGATGAATAATAGCTGTGACCCGACTGCTAAATACGGATTGGAAATGATTTCACCGAACGTAGCTTCGTACGCCCCATTTCCTTCCCACAGTCTACCTGTAATTGCATTCCATAAATATAATAAAATCCATCCTCCTACAACACTGTAGAAAGAAAGTAATATGAAACATGTTACAATTCCTAATTTACCTAACCACGGCCATAACGTTTTCGGTGCGATTTCTCTATACGCATCAACGGCCTCTTTTTGTGTACTTCTCCCAATAACGAATTCGGCTAATAATAACGGTAAACCAATTAATAATGTGAAACCGATGAAAATAAGGAAGAATGCGCCGCCTCCTCCGATGCCGGCCATATATGGGAATTTCCAAATCGCCCCAAGACCAATTGCTGAACCTGCTGCAGCTAATACGAAACCTAATTTCGATGTCCATTGCTGTGAATTCATCTGTTAATCTCCTCTCTTTATCTTTTTCTGTTTTATAATTTGGTATTTATATTGTTCTATCAATACTTTTTTCTAATACGTTCACTTCCTCCCTAATAAAAAAACGTCCCTACGTAAATACGTAGGGACGACAAAAATATCGCGGTACCACCCTAGTTATGAAGATACAACAAAAGTAAGACCTAAATAAAAACGTCCCTACGTAAATACGTAGGGACGATAAAATATCGCGGTACCACCCTAGTTATGAAGCCACAGCAAAGTTAGGACCTAAATAAAAAACGTCCCTACGTAAATACGTAGGGACGATAAATATCGCGGTACCACCCTAGTTGTGAAAAAATCTTCACCACTTTATTTGATAACGGTATAAACTACCGTCTTCCATTTCCTCATAATGTGAGATTTATGAAAGATGCTCCAGGACGAACTTCATGAATAATCTATATACTGATTCACACCAACCATCAGCTCTCTGAAATAGGGAGATTTTCACTACTATACCCTTTCATTGCCCAAATATTATTTTCCGAATTGATTACTATCATTTTTATCACACATTAAAAATAGTGTCAACTTATATTTTAAGTTTTTATGTCTTATATTCTATTTAAAAATTTGAAATATGACTTTTGTATGAATAGTATTTGAACTTATATGGTTTATACTGTATTAACTTCTCTAACAGGTTTATAGTAGTATACGGTAAAGTGAAACTTTAATCAGCGGAGGATGCCCCACTGATTAAAGTTTCACCAATTTTGCGTTTACTCGTAGTAGCAGGGCTCCCACTTAACTTCTTTCTCCAACCTCATTTTGAGGTAGGAGTCTTACTGCCCTCAAATAGCGAGATACATGCAAGGCAACATGAGTAGGAGGAACAAATTTTGTCTACTTCAAAAGTTTTAAAAGGTACTGCTTTACTAAGCGGTGCAACAATGATTTCACGTATTTTAGGTTTTATATATTTCTTCCCTTTTCAATTATTAGTTGGAACACAAGGGGTCGCTTTATACGGATATGCATATACTTGGTATGGTATTTTATTAAGCTTTTCAACTGCCGGTATTCCTATTGCCGTCTCCAAATTTGTTGCAAAACATAATGCACTCGGTGATTATAGTACAAGTAAAAAATTGTATAGCTCGAGCATAAAATTAATGCTATTTATGGGCTTTTTAGGATTTTTAATTTTATTTATTGGAGCGCCTTACATATCACAATTTATTATTCGCTCTAAAACGCCAAATCCACAATTTATCGCTGACGTAACACTTACAATGCGGGCATTAAGTTTCGCACTTATTATCGTACCAGCTATGAGTGTTACACGCGGCTATTTCCAAGGTTTTCAACATATGAAACCAAGTGCTGTTTCTCAAGTCGTAGAACAAATCGCACGCGTTGTTTTCATTTTAGTTGGTAGCTTCATCGTTTCCAAAATATTAGGAGGTTCCGTAGCCTCTTCTGTTGCTGTTGCTACATTCGGTGCTGTTATCGGGGCACTTGCCAGCGTCTCTATTTTAATGCTGTACTGGAAAAAGTATAACGGATTAAAGCCTCCTGAAGGTGAATTAAAGTCAAGGGCATCCGATATTCCATTACGAAATATTTATATGGAATTACTTCGATATGCAATCCCAATTGTATTTGTGGGTATTGCAATTCCACTCTATACGTTAGTAGATCAATATACCGTAGCTGATGTCCTTAGAGCGATGGGAGAGCCTTTAGAAACCGCGAATGCAGTTTTCGCTTATATAACGAACTATGCACAAAAGTTAATTATGATTCCGGCTTCACTTGCAACTGGATTCTCATTAACAATTATTCCGGCTATAACGAAATCATTTACAAGCGGAAAACTAGAAGAATTACAAGAACAAATTTCAAAGATATTCCAAGTATTGTTATTCTTCACTATCCCAGCTGCATTTGGTCTTGCTAGCATCGCTTACGATGCATTCCGAATGATTTATGTAGATCCTAAAATTGCACTTGATGGATCACAATATTTAATTTCATTTGCACCTTCTGCTATATTAGGTGCGATTTTCACAGTTTCTGCAGCTATATTACAAGGCATTGATTATCAAAGAAAAACAATGATTGCATTCTCAATCGGTATTCTTGTGAAGATTGTAGTAAACATACCACTTTTACACTTATTCGGTGGACACGGTGCTGTACTTGGAACAATTCTCGGATACCTCGTTTCGAATATTATTATGTTGTATTGCATCATTAAGTTTGCGAAATTTAAAATTGGTGAAACGGTGAAAACAGTATTTCTTATTACGATATACTCCGCAGCAATGTCTGCTGTTGTAATTGCATTAAAAGCAATTATAAGCTGGATTATTCCTGGCCAATCTTATATCGAATCACTACTCATTGTATTTATATGTGGTGCGGCAGGAGGGCTTGTTTACCTTTTATTCGTATTAACGAGTGGACTCGCTTCACATATTCTTGGTAATCGTACTCAACGTTTACCTGTACTAGGAAAATTAGTAAAATAAAAAAACAAAAGATGTAACTCGTTGTTACATCTTTTGTTTTTACTTTGCATATTGAATGCGTTTTTGTTGCTCCACAATATTTAATTCTGGAGTATATTGTTTTACTAAATGTAATACCTCTCCCATTAACAATTCTAACTCTTTCACACTATTCTCTGGATGTCCTATTAAAATATTCGCCATACGCTCATATAAATTTTCAGGCTTAATCCCCATTCGTTCCACATTATATGGCATCCATTTAAATGCAGGATGATGCACGTACATGCGGTTCAGACCAAATAAGACTCCAAATATATTTCTTTGAACTTCACAAATAACATCATATAGCATAAGCCAATCTTTTCGTTTTAAAAGAGCCTCTCGATTATGCCAACGATTGCTTAACCAAAGGTTTTCTGCAATCATTTTTTGCGCCAATTCTTCTGGATACGCTTCAACTCTATCTTTTAGAGTATGTACTTTCACTTCTCCATACAAACTCACACCATCATGAATGGATGATACAATACATTGTTTCTCATAATTGATATCATACTGCTCTACAACTTCTGAAATAATTTTTTCTACGGTCACTGTTAAAAAATTACTAATCTCTAGTTTAATTCCTTCTTTCGTCAAATACGTCTCCGACCATTCTTCTTCCTCGTAAGGATAATATGATAAAATTTTTCCACCAATATGATTAATAGGCTCTTTACGATCCTCATCCTCTGGTGGTTCCGACCATAAAATATGTAATTCAATATCCGAATGTTCATCCTCTAATTTTCTAGCTACTGAACCTGCTAAAATAATAGCTTCGATTTTCGGGTTTTTTCTATAAATCTCCGACATTTCTATCGCTTTCTCTCTTAATCCCATTTCATTCCCCCCTAAAACTGCAGTACTCCCCTTACTCTTCATTTATCTATTTCGATATTGCATATTATATTACCTTTTCAAATTCACACTTAATCAAATTTCTATCCAATAACGCTGAACAATTTCACCAGTATGAGAAGAAACTACCTCATTTTCTAACACACCGCCAACCTTTTGAATCGTTTTAGCAGAACCGATATTGGATTTATCGCAAGTTATTAATACTTTCTGCAATCCTAATTTTTGCGCTTCAGCTAATGCAAGCTTTAGTTGTTTCGTAGCGTAACCGTGGCGACGTTTATTCGGATGGACACTATATCCAATATGACCGCTTTCCCGTAATAATTCTGGATTTAATCTATGTCTAATATTCACAAAACCTATAAGTTCCCCTTTTTCAAAACTTAAAAACTGACTAGATGGCACTCGATTCGCTTGTAAGTTTTCTCCTACTTCTTGTATACTCACTTTTTCAAACCATTCAGCTAGGGAATCAAAATTTTGTAAAGAGCTACTACCGTGTGGTTGTTCTCCTGCATGTAAAAAAGCCTCCCGATACTCTATAATTTGTTCACTATATTCATGCGTTGGTTTTAATAGTTTCATCGTGCTTTCCCCCTCTTAATCCCCTAAAACAAACCCCTTAATAGCTCTATTTCACCATTAAGGGGTTTCTATCATTTTTATTCAAATAACCCCATACTCAAATAACGTTCACCGGTATCAGGTGCAATACATAAAACTTTTTTACCAGCGCCTAGGCGCTTCGCTATCATAATTGCTGCGTACACAGAAGCTCCTGAAGACGGCCCTACTAATAAGCCTTCTTGTCTAGCTAAGTTTCTCATTGTCGTTAAAGCCTCTTCGTCTGCAATTTGAATAATTTCGCTATACACTTCTGTATTTAAGTTTTTCGGAATAAATCCTGGGCTTGTTCCTACTAGTTTATGAGGACCTGGTACACCACCTGATAAAACGGGAGATCCTTTCGGTTCTACTACTGCAATATATAAGTTTGGTAGTTTTTCTTTTAACGTTTCACCAGTCCCTGTAATTGTTCCACCAGTTCCCGCAGTTGCTACAAATGCATCAAGCTCTCCATCCATTTGTTCATAAATTTCGAGCGCAGTCGTATAACGGTGAATATTCGGATTTGCTGGATTTTCAAATTGTTGCGGGATAAAACTATTCGGTATTTGTTTTTGCAGTTCTAACGCCTTTGCAATCGCTCCTGGCATTCTTTGTTCTGCTGGTGTTAAAACTACATCTGCTCCGTATGCCTTTAGCAAATTAATTCTTTCTTTAGACATGTTATCCGGCATAATTAAAATCGCTTTATATCCTTTAGCAGCTGCGTTCATCGCTAAACCAATTCCTGTATTCCCACTTGTCGGTTCAATAATTGTATCCCCTGGTTTAATGAGACCATTTTCTTCTGCAACATGAAGTAAATTATAAGCAGCACGGTCTTTCACACTACGTGATGGGTTAAACATTTCTAGTTTCACATACACATCCGCTGCGTCTTCCGGAATAAATTTAGATAATCGGACGACAGGTGTATCTCCTATTAATTCTGTTACGTTTTCACATAATTTCATAGTACATCCCCTATTCTATCGTTTTCTTATCACTTGGTAATAACCATGAAGTAAGTCCAATTAACGGTAAACAACTACATAATATCATAATGAACTGAAGGCTATATATATCAGCTAACTTTCCTAGTACTACAGCACCTAGAGCACCAAGGCCGAACGCAAGACCTACAATTAGACCTGATACCATCCCTACTTTTCCCGGAACAAGCTCTTGCGCGTATACAACAATTACACTAAAACTACTTGAACTAATAAAACCGATACATAAAAATAAAGGTACGACCCACACAAGTGAGACATGTGGTAATAACAGTGCAAGTGGCGCTGAACCTAACATTGAAAATACGATGATGTTTTTCTTACCAAATCGATCTGCTAACGGTCCTCCGAAGAAAGTTCCTAACACACCAGCAATCATAAATGCGAATACGAAATACTGGGCATTTTTTATAGATAAACCGTAATGCTCAATTAAGTAAAATTGATAGAAATTCCCGATACCGGCACCGTACCAAGAGCGTACAAAAGTAAGAAAAACAAGAAGTATAATAACGAATTTAATATGTGTACTTACAATTGCATTTTCCGCCTCAAGCGCAGCTCTCTTCTTCCTTCTTACAGCGCCGGTTGCTAATTCATTTTTGTACCAATTCGATACGAAAATTAATAATATAATTCCTACTGCTGAAAATGCTGTAAAACCTAATGAACCAATTTGACCAAGCGGAACGAAAATTAGCGCTGTAAAAATGGGAGCTAAGGAATTCCCCGTGTTTCCCCCAACTTGATAAATCGCTTGCGCTAACCCTCGTTTTGCACCTGCCGCCATATACGCAACACGAGCGCCTTCTGGATGAAAAACTGCAGAACCTAAGCCAATAAATAAAACAGAAATAATAACAACTATAAAGTTCGGCGCAAATGCGAGTCCAATCATCCCAAGCATACTTGAAAACATACCGAGCGGTAATAAAAATGGTGACGGCTTCTTATCTGAATACATCCCAAAAACCGGCTGCATAATCGATGACGTCATATTTAACGCAAACGCAATCCACCCTACTTGCATATAGGATAAGTTCATCGTTTTTTCCAAAATAGGAAACAACGCCGGCACAACTGCTTGCATCGAATCATTTAAAAAATGTCCGAAGCTAATCGCAAATAAAATTCGATATATCGTCGGTGTTTCTACTGTATTTTTTTGTGAAACTGCCTGCATATGTGTATTTCTCCTTTCTGTACAAAATATATATTTATTACAGTAGGTGTAATAAATTCTGATTTTTGAAACATTTATATTCTATACTGGTTTCATTTCTTTTTCCAGAAATATAACTTAACTTCCGTCATTGGCTTGCATCCTTGTAACTTTCAGCGGTAAAACATTACAGAAAAAGGCAACCCAATCACATACTGGGTTGCCTCTCAAATTAAATCGCAAAACGCTTATACTTTTCGTAATCACTCGTCTTACATTCTAGTTCAATTTTTGTACCTTCGTTTTCATAACTCGTAGATAAAACGTGCGCATGATTGTTGAAATACGAAACTACCTGTCCTTGGTCATATGGAATTAACATTTCACACTTCGTATACTCTTTATAAATATACGAGCGAATCATTTCTACAAGCTCTTCAATTCCAACATGCTTCTTCGCAGATAAATACACGCGGTCTTCTTGTACTTTTGGAATTTCAACATCTATCATATCTGATTTGTTATATGCATATATCGTTGGAATATTTTCTACTCCAATTTTCTTTAACGTTTCATTTGTAATATCAATTAATTGTTCATAATTTGGATTTGCGTAATCTACAACGTGAATAAGTAAGTCTGCTTCTGCTACTTCTTCTAACGTTGAACGGAACGCTTTCACAAGATGATGTGGTAATTTACTTACAAATCCAACCGTATCCGTTAATAAAAATGATTTATTATCTGGTAAATCAATATTTCGTACAGATGTTTCTAATGTCGCGAATAACATATCTTTTTCAAATACTTGTTTTTCTTCCGTACCATTATAAATTTCCAGCATTGCATTCATCGTCGTTGATTTTCCTGCGTTCGTATAGCCTACTAATGCTACAACTGGTACTTCATTTTTCTTACGTTGCTTTCGCTGCGTTTGACGCTGAGCAACAAGCGCTTCTAAATCTTTATTTAAAACTGAAATTTGCTCTTCAATTTTACGACGGTCTAACTCTAATTTTTTCTCACCGACACCTTTATTTTTCGTACCAACGCCCCCGCTCTGTCTTCCTAATGATTCACGAAGACCGATTAAACGAGGCATCATATACTGAAGATGCGCTACCTCTACTTGCAGCTGCGCTTCTTTCGTTTTCGCACGTTGCGCAAAAATATCTAAAATTAAAATGGTACGATCAATAACTTTACAGTCTAAATCTTCCTCTAAATTTCGAATTTGTGAAGGAGATAATTCGTCATTAAAGATTACCATATTCGCATCTACTTCATTTACATAGGCTGCTACTTCTTCAATCTTTCCTTTTCCAATATAATGTGATGGGTTTACTCGTTGTAAATTTTGCGTCACTTGCCCGATTACCTCTACATCACAAGCTTCTGCAAGATTCGTTAACTCTTCCATAGAATATACAAAATCATCTTCATTTCCTAAATTCACTCCAACTAAAACTGCCCTTTGTAATAATTCTTCCATATATTTATTCCTCCATTTCGATTACGTAAAATAAAAAACACAGGTCGCTGCCTGTGTTTTCGTAAACGGATAAGGGTTCACCAAAGAAATAGAAGAAAATTATACTTCCATCCTATCTCATAGTCAATAAGTCTCAAGATCATATACGAATCCACAACAAGTGTTCACCTATACGATCCCATTCTATTTTTAAAGGCAAAACAAAAAGAGGGCGTATTCGTCCCTCCCTCTTTTTCACATATAAGCTTAATAAAGGGTTCCTTTAAAATAGGCAGACCAATCCCGTTCACTCTGTACACAGACAGAGCCTTTGAGCGCTATTCAATTATCGGCACAAAGTATTGAGACGTAATCTGATTAAGATCAAAGGAAGCCCCTCCGTTCATTTTAAGTTACATAAAGTGTAGCATAAGTAATTCGCTTTCACAAGGTTAAAGCACCTATATGAACAGAAAGAAAATCTTTGTATTTTTACTTTAATCGTCATTTTTTGCGAGTTCTTCTCACAAAAAAACTAACAACAGCAATGATCAATAGCAGACCTATGGATATGATAGCAACTTGCCACCAACTGAAACCACTCACCATTCCACCTTTTAAATTCACTTTCTTCGTCGGAACAGACTCTTTTGCAATATGACTTAAAGCCGCTTTGTCCACCCCTGCCTCATCCAATCTCTTCGTTCCACTACAACTATGTGTGTGTAATTGTTTTTCTGATCCCCTTTGAGAAGAAAATACTAAGTACTCTCCTCCCTCTACAAAGTGAAACACACAATCACCACCATTTGTATATACGATAATTTGCGAAGAAGTTGTCCCTTTCCATATTTTCTTCACTTCAAATAATACTTCAATCCCAATCCCTTCTTTCCTTCCAATCTCAATTACTTTCCCCTCAAACACTACATCATTTTTTTGAAATGCATCTTCTGCTGTTACATTAATACAATCACAAGCATGAGATTTCTCTGGAAAAATAATAAGAATAAAGCCACAAATAATGACAACAGGCAACATGCGCAAAATTCTTTTCAAGGAGCCCGACTCCCTTCATTATCAATTTCAAAAGCTTCTCGTATATTATTTTTACGCTACTCGTCAAATTCCTCCAGAGTAAATTAAACAGTATCGTTTCCATACAATAAAAGTCTTTATTGACATTTTTATAACCTGATATTAGTATCAGGTTATAAAAATAAGTTAGGAGATGTCCCTATGAATTCTAAATCTCGTATTACCGCAATTGGTACTTATGTTCCAAATCAAATATTGTCTAATAACGATTTAGAAAAAATGGTCCATACGAATGATGAATGGATTGTGCAAAGAACAGGCATGAAAGAAAGAAGAATTGCTAACGAAGACGAATACTCCTCACACTTAGCCATTAAAGCAGTCGAAAATTTGTGTACAACATATAAGAAAAACTTAGAAGATATTGACTGTATCATCGTTGCTACAACTACTGCTGACTATGTTTTTCCTAGTGTCGCTTGCCAAATACAACAATACTTCAACATACCTCATACACTAGCTTTTGATTTAAATGCGACTTGCGCTGGTTTCACATACGGACTGCATGTCGGTAATAGCTTAATCACTTCTGGATCACATCAAAAAGTACTCGTCATAGCGACAGAGACGTTATCTAAAGTTACTGATTACACCGATAGAACGACCTGTATTTTGTTCGGTGATGGCGCTGGAGCTATTTTATTAGAAAGAGATGAAAACAAACCAAGCTTTATTGCTGCTCACATGGGAACAAACGGTGACGGTGGTATTCATCTATACAGAACAAACTTATCTACTACTATGAATGGCACACCACTACAAACAAATGAAAAAATCGTTCAAAACGGAAGAGAAGTATATAAATGGGCTGTACGAACAGTACCATACGGCATAAAAGAACTATTACATACTGCAAATTTGCAAATAAATGATATAGACTGGTTCATACCACATAGTGCTAACTTAAGAATGATTGAATCTATTTGCGAAAAATCAAAAATATCTATTCAAAAAACATTAACGAGTGTGGAAGATATGGGGAATACATCTTCCGTCTCTATTCCACTCGCTTTAGATTTAGCTAGAAAAAAAGGAAGATTAAATAACGGAGATACACTTTTGCTATACGGATTTGGCGGTGGACTTACGCATTTAGGGCTTATTGTGGAGTGGGATTTAAGTTAAGTATTGAAAAAGAGGTTCTAATTAGTAACTAGAACCTCTTTCTCATTTAATTTCTCGCCCCTTTTCGAGACCATATCACAATAGGAATAAGCAATAATGCTAGCACTCCTCCCGCTAATGATAATGCGGCATAACTGGAATTCGCTACTATCATACCTGACATCGCTCCACCAGAAGCCCCAGCTAACGCAACAAATACATCTATTTTGCCTTGTGTTTTTGCACGTGTAGAAGGTATAGTTGCATCAACAATTTGAGCTGTGCCACTTATTAAACCGAGGTTCCAACCTAACCCAAGTAAAGACAGAGCAACAATTAATAATAGTAAAGAATCACTCGGCGCCATCGCAGCTATGACACCCGCCGCTAATAAAATTATTCCCCCAGCTATACTCATCGTAGTTCGTCCGATTTTATCAATTAACATTCCTGTAACCAGAGACGGAAGATACATTGCACCTACATGAAAACCAATTACAAGCCCTACTGCACTTAAACCATGACCATGATGCCCCATATGAACTGGCGTCATCGTCATAATCGCAACCATCACTATTTGAGTAAGTATCATAACGATTGCTCCAACTGTAATACCTCGTTTGTTTTCTTTCACTTCTTCTGTTACTGGTTGCCCTTTATATGTATGTTCTCGTTTATATGTTTCTATTATGTTAGCAATAATTAATGGATCTGGACGAAGCATAATAAAAAGGACAAGACCCGCCAGTATAAATGCCGCTGCTGATAATATAAACGGACCTGCAAGGTTAGGAATTCCGATTGAATGGGCAAACTCCCCCATTACGCCTACTAAGTTCGGTCCTGCAACTGCACCGAAAGTCGTCATAACCATCGTAATACTAATAGCAGTTGCTCGTTGTCTCTTATCTGCTAAATCGGTACCAGCATAACGAGCTTGTAGATTCGTCGCTGTACCTGCACCATATATGAGTAAAGAGACTAGTAATAAAATAATACTATTTGTTAAAGAAGCCAATACAACTCCAATAGCCCCTAGCCCCCCTACTATAAACCCTGTTGCAAGTCCTATTCGGCGACCATATTTTTGCGATAACTTCCCAACAAAGAAAGCCGCTACCGCAGACCCCATTGTAAACATAGCAGCCGGTAATCCTGCATATGCATCTGTCCCAAGCATTTGCTGCGCAAGAAGTGCACCTACTGTAATTCCAGCAGCTAATCCCGCTCCACCGAACATTTGTGAAATACTTACGATTATTAATGTTCGTTTATATAATTTTTGTTGCTCTTCTTCTGTGTACACATGATTATCTATTAAAGCCCCTGCCTTATCTAGCAATTCCCCATCCTCCTTTTAAAGTTAAGCCCTCTTGTTAATGTACTATGTTTAACGTTGCATATTCAATGGCAATTTCCATTCGTTCCTTTCATTCTAAAAAACTTTCTAATCATACTCGACTTATCCCATGCTACATTAAAAATACTGCTATTCACAATATACAAGGAGAAAACAATGAAAAAACAGGCTGCTATATCCTGTTTTTCTTTACGCTTCTTCCACTAATCTTCCCCTTCTCTTTTTACTCAAAGCTTTCCCTTCCCAAAACAACAAACTTACGAAAGCACAAATTAAAATAATTGGCACACTTGCTTTATATAAATCTGTAAAACTCATAGCCATCTGATTCTTGGCATAATGATTCACATCATTCGAAAATGTGAGTACCTCTTTCTTTATACTTTCTTCTTGTTTTTCAACTTCTTTTGTCACTTGCCTCATAACTTCTTCTCTTTTTACATCTCTATATTCTACTGGAACTTCTCTTAATATTTCATCCGTCTTGTCGCGAATCAATTCTTCCTTTTTCTCTTTACTTAATCCCATTGTCATTGCATTTTGTTTCTTATTTATATTTGACTCTAAACTTTGATTCTGTATTTTTTCTTTAGTCATTTGTAAAATTTCAGTTTGCTCAGCACTATTCACATGAATATTACGCACCTTTTCTTCTGCATAACGATATACATTTTCTTTATTTACAGTTAAATTGTGAGTTAAGTTAGAGACAAATATTGCGACCGCCAATACAATTCCTACTTGTCGTAACATTGATACAACACTTTGAGAAGCAGTTAATAATTCTCCTTCAAAGGAAGACGCACTTAAAACTGTAATTGGCCCCACTACTAAACCATATCCAACACCTAATATCATACATGGAATAATAATTTCTATATTTGTTGAATCAACATCAATCATTTGCAACCAATAGTAGGAAAGCCCCATAACAAGAAATCCTGACAAAATAATAGTTACTTTTCCGAGCTTTTTAATTAAAGTTGCTGCAACTGGTGAGACAAAAAATATCATTGCTGAAATAGGTGTCACTAAAAAAGCCGCTTCAATTTCCGTTCTACCTTGTAGTTTCGTCAAGAACGTTGGAAGCAATACAGTAACTCCAATTAAAAATAAATTACTTAATATAACAACGATAGACGCTCCGACAAACATTCGATCTTGAAATAACTTTAAATTCACCATTGGGTTATGAATCTTTCGTTCTACTAAAACAAATAGAATAAGAGAAATAGTGCTAATTGCATAACAAGACAAAGCAATATTACTTTGCCATCCCCATGTATTACCTTTTACTAATATGAGAGTAAATGAAAAAATTGCTGTGCCACTTAATAGTAGTCCTATCCAATCTATTTTTGAGATAATACGTTCTTCATTTTTTATTTGTAGCATGATGCAACATAACACGATTCCTATTATACAAACCGGAACATTAACGAAGAATACCCATCTCCATCCTAAATTTTGCGTAATAATTCCACCTATTACTGGTCCCATAGCAGCTGATAATCCTTGTGTAACTCCTAAAATCGCAAGTGCAACATGTCTCTTTGCTAATGGCATAGCTGATACACCTATTACCATACTCGTTGGAAATAAAATTGCTGCCCCAATACTTTGTATTAAACGAGAAAAAATGAGAAAATCGCCTGTATTAGCAAAAGCGCAAAGTACTGATCCACCACCAAAAATCACCAGACCAAGAATATACATCTTTGCTTTCCCAAAAATATCAGCTATCCGTCCTAGCGGAATGGCGAGTACTGCAATCGTCATTGTATAGACATTTAATACCCAAGACATCTTTTCTAATGAAGTATTTACACTCGATTGTATGGCCGGTAAAGCTATATTCATAATTGTCGTATCAATCATACAAAGAAAAATACCTAGACACATTAAAAAGACAATCTTAATACCCTTTGATTGCTCCATGTTTATCTACCCCTTTATTTATTGTGAACGTTTTTTCATTCTTCTGTTTTATTATTTCCCTTTGCCTCTAACTGTTCTAATTTTCTCTTTAACGTCTCCACTTGCGCACTATACGAAGCAATACCTACATCGAGCGAAATTTCCTCAACGAAAGTAATACCTACTCTCCACTTTTCATATTTCAATCGAAGATCCGCAATATATGCTTCTTTTCGTTTAATTTCGTCTTCAATCCATTTTTTTATCGCCTTATCATCGCTATAATTTCCGAAATACATCCTCATTAAAAAATCTGAACGCAACACATCTTTCTCTACGTCCGTTTGCATGTATTGATAAAACTCTTCACGTCCTTCATCTGTAATAAAGTACATTTTCTTGTTCGGTTTTCCTTCTTGCATTACAACTTCTTTTTTTATTTTCCCCTCATTCTCTAGTTGTCGTAACGTTGGATAAATCATTCCAAAACTCCCATCAAAAAAATGCGTAAATACATCTTCGAACACAATTTTAATATCATAACCAGACATTTCTTTTCCCATTAATAAACCTAAAACAACATCTCTTCCCTTCAAACTAAAACCCCCATACAGTATATAATCAACAATCATATTAACAATGTTAATATGATTGTTGATTATATACCTTTTTTTGTTAATTGTAAAATGTTTCTAAATAAAAAACCATCCTGTAATTTGATTTCTCAAATTTCCAGGATGGCTCTTCCTATATCTCACATTCAAACTTTAGGCTATTTTACAACTACATCTTGATTATTTTCAAAGCCCTCTGCCTTACCTTCTTTCATTTCATAATAATAAGAAGGTAATTCTATACCATGCTCTAAGAAATAATCCTCAATTAATGAAATAATCACTTTCAATGTTTTCACACGAGCATACAATTTATCGTTACTTTCAATAATATGCCACTTCGCATTTGGCTTACTTGTTTTTTCAAACATGTCTTCCATTGCTTCAACATACTCATCCCATTTTTCACGATTACGCCAATCTTCGTCTGTAATTTTCCATCTTTTCAAAGGATTTTTCTCTCTATCTTTAAACCTCTTTAACTGTTCCTCTTTACTTATATGGTAGAAGAACTTCCCTATTATGTAATGGTCATCTGTTAGTAGTTTTTCAAAATCATTAATCTCATCATATGCTCTCATCCACTCTTCCTTTGTAGCAAATCCTTCCACACGCTCAACTAACACACGACCATACCATGAGCGATCAAAAATAGTAATTTGCCCGTACTGTGGAATTTTGCGCCAGAAACGTTGCAAATAATGGTAACGTTTTTCATGAGGTGCAGGCGCTCCAATTGGAGTTACTTGAAAACCACGTGGATCAAGATGCTCCGTCACTCTCTTAATCGCTCCACCTTTACCTGCCGCATCCCAACCTTCCATAACGAGCATAACCGCGATTTTTTCTTCTTTTAAAATTTGCTGTAATGCTAATAAGCGCCTTTGATATTTTTCGAGTTTCTTATTGTACTTAGATTTTGATTCAATTTTTTTCGTTAAATCTACTTTAGCAAGATGCCCATTTTCCATAAAACAAATCCCCCTTGTTGTATGACAATATTACTTTAACATATTTTGGTATTTTTTCGTGTTACAAAGAACTGTTTAGGAAAATCTCTACACAGTTTTTCACTCTCACTTTACATCTATCTCGATATTCCCTTTTCTATTGCTCACAGCTTTCATGATGTGTATTAGCATATGGATCAAATGTAATAATTCTTAACAATCACCCTTATATTAAATGGTATATCCTCTTATAAAGAGAAGATAATAACAAATAAATCCGTTACAGAATGGGAGTTCTCAAAAATGAAACGAAAAATATTCTCTCTCTTTGTGCTTATTTGTGCAGTACTACCAATGCAAGCTAGCGCTTACACATTTCAGTCGCTACCAATTACGTTAAAGTCTAAACAATGGTATATCGAAATTGATAAATCTCATAACTCAAACGAACAAACACTCCGGTCAAAACAAAGTGTATATGATACGTATAGTTTACTCGTAAAAAACATCGGTACTGATGTTTCAAATGTATCTGTAGAAATACTTGATAACACGCCTACATCTAAAGCTACCTTTACACCTACTACATCTGATGAAAACATTTCAAAAAGTCATACAAGCTTTGACCACATGGTATTTCCATTAGATTTTAATAGCCATAATTTTAAAGTCGTTATTACTTGGGAAGAAAAGAATTTCTCTTACAATGGTCATCCGGTAAATGAGGGTAAAAAAATGAAACAAACATTTGTATTTAATGAAGACTAAGCCTTATTTTAAGTATGGCTTAGTCTTTTTTTTATGCAATCCGATTGGATCGCTTATGTCACTTCTTTTGCAATTGCCATTTTCGTTGCTTTCTTGCAAATACATGTTTCCCATATATGTACAGAAGACTCTTCATTAGAAAGAAGCTTCAATAATATGAACCGTTCATACTCTATTTTATTATCAACAGGAGTCACAATATATACAGTAAAATTCTTCGTATTAAATACCTGTTATTTTACAACATATTCGCCTTGTAGTTCCGATTCTAAAAATTCGTTGAAGCAATCTACAACCATATAAGATAACTCCTCTCATTATTCATCCAAATTTTTAATCAAAATTACGAATACTTGGGACAGATAGCGCTATTACAATTGTAAAGATTACGAATAATGCTAGCATTATTACAGTTACCTCTCCGCCTATTACATTCGCTAACCAACCAACAACTACATATCCTAATGGCAATAAAGCAAAAGAACCTAACATATCAAGGCTTGCTACTCTTCCGAAAGCTTCTTCCGGTACGAGCTCTTGTAAACTCGTTTCCCAAATGAGTCCAAATATCATCATACCGAATCCTTCAATTGCCATTAAGAAGATTAAAGCAGGCGCCCAAGAAATAAAAGGCATAACTAATAGAGCGAAGCCGCTAATTAAAACACCTCCATAGGCCAGTAACCCTCTCTTTTGCCACCGCTCTTTCCCACCAAATATTAATGCGGCAATTACAGCTCCACCACCAGAAGATCCCATTCCCATCCCGTAAACGTAAGCTTCAAAATGATGATGAATATTAAATAGCCATGGAATTAATACGACGATAATGCCGGCATAACAAATATTTACGAAAGAAAAAACTAAGATTGTAATCCAAAGCCACGGATGACTTTTTAAAACTAAAACACCCTCCATAAACTCCTTTTTATAATCGACCTTACTCCTTTCAATCGATTTTATTTTTTTAAACTTAATTTCTTTTAAAAATAATAAACATAAAAATGATAATAAGTACGTTGCTGCATCTAGTCCAAATCCTATCCCAGCAGATGCAACTGAAACGATTAATCCACCAAATGCTGGTCCAATTAACCGTATGCCTTGATTACTCATTTGCGTTAATGCATTAGCTGCATTACGAATTTCAGGTACGAATACTTTCGCCCTCACAGCAGAATATGCTGGCTGAAATATCCCTTCCATAAGTCCATATAATGCAACGAGAACATATAAAAGTGTAATCGTTAACAAATCCATAAATATAAGCGATGCAAGTAATAGCATTACTATACAGCGGATTATATCCGTAAATAACATTAATTTTACTCGATCAATTCGATCTACAACTAACCCTGCAAACGGTAAAGCAAGAATATTAGGTAGCGTATACATTGCCATAGTCATCCCCATTACAACTGTTGAACCAGTTAGTGAGTAAACAACGACTGGCAAAATAACCATTGTTATAGAACTCCCTAAAGTTGAAAGCAATTGTCCAATCCACAAAAACTTAAAATGCCGCGACACTTTGACTGGCAACAGTAATTTTTCAACATATCCTAAATCTTTTTTGGTTTGAATTTCTCCCTGCATTTTCCTCTCCTCTTTTCAATTAACTATAAACTCCATAATAAACATCTGAAAAATTTTAATATTCTATTTTAAATTATAATATGAAATTACTATATTTATGGTAAAATTATCAAAAAACACAAGGGAGAAAACATAGTCATGCCTTCAAATTCACATAACATCGAGCACCAGATCTATACAATGTGTATGATCCAGCGTAACAATGAAGTTTTACTTTTAAAACGTCCCAATCATCGAGGCTTTCCTGGCTATATAGCTCCTGGCGGAAAAGTAGATTTCCCAGAAAGTATCGTCCAAGCTGCTATACGAGAAGTGAAAGAAGAAACTGGACTACACGTTTCTAACCTAACTTTTAAAGGGTTAGACGAATATGTAAATCCTAAGGGGCATGTTCGATATATGGTATTCAACTATTGGACAGACTCATTTGAAGACGAATTTCTTACTAATCCTCCTGAGGGTGAATTAGTATGGGTGCCAATCGATACAGCACTCAATCTTCCTATGCAAGATTGGTTTAAAGAAAGATTCCCATTATTTTTTAAAAAAGGTACGTTTGAAATTCAACGTGTTTGGGACCGAGACTTAGATAAACAAGTCGCTATGACAATTATCCATACGTAAAAAAGCTTGGAATCCCTCCAAGCTTTTCTTACTTCACCTCTATTTTCTTAATCTCATAATCAATTTCTAAAAACTTAACTCCGAATATCCACATTTTATGGTGAGCAGTTAGCATGTGACCCTTTCCCTCTTTAATGATAAAAGTCTCTGTTAACGGTAAACGGATTGTAAAGAATCGAGTATGTAAATAAATCCCCTCATCTCCCTTACTATTTCCTCTCAACTTACTAGTAATGATTAAATCATTGCTATCATTACATACTTTCAAAATACCTGTCATATTCGAATAAGGTAAAGGCAATGCGATATTCATATATGTCTCGTTCTTATGCGTATGTTTTGAATACAGAGCCAAAAAAATAGACTCCCCTGCTTCATTTTCCCTTAGCCAAGCCCTTACATTCTCTCTTCCATCTTTCTCATCATTTACACCTATGATAGAACCATACATTGTTTCCCACTTATCGCCCATACCTAAATGTATTTGCCCTACTCGTTTACTCATTTTCGTATAACAAAATGCAAATGGACGGAACCAACGAGCCCATTTAATATTCGATTGTAACTCATACGCTGCTGTATTTTCGTAAAAACGAATCATACTTATAGGAATCTTCTTCACGTCAAATGCTTCACTATGAAAATCATTCATTGTATCAACTAAACCGTTGTATTCCTTACTATCTACTAAATTTCCACTCTGTAAAAATGTCTCACCAATTCTCACGTTTCCTCTTAACCTACTCATTGGTTTCCCATAGTACTTATAATTTGGAGCACTCTTTTCAATCATCCAACCTACAAATGCTGGTAATGCTACTCCAATACCATTTACCACACCGTGAATCCAAACCATTTGAGCAATTGTAATCGTCAGTACTTGTTTTAAATTTCCATATGAATATATGAGTGAGAACATAATTGTAACCATGAGCGTACTAGACGAAATGATTAAGAGAACCTTTGCACGAATAGCATTAAATTTCGCTTTCCAAACGTAAATACAATATCCATAAATAGCACATAAATATATCACAACTGCAAAAAATTCAAATATCCTCGAATATGTAATTCCTATTGCAACTGTCATAGGTGAAATCATGATGATAAACATAATAACATCATACACTTTACTTCTCTTTTCTCTTTTTCTCCCTATTAAACCAGCTGATAACGGCAATAGAAACGCTGAATAATGAAAGTGGGCAGCTGTGAGTAAAACAATGTCTGAACTAAATTGCATAATCGAAATCTTTGCTACTGAAGCAAAATACCAAAAACCACCTAAAAACAAATATATAAACGCACTATCTATCGCAGTTTCTTCTAACGGTTTCCAACCTCTTTCTAGTAATCTACTGACACCAAATAATGCAACAATTCCTGTATATACAAACCAAATTAGCGCAAAGAAATAGTCATTTGTTACGAAAGCTAGCATGGCGCTACTTGCTGCGATTGGATATAAAAACGATACGAATTTATAAAATAATAAATACGATCCATTTCTTGTTCTTTTATCAATAATACAAAAAGACATCGGTATAAATAATAAAACAGATAATAATATAATTGCTTCAACAGGATTTATATTCGACCGCTCATATATTAGAAAAGCAACATAACAAGCAAGTCCAAATATTATATTTTTCATCTCGTTTATTTCCTTTCCACAAATGTTCCTTTATATGAAAATAGTGAGCCAATTAACGGATTTCGTACTTGTACATGAATTTGAAAACATTGCAGTGCTTCATCATAACTTTCAACAATTTTTGCCTCTCCGTATAAAAATTTCGGTAACGGCATTTTTCTCCCTAACATATAAAACCATTGTTTTTTTGAAGAAATATGCATTCCACCTGCCTCGTCAATATGAAAATTCAATGTAGAAACGAGTAGATGCGGCTCACCAAAATAATCTACGATTTCATGTTCCTCTTCATCCAGCTGCATAACGGCGTTAAAATATCTTTTCTTATTATGAAAATAAAAAGTACGATTCCACCTTACAAATTCATTTCCATGTTCATCCCGCTCAGCGTAATTATGTATTGTAAACGGAACTTCTTGCCCTCGCTCAGAAAAAAACATTCGGAACTTCGCTGCAATTTTTAATATCATTTTAACGAAAAAAGAACCTCCGTAAATTTCATCCATCTTCCCTTCTCCAATGAAGCTATTTTCTTCTGTAACCTCATAGCGTTTCTGTAATTTCGGATGAAGCTTTTTATAAGAAGCCCCTAATAATTTTTCGTAAATATTAGTCATACATTTATCCCTTTCTCGTCCTCTTACAATTTTTTGCGCTTGGCAAATCAAAGCTATTCAAATAACCGACAATCGATAATCCGATTAGAAGAAGATTTAATGTGATTGGATTAAACGGCTCTGTAAAGCTTGCGATATTCGTCCATCCTGCTGCTACCGTTAAAGCTATTAACATAACAATATGCATTATAAATATTTTTCGTTTTGGAAGTGGAAGTAGCCATATGGCGGCAAAAATAATTTCTAATATCCCAATCATTTTAAGTATAAATACACTACTTTCATGTGATCCAATGAGTAGTGAAAGCATCTTCACTTCTTCTGGATGACTAAAGATTATTTTCGGGACAATTCCTTGATATATCCATACAAAAGCAAATAAAAAACATACGAGCCAATACGTCATCGTTCTTCTAATTAGCAAACTAGGATGTAGACCTTTTTCCAACCATAATTTGAGAGCATCAAAACTCCAAGCAGTCGCCCAACCTAATAATGGACGAAACATATATGAATCAATCACATTTCCTATACGACCATATCTCGTATCATAATCATATTGCGTTTCAAAATGAATACATTCTTTATGCGGTGTATACTTCCAATAACCACGCCCTATTCGTATAAGTGATAATGTATTGTCTGTCCAAAATTTCAAAGAAGAAATCCGTTCACCAGTTTCTTTTCTTATTTCACCTATCGATTCCCCTTCTCCGCCTATTTCAAGCCCAAATCCTATCTTTGTTTTATATAAAAACTTCTGTGCTTCTCCCTCTTTTTTCTCTAGATACGAAATTTCAGTAAAACGAGCATCCCACTCTGTATGTAGGTCTGGTTCTTGCGTATATTCCCATAATTTCTCTATTGTCGTTTTCATTTCTGTCGCAACATAAATAGGCCTTTTTCTTTTCATACTCCGACCTCCTATACTCTATATTTTTAATGTACATGTAATATATGTATTTTGCTACATTTTTCACAAACTTCATCTCTAAAAAGAAAGAATTTTGAAAATATATATAAAACACTTGATTCCCTGAATAATTTAAATTATTATAAAACAAATGTTACCAACAACTTCATAAATCAAACACTCTCGCCTAAAACGTGAGATAGAGGTTGCAATACTTATGAGTATTCTAATGGAGACACAGAGATGTCTATGAAATTGGATGAAAGGAAGTGTTGCCGAAATTGATAAATTTCTCTGCATTTATCAATTGGGGCTGTTTTCGAATAGAAACAGAACTGTCATATGTACAGACATGTACGTATGAAGAGCTATCTACAAAAAAGAGATATCATTTTCATGGTATTCCTTTTTTGGCGGTTTTTTTATTAGCTCCGTTTTCTGTTTCCCTTTTCCTGTAACAGCACCATCCTCACTTATTTGAGATGGTGTTTTTTGTTTTTCTCTCTGGTAACTACAGGAATATTGGGATTTATATATGTCCTAATCTATTCTTAAAAATGGACGAAAGAAGGAATTCGTAATGGAAACGATTGTACAAAAATTTGGTGGTACTTCTGTCGGAAGTGTTGAGCGCATTCAACATGTGGCAAATTTAATTATTGAAGAATATGAACGAGGACATAGTATCGTCTCTGTCGTTTCAGCAATGGGGAAAAGCACAGATGAACTTGTAGCACTTGCTAACGCTATTGCGGAAAATCCAAGCAAACGTGAAATGGATATGCTTCTATCTACAGGAGAACAAGTAACTATTTCATTATTAACAATGGCACTACAAGCAAAAGGTTATAACGCAATTTCATTAACAGGGTGGCAAGCTGGTATTACGACAGAATCTGTACATAGTAGTGCACGGATTACTGATATTAACGTTGAGCGTATTCAGTCTTACCTTACTGAAGGCACGATTGTTATCGTAGCTGGTTTCCAAGGAATCAGTGAAGAAAATGAAATTACAACGCTTGGACGTGGCGGTTCTGATACGACAGCTGTTGCATTAGCGGCGGCACTAAAAGCGAAAAAATGTGATATTTATACGGATGTAACAGGCGTATACACAACGGATCCACGAGTTGTAAAGACAGCTTACAAATTAGATGAAATTTCTTATGATGAAATGTTAGAACTGGCAAACCTCGGCGCCGGCGTATTACATCCACGAGCTGTTGAATTTGCCAAAAATCATCATGTCGTTTTAGAAGTTCGCTCAAGTATGGAACAAGAAAACGGAACAATTGTAAAAGGAGAATGTAACATGGAACAACAATCAATCGTTAAAGGTATTGCTTTTGAAGATAATATTACTCGTGTAACAATTAAAGGATTAGAGCAAGGTTCACTTTCAACAATTTTCTCTACGTTAGCTAACGCACATATTAATGTAGATATTATTATTCAAAGTATTACAAATGAAGGAACTGTTCATCTTTCCTTCTCTATCCATTCTAATGACTTACGAGAAACACTAGAAGTATTGGAACAGAATCAAGAAGCTCTTCACTATGAGTCTGTAGAACATGAAAATCATTTAGCAAAAGTATCAATTGTAGGATCTGGTATGGTATCCAATCCAGGTGTTGCTGCGAATATGTTCACTACTTTAAAAGAAGAAGATATTCATATTAAAATGGTAAGTACATCTGAAATTAAAGTGTCTGTCGTTATTGACCGCCTTCATTTAGTAACAGGTGTGGAAGCACTTCATCAATCATTTATGGCGAAAATTGAGCCTTTAGTGCAAATGAGCTAATTTAATATTTTTATTGCAACTTACAAAAACATATTAATCTATTTCCTTCCTATATAAATAAAAAGCTGTTTGCATAGATTTCAAGACTCTACGCAAACAGCTTTTTAATATATTATCGATATCCAAAAATCATTATAAAACAATAAAATTATTCTTTGAACTCTTTCCTAGGAAATATAGTTGACTCTTCTTACTTCTTATCACACATATCGTTTCTCTCTTTCCTTTGAAAAAATGATCTGCATTCATTCAAAATAACTTTCTTCACATCCGAGTAAAAGACCATCATGAATAGTGCAATTCCTAATACAACCACCTGTATTTTTTCATACTCAATGAACGCACTCATAATTAGCAAACCACATCCAATATAAAAACCAAACCCATTCTCTTTCTCAAAATCCGCCTCTTCTTCATCAATATGTATTTTCTCTTTAAAGCTTTGATTCCCTTTTATTAACTCATCTAGCGTAACGTTGTACATTTCGCTCAGTAAAATTAAATTATCAATGTCAGGGTAACTTTTATCATTTTCCCACTTATAAACCGCTTGCCTCGTCACACCAATTTTTTTAGCAACATCCTCTTGCGAAAACTCCTTTGATTCTCGTAGTTTTTTTAGCTGTTCTCCTATACTCATAACGTCCCCTCCTTTAACAAATTATTACATAAAAGGAGATAAAAAAGAAAGAAACTATTAGTAACACGCACTGTAAACCACTAGTTTACACAATAAAAAAAGGGAGAGTAACTCTATTTTTAAGCTACTCTCCCTCTCACTTATATTAATTAAAACAGATGAATGTTTTCTTTCTTACACGCTTCACGTAAATCGTCAGGCCATACTGAAGATTGAACTTCACCGATATGTGCTTTGCGTAAGAAGTACATGCACATTCTTGATTGTCCAATACCACCACCGATTGTTAATGGTAGTACGTCTTCTAATATTCCTTTATGGAAATCATACTCACGTTTGAAATCATCACCCGCTTTTGTTAACTGTTCATCAAGTGATTTACTATCAACACGAATTCCCATTGATGATAATTCGAATGAAGATTGTAATACTGGGTGCCAGAATAAAATGTCACCGTTTAATTTCCAATCATCATAATCGGCTGCGCGTCCGTCATGCTTTTCACCTGAACGAAGTGCATCACCAATTCCGATAATGAAGACTGCACCGTGTTCTTTTGCAATTGCATGTTCACGGTCTTTCGGCGTTAATTCTGGATATTTATCTTCTAGCTCTTGGGAAGTAATGAAAACAACTTCTTCTGGTAAATACTTTCCAAGGAACGGATATTTTTCAAATAAGTGATCTTCCAAATCTTTGAATATTCCATAAATTATTCGTACTGTTTCTTGTAAGTAATCTACAGTGCGCCATTCTTTTTGAACGATTTTTTCCCAATCCCATTGGTCGACGTAAATGGAATGTGTTGCATCAAGTTCTTCATCACGACGAATCGCGTTCATGTTTGTATATAAACCTTCACCAGCTTCATATCCATATTCATGTAGTGCAAATCGTTTCCACTTTGCTAGTGAATGAACAATTTCTAATTCTTCTCCTGAATGTAACATATCAAATTCAATTGGACGTTCTACACCGTTTAGATGATCGTTTAATCCTGATTTTTTTGTTACGAATAATGGTGCAGATACGCGGAATAGTTCAAGACGTTTTGCTAATTGGTCTTCGAAAAATGTTTTAACTTCCTTAATTGCGATTTGAGTCTCTCTTACTGTCATTAATGATTGATACATGGTGGTTTCCCCCTAAAATGTTTGGATGTTGTGAAAAGAAGCCAACAAAAAAAGCCCTTCTTCCCCAAAAAACTGGGACGAAAGGCTTTGGTTCCGCGGTACCACCCAAATTAGCAACAGAGGTTGCTCACTCATACAGTACGGAGATGAAGATCTCGATACTGTTCTTCTTGTAACGGCGAAGTGCCCGGCTAAGTCTACTTTCCTATAAAGGGTTTCGGTTAGCAACTCCAGGAGGTTCTTCATAATAGGCTTCGTATCAGGCTCACACCACCCCTGACTCGCTTAGACTACGTCCTACTACTACTCGTCCTTTCATAGTCGTTTTGTTGTCACATCTCTGAAACATTTTATTAATGATTATTCTATACAAAAAATAAAGAAAGTCAACAAAAAGTTTTAAAATATTTTTCAATTCTATATTTTACGGCTTTATTGATTGTTGTTAATTTAACATCTTTACTTCTTCTGCCTCGTCAACCCAAAAAATGTTTCACTAACCGAAACTAACGTATACACAACAATTAGTGTAATCGTTCGAAATATAGAATCCGCAGTATTTCTTATTATTTTCATTTTCTTTGTAATTCCTTTCAGTTTACTTGCAATTTCATGATATACTATAGCATTCAAGCAGTTTGTTTTTACTTAAAGCAAACATAGTCATTTATCAAGAGTATTTTCTAATTCATTGACTATTATCAAACAAGATTTTTATATAACGGAGTGATCATATGAGCAAAACGAAAGCGAAACCGAAAAAAGGTGTAGGACAAGGTACAGGAAGTAAAGGATGGAACCGTTGGCAATCAAGTGCAAAGAAAAAGAAAGCAGCAAAGCCATACAAAAGTAAAGGCACAAAGAAGTAATTTAAATACCATTTGATTTCTTTACTTTGTTCAAAACAAAATATAATTATTACAACAAAAAAACTATGCTCTCATAAATTTGAAAGCATAGCTTTTTTTATTTTAAATCATAAGAATTTCTCGAATTTCTTCCTCAGTTATGGAGGATAATTTCCCTTCTCCTGGCTCAATTACTTCAGCAATTAAATTTTTCTTCGTTTCTTGTAGTTCATGCATTTTCTCTTCAATTGTTCCGTGGGCTACTAACTTAATAACTTGCACCGTATTTTTTTGTCCCATTCTATATGCTCTATCTGCTGCTTGTTGTTCAACAGCTGGATTCCACCATAAATCATATAATATCACTGTATCTGCACCAGTTAGGTTAAGACCCGTACCACCAGCTTTTAAAGAAATAAGAAACAAATCGCCTTCACCTTCGTTAAACCGATTGCATAGCTCTACACGCTCTTGCGAAGGTGTACTCCCGTCTAAATAAAAGTATGGAATCGCTTGACGATTTAACTCACGACCAATAATGGAAAGCATCTTCGTAAATTGAGAAAAGATCAAAATTCTCTTCCCAGTACTTCTACATTCTTCTAAAATCTCTAACAGTTGTTCAAATTTAGCTGAACTGCCTTTGTAATCATCAACGAATAAAGCAGGATGATTACAAATTTGTCGTAATCTCGTTAAACCAGCTAAAATTCTAATTTTATTTTTACGTAACGTATCTTTGTCTAAATGTTTTAACGTTTCTTCCCTTAATTTCGCTAAATAAGCTGCATACAATCTCTTTTGGTCTGGTAATAACTCCGATGACTGTAAATGCTCTATTTTATCTGGCAACTCATTTAATACGTCCTCTTTTAATCGTCTTAATACGAATGGTTTCACTCGCTTCGCTATATCCTCACGCCTTAAATCACCGAACTCTTTTCTTCCTGGTAATAATTCTGGGAAGACGACATGGAAGATAGACCATAGCTCTTCTAACGAATTTTCTACAGGTGTTCCTGTTAATCCGAAACGATACTCCGCTTGAATCGTTTTCACCGCTTTTGCAGTTTGCGTTGTAGGGTTTTTAAACGCTTGTGCTTCATCAAGAAATAGTGTATGAAACGGCCTTTCATACAACCTTATATCTCTTCTCAGCAATGGATATGACGTAATTATGACATCAAATTCTGCTATATCTTTTAAAATTTTCCGGCGCTCTATTTGATTTCCATCTGCAATAACTGCTCTAATATGCGGGGCGAATTTTTTCAATTCACTCAGCCAATTATAGACGAGGGACGACGGAGAGACTACTAATATAGGCATGTTTTTCTCTCGAATTTCAGGCAAAACAGAGTCTATAAAAGCAATGCTTTGCAGTGTTTTCCCGAGTCCCATATCGTCTGCTAAAATGCCTCCAAAACGGTAATAGGCGAGTGTTTTCATCCACTCGAATCCATACACTTGATACTCTCGCATTTCTGCATGTAAAGTATTTGGCACAGCAAATTTCAATTTTTTCGGGTTTTGAATATTTTCTACTAGCTCTTGAACAGAATCATCCAAACTTAAAACATTACCTTCGTGAAGTCCGTTCATCCATTTTACACTCCGGATAAGCGGAACATTCACTTCTTCCCCATGTAAAAATTCTTTCCGAATACCCGTTTCTTTTACAAATTGATTAATTTCATTAAACTCTTTACTCTCCAGTGATAATAAAGAACCGTTCGCTAATCGGTAATATTTCCGTTTCTCTTCAAGAGCTACTAATACTCCTTTAATTTCCGCCTCCGGTATTCCTTTTATATCAAAACGAAATGACAACCAGTCTATCCTCTCTTTTCGTCTAACTCTAATAAGAGGAGCTGTATCTCCTTTATGAATTCGTAATTTGATTGCTGTCGTCGCATAAATATCAAGTAAACCTTTTAATGTTGGAACGACGTGATATAAAAAATTGTACTCAGCTTCTTCATTATGCATAAAGTAACCGCCTTCCGTTTTCGCAAAGGCACTTTCACTCATAATATCTAAAATCTCTTTTTCCTTTTTCTCATCACGATTAAAAACAGACGGCTGTCCATCCTCTTCTAACGGATTAATTATGACGTTTCCATAGTGAAATTCAAGACCTGCTAACAAGCGATTTTTCACTCTATCTAAATATAATTTCGCTTTTAATACGGGTGTTTCAACACGATCTGATACTACCTCATCTATTCGTACAGTTCCTAGCTTCATTAAACCTGGTACAACTTTCGCTACAAAATATTCCATCTTATCTGCCGGAATGTATAATTGGTTACTACTAGAGCGATTCATCATTTTTTGTAATTCGATAAGCCGCTTGCAATCCTCAGCGTTCAACTGATACAGTTTCCCTCCAAATAGAGCATAACTATACGTATCCATTACCTCAACTCGTTGTAAGCCATCAATATAAAGCGTAAACCCACTGTTACTCCCTTTATTAAACTCAAAATGTAATGGAAGGAGTCCTTTTGAAATTTGTAAACCATGAAAAGATTGTCCATTTTGATTCAGTCTCACACACTCAACTTTAGAAAGTAAAGAAAGCATATCCCCCCAAGACGCTGGCGGTATTAAAATCATGCTATCATCTTGTTTTGCATGTACTTCTAGCGTATCCTCATACATTTTTTCATTATGATGAATTTTAATAAGTTGCTGAATAATCGCATCTGTATCTTGTTTAAAGCTATGTACATCTGGTGTATATGTAAACTCATTGGAACAATTAAAAAGTTCTCTTCTCTCCACCTTAAAAAGAAATTCTCTAATCTGATTTACGAAATACGTTTTGGCAAGTTTCAGCTGCATTCCTAGAAGCGCTCCACCTTGTTTCGTAACTACTGGTGTACAAATAAATTCAACATGAAGTATTTCACGTGTATCAAAACGATGTTGTTTACTTTTCGGTCTCAGTGGCTTGTCTGCAAACAACTGAAACATCCCACTTGTTAATTGATCATTTCCGCTCATGTGTTCACTACTAGCTGGGCGCATTCCACCCGTTTGCTGATTATAATTTATTTGTATCAATACTGCTGCAACATGTTGACAGTACGTTTGAAAAGACGCTAATGAAGGACAACTACATTTCGCAACAACATCACCCTTTTTAATTTTTTCGACTGTAACATGAAAATCTTCGTTTCCTTTTACTGTTGCCTCGCAAATTTCTTTATTTTCATCATAATGATTTATTATTACTTTATTTGATTTATAATAAGCTTCGCCTCTTTTATATGAGGTCTCTCCGCACACTTCTTTAATAATCGATTTATTTAATGTAAAACTCATTGCTTTGACACTTCCTTACTGTAAAACCATTTTCTCTTACTTAACATTTTACATGCTTCACGAGAAAATATAAAATTTTGGTTTAACAAAAAAGATACTTATTTATAAACGCCTCAGACTGTAAGCAAATAGAGTTTCAGTACTTGTCCCTAAACTCTTAAAACCGCCTATTATACAGGCGATTCTGAAAGATTCCAGCATAGTATTTAAATATCTTCTACATTTTTCATGTAAAAGTTTTACTGGCCATCGCATCAATAATTTAAAAGATATGATTTTATGAAAAAGAGTAATAAAAGTTTTTCACACACACCGTTGAGATGGATGTGCATATTTTGATGCAGGGGGCTTACTCTCTATAATAGGAGGATAAAGTAGGTAATTTACATATTTTCATGCGTGCCCTTATATAAGACTGTTATTGCGGCTAGTATAAGGATGATCCCCATACAAGCAGGTGCGGCATGCCCAAGTGAAACATAAATTTGACCTCCAATGATCGGCCCAATCATTCTTGCTAAAGCCTGAATAGATTGACTACCTCCTTGAATCCTTCCTTGTTCACTAGAATCGACAGACTTCGAGAGCATCCCATTGAATGAAGGTCCAAAGATGGAATCACCAAAACCAAATATAAACATTCCAGCGATAAGAAAAGGATAAAATGAGAACAAAGCTGATGCTGCAATAAGACTATAACCTATAATTTCCGAAACCATTCCGAGAATTGCTATCTGTTTATCAGTAAGTTTTGTCAAAAGTTTTGGCATTATAAAACTTTGTGAAATGATATCTTGGAATCCCATAATTGAAAACATAAGTCCGATTAACGCAGGCTTCCAACTAAAAGTATCCATTGTAAATTGTGAAAAAATTGCCTGTAAAGATCCATTTGGTATCCAAAGTAAGAATGCTGAGACAAGTAGCCATTTTAAATTTTTCATGGAAAGTATATTTGCAAGTTGTGTAAATGGATTCAATCTTACAAAGGTAATCTCTTTCAATCTATTATTTTTGTCAAGGCTCTCAGGCATATATAAGATTCCATAAACAACATTTAATAAAGTTATGATTGCTCCAAAATACATAGGTACAGAATAACCAAACTTGGCAAGATATCCACCTATAGTTGGTCCAATAACAGTGCCTACTCCTACAACCGCACTTACCCATCCGAAGTATTTCGTTCTTTGTTCTGGAGGAATAATATCTGCAAAATATGCGAAGATAGTGCTTATGCTCCCTCCTGTTATACCTTCTATTATGCGCCCAGCAAATAGTATCCATAGAGCTCCTCCTATGCCAAAAACTAAGTACCCGATTGCGGAACCGAAAAGACATACTAAAAGTAATGGACGACGACCATATTTATCACTCAAAGCTCCAAGTGCGGGAGCCGCAAAAAATACGCAGACTGCATAAACAGAAGTTAATAGCGTAACGACGACCGCTTGTTCTGCCGAATTACTTGTATACGGCTGCACTAAAAATGGAACGACAGGTATTATAATGCTGAATCCTATTCCACAAAGAAACACAGAGATAAGACCGAATAGTAAGGCGTGTGTATCTATGACTCTTTCCGTATTATGTTCATTATGTGATCTGAATTTGGACATTTACATTCTCACCCCAACAGTTATTTTTGTTTCCTTATCAACAAAACAATAACTCCATTTTGTTTCTCTGTCAACAAAATTACAACAATAAAAAAGGCAATCCGTCCTTGGACTGCCTTTCGTTTCATTTTTATTTTTTAAATAGATTACGACTTAATATGTACACCTTGTTTCTTTATTTCTGTATCTAAATGTCTACTATACTTTTCCACAAAGCTAAGTATACTATCAAATTCTTCCTCGGTTACTTGATCAAACACAACTTTATCCCGTTCTTCAAACTCTTTGTGCAGATCCTCATGTATTTTATAAATTACTTTCCCTTGTTCAGTAAGCCTAAAATAGATTTCTTTCTTATTATCCGACTTCTGATAACTTTCGATAAGGCCTTTTTTTATAAGTTTTTTTGTTATTCTACTTATGGCACCGCGAGTCATATAAAAGGACTCCGCAAGTTTTGTCACGTTAGAATCTACATTTTTTTCAATGTATTCGATACAATGTACTTCAGAAGAATTATACCCCTTAAGACTGTCTTCCATCTTATCCTTATTAAGCCAAACAATCTTATTATATAAGTCCCTGAAACCCACTATGATCTTTTCTTCTTTATTCATGCCCTGTCCTCCTCCCCTTTGGTGCATTAACCATATTATATTTATTTTTTGCTTCTATTCCAACTCTAATGAAAAAAGAGAGTCAAAAGCGTGTTGAGCACCAAGAAACTCAATGTCATTTGAGCAAGACTTTGTCTACAATCTGAAACACTTATCTCTTTTCATTCTATCTCCATCAACCGTTTTGCCTCAAAATACAACACTTGAATAAACTTCTTCGTGTTAATACGTATATGACCAGAAGCCGCTACTTCATCTTTCGTCATTTCTGTCATCCGTTTTCTAACTATAGTAAAATCAAAAAATTTCGGAGCATAGCTTTCAAATTTCGGATTCGAAAAGTCTGTTAACCCGAGGGAAGCTAAGTGATTTAACGATTGATAAATCGCCCTTCTTACCCTTTGCTCAGATGCTTTCTTCTCTTTATCAATATCCGTATCTAAAGCTACATCCCCTAATTTCCTTATTGTAATATGATGGAAAATATCTTTTAACGCAGGAAATCCAAATTCAAATGTTTGTGCCTTTTCCTGCCCATATAAATATTCCAACATACTAAGCAAGTCTTTGCTTCCGTTCTCTCCCGCAATACCGAGTTCTGATAATAAATAGCGCCCTGAATCCGCTATTTTCTTCCCTTCTTGTATTGGCTCAGTTCGAACTTGCGGCTGTTCCCACTTAAAAACGTTATTCAATGATTTTTGAATATCATGTATAGAACGCTCCAAACGAATACGCTCCATTACTTTTCGTACAACAGATACAACTTCAATTTTATTCAGTGGCTTTGTAATATAATATTCTACTCCAAGTGTATACGCCTCACCTATAAGTTGCTTCGATTCAACTTGAGAAATCATAATGATCTTCCCAGTAAAAGCGGACGCAATATGACGAACTGTTTCAATTCCGTCTCGCATTGGCATTAATAAATCAATAAACAAAATATCTACTTTTTTAAAATTCAGTTGGTCCGCTTCAATAAAAGCTCCGTCTTCCGACTCTCCAATTACTTCCCCAAGATCTCCATCTTCAATAATTTGCGAAAGCATAGAACGGAAAACTTCATCATCATCTACGATATAATAAAACAACATTATTCCCCTTCCCTCTTTAAACTGCACTCCGGTAAACAAACGATAAACTTACACCCGCCGCCAGTTTCTCGGTCTTCTAATCTCACTTCTCCACCTAGCTCTGTTACCATTTCGTTTATGTAAGAAAGTCCAATACCTGTTGACGGTGTTCCCGTTTGATCATACTTTGAAGTAAACCCTGGCTTAAATACTAATTTCTTATACTTCTGTGCAATACCAGGACCATCGTCAATTACTTCAAAGAATATATGTTTATCTCGTTTATATAGCTTTATACTAATGAGACCTCTATCCTCAATTGCTTCCACTGCATTTGCAACTAAATTATTAAAAATTGATAGAACTGTATACACGTGATATGCAGCGTGCTCACCTTCTATATGTTTAGAAAAACATATATCTTTTCCTAGCATTTCAGCATACTTCTCATTTATTCTTACAATTATTTCCGCTAATTCATGTCCTTCTACATACTCAGCCACATTTTTATCTAATAACAGTTTAGATAACCCTGCAAAAATTCTTTGATTATCCTTTTTTATTTCATGCACTTCTCCTGCTATTTTTAAAGCTGTTTTGCTATTTAAGTCATCGTTCGCTTGTAAGTTTCGATATAGTTGATATGCTTCTTGTGTAATTAACTCAGCATTTTGTAACGTTTTTTTCAAATGGACAGATTCCACATATAAATTAGAGAGATACATTAACATATTTTCATTTTCTTTTCGAACTTGGGATTCTTTTAATTTCGTTTCATATAAATTCATCATATTTAAAAAACCGAGCGCAAAGAAACTACGGAAAATAGCTATAATGATTAGTTTATTCACTTCAGAAACTGTTATCGTTGTGCCTAGTACGAGCATATGATAAAACGCAAGTTCTGACATACTTGCAATAATTTCAATTGAAATTCCAAGGCACCCAATAACAATTGGCTTCTGATGAAACTTATTTACCCTACAAAACGAAAAGAGGCTTCCATAAATAAAATAATAAAAGAACACAGGATAGCGCAAATAAAATGATTCTGTCATATGGAATGAACCTTGCAATACCCAGTCAAGACTTACACGGAATAAAACTACAGATATACCGACGAGAACACCTGCAGCTGCTGCTGGTATCCTTCTTAAAAATAGTAATAAAAAGAAGAAAAGCGGTGTCCCGAAGCTAACACGAAACATATCATTAAAAGGATGAAAATTAAGCTCTCCAGCAATTGGGACAACTACCATTAATATAATTAAAAGATACATATCTTTCTTCCATAATTGATTCCAATTCAAAGCTGCCACTTCCTATATATTTTTCAAAATGTATAAGTAAAGCCCGTTTATTATTATAAACGGGCTTTTTCTCTATATACTAACCTTTTCTACCGCTTTTATTTGACGATACTCAGGCTTCCACATTGCTTCTTTCACTGCAATCTTAATATCGTTATCACTTAAGTTCTCTCTAGCAACACCTTCTGCAACTGCAACTTTCGCTACTTCAATTGCAACTAGTTCAGAGATATTACGTAACTCTTCAACTTCTGGCAAAATAGGTGCTCCTGGCTGACTTGTATCTACCATACTTGCAACTGCTTCAGCTGCTGCTGCAAACATTCCATCCGTCATGACGCTTGCACGAACAACAATTGTACCAAGACCTAGTCCCGGGAAAATAAGTGCGTTATTTGACTGTCCAATCACATACGTTACACCGTTATATGTAACTGGTTCAAACGGACTTCCTGTTGCAACTAACGCTCTTCCTTCTGTCCACTCGATTAAATCTGCTGGTTTCGCTTCCGCAAGTGGTGTTGGATTCGACATTGGTAAAATAATTGGTCTTTCTACGTGAGAAGCCATTTCTTTAATAATCTCTTCTTTAAATGCGCCCGCAACTGTTGATGTTCCAATTAAAATTGTCGGTTTTACATGTTTCACAACTTCAGCAAGCCCAATCACATCATTTTGTTTCCAATCACTTACTTCTGCTTCTTTTCTTGCATATGGAATTTGGAAATCAAGAAGACCTTCCATATTATCTGTAACTAATCCGTTACGGTCAATACACCAGAAACGATTATGAGATTCTTCATCTGATAAGCCGACGCGAACCATTGCATCTCTTACTTGATCTGCGATACCGATTCCAGCCGTACCAGCACCAAACACAACAACACGATGCTCACTTAGCGGTACACCAGAAGCTTTTACTGCCGATAATACAGCAGCAAGTGAAACTGCCCCTGTACCTTGAATATCATCATTAAATGTACAAACGTCATGACGATATTTATCTAAAATTTTTCGTGCATTTCGAGAACTGAAGTCTTCCCAATGTAGAAGCGCCTTCGGGAATTGTTTATTTACCGCTTGAACAAACGTATCAATAAATTCATCGTAAGCTTCCCCTGTTATACGAGGGTGACGATTTCCGATATAAAATGGATTGTTTAATAATTCCTCACGATTTGTACCTACATCTAAAATTACTGGTAATACACGGCTAGGATCGATTCCAACTGCGGCCGTATATACAGCTAATTTCCCGATTGCGATGTTAATTCCACCAACACCCCAATCACCAATTCCTAATATACCTTCTCCATCCGTTACAACGACTAAATCAATATTTTCAGCTGTTGCACCGATATTGGCAAATGCATCTTCAATACCTGATGGATCGTTAATTGATAAATAAATACCACGTGGTTTACGGTATTCATGACTATACCTTTGAATTGCTACACCTACAGTTGGTGTATATACAATCGGTAACATTTCACGTAAATGATCTGTTAATATACGATAAAATAATACTTCATTTCGATCATGTAACGCCGTTAAGTATACATTTTTTAATAAATCATCCGGCTGAGAACTAAATTGTTCATATGCTCGGCGTGCTTGTTCTTCTAATGTTAAAACCGCTGGCGGTAATAAACCTTTTAAACCTAACTCTTCTCTTTCCTCTTGTGTGAAAGCTACCCCTTTATTTAAAAGTGGTGTTGATAATACTTCTGCTCCTCTTAATGTTGTTTCTAATGCACCATTAGAAGCCACTGTAAACTTACTCATAACATCCCTACCTCTATTCATATATAGCATTTCTATATTGTAAACAAAAAAGAGGGGATTGTCCCCCTCTTCTTTTAATTTTTCTTTAAAAGAGTTGCTCCTGCAATCCCTGGATGTGTCATTTCGAATGGATCTAGAATTAACTCTAAATCTTCTTGTGACAATACACCATTTTTCACACAAAGTTCACGAACGGATTGACCTGTTGCAATTGCTTCTTTCGCAACACGAGCTGCTGCTTCATAACCGATATGAGGGTTCACGGCTGTAATAATTCCTACACTTTTCTCAACGTACTCTTTTAAACGATCTTCATTCGCTTCAATTCCTTTTAAGCAATTATCTGTAAAGGCACGGAAACCGTTATTCATAATGCTAATAGATTGAAGTAAGTTGAAAACAAGTACTGGTTCCATAACATTTAATTCTAATTGTCCTGCTTCTGAAGCAAGGCAAATTGTATGATCGTTACCAATAACTTGGAACGCAATTTGGTTAATAACTTCTGGCATAACAGGGTTTACTTTCCCTGGCATAATAGAAGAACCTGGTTGACGAGCTGGTAACATAATTTCTGCTAAACCAACACGTGGACCTGATGCCATTAAGCGAAGGTCATTCGCAATTTTAGACATGTTCATCATACATACTTTTAGTGCTGCAGACACTTCTGTGTACGCATCAGTATTTTGCGTTGCGTCCACTAAATCTTCTGCACCAACAAGGGGTAATTCACTAATTGTAGCAAGATGTTTTACAACTGCTTCAATATACTCTGGATCTGCATTTAGGCCTGTACCAACTGCAGTTGCTCCCATATTTACTTCATATAAATGTTGACGTGATTGCTTAATACGTTTCATATCACGTTCAAGTACGCGAGAATACGCTTTAAACTCTTGTCCAAGACGAATTGGTACAGCATCTTGTAAATGCGTACGACCCATTTTAATAACATGGTCGAATTGTTCTGCTTTTAATTCAAATACATCATGCATATAACCCATCGTTTGTAATAAGCCTTCTAATGCATTTAATGTCGCGATATGAATCGCCGTTGGGAATGCATCGTTTGTTGATTGTGCCATATTTACATGGCTATTTGGACTAATATAATGATAGTCTCCCTTTTCCATTCCTAATAATTCAAGAGCACGATTGGCGATGACTTCATTTGCATTCATGTTCATTGAAGTACCCGCACCGCCCTGAATTGGGTCGACGATGAAATGATCGTGCCATTTTCCATCTAGAATTTCTTGAGCAGCTTCTGCGATCGCGCCGCCTTTATTCAATTCCAATCTACCTACATCTGTATTTGCAAGTGCTGCTGCTTTTTTTACAACTGCGAATGCTTGAATTAAACCTTCATGAATTTTGTAACCTGTAATTGGGAAGTTTTCTACTGCACGCATTGTTTGTACGCCGTAGTATGCATAATTTGGTACTTCTTTTTCACCTAAAAAATCTTTTTCAATTCGCACACCATTTTTAACTTCAGTTAATGTTGCCATGATTATTCACTCCTTAACGATTTCTTATGCTGCTTTTGTTTCTTTGACTGTTTCTACATATTGTTTTGCTTTCTCATTATCGAATTCGCCTTCCCACTTCGACATAACAATGGCCGCTAATGCATTTCCTAATACATTGACAGATGAGCGAATCATATCTAAAATGCGGTCAATTCCCGCAATTAACGCGATACCTTCTAGTGGTAACCCCATTGAACCTAACGTTGCTAATACAACAACGAACGATGCACCTGGAACTCCCGCCATACCTTTGGATGTTAACATGAGAACGAATAATAACGTTATTTGCTCCGTCAGTGACATGTGTACACCATACATTTGTGCAACAAACAATGCCGCTAACGCTTGATAAATAGCCGATCCAGTCAAGTTAAATGTATAACCTGTCGGAATTACGAAAGAGGCAACTGCCTTTGGACAACCGAACTCTTCCATTTTTCTCATTATATTAGGTAAAACAGCTTCTGAACTTGCTGTCGTAAATGAAAGAATAAGTTCTTCTTTTAAAATTTTTATTAATGTAAAAATGTTTACGCCAACCATTCGTGCATTAATACCTAATACAATCACAACGAATAGTATAACAGTTACGTATACAGCTAGCACTAGTTTTCCTAACGGAAGTAGTGTTGCTACACCAAATTTCGCAACCGTAACAGCAATTAATGCGAATACACCGAATGGTGCAAACTTCATAACTTGATTTGTAACCCAAAACATTGCTTCGAGTACACCTTCAAAAAAGTTAAAGACAGGCTTTCCTTTTTCTCCAATTGCCGCAACTCCTAAACCAAATAACACGGAGAAGAATATAATCGGTAATAAGTCACCTTGTGAGATAGATTCAAATACGTTTTTCGGTACAATATGAACAATCGTTTCAGCAAATCCTTTCTTCTCTGTTGCATCTGCAGTTTGTTTATAAGAAGAAATATCACTTTGCTGTAAATTGCTCATATCAACGCCAGTACCTGGTTGGAATATATTCGCTGCAAGTAATCCCATTAAAATAGCAATCGTCGTAATAATTTCGAAATAAAGAATTGTCTTACCGCCCAGTTTCCCAAGCTTTTTCATATCTCCCACGCCAGCTACCGCAACAATTAATGCTGAAATAACAATTGGTACTACAATCATCTTAATTAAATGAATAAATATATCCCCAATTGGTGTGATATAAGAAATCGCCGTTTTATTGCCATAAAAGACTGCCCCTACTACAATCCCTAAAACAAGCGCGACAAAAATTTGTGTTGCCAATCCGAATTTTTTCATTTATGTTCATCCCCTTCATGCGAACGCTTTCAATTTGAATTTATAAAAGCTACTCACACATCATATAAGCGAACCTACAAAATCATACAAAAACCTACAAGTTTGTCACAAAAAATTCAAATATTTTTCATTGACACCATTTTGTTAAAAAACGATAAAATATACTTGATAAGTAATCAGATTGTTTCGTATAATCAAAAAGATATATACTTAAAACAAATCGAAATGAAAAGGAGTGGATAGTATGAAAAACTACACAAAGCAATTCGTCCTATCTTCTTCTTTTCTTTTTCATTTTCTTAAAAAGGAACAAAGGCATTCGCCTTTGTTCCTTTTTTATTGCGATCTATATAGGGGGAATTGTTATGAGGCCATATAAAAGAGTTTTAATAAAACTAAGCGGCGGCGCTCTTGCCGATCAAACTGGAAATAGCTTTAACTCCAAACGATTAGAACATATCGCAAACGAAATTTTATCCATTGTTGATTTAGGTATCGAAGTATCCATCGTTATCGGTGGCGGTAACATTTTCAGAGGTCATCTAGCTGAAGAATGGGGAATTGATCGTGTAGAAGCTGATAATATTGGTACGTTAGGTACGATCATTAATAGCTTAATGCTCCGCGGTGTTTTAACTAGTAAAACAAATAAAGAAGTACGCGTTATGACTTCCATCCCTTTTAACGCAGTAGCTGAACCATATATTCGCTTGCGTGCAGTCCATCATTTAGATAACGGTTATGTCGTTATTTTTGGAGGCGGTAACGGGCAACCTTTCGTTACGACAGATTACCCAAGTGTACAGAGAGCAATCGAAATGAATAGTGACGCCATATTAGTCGCAAAACAAGGAGTAGACGGTGTCTTTACAAGTGACCCAAAACATAACAAATCAGCGAAAATGTATCGAAAGCTGAACTATAACGATGTTGTTAGACAAAACATACAAGTCATGGACCAAGCCGCTTTATTGCTTGCTCGGGACTACAATTTACCAGCACATGTCTTTAACTTCGATGAGCCTGGGGTGATGAAGAAAATATGTTTAGGGGAACATGTGGGGACGTTGATTAATGATGATGTTTCGATGCTTGTGCATGAATAATAGTTATTTCTAATGAAAAGGGTGTCTATAAAAGACACCCTTTTCATTAACCTTTATAAATAAAAATCAGCCAATCCCCCCAACTTCTCCTTACAACGCTCCCAAAATGATAACTTCTCAAAAAATTCTTTCGTCATTTCTTTCGAATCATGAAAATCTTGCGTTAACGCCTCATTCACTTCTGAGACGATAGATCCACCATGAATATACAAATTCATCTCATCATTAATATAGAAGCTACGTGCAGTAAAGTTCGTTGTACCGATAACAGTTAATTCATTATCAATTAACATTAACTTCCCATGAAACATTCCTTTTTTATACCCATATACAGTAATCCCATTATTAACAGCTTGACGTATGTATGGATACGCCGCTTCTTTTATAAGAGGTAGATCTGGTTTATATGACCAAAGTATTTTTACTGTAACACCACGCTTTTGTGCTGCGATTAAAGCATTCATGGATTCTTTATTTTTTGCTATAAAATACGGCGTTGCAATTACAATGGAGTGTTGAGCTTGTTTTATGAGCTCTATATATTTTTCAGCAACGTAATGCCCATTGTAACTAGTCATAGTATGTAATGTATTCCCTTTACTAGCTTTATTCGTACTCCTCTTTATATCTTCTTTCGTATCTCGTTTCCAATCTAAAGCGAATTGCTGTTCTAAATCTTTTGCTCCTTCTCCTTTAAGCCGTACATGATAATCACGCCAATATCCAAATCGCTTATCTTTCCCTAAGTACTCATCTCCTATATTAAATCCGCCTGTATAGCCAATCTCCCCATCAATCGTCGTAATACGGCGATGATTACGATGATGAAGAGAATAAAACCCGAATGGTAATTCAGGTTTTCTACTATATGTAAAATGTACACCACTTTCCTGCAATTCATTTTTCATCTTTCTTTCAAATGATAAATCATTAATGCGATCAACCGATAAATAGACGTTTACTCCTTCTTTCGCCTTCTCTTTTAATAAGTTTAAAAAAATATGACTACTTTTATCATCCGACAAAATGAAAAAATAAGTGTAGATGGAGCTTTTCGCTTTTTTAATATCTTCAAATAGCTGCTCATATAATGACTTCCCTTCTACATATAATTGAAAGTCACTATAATGAGGTGTATACTCTGTCGGCATGTTTTTCCCAGCTTCCATTTTCCTACCGAGGGTAACATCGATATGCATCCAAATTAAAATAAAAACGAAAATAGCAATAATAATAGAAGTAACTCGTAATATTTTTTTAATCATTTTGATTTCCTTCCGATCATTTTCTTTCCACCCTTCTATTTTGTCATTCAAGTTTAGATTTCATGCTTCATACAAAAAAGGATGCGACTTAACGTCACACCCATTTCACATTAAACAAAATTCCTCGCATCATTATTTCTTCCAAACTTATAAATTGCAATTAAGAAAAATGCTATTGCAAAGGCGAATAAGATTAAAATATTCAAATACAACTCAGAGAATGGAATACCTTGCTGTAGTTTTGCTATCGTATCTAGTAACCAGCGCTGCGGTAGGAAATCAGCTACTTTTTGTACCGCTTTTGGCATAATGTCATATGGAAAATAACATCCAGCAAGCAAACATGTTGGTACTATCACTAAATTTTGCATTGCATTTGAAGCAGCCGAACTTTTTGAAAAAGACACAATGACTAATGATAAACCAATTGCAATTAAAGCGAATATCATAAGCACACCAATCATTACTATGAAAGGCATATTAATATTTGTATGAAAAACATTCGTCATAAATAATACTGCAATGACAATTTGCAATGTTAATATCATCATATTTACCGCGACGTTGGACAATATAAATTTCTTTCCGTCAATTGGTGTTGATAATAATCTAAAGTACGTTCTATTCTCTTTTTCTTTTAGAATAAATCCTGATAAGTTCACTGCTGAAAACAGCATAAACATAATAAGATAACCCATCGTTTGGTTTGTCATATCTTTATTTTTCGAAGTATCTTCTAGCGTCTCAGTTTTCATTTTAAATGAACTTTTTTGATACCCTGCGTACATAGTATCAAATGTACTTTGATCTGTTCCTGCTACTTTACTAATAGCTGCTACATTATCAATATAGTTATATAAATATGATTTTATAAATGCTGTTACTTGATCACCTTTAATCGATGCAATCTCGATATGATTAGGTTTCCCTTCTCGAACACTTTTTGAAAAACCAGAATGTAATGTAATAACTCCATCAAGTTTTTTGGAAGTGAGTTTATCTTCTACTTCCGACTCCTTAACCTTACTCACTTTCACATGATTTAATCCTTCTAAAAACTTTATCGTATCATTTGCTATCGGCTCATTTTCTTTATTTACAATCCCAATATTTAACGTACCTTGCCCCGCATTTCCGTATATCGAAAAAGAGATGAGCGTTCCGATTATCGGCAAACTAATAATAATGAATAATCCTTTTTTATTTTTCAAAAGGACAGATAGTGTTTTTTGTATGAGCCATAAAATATCTTTCATACTATAGCCCCTCCCGTCTACGTAATGCAATAATTGCAATTAATAAAAAGAGTGCTGAAATCCCAAGATTTAAACATATTACCGGCAGTGCCGCTCCTACATCGTTTGCATAAATAATTTTCATGACAGCTGTGTTTGCCCACGTTAATGGTGATAAGTTCGTAACGAAATTTTCTTCTACTACGAAGTATGCACCACCAAAAATAGAAGCTAACTGTATAACAACAAGAATAATTGCTCTCGATGATTCAGCTGTTTTCGTAATATACCCGATCCCTAAACCGAAGCTAATTGCTAGAAAGACTTGTGTTAACAAAATAATAAATATAATTCCAAGATGGTCGCCCCAATTCGCTTGAAATACAAATTTGCTAAATAACATGACAAGTAATACGCAAAGGGCGTTTGCTACTAGGCTACCAAGTACTTTTCCAATGAATATTTCAGCCTTACTTATAGGCGCAGCAATGAGACGATCTCCTGTTTTACGTATTCGTTCTCCTCGAATTAAAGAACTCGCTCCCATCCCAGCATATAGTGCGATCATCGTCGTCATTACAACCGCATAGTAATCCATAGAACCTGGTTTTTTCGCAGCTTGTAAAGATGTTTCTTTTATATAATCATTATGATTTCCATTTGAAATAACTGTGCTCACCTTACTAGGATCAACTTTTGCAACTTCGGCCGCTACATTGTACTTATCAACAAATGTTGTAAGCATGCCTTCTACAATACTTCCCTCAACACTACTTTTGTCACTTCCGTACAATTTTGCACCATCTTTATTTAACTCTACATAAGCAGCATATTTATTTTGCTTCACTTCCTCTTTCCCATCTATACTGCCAGAAGCTTTTTTAAAATGAATACCCGATTTATCGACTTCTTTCGTAAATGTTTCAAATGATTGAGAAAACGTGCTACTCGCTTCGTCTTTGTATAGCACTTGTATATCCTTAATCGATTGACTATCACTATTAAATGCATTCGTTAACGCTGTCCCTAGCACAAGCATAAGCACAATAGGAAATGCTAACATAAAAACTAAAGTTCTTACGTCCCTGAAATCTCTTTTAATATGCATAACTGCAATATTGAAGATGTTCAATTGATGAACCTCCCTTTACCTTTTCTTCATTTACCTTTTATTTATCTCGTAAGTTTCTTCCAGTCAACGTAAGGAATACTGTTTCTAAGTTTGGAGCCTGTTCCTCTAACGAACGGATTTCAATGTCATGATTAATGAAATGCTGAATAATTTTATTTAAATTATTTAATCCTGCATCCGAGTTTACCTTGATTACGTTCTCTTCAATTTGAACAGCTTTCACACCGTTTATCTCTTTTAACTGCTCTACATCTAATTTTTCTACCGACTTTACTTCAATCCAAATATCTTTCGTGTCGGTAATAATTGCTTTTAACTGTTCTTTCGTACCTTCTGCAATCACTTTACCGTGGTCGACAATTGCGATTTTCGTACAAATCTCTTCTACTTCTTCCATGTAGTGGCTCGTGTAAATAATAGTGCTTCCCATTTCATTTAACTTCCGGACAGACTGAAGAATATAGTTTCTTGACTGCGGATCAATTCCAACTGTCGGTTCATCCATAATAATTAACTTTGGTCTATGTGCAATTGCACAAGCAATATTCAATCTTCTTTTCATCCCGCCAGAAAAGTTTTTCGGATAACTTTTCTGTTTATCACTAAGTCCTACAAATTGAAGTGCTTCCTCTACTCTCGCTCTTAGTTCGGCCCCTCTTAATCCGTACAATCCAGCAAAGAATTTCACATTTTCATAGGCAGTTAACTCTTCATAAATCGCAATATCTTGCGGAACGATACCGATATTCATCTTCGCAAATCGACTATGTTTCTTTATATTTTTTCCTAATATGCTAATTTCACCTTCATTACTTCTTAACAATCCAGCAATCATATTTATCGTTGTACTTTTACCAGCACCATTTGATCCTAAAAAGCCAAATATCTCTCCTTCTTTAATAGATAAAGACATATTATCTACCGCGATGAAATCACCAAATTTTTTCGTTAAATTTTTAATTTCTAATGTATTCATCATTTCACCCCTATTTCGGTTTCTCTGCTTTTAGTATAAACAAAAAAAATGAACCTGCTCAGTGCAGAAGTTCATTCTTTTCACATGAGAATATTCACTTTTTTCATATGAGATGATTCATCTTCGTCCCATTCTCTTATATCGGCAACAGCATTGTTACTGAAAAACCACTTGTTCCGTCTACAATAATTTTTCCGTTTACTGAAGCTGTTCGCTCCTCCATTCCCATAATCCCGAGACCTTTCTTAACGAGTGTTGCACCTTTTCCGTTATCCTTCACTTGCACTTTCACCATCTTGTTAAGTACATGAATATCGATTGAAATGACTGTCGCATCAGCATATTTCATCCCATTTGTTAATGCCTCCGTAACATTTTCACCGATAATCTTCCACTGAATCGGTGAAATCATATCTAAGTTCCCTTTATATACGAAAGGAATATTTATATCATGCTTACTGGCAAATTCCTCTATGAATAATTTCATACGATGAATACCAATTTGCTCAGTAGGTGGCTTCATATTTTTTAATGTAACCCGAATACTTTCAATGCCATCTTTCGAAATATGAATTGCATTTTGTAATAACTCGGCAGATTTTTCTTTATCTATTTCAAGCAATCTCTTTGCTGCTTCCATTTGAATAAGCGCACCTGTCATCGAGTGACCGATTTTGTCATGAATTTCTTGAGATAGTCGATTTCTCTCTTCTAACTTAAACGTGTACTCTGATTGTCTTATGTATTCTTTATTTTCATGTAAGCTTTTCGTCAGTCGCTGCATATCTTTTCGCATCTTATCATTTTGTGATTCCAGCTTTACTACACGCGATATATATCGATCTGCCATAGTTAAAAAGAGAGAAGAAAATGCAACAATTAATCCATACGTCATTCGAATATTTTCATCTGTAATAATAATAGGTATCATCATAATGATAAAAAGTTGCCATTTCTTCTCTATATAATGAAATGTCACTTCGTATACATTCAAAGGTAAAAACAAAATAAAAAACGGATGAACCTTCCATGTCAATAACATAACTACACCAATTGACACACAAGTTAATATTTTTTTGTACGTATCTTTTTTAAATATAGAGATCAGCACGTTTATAGAAAGATATAAAAGCAAAGTAAGTATAACCCACGGTAAGTTCGTAACGTTTGAATGGATGTAACTGAACACAATATATATAAAGACAATTAATTTACTTACAATTAACCAAAATTCCATATCATTAATCTACTTTCCCTGTTAAGTAATAAATCGCGATTTGTGTGCGATGTTCAAGTCCAGTTTTCCCTAAAACAGATGTAATATAATTTGCAATTGTTCCTTCGGATATGAAAAGTTGCTTCGAAATTTCTTTATTCGAGAAACCTTTCGCAATTAATGCGATAATACTAAGCTCCCTTTCTGTAAAAAGACTTTTATCTATTTTACATTCTTCCTCTTTACTTTCCATTAAATTAGATTTAATTTTATCAAGTACTACATCTTGCATAACAGTTTGACCGTTATACACTCCTTTTATCGCATCACGAATACGTTCCGGATCATTATTTTTTAATAAATAACCTTTTGCTCCGTTTTTTACTGCGTCCAATATATATTCATCATCATCAAACGTCGTTAAAATAAGTGACTTCGTTTTCGTCTCTTCACAAATTATTTTCGTCGCCTCTACCCCGTTCATGTTTGGCATACGAACATCTAAAAGCACAATATCGACTTCATGCTTCTTACAATATGCTACGGCTTCTTTTCCATCATTTACAGTAGCTAATACTTCAAACTCTTCGTATGTATTTAAAATAATTTTCATACCTTCTCTAATAAAAGAATTATCATCTGCTATTAATATTTTAATTTTCATGTTTGTTAGTATGGACGTCCTCCTACTAACATTCACATCCTTTCTCCGCGTAACATTTCCTCTTTGCTCATTATATACTCCTTTTTACCATTTTTTCACACCTTTTTTCATATAGCCTCCTTTCTAAAAATATATTATTCTTTTTTTACAACATGTGTAGGGTGACTTATCATTTCTTACGTCTATATAATAGAATGCGTCAAAAAGGAGGGAGAGACCCATTGAGGAAAAACAATTAATTGAAAAAGCACAGCAAGGAAGCGAACATGCTTTTCGTATCCTTGTGCAAACATATCGTCACTATATTTTCCAAGTTATCTTTTCTATTTTAAGACATGAAGAAGATGCGAAAGATGTTACACAAGAAGTATTCGTAAAAATTCACGCCTCTCTCCCAAATTATCAATTTCGCGGATTAAAAACGTGGATGGCACGTATTGCCACTAATCACGCTATTGATTATAAGAGAAAAAAAGCTAGAGAAAACGAAGAACTCTCCTTATGTAAAGAAACTGAGGAAAATATAAAATCCTCTCATAATATTGAGGCTTTATTATTGACGAAAGAGCAAAAATTACTCATTGCTCAAAAACTAAGAGAACTTCCCGAAAATTACCGTGACGTCGTTCTCGCACATTACTTAGAAGAAAAAAGCTATCAAGAAATTGCTTTGCAGGAAAATATTGAAGTGAAAACAGTCGAAATGAAACTGTATCGGGCAAGAAAATGGATTAAAAAACATTGGAAGGAGGAAGAGTTTCTATGATGCATTATTCAAAAGAAGATTGGCGCAATTATACATTAGATGTTATCGAAAGCAATGAACGTGAATCTATGGAAGAACATCTTTATGAATGTGATTATTGTTTAGCACTTTATATGGAAAGTATTGATGAACAACAGGAAAACCTTCCAATGATAAATGATGATTCATTTACGAACGAAGTTATGACGCAAATAAATTTTGAAACGCTACAACCTAATGAAAATATAAAAACAAACTCATTAAAGCGCACCATCGTTCACTACATAATCGCGACTGCGGCTACAATTATTTTTATGGTAAGTGGTTTATTCCAATATATTTTCACAGCGACATCAAATTTCGAGAAATCTTCAAAACATAACGAGTCTTCTATCTCACAACAAATTGTAAACAAATCAGTAGACACATCAAAAAAGGACGGAGGTTCAAAGCATGAATAAAAATCCCTTTTTAGCACTTGTATTAGGGCTAATTCCCGGGCTTGGACATTTATATTTAAAAAAGTTTGGACGGTTTATTTTATATGGCGGAGGGGCTGTATTTCTATTTATCTTTGCAGCATTTTGTACAATAGCATTAGGAGCACGTGATATTGCTTTTCTTTCTCTATTTTTACTTGTCGTGTTATGGGCCATCAATTTATTAGATTTAGTTATTACGATTATTAATCAATCGAAAAAACAAGCTACCGGAGAATTTACAGAGTCCTCTAAAGAGAGCGAGCGATTTTATATCATTCTCCTATCCATCATCCCTGGACTTGGTCATTTCCAATTAGGACTTATGCAACGTGGACTTACATTTTTAGTAGCTTGTACAGGAATTGGAAGTATGATCATTTTCGTTGCCCTTTTAACATCTCAAGAAAGTTTCCTTATCTTTCTCGTAACGTTACCTGTTTTATGGATTTATAATTTCTTCGATGTTGTTCAGCAACTCCAGAAAAAAGAACGCGGAGAGCAACTAGATGACCGTACTATTTTCGAAGAGTTTGAAGAGCATCGAGAACAAGGAAAGAAAAATAAAACATTCGCTTCCATTTTAGCAATGTTTCCTGGAGCAGGACATATGTATTTAGGCTTACAGCGCCGTGGTCTTCAGCTTATGGCAGCCTTTTTACTTTCCATATATTTACTCGACTTATTAAGACTTTCAGCGTTTTTATTTTTAGTACCCATCATTTGGTTCTATAGCTTTTTTGACGCTTTACAGCAAACTGCAAAATACGGAAAAGAACGTGTAAATGACGAACCTATCATTGATTATTTTATCAATCATCAAAGATGGATCGGTATTGGGTTAATTACACTAGGTGGTTATTATTTATTAGATCAAACAGTCCTTCCTATTTTGAATGATTACTTCGCAACTATATTTAACATTCATCTTAGCGAACTATATTATCGCTATTTCCAAACATCTATCGTTGCACTCCTCTTAATTGGTGGCGGCTTTAAATTGTTACTTGGAAATAAAGAAAACAAAGGTGGTACGAAAGAATGAGAACATGGCGCGTTGGAACATTTTCAATGGGGCTTTCTATTATTGCATTAGGTTGCTTCTTACTATTTTCAGTTATAAAAGGTACTGAGGTATTAGATTCCTTAACAGCATGGTGGCCAGTTTTACTTATCATACTTGGAGCTGAAGTTTTACTATACCTTCTATTCTCTAAAAAAGAGCAATCTTTTATTAAATATGATATTTTTAGTATTTTCTTTATCGGCGTTTTAGGAAGTGTCGGAATTGCTTTTTACTGTTTATTATCAACTGGATTACTAGAAGAAGTTCGTCATTCTATTAACACAACGAGGCAAACGAGTAATATTCCAGACGGACAATTTGATATACCTGAATCTATCAAAAAAATCGTAGTAGATGCAGGACATCAGCCTCTAACGATAGAGGGAAATAATACAAATCAAATTCATCTTTTGGGAACTTATGAAATGACGACGAAAGCAAATGAAAAACTCAATTTAAAACGAGATGATTTCCTTTCCGTTCAAACGGCTGGAGAAACGATGCATATCACATTAAAATCATTACCTGTTCAGCATACGTTCTTTAATTCAGCACCACAGGTGAAACCAACGCTTGTTCTTCCGCAAAATAAAAATGTGGAAATCCGTGCTTCAAATAACGAACTATCTCTTTATCCAGGTCAATTACAGAATAATTGGTTTGTACAAGAAAGCTCAAGAGTGTCTGTCCATCTTGCAAAAGAGAGTGATGTATCTTTAACAGCAGTAACAAATCAAAAAGAAACACATGGAAACACACCTTGGGAACAAGTTGAAGATTTAACGAAAAAAGAAAATAATACTTCAGAAGAAAATCCAGAATTAATCGACCGAGAACATTGGTATAAAAATTCGATTAAAACTGGAAATGGAACGTACAAATTAAATATTGAGAAAGCTTATAATTTGAATATGAACGTTATCGAGAAATAAGAAAAACCTTCCACAAATGTGGAAGGTTTTTCTCATATAATCGCTTTAATTCCTTCTAAAATTAAGCCAATCATAAATCCGCAAACAGCCCCGTTCACTCGGATCCACTGCAAATCTTTACCGACGTTATTTTCGATCATTTCAATTAATGTTTTATCGTCTAGTTTATCAAGGTTTTCTTGTACAAGTTTTCCAATTTTCGAATGATTCTTTTCAACAAGTGTGACAACTTGCTTTTGTAACCAATCTTCTATTTTTTGAACCGTCACTTCGTCTTCTTTTATTTTATTCATTTGCGTTTGTAAAAATGGAATAACATATGTATCAGCAAATTCTTCTTTGTTTACAAAGGTAACTGCTCTTTGTTGTACTTGCTCCAGCATCTCTTTTATTTTGTCAGTAGCATCCCAATTCGCAATCCACTTTTCTTTCCAATTTTCTAATTCCTGTAGTAAAGCTTCATTTTCTTTCACATTTATAATTTCTTGACGAATCTTCGCTAATATAAGTTGTCTTGTGATATTATCAGCATCTTGTAAGCTGTTAATATTACTAATGATAAACTTCTGCAAAATGCCTCCAATTTTATCTTCATCTACAATATTCATAAACGATTTCAAAGTAAACTGCAAAAATCCATCTACTTTTATATTTTCCATCGCCTTCATTCCTAAGCTTCCAAGCTGGTAACGAGCTTCATCTTGCGCTGTCCAATCTTTCACTTTTACTAATATGTAATCAAGTGTCTTTTCATCATATTCTTGCACAACTAATTGATCAACAAGCACTTGTAAGATGTTACTCGTATTAATTGTATGCAAATATGTTTTAAGTTCTTTTTCAATAATAACAGCTAACTTTTCTGTATCTATTGAAACAATCGCTTTCTCAGCAATCGTTACAATTCCCTTTTTCACAGCATCAGACTGCATTTCTCTCTCAGCAATTTGTAGCACCATTTGCGCTAACTGCATTTCTTTTACTTTATTCGTAATACTCTCTTTCGTCAGCCACTCATTTTCTAGCGTATGAATGAGCCCTTTCGTTACTCGTTTACGGTTTTTAGGTAACAAAGCTGTATGCGGAATTGGGATTCCCATCGGATGACGAAATAATGCTGTAACCGCGAACCAATCCGCAAGTCCGCCAACTAATCCAGCTTCAAATCCCCCTTGTATAATCTCTCCAGCTATCGTTCCTTGAAAAGGGATAGAAGCAGCAAAGCCTACTCCCATAACCCCAAGCGAAATACCCGCTATATATTTAGTCTGTAATGACATCGTATACACACATCCTCTTATTATGTAAAATAAAGCTGTTTTGTTATATTTATTCGATATTAGTAATCCTTCATATCTATACTATAAAGAACTATTGTGAAAATAACAAAGATTTTTATGTACATGAAAAAATGAGGCTACAACTAGCCTCATTTTTCTTATATTGTTAATTCCAAACTTTTCTTATAATACCCATTCATCACATCTTCTGGAACCATGCTTCCACCAGTTCCCCACACAATATGAGTACCTTTTTTCACCGTCTCTGTTAACTGTTGCTTTTGTAAATACTCATCTTCTTTACATACATTCACTGGCCCAACCATACCAGCTAATGCAGAAGGCTCTAAATTAATATTTTCCGTATCAGCTAGTTCTTTTAATAGTCTATATAACTCTTCATCACTTACTGTGTAATTTCCGCTCAAAAATGGTTCCATCGTTTTACCGACAAATCCAGACGGTCTTCCTACTGCTAGTCCGTCCGCATCTGTTATATTATCAATCCCGATATCTTGAACGGCGATTTTATCATGAAGTCCTGTCATTAACCCGAGTAACATACATGGAGAATGTGTTGGCTCTGCAAAGAAACAATGGACGTTGTCTTTATACAATAACCTTAAACCAAATGCTACCCCGCCAGGTCCCCCACCTACTCCACACGGAAGATAAACGAATAAAGGATGTTCTTCATCTACTATAATCTCTAACTCTTCTAATTGCTTTTGTAAACGAGATGCTGCTACTGCGTATCCTAAAAATAAATCATGTGAGTTTTCATCATCTACAAAATAACAGCTAGGATCTGCATCTGCTTGCTGACGCCCCTCTTCTACTGCTTTACTATAATCAGCTTCATATTCAATAACATTTACACCTTTACTTCTTAATAAATCTTTTTTCCATTCTTTTGCGTCTGCTGACATATGAACAGTTACGTTAAAACCTAGTTTCGCACTCATAATCCCAATGCTTAGCCCTAAATTACCTGTAGAACCTACCGCAATTGAGTATTTTGCAAAAAACTCTCTACATGTATCACTATCTAAAATAGAATAATTATCTTCCTCTGTTAACATTCCATGCTGGAGTGCTAATTTCTCAGCATGTTTTAACACTTCATAAATACCGCCCCTAGCTTTAATTGAACCTGATATTGGAAGATGACTATCACATTTTAATAGTAATTTTCCTAGTATAGGTTGCCCGTAATTTTTCTCTAAAGACTGTTTCATTGAAGGTATTTTTACTAAAGGTGATTCTATAATACCATTCGTTTCTTTCGTTTCAGGAAAAACTTTCGCAATATATGGTGCAAAACGCTTTAATCTCTCTTCCGCGTCTTTGACATCTTCTTCATTAAGTGGTGAAGCTGTTATTGCTGTTTCATACTTTTCTATATTCGGGTTTATCCAAAATATTTCTTCTGTTGCAATAAGCTTGTTAACTAATGGATACTCTGCTTTTAATACCTCTATTTCCTTCATTCCGTTTCCTCCTCATATCCTTGTAGCTTGCTATACAATAAATTATAATTAATTTAATTTTAATATAGTTTAACATAAATTATTCATTTCAGTTAATTTTAATTTAATTTATTTAAATATAATTTAATAATCATTAAGGAGAATGTTTTATGGAAAATATAGATATTGGTAAAAAGATTGAAAAGCAAAGAAAAGAAAAAGGTTTAACTAGTAAACAACTAGCAAATATGGCTGAAATTACACCATCTATGTTAAGTCAAATTGAGCGTGGTTCTGCTAACCCTTCCATTCAAACGTTAAAGGTACTCGCAAAGGCACTGGATGTTCCAACATTTAGTTTTCTACTTGAAGAAACAAATACAGACGATTTAATCGTACGCTCTCATAAACGAAAAAAAATGATTATCGATAATTTATCATATGAAATGCTATCGCCTGATTTCACAGGTAATTTAGCAACAGCAATTATGACTGTTCCCCCAAATACTTCTTCATCAGATAATATTCTAGAACATAAAGGTGAAGAATTAGCATTTGTATTAGACGGAACAATTACATTGTATTTAAATGAAGAAGAGTACACATTAGAAACTGGTGATAGTGTAAAAATACCTGCTTATTTAAAGCATAAATGGGTAAATCAATTCGAGAAAAATGCAATTGTCTTATTTTCTGTTACCCCGCCGATTTTTTAATATATAAAATAAAAATAGCCACGCACGGATACTCTCCGTACATGGCTATTTTTATTTTTTCGGCATGAACAAAATGCCTAAACTAATAACACAAAAACTAAGTATTTGCTGTATTGACAGGCCAAATAGAACCGAATTTTGTTCACTAATAAGCGAAATAACGATATGAGCAGTCCCCTCACAAATTAGAAAAACACTTATATTTTTTCCAGTTCCTAATCTTTCATTTTTCATCCATAACAAACCAATTACACAAAGGGCGAGGATGATCTCGTATGAGAAAATAGGATGATATAAAAATGTAGATTCATATATTTTCATTCCCCATGGTAGTGTCGTTTGTACACCTACTTCTCGATGGAATAGAAAATAAAAGATACTGCTCACGCACAATGCAAAAGGCAATGCATCAAGTAAAATACGAAGCGAAAATTGCTCCTTTTTACTTTTCCAAACAATATATGCACTCGCAATTATGCCCCCTATTAAAATGTGCTGCATGCTTCCTACAGCTAGTAATGCTTGCAATGGCGACCTAAAAGCCCATACTGGATTTAAAATTGCCGGTGCAAATTTCCATACAAATACGATAATAAGAAACGCATTTGTTACAGCATCCATCATTTTTTCATACGGTACATTTTGATGCTTCATCTTTCGTTTCATCAGCATAAATCCAAATAGACTTCCAATTATAAGAGATACGGGTTGTAACCTCATGATCCACTCCATCGCTGTAAAATCCCCTCTTAACCCTCAATTAATTTTTGAAATTTCTTTTCTAATTGATCTGGAGGTAATACCCCTCGTACATGATCTACTATAATTCCATCTTTATTAACAAAAAATGTCGTTGGTAAAGAAAATACTTTATAATCTAATCCAGCTACTCCATCCATATCTAGAAGAACTGGAAACTCAAATCCATAGCGATCCGCAAATGCAGTTGCTTCTTGTACTGGGTCACTAACAGTTGCATTTACTGCAAAGATTTCAATATCCTTTTTATATTTGTCATAAAAACGAACTAAGTCAGGTGCCTCCATTTCACATGGTCCACACCACGATGCCCAAAAATTAATAATATATGGTTTTCCCTTCGCATCATTTAGCGAATACAACTTTCCATCTAATCCTTTTAACGTTATATTTGGTGTTTTAAATCCTATTTGTGGTAATACTTCTTTCTCTTTTAACTCCGCTTGTTTCGCTTTTCTTTCCTTTTCTTCTTTCTTTGAATTATAAAAGTTAACACCCGCCCAAACGAGTGCTCCTACTAATATAATAGCAATTAGTTTCTTCACTTTTCTTCCTCCTCATTTTTTAAAATCCTGTAAATCCACCAAATAGGCGAATAAAGAACGCTGTAATTTTCGTCATTTGATTTGTATACAATAAAACACCTGTTACAATCATCATTCCACCGCCAATTTTCATCATGACATTGGCATATGTAACAATCCATTTTACCTTCCCAATAAAGAATGCCATCACGAAAAATGGAACCGCAAACCCAAGCGTATACGCTGTAATATAAAGAAGTGCCCCTTCAGGATTCGTCGCGCCAAGCATGAGTACAGCTGAAAATATCGGTCCAACACATGGCGTCCAACCCGCTGCATATGTCATACCGACTAAAATCGAGCGAATATATCCAGTCGATTTACTTCTATACTGCACCTTTTTCTCTGCCATAAGCCACTTAGGCTGAAACAAGCCCGTCATAAATAGCCCCATTAAAACAATAAAAATCCCACCAATTTGTTGAATCAATTTTTGGTTAGATGAAAATGTTATTCCAATCCAACTTACCGATAAACCTAACGCGTAAAATATAACCGAAAATCCGATCATAAAAAATACGGTATGTATAATCGCTGATTTTTGCATAATCCCACGATTCTCTTTTAAATCTTGAATAGAAACACCTGTAATATAAGATAAATAAGATGGATATAGAGGTAAAGAGCATGGCGATATAAATGACAATACACCCGCCCCAGCTACAAGCCAAATTGTTAAATCTGCTGCGTTCATTTTATTCCCCCTAAAAACACTACACCTAGTAGTGTTAATTATTAAAAAAAGAGGCTATATGCACTCTCCGACAATAAGTACAATCGACATACAGAATAAACCTAGCGTTACATATACCGAATTTGTATGTAACGGGATAGTAAGCTTCACAACTTTTTCATTTAACACTTGCTCAATTCGTAAATTTATTGCTGTTTTTGCAAATGAAGCTGTCACACATCGATTTTCCATTGTCTTTATTTTAATTAATTTTAATAACGCGCTACCTAACTCGAATGAGGATTTCATTTTTTGCATCGCATATTTATCTGCTGCTAACTCTTGATACGTATGGTATCGCTGTAGCAGCCCTTTTAGTATCGGGATGTACAACATTCCTTCTGCTAATAACGTAAAACAAAATAATTTTAGTGGATCCCGATTGTTTTGATGATATTCTTCATGAAAAACAATCGCATCAATTTCTTCCTCTGAAAACGTGTGAAGTATCCCTTCTGACATGACAACTTTCGGACGAAATAATCCAATTGTAAATGCTGCAATTTCCTCGGTCGGTAATATATATATTTGTTTTCCTTTTCTAATAAAAGGTACAAGTACTTTTTGTAATTTTTTACTATAGAAAAATTGTCGCCAAACTCTTTTGCACACTATCAGTACAGTAAGTAATAATAATCCAGCTATTATGATACGAATCAACGATAGTTCTTTCATATGTTTTTCTAACTGAAACAAGCAAAACTTTGAAAGAAAGAACGCCTTATTTTGAAAAAGAAATGGATATGTAACGTAATACGTTAACATACAAAAAAAGAGAGTACTAACAATTACTGCTAACAATACGATTTTACGCATTTGCCATTTCATTTTATCGATCCTCTTTTTTTAACTGACTCAATTTATCTTCTAATTTTTTTAGTAAAGTCGGATCAGCCTGCTCTAACTCATCTAACATATGATTTACAACTAAATATCCAAATTCCCCCATTAATTCCTGCGTCATTTTCTTCGTTTGATTGGATAAGAATTCTTCTTTTGTTTGTACTGCATGATATATGCCACTTCTTCTCACAGTCTGTTTTTCTAAGTGTAGTTTCTCTACTAACCTGTTCATAACTGTCATAACAGTATTAAAGTTCACCGGTGATTCTTCACTTAATTTCTGCTGTACTTCTTTAATGGTAATACCCTCAGTGGACCAAACAATCTCCATTATTTTCGCTTCAAGCGGTCCAAAGAAGTGATTTAACCCTTGCTCATTTAACTTATAATTTTGAGTAAACATAGTATGGCTCCTTTCACACTACAGATTGTAGTACAAATTAAATGAAAGGTCAAACACGAATGATATAAACTGCTATCCACTAATTATGAATATCCATTCATTGTAAACCTAACTTCTCTCCAAATGTATCAAAGAGATACTGCTCTAATATTTGTACACTAAACTTCTCATTACGCCCAAGTGCAAATAATTCCCGATTTTTCGCTACGATAGTGTCTAACGGAATAGCTACATTATCCACTATTTTTGTAATTTCAATTATATTACTTTTCACATTGACTTCCGTTTTAAATTCAACATTCTCCAATACTATATGTGAACGTCTTCCTGATGCAAAAAAAGTAAAGTTAGGATTTTTAACGACGCCAATTTCACTCTCTAATGCATATAAATAATGAAAAATTATATCTCTATGTCCATCTTTTATTACTTTTTCATCCTTCTCATCATCTAAGTATTCTTTCAACTTCGTTGTAAATTCAAATCGAAAATCCACTTTTTTCACGCTCCTTTTTTCATTCTATACCGAATAAATATATTAATATAATTTTACCATATTGTAATACAATTTCCTATAAAAAGTAAAAAATACGTTTGTAAAATCCCTAGTATTTCCGACGCCTTTATAAAATATATACACTAATTCAATATTAATTAATGAGTCGTTATATCCATTTAACCATATTGTTTCCATATTTTGAAACAATAGTATGCAATATTATATATCAATAAACTGTTTCTAATTCATCACTCTATATAATCATCGTTCCCTTTACTATTCCAATATATTTAAACTGTATTTTCTCTTTATTCATTACATTAGAGAAGGAATGTAACTCTCTTCTATCGAATTTTTACATAACAAAAATGATTAGGTGGTGCTTTACTATGAAATTAGCTGTCATTGGTGGTGGTGATTTACAAGATTTAAATCACTTTCATATTAATGAACGACTTATAGAATTAACAAATAAACAGTACCCAAAAATATTATTCATTCCAACAGCTAGTCATGATGATGAAAGCTATATAAAATTATTTTTAGACACGTTTGAAAACCAATTCCATTGTGATGTACAAATTTTACGTACAATAACCGATATACCTTCTAAATATGAAATAGATGAGATGATTCATTCAGCCGATTTCATTTACCTTGGTGGGGGAAACTATGTTGAAATGCTTACACAATGGAAAGAACATAAACTAGATGAGAAATTACTATTGGCTCTCGAGCAAGGAACACTCATTGCAGGGTATAGTGCTGGTGCTATGTGTTGGTTCACATCTAGTATCCGATCAGATTATGAAGGTTCTGGTTATGTAGAAAGTAACGGATGGGGGATTGTTAACAAAAGGTTTTGCCCACATTATAATCAATTAAATAGAATGAATGCTTTTCATTCCTTTTTACAAAATCACCAAGGTAATATAGAGGGGATTGCACTAGAAGATGATTGCGCTTTATATATTACAGAAGAATCCTTTGAAATTATCGGTGCACCAGAAAAAGCGTGGGAGTTTTATATGAGTGATAAAAAACTTATTAGACAACATTTTGATATCACTTTAAAAAGCTATTTATAAAGTGAAACTTTAATCAGTGGGGGTTTTCTTCATCCCCACTAATTATTAGCCCTCATCAATCAGGCTTTTGCGAGATAAACATACGCTTCAAAAAAATGTCCCTAAGTATAATAACTTAGGGACATTTTCACTATTTAACTAACTAATCGTGTAATTCGTTTCTTCTGCCATGAAAGCTTATAATATGCATACTGTAATATGAGACTAACAATAAATGCTGCTGGGTATCCAATCCATATCCCTTCAATTCCAAGGCTTGTATGGTAAGAAAGATAATATGCTACTGGTACTTCAACTAGCCAAATTGATACAACACCAATAACAGTTGGCCATAATACTGTACCACTCGCTCGCATTGTCGCACTAATAATTTGTGCATGACCGAAAATTAAATAACTCCATAATGTAATCATAACTAAACTATGAGCAATATCAATTGTAGTTTGACTCGTTAAAAATAGTGATAAAATGTCTCTTGAGAACAAGTAAATAAGAGATATTAACATACCACCGATAACATAGTTCATAATAATTCCAGCCTTTACAACTTTCTGCAATCGATCAAATTGATTTGCACCAATTGATTGTGCCGCAAAAATAGAGACTGTAATGCCAAGGCTAACGGCTGGCATTTGTACATAACTGGCAACTTGATTCACGACGCCATAAGCAGCTGTTGCATCCGAACCATAACGATTTACAAACGCGATTACCGCAATTTCAGATAATGAAACTAATATCATATTAATACTTGCTGGAATACCGAGTCGTAGCAATAGCTTTAACAACTCACCATCCATTCGAAGGTATTTCCTTACCGTTCCATCTAGTTGTAGTGGATGATTTTTCTTCTTTAGATACACTAGCATGACAATAAACGTAATAACTGTCGATATAACAGAAGCATATGCTGCTCCATACACATCTAATTTCGGAGCTCCTAACCAGCCAAAAATAAGAATTGGTAATAAGATCATATTTAGCGCTGTACTTACAATTAAAAAGTAAAATGGCGTTTTAGAATCTCCTGTCCCTCTCATAAATGTTGTGTATGCAAAATATAAAAATAATACTGGCATCGATATAAATAAAATTCTTGCATAATGTACACTTATTTCAATTATATTTTCTGGCGTTCCCATTAGACGCATAATATCCATTGCAAAAATACTGCCTATTATCGCCAATGCAACTCCGATAATAAACGTAAATGTAAGTGTCGTACCAACGATAGCTTTTAAACGATCTTCATTTTTAGCGCCAAACGCCTGACCAATTAAAATAGAACTACCCGACCCAATTCCAATTACGAATGAAACGAGTAGGAAAAATAACGGAAAGAATGCTGATATAGCTGCTAAATCATTGACACCAAGCCATCTCCCTACTACGACCATACCAAATAATTGTCCAACTGATTGAAGTACATTACTTAATAATAACGGTACTAAAAACATAGACATCGATTTCCAAATCGGTTTACTCTCACTTTCTAACTTATGTGACTCCACACCTTCTTTATTGTTATCTGTAGGTGGTTTCAAATTACATTTCTCCTTTTATTAAAAATCTTTTTTCCATCTCTATCTCTTTGTATAGTTGTTATAATGATTTGCTTCTATTCATTTTCTTTCCGCATTATTATAACTTCACCCAATATTGACTTCCATCTGCTGTTCTATCTAAAAATCCATATTCAATTAAATATCTTCTTAAAGTCACGAAATCTGGATATACATTTTCTAAAATTGTATTCACTTCTTTTTCGGAATACTTTTGATTACTATCAAACTTTTTCACTAAGTGACGTAATATAATTAATTTACGCTTTTGCTTCTTCGGAAATTTAGAAAGCGGCCCATCTAATCCATCTATAAAATGAGTTTTTAATACTTCATCATTTTCTTCTTCCGTAATATTGTATCGATCATCCACCATCGTTGCTGTTCTATGAATTGGTACAAATTTCGTTTGTACCTTCGATTTTTCTTCTGATAATTCCATTAACGCTAAAAATACTTTTGCTTGCTTCATCTTCTCTCGCAATGTAAAACGATGATTACGAATCGTCGATGTGCTACCGCCGTCCATCTCTTTTACAATTTCTTTATCATTCAGTCCCATATGGAAAAACTGAACCATCTTCTTTTGTAAATCGGTTAAACCAGTAAACTTCTTATCAAGATTTAATAAATAATCAAACATAGACGTATGCTCACTATGCATATGCAATTGGACAAACTTCTCTGCTTCATACAAAACTTGATTATGTTGATAAATAACTCCTTTAATAAACGCTTCTCCACATGCTAAACAAATATACTCCTCTGCTTCCTCATCAAACACATACCCTTTTTTCAATTCCTCTACCGACGCATCCCAAAACTTCTCTGAAATATCATTCACACTAAACACTCCTTCAAAATGTTTATTTAAAAACAAACAAATTACAATTACGTTTATTATCACTTCATCATCTTAACATACATAAATCAGACATTTCAATGTTTCGTTTACCTATTTTGCAAACTTTTATAAAATCATCTATAAATCCCTCAAATAACCGCTAACTATAATGAAATTATTATTCCATGGAGAAACTGTAATAACTTAATTAAAGTGATATCCGAAATGAAACAAACCCTCTATTTACCCCTATCAAATATTCCATTTTAACTACAAAAAAGGCGCTTCCTTTTATGGAAGCACCCTTTCATCTTTTATATTTTTTGTAAACAACCTCTACTAAAACTTTACTTGTCTCTATAAATACATGTTTTCGGTTTCCATCCTCAACCATTTTATTTGAACAGCCACTCATAATCATTATACAACTAAATATGACTAGCGCTACATTTCTATTCTTATAAGCCACTTCATGCCACTCCACTATAAAAAAACTTCATTTACATTTATCCTATCAAAAAATTTTACACGAATAACAAACCCCAAAAATATGCAATCTTGCATATTCTCGCGTTTCATTAAGATATTGTGATTTAATTTATTTAAAGAACACTTTTATCGAGGTGACTTACTTGAAATTTAAAGCAAAAAAAAATCCATTTCACATCATTTTCATTATATTATTTATAATTATTTTTTTCATTTCACTATTCTTCCAAAATGAAAATTCTATTTTTTTTACTCTTATGATGCTGTTAAATATCGTGAATCTTTCTTCATTCTATTTTTCACACTATAATATAACGAAATCATCAATTGTTGTAAAACACGGTTTCATACTGCGCACTGAAATTCCATTTGAAGACATTCGTCACATTAAATACTCTGGCAAAAAACTCCGTTCAGAAAAATGGACTCGACAGCAATTAGAAATTGATTACAATTTATTTGATTCCGTGAAAACTTTCGTACCACAAGACGAAGAAAAATTCATTTCACTCTTAAAAGAGAACTGCCCACATATAAAAGTAATCCATTCGACCACTACCAAATAATATTTCAGAACTTACAGTTGTGCAGTTGAAGAAAACATAAAAAGGGATTAAAATTTATATGTGAAAAAAAAGCCCAGATTCGAAATTTCGAATCTGGGCTTCTTCTATTATTCTTTTGGAGCGATCATTTTTTTCGGATCTACAATTTCGTCAAATTGCTCTTCTGTTAATAATCCCGATTGCAATGCTGCCTCTTTTAAAGTTAAACCATCTTTATGAGCATGTTTCGCAATTTTCGCTGCATTTTCATACCCAATATGCGGGTTTAATGCTGTAACAAGCATTAATGAACGATTCACGTTTTCGTTAATTACTGCTTCATCCGCTTCAATACCAACTGCACAATTATCATTAAACGAAACAATTGCATCCGCTAATAAGTGCGCTGATTGTAAGAAGTTATAAGCAATAACTGGTTTAAATACGTTTAACTCAAAGTTACCTTGGCTCGCAGCAAACCCGATTGTTGCATCATTTCCCATCACTTGCGCCACAACCATTGTTAACGCTTCACTTTGTGTTGGATTTACTTTACCTGGCATAATCGAGCTTCCTGGCTCATTTGTTGGAATAATAATTTCTCCAAGACCACTACGTGGACCACTTGCAAGCCAACGTACATCGTTAGCAATCTTCATTAAATCAGCCGCTAATGCCTTTAATGCACCATGAGTATATACAACTTCATCATGGCTCGTTAATGCATGGAACTTATTTGGTGCAGAAATAAAGTTCTTACCTGTAAATTGGCTAATTTCCTCAGATACCATATCACCAAATTTAGGATGAGCATTAATACCCGTTCCAACTGCAGTACCACCAATTGCTAACTCTTTCATATATGTATTGCTCTCAGCAATCATACGCTCAGTTTTTTCAAGCATACGGTGCCATCCACTAATTTCTTGTCCCAAAGTTAACGGTGTTGCATCTTGTAAATGTGTACGACCGATTTTTATAATATGTTCAAATGCAGTTGCTTTTTTTGCTAAAGTTTCTTTTAACTTCGTAATTGCTGGTAATACGTGATTTTCTACCGCAATTACACATGCTACATGAAGCGCTGTTGGAAATGTATCGTTTGAACTTTGAGACATGTTCACATCATCATTCGGATGAATATGTACGTCAGATCCCTTTTCTTTCAAAATTTGATTCCCGCGGTTTGCAATTACTTCATTCACATTCATGTTAGATTGTGTACCACTACCCGTTTGCCATACGACAAGTGGAAAATGCTCATTCCATTTCCCTTCAATCACTTCATCAGCAGCTTCCACAATTGCTTTTGCTTTCTCTTCTGATAACTTCCCTAGTTTTTGATTACTAAGGGCCGCACTTTTCTTTAAAATCGCAAATGCTTTTACAATTTCAAGCGGCATTTGCTCTGTTCCAATTGGGAAGTTCTCTTTACTTCTTTGTGTTTGCGCTGCCCATAATTTATCAGCCGGAACTTTTATTTCTCCTAATGTGTCTCTTTCAATTCTGTACTCCATTTTTTCATCCCCTTGAAAATTTAATACCTACATTTCTTATATTAACAGACTTCCCTTCAAATGATAAGAATTCTCACTCATATATATAAATATTTGATATTTATTTTTTAAAATTCCTCTTGACCTAAACTTAAGTTTAGGCTGTATCCTTTTCATTGTGACCTACTAAAAAGATACTGGAGGAATTCAATATGAAAAAATACGCTTTTGTAACAGGTGCAAATAAAGGAATTGGATATGAACTCGTTCGCCAATTAGCAGAGAAAGGCTATCACGTATTTTTAGGTGCTCGCAATGAACAACTTGGTCAAGAAGCTGTGAAATCTTTAAATATTTCCAACGTTTCTTATGTTCAAGTAGATATTTCAAATTCACAATCCATTCAAAAAGCAATGAAAAAAATGTATGAAACGACTGATCACTTAGATTTACTAATCAATAACGCAGGTATAGCACTAGACTTCAATACGCTACCTAGCAAATTAAATATTGAAACTTTACGTCAAGGATTTGAAATTAACTTTTTTGGAACTTTCCAAATGATGCAAGCCTTTTTACCATCATTAAAGAAGTCAAACAACAGCAAAATAATAAATGTAACAACTGACATGGCTTCACAAACGATGTTCGCTAATGGTGAAACACATCCAATTAATGCTTTAGGATATAATTCTTCAAAAACAGCTATTAACGCTTTAACATTAGCTTTTAGCAAAGAATTTGGTACTAACGGTCCAGCAGTTTTCGGGGTAACACCTGGTTTTACAACTACCGACCTTAATGGAAATGCACCTGGTGGCCATACAACCAATGAAAGTGCTAAGATTATTATTAAATATGCATTAAGTGCAACAAACTATAATGGTAAAATATTAAATAAAAACGGAATTATACCCTGGTAACAAGAGGATGAATCACATGTATTATACAATTGGTCAAGTCGCCAAAATGCACCACTTAACTATTTCTCAAATACATTATTACGATCGACAAGGACTGTTCCCTTTTCTTCAAAGAAATGAAAAAGGAGATCGAGTTTTTAACGAAGAAGCACTCAAATATTTAGAGATGATTTTATGTTTAAAAGAAACTGGTATGCCTATTCAAAAAATAAAACAATTTATTGACTGGTCCATGGATGGAGAATCTACTATCCTTCAACGATTAGAATTAATGAAACAACAAAAGATAAATGTTTTACAGCACATTCAAGATACTGAAAAGAACTTAAAAAAGATACAACAAAAAATCACTAAATATGAGCATGAAATAACCTCAATAGCTCAAAATACAAAATAAAAAAATCACCTTCTACAATGTGTAGAAGGTGATTTTTCATTTATGATGCTTGCTTTCCTTTATCCGCATCATCTACATACCAAATGAACTTGCCTGTATATCCGTAAATAACTGCTAAAATTAACGATACAAAACTTAACCACATAAATGGAATATATGATAACGTTGCTACCCCTAAAATACCAGCCATAAAAATACCATTATCCGACCATGGAACCATACCTGAAGTTAACGTTCCACCTACTTCTGAGTTACGTGCTAATACACGACGGTCTATTTTTAGTTTATCATAGCTATCTTCCATAATTTTCGGCGTTAAAATAAGTGATACGTACATCGCACAACCAAATACGTTCGCTAAAAATGCAACGATTAATGTAGACAACGTTACATTACCTGCAGAATTTAATTTCTTCTCAAATTTCGATACGATTACTTTAAGAACACCTAGCTTTTCAAGTAATCCACCAAAACCTAAGCCAAATATAATAACGGCTACTGAGCCAAGCATACCGTTAATTCCACCACGGTTTAATAACTTATCGACAAACTCAACACCAGATTGAATTGAGAATCCATTATAAGCTGTTCCAATTGCCTCTCCAAAGTTCATCCCTTGGAAAAGAGTTGCCCAAATTGCACCGATTAAAGCTCCCATTGCAATTGTTGGCATCGACGGTTTCTTCATTGCTAATAGAACGATAACAATGATCGCTGGAACAAGCATCCATATTTTAATATCAAATTGCTTTAATAAAGCTTCTTTTAAAAACTCTACTCGGTTCAAATCTACATTATCCCCGCCGTACATCCAGCCAGCTACAGTAAACATAATACTAGTAATAATATACGCCGGAACGTCTAATACAAGCATAGCTCGAACGTGAGCAATAACATCTACTTTTGCCATAGAAGCTGCAAGAACTGTACTATCAGAAAGTGGTGATAATTTATCTCCGAAATAAGCTCCTGAAAGAACTGCACCAGCAACAAGCGGAAGTGGTAATCCAAGCCCTTCACCAATCGCCATCATAGCTATACCAGCTGTTCCAACTGTTCCCCATGATGTTCCGGTCGCAATAGATGTTATAGAACAAATAATTAAAGTTGCCAGTAAGAATATGCTTGGGTGGATAAATTCTAATCCATAATAAATTAATGTTGGTACAACCCCACCAGCAATCCATGTTCCAATTAAAGCACCTACTGCAACTAAAATAAGAATAGCTTCTAATCCATTAGAAATTCCTTTTGTAATTGCATCTTGCAATTCTTGATAACGAAATCCTAACCTTAATCCAAGCGCAATAACTAAAAACCATGAAATAAACAGCGCTAATTGAATTGGGAGATCAAAAATCGTTTGGAAGGAAAAGACGACAGCAAGAAATAGCATTAAAAGAACGATAATTTCTGGTATCGATGGTAATCTTACACTTTTCATTTTTTTCTCTCCTTACAAGTCGATAACATGATGTATGTCGTCTTACATGTATGTAGTATACAATTAGCGAAGACAAAACAAAATTTTCATATTATTTCGATTTATTTTTCCAGTATAATATATTGGACACCTTTTCTATTGTAAAAGTAGATGTTACTTTTCGCAATGGAAAATATAAAAAATGTTACATTTTTATTTAGATAGAATAATCTAAGAATAACTTTTTTAATATTTGCCACAATAAGATTTTTTACTATTATCTTCACCTTTTAAGGACTACCATTTTTCTCCCCCCAAAAAGCACACATCATTAAAATGATGCATGCTCCACTTTTATTTATACAAATTTTGTATTTCTTCTTTATTTTTAAGTATCTCCGAAAACTTATCACTACACCCTTTTGGAAATAATACTCCGAGTCCGTATGAATGTCCAAACTGAAAATGAGGGTGCTTCGCCTTGATCTCATCCCAAAACTTATACACGCCAAAATCACCACTTCTCACTTCAATATCATGAAATAATACAATACCGTTTTTGGCGACTTTAGGTAACCACGTTTTATAATCATGAGAAACAGCTTCATACGTATGATAGCCATCAATATGCAAAAGATTTATCGTTTCATCTTGAAACTGATCTATAGCATCATCAAAAGTAGACCGAATTAATTTTCCTATATTAATGTAGTTAGCACTCACAACTTTTTCTACTATTTGAAAAACCCCTTCTCCATATGGACCTGTATGCCCATCTCCAGCCCAAGTATCTACAGCAAAACATTTTGTAGTTAACCCACCATCTTTTACTCCCTGACAAAAACTGAAGAAGGAAGCACCTAGATGTGTACCTAACTCAACTAAAGTTGCTGGTTTTTCAAATCGTACTAAGTCATATGCGAAATTCAAATGCCCACTCCACGCAGATTGTGACCGAATAATAGGACTAAATTTTTCAAAGTCAAACGATGGTTTATGAGTAACCCAGTTCATTGCATATCTCCTTATACACATATTTTTAACAAACCAAATTACTCTTATCTTTATTTTTTTATCGTCATGATTATGATTCTATTTCATGAAAATATAAAGAATTTATTCTTTTCTATTGAGGTAAAGCATCATATACATATGGGTCAGTTGGCTTATTAATTTTCTCGATTTTGTTTACTTTTACAAGTGGAAAGACTGTTCCTTTATATGTCGTTTCATCTAATAATCCTGTTATTTCCACCCATGTTTCTTCTGGAATTTTTTCAACGTTTCGCCCAGTGACAATCATCCCCCAGACTGATGCATCCGCAATACAACAAGTTATGCCATATCGAGCCACTACTGCTTTATTACCCGTCACATCTTTATCCTTATATATAAACCCTAAGAATGTAATTTCTTTCCCTTTAAACCAATTAACATTTTGACCAATTACATTCATTGTTTGAACATAATCCTTATCCTTTACTTGTAGTTTACGCTGTCCTAACATACTTTTTATTACTTGCTCTTCCGTTTCATAAGTCGTTGATAAATTTGATGTTTCTTCTGGATCAACTGATACTTCTCGCCCATCAAAATTAACCTGTTTCCCCTCTTTTTCGTTCCTTTCCAGACTTCTCGCCTGTACACTTTGATTCATACCCCTTTTTCCTGCTAAACTTCCATCAATTGTTACACTTCCAAAGAGAAAAGCACTAACTATCGGAACAACAAATAAAACATATACAAAGAAACTTTTTATCCCTGATTTTGATGTTTTATGATGTTTACAACAATTACAATCATGCTGTTTTTCTCTTCCATCTCCCCAAACTTGTACAGTACCCAAAATTAAAATTACTACAAAAGCTATATACGTAAATTTGATCATTTTTGGAGCGATAAAATTATAAATATTCCCTGTTACAAGTAGTTTAAATAAGAGCATTGCTAAACCAATTAAAATAATGCCACGTATATAGCGATGATACGCCTTCTGCTCCTCTTTCTCCATTCTTTCTCACCTCCTATAACATTATGATTTGCACGATGGTATACACAGATACAATGACAATTCCCATCAAAAAGAATACAAATCTCTTTTGAAAATACGCAAATAGCATTAACGTATTTTTCATATCAAGCATAGGCCCAAACACAAGAAATGCGAGAAGTGCCTTTACCGAGAAAACATGTCCAAAAGATGCCGCTATAAAAGCATCGGCTGCAGAGCAAATTGATAAAACATAACCAAATCCCATCATAATAACGGGAGCAATTACTTCATTATGTGCTACTGCATCCAGTACATTCCGATCAAAAAACGTTTGAAATACACTTGCTAAAAAAGCACCAATCAATAAATACTTACCAGTATCAAAAAACTCATCTACAGTGTGATTCATAACATCTTTCCAACTCTTTTTTTTGCTTGTTTGAACTGAAACCTCTATGTCTTTTAAAACATTTCTTTCGCGATAGCGATAATACACAATTAGACCTATGAATAGAGCAACTAGAATTGTTATCCCAAAGCGTGCATATACAACGTAATCATTTTTTTGAAACGCATATACAGTAGATAAAAGAACAACTGGATTCATAATGGGTGCACTCAGTAAAATAACAATGCCTACATGAAGTGGTAACCCCTTTTGAATGAGCCTTCTTACAATTGGTATAATGACACATTCACACATTGGAAAAAGAACTCCCACAAATACTGCTGGAATCATTGCAACAATCGGAGATTTCGGCATTATTTTTTGAATCATATCTTCCGTCACAAACACTTGAATAAATGAAGAAACAATTACCCCTAATAAAATAAAGGGGATTGCTTCAAAAATGATACTTAAAAACACCGTATTCACATTCAACCATTCTTGCGACATATTTTTGTGCAAATTTACTAGACTTGTAAAATCTACAAAAAATAATAAAAAGAGAAACATAGCGATAAGAGCTATGCCTACTAATTCTTTTGAAACTCTATTAAAGACCAAGCTTCTCGCCTCCATTTTATTTATTTGTAAACATGCGCTTGTCCAAATGTTTCATACTACAGCATAAATTTTATAGTCTATTTCTATTCTTAAATCGTAATCATTATGATTTATTATTGATTTTTCCTTTCCCATCATTTATTATAAAACGTAATGATTACGATTTAAAGGAGAGATTATTTCATGAAAAAAGTACCTATCACTGTATTAAGTGGTTTTTTAGGATCTGGAAAAACTACCTTACTACATCACATTTTGACTAATAAGAACAACTTAAAAGTAGCTGTTATCGTTAATGATATGAGCGAAGTAAACATTGATGCGTCCCTTATAAAAAAAGGTGGTTTTTCACGCACAGAGGAAAAACTAGTAGAAATTCAAAATGGTTGTATTTGTTGTACACTACGAGAAGATTTAATGATAGAAGTGAATCGTCTTGTTGAAAATGGTGATATTGACTATATTATTATTGAATCTTCTGGTATAAGTGAGCCTATTCCAGTTGCCCAAACCTTTACTTATACAGATGAAGTTCTTAACATTGATTTAACGAAAAATTGTCACCTCGATACGATGGTTACAGTTGTAGATGCACATAGATTTTGGGATGATTTTGCAGATGGAGAAAGTTTGCTAGACCGAAAACAGGCAATCGATGAAACTGATACTCGGGAAGTTATTGATTTATTAATAGATCAAATTGAGTTTGCAAATGTAATTATTCTTAATAAGATAGACCTACTAGAAAAAGAAGATGTGATAGAACTCCATCATTTACTAAAGAAATTAAATCCTAGCGCCAAGGTTATTGAATCTTCATTTAGCAAAGTACCATTGCAAGAAGTTTTAAACACAAATTTATTTAATTATGAAGAGGCCAGTCAATCGGCTGGCTGGATGCAAGAATTAAATAGTGACCATCATACACCTGAAACGGAAGAATACGGTATTCATTCCTTTGTGTACCGTCGTAAATATCCTTTTCATCCTGAACGCTTTATGAATTGGCTAGAAAAATGGCCATTAGATGTTGTAAGAGCGAAAGGATTTTTCTGGCTCGCCTCTCGTAATACTATGATAGGGCTTCTATCACAAGCTGGTTCCTCTATTACAATTCAAGGTGCTGGTGAATGGATAGCGGCATTACCTGAGGCGGAAAAAAATCAAATCATTACAGAAGAACCAGAAGTATTGAAAAACTGGGATGAACAATATGGAGATCGAATAACTGAACTCGTATTTATCGGAATTGACATGGATCGTTCTTTAATTGAACAATCATTAGATAGTTGTCTATTAACAGAAAAAGAAATGAAACAAGATTGGAATAACTTTGTTGATCCTATTCCAGCTTTTACTTATACTTCATAACAAAGTGAAAAAAGGCTTCCGTAGCATGGAGCCTTTTTTCACTTTGTAGTACTCTTATTTAACATATTTGCTTTCATAAGAAACACCATTGTACCGAAAACAATTAAGGTAGCATATCCGACACCAACTACATCACCTATTTTTTCTAAGCCAAACGGTAATAGTATAGTAGCAACTCCGACTATATAGGAAAATACTCCTGAAAGCTTCGCTAATTTATTTTTATCTCCAACAAACGTTTCTTCTTGATATCCTGCCAACAAAAACAATCTCTTTTTCACATGTATTTGATACCCTAAAAAAATGATAAGTAATCCAACAAATAAACAAACCAAAAATCCTGCTAGCATTTCAATACCACCCTCTCTACAATATTTTACCACGTACAAAAAAAATTCGTCTCCATTATTAATAACTTTTCATCTAATTAGAAGTTTCAGTTTATTGATGCTCTTTTTTGTGATATATTGCATATTGTATCCAATATATATTTTTGGAAGGAGGATTATATGTCTTATGGATCCAAATCGATTAAAAGGAATTATAATGGTCATAATCGGTGCTTGTTTATGGGGCTTGTCCGGAACAGCTGCGCAACAACTTTTTCAATATGAAAATGTTTCAATCGAATGGTTAGTTACGATCCGTTTGCTTATATCTGGGGTTATTCTACTCATTATTTCATCATTCGGAACGAGAAAAAAAGAGATTTTTGCCATCTGGAAGCAAAAATCCGACGCTAGTAAAATGATTTTGTTCGGTCTTTTCGGCATGCTTGCTGTACAGTATACGTACTTCGCCTCTATTAAAGAAGGAAACGCTGCTGTTGCAACTTTGTTACAATATTTAGCCCCTATATTTATCACTGTATACTTACTTTTCAAATGGAACGTTCGTCCATCAAAAATTGATTATATTTCAATTACACTCTCATTAGTAGGGACTTTTCTCTTATTAACAAACGGGTCTATGTATAACTTAGCTGTATCTACACCAGCTATCATTTGGGGCATTTTATCTGGACTATCTCTTGCATTTTATAGTTTGTATTCAAAAAAATTGTTAGAAAAGTGGTCTTCATCTGTTATCGTTGGCTGGGGTATGATTATTGGGGGTATTGGTGTAACGATTTTACACTTTGTTTCCACAAACGAATTCATTTTATTATCCACTATAAAGTATGTAAAACTAAGTACCCTCCCGCTCATTACATTTGTAGTCATTTTCGGGACACTCATAGCATTTTATTTGTACTTAGATAGTATAAGATACCTTACGCCGAAAGAAACAACGTTATTTGGTTGTACAGAGCCGCTCGCAGCTATTATTTCTTCCGTACTTATTTTGCATGTACCGTTTCAATCTTTTCAGTTATTAGGTGCTTTTTGTGTCATTGTAATGGTGCTTATATTAAGCCAAAAGCCGGATGAAGGAAAATCGAAGCTAAAACTTATGAGTAGAAAAAAACAAAACATACAATGAAAGGATTGAATTATTTATGCCTGTCCCTCAAAATTATAAAAAACCTGGAAGAGTTTCCGCAAAGTCACTCGTTTTAACCCAACTACAAGATTGGATTATAGAAGGTGTATTACAACCAGATGAAAAAATTAATGATGGGGAATTGGCGGAAGCACTAGGTGTAAGCAGAACACCAGTTAGAGAAGCTTTACAAATTTTAGAGCTTTCTGGGCTAGTAGAAATGATTCCCGGTCAAAAAACGAAAATTGCTCCTATTAAATTAGAAGACGTATCTATCATTTATGAGACGCTGGCCGGTCTTCACTCAATTATAGGAAAACAAGCACTTCAAAAAGTTACAGATGCTGATATTAAACTACTTTCCGAGATAAATGATACTTTTCAACAATCTATACATGAAAAAGATTCAAAAAAAGCTTTAAAACTAGATATACAATTTCACAATACAATTACTTCTATTGCTAAAAACCGATATATTGAACCTTTTCTAGAAAATATGCAGCTTCACGTTTTACGACTTGAATATTTGTTTTTCCAAAACTTTGTACCTGCAAGTCAATCTATTAAAGAACATCACTCTATCATTCAAGCACTTCAAAAGCAGGACGAAAAACAAATGGAACAAATGATGGCTCAAAACTGGCTCCGTCCCATGAAAGAAATACAAAAAATGATTTCTATGAAAGAATAAGAAAGCTGGTTACACAAAAATGTAACCAGCTCCCTCTTTACTAATCTATATGCTATGCCTGAATATTCGCGTAATCTTCAATATCTTCGTACTCTTTTTCCAATTCCTCTAAAGATAGCTCGTATAATTGTCTGTCGCGAATCTTAAACACCCCTGCTCCAATTAACTCATCAATTAAATGCCTCTTACGATTTTCAACAGCAAAACGGAGTTGACTACTCATCTTTTAAAAAACTCCTTTCTACGATCATTGAAAATGATAATCTTTATCAATTACCACTTTTGATTATAAAAGATGATTCTTAATAAGTAAAGTAATCTTATGAAATATTTACCTTACAAAGTATTTGTGGCCACATTATATATATGTATGCCCTGCGAAAAATGTTATGACACTTTTTCTGATCCTTTTTCTTTCATACTTTGCAAGTTGTCTCGCTATGATAAAACTCACCTTCCATTTCTACTTGGATGGTGACATGTTCTACATGAAACTTCTCCTTTAATACATCCGTAGCCTCTTTTAATACACTTTGCGTTTCATTACCTTTTATAATTAGGTGGCAAGTTAATACTTGAAAATCCGATGTGACAGACCATATGTGCAAATCATGAACTTCTTTTACAATCGCAATCGTTAATAATGTATTTTTCACCTCATCCATATCTATGTGCTGCGGTGTACCTTCCATTAATATATGGACTGTATCACGTGTTACACGCCACCCACTAATAATGACTAAAATAGACACAAGAATACTAGCAATTGCGTCTGCAACATTCCATCCGAAAAATTTAATAAGTAACGCAGCAATAATCGCTCCAACTGACCCTAATAGATCACCTAGTACGTGTAAGAAAGCACTTCTTAAGTTCAAATTACCTTTCACATCTCCGCCTCTCATTAATATCCAAGCTGATAAAATATTAATAAGCAAACCAAGTACAGCAATAATAAGCATCCCATTACTAGCAATCTCAACTGGTTCTTTAAAACGACGAATTGCTTCAATAAAAATGTATATAGAAATGACGATAAGAACGACACCGTTACATAATGCCACTAACATTTCGACGCGCTTATACCCGTATGTTTTTGCAGTCGTCGCTGCTTTTTCTCCAAGCTTAAACGCAAGTAAACTTAAAGCCAAGGATACTGCATCACTTAACATATGCCCCGCGTCAGATAATAGTGCTAAACTATTTGTTACAAATCCGCCAATAACTTCAGCAACCATAAAGCTTGTTGTTAGTAAGAATGCAAGTAGTAACGCCTTTTTATTTTTAGAATGCCCTTGATCATGTGAATGTCCCATACTTATACTCCTTTAAGTGCCATATCTGTATGTTAGTATGAAACAAACTCCCCATCTTTATCCCGAATTGACCGCCCGTAAACCCCGCTTCCTCTGTATACACACTTCGCTACTTTTTAAACAATCCCTTTTTCTCAAATAAAAACAAGACTACTTCTTTTTTATTTTCATATTGTTTACTATTGAAAGAAATTTTAAGGAGGTTACGAAAATGAAACGTTTATTTCTCTGTATGGAGCGTGAACTTGTTGTAGTGAAAGAACAAGATGGTAACTACGAAACGACTTGTCACTTGCAAAATATGCAACCTACCTGTATTGCCGTTGATCCGTTCCAACAAAATCGTATATATTGCGGAACATTTGGACGAGGTTTATGGTTAAGCGACGATGGCGGAGATTCGTGGAGACCAATTGGGGATTCCTATCGCTACTTTGATTTCCCTAAAGAAGATGGTATTTTACACTCCTCTATCACTTCTATAACGATAAGCCCTAATGAACAAGTTAACGGATATGGAGTCGTTTATGTAGGGACTGAACCGAGCGCTTTATTCCGTTCAGAAAACGGTGGTGAAACGTGGACGGAACTTAAAAATATGAAATCATTATTATCTTCTTATACGTGGGCTTTCCCGCCTAGACCTTTTACCCATCACGTACGCTGGATCACAGTTGATCCAAACAATCCAAATACAATTCACGTTTCAATCGAAGCTGGTGCTGTTATTCAAAGTAACGATAAAGGGCATACATGGATTGATAAAAAATTCGGTGCTCCTATCGACGCCCATCAATTACTCATGCACCCCGAAGCCCCCAATCGCCTTTATGCATCATGTGGTGACGGATTTATGGGCGGACCTGATCGTGCCTATCTTGAAAGTTATAACAGTGGAAACAGCTGGATCTCATGTAGTGAAGGACTTGAGCATCATTATTTATACAGCATGGCTATCGATCCAGCTGATTGCGATACTGTTCTCGTTTCTGCTGCGCCAAGTGCCGATCTCGCTCATCACCGTATTCCTTATGAATCTTATATATATCGAAAAACGAAAGATACTCCTTTTGAGCAAGTACAGCAAGGACTACCGTCTGCAATCGGTACAGTCATTTCGATGTTTGCGACAAATCCAGCAGAACCACATACGTTTTACACTTTAAATAACAATGGCGTCTTTCAATCCAATGATAGCGGCGAATCGTGGGAACAACTAAACATTCCGTGGAAAGATGAGTATAAAACGCAGCATCCGCATGCTTTACTCGTAACTAGTTTTTAACGAAAAAGAGACTACCTAATGTTTTTAGGCAGTCTCTCTTTTATTTCTTTAAATCAATTACAATATCATCTAACACAATACCCTTATTGCCTCCCAGTTTTCGAGACACGAAACTCTCCTTTACTTGTCCTCCAATTATTGTTACCGAACCATAATTTTCAGGAGTGTGAATTCTTAAATTAACGTGAGGCGTTATTATTAGCTTGGTTGCATTCTCATTGAGTTGTTGGAATGTTTTACTCCAATTAAAATTATAAGAATCCTCACCTGAGCCTCCATTTCCTTCCCCAGAATACTGATTACCTAAATCATCTCTCACTTCTAAATCGATATCCACTCCATCCCATACACCCCTTATTTCTTGAGATACTTCTTGGTTGTAGTATAAAATAAACGACATTGGTGTTATTTCCATTCTCTCCATATTTACTTTTACACCATCTTTTTCTGTACTACCTCTAATCAATTGCTCTTTATTTTCTATTCCTCTTAGATTAATATTAAAATTCCAATCCCCTTTTATCGTTTCTTCTGTTTCTAAAATGTCTATACTTTTTATACTCCATTCAATGTTCACTGTAGTTTCTTTACTACTAACTAGATCGCTGCTTGTTTTTATTAAACCTGTATATTTTCTATCAGCGACTTTAGTAATTTCATTGCTTCCTGATTGGGCACCTGCTCCTTTAATAGTTAAAAAATCCAATGTACTTGGATTTTTGCCTAAATCTCTGTTACTTTCTATAGAGTAGTTTATTGATACTGTCTTCCCATCGAAAATCGCATCATTTACCGTTATCTTAATTCCATTGCTTTCTTTTATCATATTTAGTACTATAGCGTATTGTTTATAATTATTATGAAGCTCCGCCGTCTTCTCTACGTCAGCTTTATAATTTTCATATAACCCTGTTCTACCATTATCTAAAAATCGGAATATGTCCCCTACTATTGGTAGTCCTCCAGCGTATGTAGGAAATCCGATGCCAAGCATGGCAACCGATACGCCGACTAAAATAGATGCTGCAGCAACACCTTTTTTCCAACTTTTCATCTTTTTCTTCGTACGTATCAATTGTTTTACATTGCGCTTCACTTTTTCTTTTTCAATTTCAGAAGCCTCAATTTCCTCAAGTTCTTTTTCATCTATATCAATATCATTTAATAGTTCATAAATGTCTTTCATATTGCACTACCTCCAAAACTAATTTTCGTAGCATTTTGTTGTAGTTTCTTTTTCCCACGGTACACACGATTATCTATTGCCGCCCTGGTTAATCCTAATTTCTCTCCGATTTCCTCTGTCTTCATACCGAGGAGATATTTCATAATGAATACCTTTTGATCTAACGGTTCTAATTGATTAATAAGCTGCATTAGTTCTTCTCTATCTTCCATAACGATTAGTTCGTCTTCAGCTGACCTTTCCGTACTGATATGAAACTCACCTGAACCAATTTCTACTTTTTTAGTTGCTTTTCGGTAATAATCAATCGCCTTAAATTTCGCAATTGCCGCTATCCATTTTTTAAAGTCACTCGGCTCTCCGTGAAATTTATTTGCGTTATTCCAAATGGAAAGAAATATATCGTTTACACATTCCTCTATGAGTCCATCATTTTGAACCGGAAGAAGAACTTTGTGCGTGATTCCTTTTATGAGTGGTAAGTATGTATCGACAACGAATTCTAGTGCATCTTCTTTTTGCCGTTGTAATCTTTTTATAAAATTTTTCTCATTTGATTTCATGTAGCGATTCCCCTTATTTTTTTGTAAAAGCTTTTACACCCTATATAACGTCTTACAAAATATTTTCTCTCATCTTTTTTTATTTTTTGTATGTTATGGAATACTTTCCCTAAGCCATTGTCTCACATAACTATGTATTACAAGAAAATTTTCTCAAGTCTGCCTTTTAATTAATGTAGTACACTATTTATATAGCTATTTTTTAACTTGGTGTACATTTTATTTCATTAATCTACTTTTTAACATTTTAAATTAGGAGATGAGATGTGTATGTGTGGAATTACAGGTTGGGTAAATTGGAATAAGGATCTTTCCAATGAACATGTTATTTTAGAAAAGATGGCAAATAGTATTCAGCATCGTGGTCCTGATGCTGAAGGATTTTGGTTTTCACCACGTGCGGCCTTTGCACACCGGCGACTAATTGTAATTGATCCAGAAGGCGGGACACAACCAAAAACATTCCGTACTGGTGATTATACGTATGCTCTTACTTATAATGGAGAAATTTATAATTTCCGTGAGCTGAGAGAGCAACTTCAAAAATGTGGGCATGCATTTGAAACTCATTCAGATACAGAAGTGTTACTACACGCTTATTTAGAATGGAAAGAAGACTGCGTACAACATTTAAATGGAATTTTCGCTTTTGCCTTATGGGATGATCAGAAACAACAATTGTTTTTAGCACGCGATCATTTAGGTGTAAAACCACTTTTTTATACAGAAAGAAATGAAAGTATTATTTTCGGTTCTGAAATTAAAGCATTATTAGCGCATCCATCTGTCCCTGCTGAAATTGATGCGGATGGAATAAATGAAATATTTGGATTAGGGTTATTTCGAACTCCAGGATGTGGTGTGTTTAAGCATATTCAAGAAGTACGTGCTGGACATTCTATAACATTTACACGTGATAAAAAAGTAGTTACGAAGTATTGGAACTTAGAAAGTAAGATCCATACAGACTCTATAGAAGATACATCTTCTCATATTTTATCTATTTTACAAGATACAGTAAAAAGACAATTAATTGCCGATGTTCCACTCGTTTGTATGTTATCAGGCGGATTAGATTCTAGTGGTATTACTGCACTTGCGGGGAAAGAATTTGCAGAGGAACACAAAACACTTCACACATATTCAATCGACTTTTTAAATAGCGCGAAAGATTTCGAACTTACATTTGCTCGAACTGGTCTAGATGCTCCTTGGGTAAAACGTGTTTCTGAACATGTAGGGACGTCGCATCATGACATTATTGTGAATGCTGAAGAATTAGCAAATCACTTATTCGTTCCCCTTCATGCGAAAGACTTACCAAGTGCAGGCGAAATGGAAACTTCACTATATTTACTATTTTGCGAAATGAAAAAAGATGCAACTGTAGCTTTATCCGGGGAATCTGCCGATGAAGTATTCGGTGGGTATCCTTGGTTTCATCAAGAAGAACTATTATATGTAGATAAGTTTCCGTGGTTAACAAACTGGAAAAACACATCTTCTCTAATATTAAACGACGTATCAAAGCAATGTAATCCTGAGCATTATATTCATACACGATTCCATGAAGCTGTTCTTGAAGTACCTACTCTTGAAGGGGAAAGTAAAAAATCCGCGAAACAACGCCAAATGTTTTATTTATTTTTAACGAGATTTCTCCCGTTCTTACTTGATCGTAAAGACCGTATGAGCATGGCTGTAGGATTTGAAGTTCGTGTACCGTTTTGCGATTATAGATTAGTTGAATATTTATGGAACGTTCCTTTCAACATAAAAAGTATTGATAATATTGAAAAAGGCATTTTACGTAGAGCACTAAAACCAGCTTTACCTGACGATATACGAAATAGAAGAAAAAGCGCTTATCCAACTTCACAAGACCCACACTACTTACAAACGATTCGTAATTTAACACTTGATATGTGTAGTAATAAAAACAATCCTATTTTCTCACTCATTAACCATTCCATTCTACTTTCAATTGCTGATCAAAGTAATAAAGAGATTAACACTTTTGAAGCGAGGAGTGCTATGGAGTATATGCTACAAGTAAATGAATGGTTGAAAACGTATCATATTCATATTGCTTAACAAAAAGGAGTTCAAGGACAACAAACCTTGAACTCCTTTTTATTATTAATTAGCGCATTGTTTATTTTCAGTATCGATAGACCATCCGATAATCGTGGCACAATCTCTACCTTTCCACTGCAGTACATTTGTTAATACCGGCTCAATCTGTAAGCTATTTCCGTCGTGTAATATTTCTACTAAAGATTGATCATCATCAAACCTTCGTTTATCACACTCTAAAATACCGTCCGTTGCCATTACAATGTGATTCGTACCTTTTTCTAATCCCCTCACACCTGAAGTAAAACAAGGTGTATTTGCTGCGAAAATATTTTTCCTGCCAATATATTCGTAATTCTTCCGTTTATTTAATCGTCCTTTTCCATTCTTCGTTTGCTCAGAATGGAATAAGTATGCGAAACAATCACCAACTGATAGCCAATATAAGAACTCGCCTTTTCGCAAACAAATTAAACATGCAAGTTCTTCATCATTTTGATCACATTTTTCAATAAATAACTCATCTGTGAATAAGGCTAATAAGTACATATGTGTATGATGAAAAGCTAAATGTATTGGGTATGAAAATAATTCTTTTAGTTTCTCTTTTCTTTCTGAAATTGCTTCTATTATATAATGGATATTTTTCGTTTTATGATGTGTATCAAAAATCATAACAAATTCAAATTCTAATTCAGGATCCCACCAAGCAAGCACCGCATCTCCTCTTTCATATGCATCACTTTCTTGATTTCCACCGTATACGCCAACTGAAAGAGGACCACATTTTTCAACATGTATTTCATCTACATACATCTGTTCATGACTAATCCATTTAAATGTATTCACAGCTATCATCCTCTCTCTTGCTAAATGTATACCTTTACACATAGATTACCTTATATTTCAATAAAAATAAACTTTTTCAATATTTTTTATCCAAATAAAAGGATTTTATTTCTGCATTAACGAATATATCTTATTATGCGATATAAAAATAGGGGGATTTATTATTATGAAAGACATCAATCAACATTGGGAGAGCATTTATTATCACTTACGATGTGAATATGAGGACAACCTTTCCCACCAAGCAATTCGTATTTTACAAATCGTTTCCCGTGAGAAAAATATAACAATTGGAAAAGTTGCTTCTGAGCTTAGTCTCTCTCATAACACAGCATCTGAACACGTAAAGCGCCTTATTCAAAAGGATTTCCTCCTTAAAGAGAGAAATAAACAAGATGAAAGGGTCGTAAATCTTACATTAACAACCGAAGGAATGGAAGTATTAGAAAAGCATACTTTACTAGATAAAAAAAAGATAAAAATATTAGAATCACAGTTATCAAAAGAAGAACAACAATTAATTGAAAAAGCCTTTTCTTTATTAGCGAAGGAGGCAAAATATGCATTTCCTCGTTAAAGTTATCGTTTCGGCACTTATTATTGGTATCATTACTGAAGTCGCTAAGCATTATAGTACGATAGGCGGCTTTATCGCTGCCCTTCCTCTTGTAAGTTTACTTAGTCTATTTTGGATTTCTTTCGAAGGTGGTAACAAACAAGAATTGAGTCAATTTGCTTTAGGTGTATTATATGGATTTCCTGCATCAGCACTACTACTATTTATCGTCTATATTAGTTTAAAAAATTCATTTGCACTTAGTACATCTGTCCTACTCGGTATAGGTGCTTGGTGTATCGTTTTTGCTTGCCAAAAATTATTTCAAACTTAGGAGGAATTATTATTCATAAATTTGTAGAGATATTGGGACAAAATATAGAAGTATATATAAAAGGAAGTAGTAAACAAACTATAGTCATTCAAACTGGAATGACTTGCTCCTTTTATGATTGGCTTCCCATTATGAAAAAGCTTTCCGAGCACTTTACAGTCGTTTCATACCATCGCCCAGGTTACGGAAAAAGTGAGTTGGGAATGTATCCGCGTACTACGATACAAGTAACAAAAGAACTACATATGTTACTAGACAAACTATATATTCATGAGCCAATCATTCTAATCGGTCATTCCTATGGAGGATTATGTGCACAACATTTTGCGATGTTACATGAAGATAGGCTACAAGCACTTCTTTTAGTTGATTCTACTTCCATGAACTTACACCGATTAGACGAACTTCATTTACCGATTTCTGATCAAACTGATTCTGATGATATGTGGCTTCAAAAATATAATACGTACTCCAAAATGGATGTCGACACACTTTATAATGAACAAAAACCTATGCTCGTCAACAAACCAAAACATTATATAGAATTCTCTACATCACCCTCATTATATAAAGCGACGGTTTCTGAACTATCCGAGTGGAAAAACTGTGCTCGTTCAATAAAAGAGCTAGATATAATATTAGAAATACCATTAATCGTTATCGGTAGAGATCCTCATTATTCTATTACTCAAATGATTGAGGGCGGCATGCCAAAAGAGGAAGCAACACAACTTGAATCGACGTGGCAAAAACTAATTCGTGAACAATTTCACCTCTCTATAAACAGTCAATATATTCTAGCTGAACATGCTAGTCACGGAATAGAAAATGATCGACCAGATATTATCATTGAAGCTATTCACTCATTACACACAAAAAAAGGAAGCAACTAAAGCTGCTTCCTTACTTATCTATTCATAATCTTCTTCATCATCAATTTCTTCATAATACGAATACCCATTGCTTACATATATAGGACCATTCGCAACATCAATACGTAGTACCCATGCCCATGGCACAGCTAAACGTTTATGTAATGCTCGCCAAAAGTTCATCGATTTTCTTTCATACTCCTGGAACTCCTGAAGTAACTCTTTATAGGAGGAACCGTCTAACTGAATATTTGCTTCTAACAAACGAGAATGGGCACAGTACTGTAACTCTAGCTCAGCAGCAATTTCCATTTCTTCTTCCGTTGCCATACCAATAATTGTTCCATCTGCTGGTGCAATTTCATATACGTTGTGAACTTCAATAAGCCCTTCTTTCTCTTTCTCAAACATGTAAACAGCCTCCTTTAACATATATTTTTTATGTTACAAAGTCATACTTCTACAATAACTTCTCTCTTTCCTCTTTTTTTGATAAACTTTTACAAAATATTTATCCGATGACCTGCTTCCTCTATTCTTTCAGCAGAAATGAAACGATTATTATCAAAAGTTAATTTGTACACGTCAGGCATTTGAATTATTTTCCAAAACTGAAAATCATATTTCGAATCAAAATAATTCATAAGTAACACCATAATATTCCCATGAGTACCTATTACAATATTCTTCCCTTTATATTTTTCCAATATATTTTGCATGCATAATATAGCGCGCTTTTGTGCTACATCATTTGATTCTCCGCCTTCATATGCAAAAGTCCAATCTTCCCACACATTCTCAATGGCATCATTAAAATCTTCTACTGGCTCTGAACTTAATAACCTTTCCCGTAAATCTTCTTCTATTTGTATCGATACATTATATGTATTCGCAATTCCTTGTACAGTTTGAATTGCTCTTTTGTACGGGCTAGAGATCACAACATCAATATGCCCATCTTTTAATAAGCGTGTTACATTTTCTGCATCACAGTGTCCCTTTTCAGATAAAGGCCGTTCACGTTCTTCTTTTGTATATGTTGAGTGGGCATGGCGAACGAAATATATTGTCGTCATTCTTCAACTTCCTTTCTTATTTTCAATCTATATTCAATGGCATAATTAGAAAATCCTGTATCATTTATAGAAAAGAGCGCTTTTTAAAAAACACTCTTTTGTTTACATAATAAAATTATTTCATTATAATTTTATTCTAAATTCCTTACTTGTTATACAATCTTGAATAAAATAATCTATGTTATTTCTAAGTTTTTGATATGCAACTTGATCATCTATATCGTTAAACATAATTACAACTTCCACCTTATTGCCGTTTTTATCCGTAGTATACAAACTTTTTGTCAATACGAATGCGGTAGAACCACCCTTTTGTCCAGCATATTCAAACTTACTATTTTTAACTGTTCCGTTAAAAACATTCTCAATTTCATCTTGCATTGATTTTGGAAAATAATTTCTACTATTTATTTTCCCCATTATACTCATATAATCTTTAGCGTTTGCACCCACTAATCGATCTGACCAAATTCGCTGAAATTCCATATCTACCTTTAATGGGATATCCCGTTTTTTCCATTCTTCTTCATCTTTCATCCATTCATGTATTTGTAACACATGTTTATTATACTCATCCTTTGACATGTTACGTATCGTTTCTAAAGATTGATTTTCTGGCTCATGAAGCTCTTTTTCTACATACCCTCTCATATATAGTGAAGCAGTATACGAAGAGAACTTGTCATGACTAGTAAGCTCTAACTCTTTTATACTTTCATTTACTCTTTCTATTCCAAGCTTTTCTAACAAATATGTTGTATTTGCATTCGAACTATAATGAATCATCCCTTTAGCGACTTCTTCCAAAGCGATTTGTCCATTTTTCACTAACTCTCTCGCTTTAGCATCTTCTAACCAGTTAGGATGCGCTCCACCATCAGTGTTTTTAACATAATATTTTTCTAGCTCCTGCAATGAAATTTGTTCATCTCGACTTATTTTCCCTTCTGATACTTGCTTAGCAAATTCAACTGCTATTACGATTTTCGCCGTACTCGCCAATGGTAATTTTTTATTGGCATTTATAGAAGTTAATACTTCTCCATTTCTTTTAATAAATAATGAACATGTTTCATCGTCTTTATGTTCTTTTATGTACTTTAATACGTAATCAGGATCTTCTTTTGACAAATAGTACTTCATAATGACAAAGAAAGCTATAACAGCTACTAGAATCACTCCTGCAACAATTCCTATAATCTTAAATATGTTCACAATATACCCCCTCTAATAAAGTGAAACTATAATCAGTGGGGTTGTTCATCCCCCACTGATTATTAGTTGAACCAATCGGCGTTTACGGGCAGCCCGACTCTCACCTAACATCTTCGCCCCAGCCGAATTTTAAGGTGGGAGTTTTACTGCCCGTTAATGCCAGATACATTCCCTTCTATATAATTATTATAACGAATTGAATTACAAAATTATACAAAACAGAATAACTCTTCCTAAAAAAGAAAGAGTTACTCTATTTCACATGAAGTTATTTGTCCATTTAACGTAACGACTATATTTGAGTCGTCACTTTCTTTAACATCTTTTAGCCGTTTGGAGTTAGGTGGACCAATTACAACTGACTCCTTAATTGGCGAAAGGTCTTTCTCTAATTTCTCTGCACTTACACCGTATGCAGCTTGAAATACTTCTGGTGGTGTTAATCTAAGTATGTCTGATCCTTCTGCTGTTTCAAACTGATCGTTATTGAAGAACAAATGTAATTGTACTTCTTCTGTTATGGCTGTGATCCAATGCCACCATCCCATTGGAATAAAGACAGTTTGCCCCGCTTTTACATGATAATTTTGCAATTGATTCGTTTCAGGATTTAAAATGGATGTAACTGCTTCTCCTGATACAACAACATCTAATTCCCATGCATTCGGATGCCAATGCGGTTCTCGCATATGTCCCTTCGTCATAAATAAATCAACAAATGCTCCTCCAATCATTGCTGGTAACTGCGTTGAAGTAACTTCATATGCAACGTTTTTCTCATCCCTTTTAAAAAAGACATTTTTTCTTGAATCAAAGAAAAGGTTTGGAGTTCCTGAGCTTTTCTTTAAATTTTTATTATCTGGAACATAACCTGACGTACTCATATCATCCCTCTTTTCCGCTCCTAACATTTTGTACTTAACGATGTATCGTATGGAAAAAATAGATGATATGTGCCTATTCAGCACATAATAAAAAAACATGCTTTCATTAGGAAAACATGTTTTGTGATATCCTTCACATTGTTTAGTTAAATAATAACTCTTTTACTTACCATGATGTAACATTAAATCACTAAGTTCTTCTTCAATGTGATTTAATTTCGCAACGCCTTCTTTCCATTTATGAATATAACGTGAAACTCCAACGAAAAATAAAACAATAATTGTAGAAAGAATAATACCATACACGATTGCTACAGTACTCATAGTTACACTTCCTTATAATTAGTAATGTGGTTATTAGTTATATTTTTATTATAAACCTTTTTCTTTTAAAATACTTCGATTTCAACTTTTTGTAACAAAATTGATTTTTCTAATATTTCGTTCGTAAAAATGGCATATTTTTCACAAATTATACAAAACTTCACCATATGTACTATTACCATATGAGTTATATTATTAAATAGAATAAAGGGGATGATATACTATGACGACTTGGTTTATTGTACTGTTAGTTGTATTTGGGGCATTTAAAATTATCGTTTCTAGCCTTCCTAACTCTGTTATTGAATCCATTATTAGCAAGTACGAAACACATCCACAACTTGAAGAAGAGAATGTGACTGTTACTATTAATGGGAAGAGCGTAGAAGACGAAAAAAAGTCTCAAATCATTCATGATTTTAATGAAGGTTTATTTTTAGATCGCTATTATGCACCGCCTCACAATGAAGGCACTCCTTTAATTATCAATGCAAAACGTGGCAAAAAGGATTTTACATTTTATATTTATAGTCACGAGGAGCATGTTGATGTTGTAAAACAACATAAAAAGAAGGTAGTTGCTTATAGTTTACGCTCTAAAAATCTTCAAAATAGTGATATGTTCGTGTCAGCTGACTTAGCTTAATACTCATATATTAGAAAAAGGAATCCACGAAATATGGATTCCTTTTTTCTCATTTACTGAAAAATAAGCTCTGTCTTCAAACTATCTTTCGGTAACAACCATCCTTTTTTCTCTATACTCGCCATTAATAATTCTCTTTGTTTTGTCGCAATACTTTCCTCATTTGTTTTAAACGACACTTCTATTACGAAGTCATCTTCTATCTTCCCAGTATTACCTAATGGCCAAATTTCAATATTCGTTTTTATATTTTCAAATTCACCTGTATATCGTTTCATTAATACAGGACCGTAAATGTGAGAATCCCTTAACATTTCTTCTCCCCAATTCGTATACAACCATTTGTTCATTTTCCCTGGTAACTTTTCTATTAACATATTTTGAGCAGCTTGTTCGTTTGGTAAGTCAAGTACCCCATATCCTTTCGCACTGTAACTTTTCTTATTTGAAATACTTAACGTTTTCTTCCCAAATCCCCAATCTATTTCCGCCTCATAACTATCAGTTTTACTATCAAATCCTTCTTTTTTAGCTACTTCTAGTGCATCTTGAATTACACCATTTTGAATAGGATATCTTTTTTTATATGTTAGCTCAAAATCTTTACTAAATTCTTTCTTTCGAATTCTCGCAAACCAACCTTCGTTACTTAAACTTTTATTCGCCGTATCTAAAAATTGCACTTGTATTCTTTCATCATTTGTACCAGCTTGGAAATGTTCTAGTACCTCTTGCTTCATCTCTTTGTTATAACCTAATACTTGTTCTGGCTTTAATAATAACTTCACTTCAAAACTAGGTTTCATTGGACTAGCAGCAAACCCTTCCATCACGTTATAAAAGAAACAACAAAAGAAAATGCTTACGAATACAAATACTTTTTTCATATACCTATCCCCTTTACATTTTAAATGACTTCTATACGTTCCATTGCAAGTGAATATATATTTTCATATCCTGCTGTACTTAGCTTTTGTTGTAATCGATCCGTATCCTCTTTAAGAGCGTGCACTAACAAAGTATGTTCCGGTAATAATATATTTAACATTGCCTTAACATCACCCATACTTTGATGAACTTTATACGGAACTCGATTCACCCTACATGTATTCCTTACATGCTCTTTCATAACTTTTTCTGCAAAACTCTCTTTCGCAATATGTCCTGTAAAAATAATGGAATTCCGTTCTTCATGCCGAATTTGTTCATAGTATAACTGTGCGCGTTTCGTTTGCATATTCGCATCACTCATTACAACTATTCCGTAACTATTTTGCAGACTAATGTCATGATCCATAACGATTATGTTTCTTTTTAAACTCTCCATAACCCATTGAAGTTCTTCATTATTTTTTATCCAATCTTTATATAGGAACATCTCTTCAAATCCAGCCAAAATTTCTTTATCTACTATAAGCGGAAATTCTTTATATCGTTCATATAAATACAATACTATATCTTGCGCCCTACCAAGTTGCGGTAGCGGTAGTAATGCTATTCCTTTATTTTTCATAACTCGTTCAATTTCTGCACATAGATTATCTAATCTTTCATTTTGCGAAACATCATCAGTATGGTAAGCGGCATCTACAATTGCAATTTTTATATTGCTTCGCAACTTCTCAGGTAAATTTGCTCGTAGTATATTAGATTCTGCGGAATAATCACCAGAATAAAATACGTATGTATTACACATATCCACTAAAAACCAAACCGCTCCTAATACATGCCCACTATACCCCCATTGAAACCGCAATGTAGGAGTAATTTGTATCCATTCATTTGGATTACTAATCTCATCAATACATACATAATTTAAATCTTTTATATTTTGATCGTTATAAGGTACATTCCACCCTTGCGAAAGATTGTAGTTTCTCCATTTTTCAAAATAAGCTGGAAGTTGTTCCTTTGTATAACGAGTTGTCCATATTTTTTTCTTATATCCATACTTCGCTAATAAAGGTAAACCCATCGTATGATCTTCATGAATATGCGATAAAAATACCGCCTCTAAAAATGGAACGACTTCTCTTTCTAGTTTTGGATAACTATCTTCATACGATCGATTAATACCACAATCAAATACGATTTTTGTCTCTTTATTTTTTACAAAATAGCAGGAACGACCGTACTCTCCTGCTCCTCCCCATACTTCTACCCTCATCATGCGACCCCTTTTCTTTTTTGCTCCATATGTTGCAGAAGTAATAAGCATAGTGTTGTAATTCCAACAGAAACAACTGCCATCGCCATTCCTATAGATACTTCCCCCTGTTCAAATTGAGCAAAAATAAACGTTGCTGACGTTTCTACTGATGGAGGTAATACGAGAAGCGATGCTACTAACTCTCGTATTGAAATCGTAAATGTCATCGCCCATCCAGCGAGAATGCCAGGAATAATAAGAGGCAATATTATTTTCCTAAAAATATAAATATAATTCCCGGAAAAAATACTTCCTGCCTGCACAAGAGAGTCATCAATTTGTCCGAGCGATGATTTTACATACTGCACTGTATAAGGTAAAAAAAGAACAACATACGTTACGATAACCATAACAGGTGTATTGTAAATGGACATAGGCATATATGGTGAATTCCAAAATAAAATAAGACCTACAACCATCACTATTCCTGGTACCATATTCGGTAACATACCGCACATATCAAGCCATTTTTCAGAAGACTTCTTCCCCTTTCGAATCATAAGTGCTAAAAAGACTCCAATCATTACAGCAACAACCGCTGTTACGAGCGAAAAAAGAAAACTGTTCCATAAAGCTTCTAATCCTGGAGAACCCATTGTAAACAATGCTTCATAATGACTTATTGTAAAGTTATTTACATGTAAGCCACCGCCTCTTAATTTCGACAATGAAGCAATCAGTATAGAAAAGTATGGGATACCAATTGATACGATTAGCAAACTAATCACATAAACCCATGCTACAACGCGCGCAAATATAGACAAAGTATACCTTTTAGATTTCACACCTTTTCCACTAACCATTGCATATGAATACTTTCGATTCAATACATTTTGCATATACCAAATGAGCATACATGCACTAAGTAATAAAGAAGATAATGCTGTTGCACTACTAAAATCAATCGGCCAACTCGAAATAAATTTATGGATTTCTGATGTTAACACGTGGAATCCTATTCTACGCCCAAATGTAGCTGGTGTTCCAAATTCAGCAATCGTCTTTACGAAAATGAGTAAAGCACCCATGACATAGCTTGATACTAATAACGGCAATATTATTTTTCGTAAACGATAGAAAAAGCTCCCACCATGAACTGCTGCCGCTTCTTCTTTACTACTCCCAATCTGAAGTAACGTGTTTTTCAACATGAAATAAAGGAATGGGAATAAATGCAGACTCATAATTAAGACCATACCTCCTAAACTAAAAAACGATGATGAAATCGTCTTTAGCATCGGAAAAAATTGTTCAAAATAGCCGTTAGGTTGCATGAACAAAATCCATCCCATCGATCCGATATAAGGCGGGGTCATAAATGGAATCATAAAAACAATATCTAACTTACTATACTTTCCTACATCGGTTTTACTCATAATGAACGCCAATGGAAATGCAAATATTGTAGCTCCTATTACAACGAGTACACCTAGCAGCATCGAATTCAGAAAAATCCCAGCTAATCCGCCACTCTGCATGACTTCAAAAGGCTTTAAAAAATTCCAACTGCTATTTTCATATACACTAGAAAATAAAATGAGAAAAAGCGGAATGACGATTAACATCGCCACAAGTAACAACGCTACTGTCATTCCAACTTGTCTTACTGACACGAATCGATTTACCATGTAATCACCATCTTATTGAAATACTTTCTTAAATTGTTTTCCTATTGCATCTTGTTCTTTCTCAACTGTTTTCCAATCAATATGTAATACTGGAATCTCTTCTACATCCGGTCTATTTTCAGCTTTTATATCTTTTCTACCTGGCAATAAATACGCTTTAGAAACTTGTTTTTGTACATCATCTGATAATAAATAATCAATAAACTCTTTTGCACCTTCTACATTTTTACTACCCTTCATAATGCCTGCCGCACGTGGACTAATAACTGTTCCGCTTTTTGGATATACGATATCAACCGGTTCACCCTTAACTTTTGCACTGTACGTCATATAATCAACACCCGCAATTACCATATCTTTCGCACCTGTTACAACTGGGTCTAACGCTTCTTGGTTTGCCCCCGCTACTGTACCTTCATTTTTCTTAAGTTGTTCAAATAATTTCCATCCATCTTGTCCATTCTTTTTCACATATCCTGTTACAAAGTCTAAAGCTGAACCTGAAAGTGCTGGATCTGGAAGATTCACTTTTCCTTTCCATTCTCCTTTCGTTATATCGCTCCAATCTTCAGGTGCTGTTTTCACATTTTTTGTGTTGTACACAATTCCTAATGCTGAAGCACTATATCCAAAATAATGTCCTTTATCATCTGACCATTCAGAACGCAGCTTATCAGCTTGTTTCGCTTCTTTATAAGGTAACGTTTGACCATCTTTCTTTAGTCCTTCCATCGCTGGTAAAGAAGCGAGTACGACAACGTCAACGACTGGATTTTTCTTTTCAGCTTCCATTCTCGCTAAAATCTTACCTGTTGTTCCTTGAAACATTTCCACTTTTATACCGGTTTTCTTTTCAAAGTCCTTTTGAATTTTTTCTGCTAATCCTTTCGGTCCTGCACTATATACAACAATTTTCTTTTCATTAGAATTTTTATTTTTTGCATCTGCACTACCTGTCTTTGAACTACAACCTGTTACTACAGCTGAAAATAGTAAAGTACATACAAATAAAGACTTAAGCGAACTGAATTTCTTCATACGACTCTCCCCCTATATGATGAATACATTTTTTTGGTACATATAAGGATACCGGTTTACCGACGCTTAGCTTACTATTGTGATAAGCTGTCCATACACCGAGTGTCCCCATGTTTACTTTCACTTCATAACGTTCTCCGACATATGTAACGTGCTGAATTTCACCTGTATACGTATCGCACACTTCATTTTTTGCCCAGTTCACGTGCTCTGGACGAACCATTTGTTTATTCTCTACAAGCCAATTTGCCTTACCAACAAACTTTGCAACAAATTCATGAGACGGCTTCACATAAATATCTTCTGGCGTTCCTTTTTGTAATACTTCTCCTTGTTTCATGACAATAATTTGATCTGACATTGACATAGCTTCCGTTTGATCATGCGTTACATACAATGCCGTTAAGCCAATAGAATGAACGATATCCATAAGCTCTAAGCGCATTTCTTCACGCAAAATTGCATCGAGTGCACTAAGCGGTTCATCAAACAAAATAAAATGAGGTTTTGTTACAATTGCCCTAGCAAATGCAACACGTTGCTGCTGTCCACCAGAAAGTTCGTGTGGATATCTTTTCTCCATACCTTGCAGGCGAACTCGTTTTATCGCATCTTCTACCTTTTCTCGTAAATGATTCGTTTGCTTTGTAGCCCTTAATCCAAATGCAACATTTTCAAACACAGTCATATGCGGCCATAAAGCAAAATCTTGAAATACCATACCGATATTCCGTTCATGAGGAGATGTTTTTATTTTTTTCGCACCAGAATACATACACTTATCTCCAAAATATATTTCACCTTTATCCGGCTCTTCAAGCCCTGCAATCATTCTAAGTAAAGTCGTTTTTCCGCATCCAGAAGGTCCTAAAAGTGTGGTAAATTCCCCTTGTTTCATGACAATTTGCAGTGGTTTTAACGCCTGTGTTTGTCCAAATGTCTTTTCTAATCCGTAAATTTTAATATCCATCGTTTCACCTCTCTCCCCTCATTCTTAACCTGCTTTCATTCTATATGGAGGATTTATACTGAATGTTAATGTACTGTAAAGATTAAATTAAAAAACTTCTAATAAACTATTTATTTCTATAGATTTTTTCTATAGTTAAAATAAAAAAGGCGGGCAATTCATAATGAATCTCTTAAAATTAGAAATTGTAGTGCTTATTAAGAAATACAAAAAGCTTACGATTGTTGCAGAAAAACTTGGCGTGAAACAACCTACTATTACATTTCATATAAAAAGCTTAGAAGAGGAACTTGGTGTGTCTTTATTTGAATTACGTTCCGGAAGGTATTTCTTAACAGAGGCTGGCGAGGCATTTCATCATTATGCTTGTAAAATAGATGCACTTATGAAAGAAGCTAGGCGGGTCACACAAGAGTTTAAAGATTTTCATAAAGGTGCTATAACAATCGGTGCTAGTTATGTACCAGCGACTTATCTTTTACCAGAAGTTGTTCACCAATTTCAATGCGAATTTCCTAATATAAAAATAACGCTCATGGTAAAACCAGCTCCTGAAATTCGAATCATGCTACAAAATCATGAAATTGATCTCGGAGTAATTTCTGCTGCACCATTTGATGAACCACTTTTAAAACAAACGAATGTAATGCCTGATACACTTGTTCTCGCTTTTTCCAAAGAACATCATTTTGCTAAAAAGACAAATGTATCATTACAAGATATCGAAAAAGAACGTATATTATTGCATCGTAATCCATCTACAACGAGAGATTTACTTACACAATGGACACTAGCACATAACATCACATTCAAATCTGAAATTGAACTAGATTCATTAGAAACGATGAAACAAATTTTAAAATACGGGAATGGCGTCGCTTTTATTTCTAAACTTGCTATTGAACAAGAAATACAGCGAAATGAGCTATGCTATATACCAATTCCAAGATTTGAATTTCAGCGTAACATTTATACGATTCATCATGAGGACAGATGGAATTCTAAAATCATTTCTTTTTTACTACATAGCATCATTTCTTTCGCAGCCAAAAATTAAAAGGCTGTCGTTATACACGACAGCCTTTTAAACTAAAACTCTATTTATTTTTCTTCGCCTCAATTTTTGCTTGTGCCTCTTCAGCCTTATCTAATGCTTCTGAAACTTTTTTCTCTTTTTCTTTCACTTCATCTATACTATCGACTGCTTTAATAAGTTTATCGATTCCTTCTTCTTCTACTTTTCTCCGCTTTGCCACTCTTTCATTTACTTTCTCTTCCACATCTTTTGCTTTTTGAAGCATATTCTCTGCATTTGATTTCACAGCTTTTTCAAGTTCATCATCTTTTTTCTTTTGTAACACTTCATTTGCAATATCTTTCGCTTCTAAATACTTACCGTCTTTTAATGCTGTTGCTCCGTGATCCATTATCTCGGCAATTTCTTTATATGATTTCGCTTCATTTCCTGATTTCTCTTTTTCTGCTTTTTCGAACCACATTGTTGCATCACTATATTTTTCATCTTTCAATGATTGCATACCTGTTTCAATATACGTGTCATAATTGCTACATCCAGCCATTACAACTAACAGAAAAAGCATAACAAAACTTATTTTTTTCATGATGTTTTCTCCTTTTCTTTGCCTGCTCACTTTACTGTAACATACATGAAAAAGAGTTTCAAAAACTAAAATACTAATTTGGTCATTTTTTATCATTAAGTCAAATTTTCTTTTAGGCTGACACATCCACTTGCTTTTTCGCTACATGCTTCTTCACTCCAACTAAAACAACTAACAATAATCCTCCGCCTATTGTCATCATAACAATGCTAGTCGGTAACATATCTAATAATAATCCATATACAATCATACCAAGCGGTGCAATAGCAGTAGCAATTGTTTCAAGCAAACCGAAAACACGGCCTAAATAACTTGGATCTGTCGTCTTTTGCAAATGTACTTGCATCGGGATATTTACAGCCATCATTGATATACCCGTTAAAATCATAAAAGCAATATAGTACATAAAACTTACTACTTTCGGAATGGTAACTAACAATGGGAAGACCGTACATAAACTTAAACCCGCAAATAAAAACAGCCCAATATAAACAGAGCGAAACGGATTATTCACTTCTTTACGTACTGATAATGCAATCGCACCAATTAGCATCCCGACAGCTAACATGCCCTCTACAACACCGAGTTGCTTCGAGGATAAATGCAGGTTTTGAATAATAATAAATGGTAGTGAAACGAACAGTGCACTTGCAAAAAAGTTTACCCATAGCCCTATTTTCATTAAACCATATATTTCATGCTGTCTTTTTATATATGAAAAACCTTCTTTTATACTCATCAAGAAATGCTCTTTACTTTCAACCATTTCTTTTTTATATAAATCAAATACGATAAATAATTGTACAATTACCGCTAAAAAGAATGTAATACTATTTAACAGAAAGAACGACTTAATTGAAAAGAAACCAAATACAACTCCGCCAATAATTGGTGCTAAAATATTCGATAATGATGCTGCAGTCTGGTTCAAAGCACTCGCTTTTTGAATACGCTCCTCATCTACTAAATTAGGAATAGACGAAGTTAATGCTACAGAATAAAAACTTGCACAAATTGATAATAATGCCGCTGATACATAAATAAACAGTAGTGATGGCCCAAAAGTAGTTGCAAGAATAAACATAATAAGCATCGTTAAACTACTTAATAAATCTGTGCCAATGACAAGCCATTTTCGATTGACGCGGTCAGCTACAGCACCTGCAATTGGGCCACAGATCATTCTTGGTATTGATCCGCAAATAAGAGTAGTTGCAAACCCCATTCCTGAACCAGTTGTCTTTAATACGTATAGCCCCATTGCAAACGTATAAATACCCGCCCCTAACAAGGACGTCATTTTTCCAATCATCATTAAAATAATATTTCTCGTTGCAATCTTCATTTTCCAATCATGTTGACCTATACTTACATCCCCCATTATGACACTCTCCCCTTAAAAGTTAAATTGTGTTAAACTTATTATATAATCAACTTTCCAATTTTTACAATAAAAAGTTTAATTGTATTTAACTTTTAAATTATAAAGGAGCATATGATGGCTACTCTCGGTGCAAAAATTAAAACGTTACGAAAAGAAAAAAAGCTTACTCAAACTGATTTAGCAGGTTCAGAACTGACAAAAAGTATGCTAAGCCAAATTGAAAACGGAAAAGCTACACCTTCCATGAAAACATTACAATATATTGCTGAAAAACTTGGATGCGAAACGAGTTTTTTACTAGAAGATGATGATGTGGAAATGATAGAACTCATTCAACAAATGGAACAACTAATAAAAGCAAATAAGTACGATGAAGTATATGAGGTTTTACTACCTATCGTTCAAAAAGAGCTACCTCCTACTTTGAATACCGCTCGTTTATATAAACAATTTGTAACAGCTGCGGCTAAAATGAAAGATTACAATATTGAACATTACGTGGAAAAGGCTACTTCTATTTTTGAAAAATATACGTTATACCGGGAAAGTACGGAAACAAAATTAAAATTATCCTTTACGATATTCACACGTAAAAAGTATGCTGAATGTTTACAACTCATTGCTAGCATCCGAAATGACTATGAAGAGAAACATTTAGAAATGGATCTCATTATACATATCGAGTTATATTTATATGAGGCGATTATTTTTCTTGCATATGGTAATTACGAACAATGTGAAAGTGTCATTTTAGATGCACTTGCATTTTCAAAAAAACATCAAGTATATTATAAAACAGATGAATTTTACCGTATTTTATCTTACCAAAAAGTCCTAACGGCTGATAAAGAACAATATTTACATTACATAAAAAAATCAGAGCAATTTGCCATTTTTACAGAAGATACTTTATCTGCAGCGGTTATTAATCTTTTAAAAGCTTACTACTATAACACAATTACTCATGAATATACTATTGCATTAGAACATGTAGAACAATTTCGAGAAAAACTAAAAGATGAGCGAATTTTTCAAGATGATGGATCGTATTATCTTGAAAAAGGAAAGGCTTTGTATGGTTTAAAACAATACGAAGAAGCTTTAAAAACATTACAACGTGCTATCATACCAGATTATATAAACCATCCACTTGATCACGCACGGCTTACAACAGCTGGGGCATATCGTGCTCTTTGTTATGTCAAACTTAATGATAAAAAAAGAGCTCTTGAAGAAGTAACAGAAGCATATGAAATCGTACAGTCCTATCCTGATTCCATCTTCACTTCATTTATTAAAGAAACATTACAAATAATACAAAAACTTTAAGAATGTCTCGAAATGGTATATTATTCCTCTTTTTTAGCAAAGATAATAATGATGGGAGGAATATAAATGAATATTCAACGTGCAAAAGAGCTTTCTGTGTCAGCGGAACATGCTAATGTCAGTTTTCAAGGCATGCCCGTTATGATTCAACACGTCGACGAAAGCAACGAAACCGCCCGCATATATGAAGTAAAAAATCCAGGTCGCGAATTAACTGTTCCAGTTAATAGCTTAGAGGAAATATAAGAAACGCCACTTCAATTTTTTGAAGTGGCGTTTTTCTTTCTTTAGATTATTTATTATAAATTTCTTCTATCTTCTATTTTACATGGGATGAAAAAATTTGAATTTTCCACTTCTTTTCTTTTTGTGACCTGCTAAAATACAAACTATGGATGAATTATTCGTACTATACATTAAGGGGGAAAGACAATGAAATCTGATTTAGAAAAAAACAAACCTTATTATGCAGTTATATTCACTTCTAATTTATCAAATGATACAACAGATTATAGTACCGTTGCCGAAACAATGGAGGAACTTGCGAAGCAGCAACCTGGATTTTTAGGTGTAGAAAGTGCACGCGGTAATTCGGGCCTCGGCATTACAATTTCTTATTGGGAATCACTTGAAGCAATTGAAAATTGGAAAAAGAACACCTTACATAAAGAAGCGAAAAAAAGAGGTCGTGAGCAATGGTATGAAAACTTCCACTTGCGTATTTGCCTTGTAGAGAAAGAATACAAGTTTCAAAGAGAAATTTTGTAATGATGAAGAAAAAATTAGCTCTCGTTGTTTCACATGAAATATATGGTGTAAATGATCATATGCATCATGTAATTGACCACTTCACTTCATCTCAAATAGATGTATTCTGCCCGAATCTTCTACAATTACAACAGGCATTTCATTATAATAATGAAGAAAAAGCATACCAATATTTTATGAACCACATTGGATTTGATGGTGGAAAAAAGCAAATTGAGGAACTCATTCATAGCCTTTCCAATCGTTACACACATATTGGACTTATCGGCTTTAGCGTTGGAGCTACCATCTCATGGCTATGTAGTAACAATCCAAAACTAGATTTTATTATTGGATGTTACGGCTCTCGTATACGCGATTATGTTCACATGAAGCCTGCATGTGCTACATTACTCATTTTTCCTGAAAAAGAAATTAGTTTTTCAGTATCCTCCTTAACGAAAACATTACAGCAACAAGATAATCCTTTATTAGAAATAAAACAACTACAGGGTGAGCATGGATTTTTAAATCCATACACTGAAAAATATAACGAACACTCTACAAAACAAGTATACAATTTAATAGATTCATTTCTTATGAAAGCACTCTTATAAAGGAGGTTCTAATGCCCCTTACATTACTCTTACTTATTTTCATAATCATTGCCTTTATATCAGCGCTAACTCTCATTTTTATAACAGTTAAAAATGAGAAATTTTTAAAACGTCCCTATTCACAATCCATTATCGTTTGTATTTTATTTTTGACAAATTGGGTACTATATGTAACAACTTTTTATTCGTTACTCCCCAAGAAAATGAGTGAGTTCATATTTTTACCCATTTGGTTTTTCCTTTGCATTTTAGGATTTATCGTCTTCTGGCGCGAATGGAGAAATAATCGTGTGTTCTCGATATGTATCGGTTTTCTTTCTTTTATTAGTTTTCTATTCGGAGTGTTGTTGTTAGTTCTTTCAGGAATGTAAAAGAAAAGGAAGAAAAGCACGACATCAACTTTTCTTCCTTCTATCTTTACCTTTAGACTTCACTGTCACTGATTCACAAGGTGTATAATAAATTTGAGGTGTCGCCTTATCAACAAACATCATAAACGTAATAAAGCCGATAATAAAGAAAATAAACAACGTTAACAATATTGCTCCTATCGTTAAAAGTATCATAACACCACCCCTATATATTTCTTATTATTACACCTTTCGCTATTATATGAGCCGAATCCTTTCTAGAAAAAGAAACGTAACAAAATAATCACAATCACTCCAGTTAATACGGTTCCTAATAGACTACGAGTATAGATTGCGACAAGAAATGTTGGAATTGCGGCGATAAGATAATCCCACTGCATCGTCTCATGCATAAATAATACTTGTGCTAAAAGTGCTGCTAATATCGCAATTGGTATGTAATTTAACCATTTTAAACCCCAGTCTGGAATTTGTATTTTACTAAATACGAGAAGAGGCAAAATACGCGGAACGAGTGTGACAGCTCCTGCCGCTAGTAATAGTAATAATACATCTAATCTCATTTCCATTTTTCAATCAGCACTCCAATCGTCGCAGCTAGTAATGTTGCAATAATAACTGCTATACTATCTGGCATAAATAAGTGTGAAACGTATGCGATAATAATCGCTACAATTGCTACACTGAGATGAATTGCTAGTTTCGGTTTACTACTTATTAGCTGAAGTACAAATAATCCGATAAACATCGCTGGTAATGCATAATCCATCCCGTACGTATGAGGGTCTGGTATCCACTCACCAAAAAGCCCCCCGATAACTGTAGCAAGAATCCAATTTAAATACGCTGTTACATTAAGGCCCATCATCCATTTCTCGCCTAAATATCCTTTTTGCGCTGCTTGTTGCACTGCAACGCCGAAAGTTTCATCTGTAATTTGCGAACCAATTATTACATTTTTAAAAAGAGGTATCTTCGTGAAGTAAGGCGCAAGTGCCGCACTCATTAATAAGTGACGTAAATTAACAAAGAACACGGTAAAAATAATTGCTGAGGCTGGGGCACCTGCTGCATACATCCCCGCTAATATAAACTGAGCAGAACCTGCGTAAATTAACGTGGACATAAAGGCGATTTCTATGACCGAAAAACCTGCTGTTTTCGCAATAACACCAGCTGCTATACCGATGCTCAAATATCCAAATACAGTTGGTAAACAATCCTTTACACCTTGCTGAAATGAATCATCGCTCTGCAGTGTCATATGTGCTTGAGCTTTATTCACCATTATCTCCCTCCATTTCTTCCATCGTGCGTTTGCCTGTTACGACATGAACTAAATCTATGTTTTCACGCCATAATGTATCTAATTTATCAGCTCCAAACTCCTTCGTAATCTCTTCCACCATAATATCGTGTCGAACATACTCTGTAGCGACGAGTACTAAAGCTGGATCATACGTTGTCACCGCCCATGAAGTGCTATCATTTGAAAAGTTAGCAATTAATACTTCTTCCCCATCACGCGCGATAACAGTTAAATGACCTCCCATTCTCTTTTCAACGACGTGAGGTGTCATATAATTATGATGAAATGTCGCTCCTATTTTTGTTTCTGGAGCACCAAATAAAATGGAAAAAATATGTACGCCTTCCTCTTCCTTTTGATGAATGAACGGCTCAATCTCGTGCACTTGATCTTCCCATACTGAAATCCATAGCTCTTCTTTTGCTCTATTAATTATATTGCATATTTCTTTCAAAACACGATCATTTGAGCGAATATGCGAAATTACATCAATTTGCCTCTCTTGTTCTAAACAATTTAATTTCTGGTCTAAAAATGCAAAGGACTTTTCAAAGTCTTTTCGCATTCGATCCATTAATTCCGTAGCTGGCACTGGTACATATTTCACTGGTTCAGAAGGAACGATATGCACCGCTCCTTTATCCATCAACTTGCCAAGTACTTCATAAATCATCGAACGAGGTACCCCTGTTTGTTTACTCACTTCGTATCCTGTTACTGGGGAATGTTTTAATAATCCAATGTACGCTTTGCATTCATATTGGGAAAAACCTAGCTTTTGTAACTCTTTTATTATTTCATCCATCGGTAACCCCTCACAATCTACATAGCTCTCATTTGAAAACGATGCATTCATTTTATATTAGTAGTTATTATTATACCTACTAATATAAGAAAAGAAGACCCGTAAAGTCAATTGATAATTCTGAAATTTTAACAAAAAAGAAAAAGCCTTCTTATGAAAGTCATTTTCTACATAGTATTCCACTTATTTTAACAGCAAAGTATTTGATAAAGTCCCCTCTAAATGTTCACGCAAAGTTGAACCTGTATATTCTTCCCTAAATACACCCGTCTTCACAAATAACGGAATAACTTCAATAAAGAATAGATCCAATGATTTCTGAGGCCCACCTGGAATTGCAATAAATCCATCTAGTGCTCCTGCTTCAAATCTTTCCATAATTTGCTGGAATACATCTTGTGGTGTACCGATCGCAACCCAATGAGCAGAACCAACAACTTCTGGTCGTTCTAGTATTTGTTCAACAGTTGGCTCATTTTTAATGATGAAATTCCGTAATAATTCGGCATGTGTTTTACTACGTACAGTTTGCTCTCTACTTGGCAGCATATCTTCCTTTATCTTACTTTCTAGTGGAATTCCTCTAGCATCTAATCCGAGTACCATTTCAAGTAAAGCCAATCTCTTCTCCATTGTGAGATGTTGATGAGCTTGCCTATGCATCTCTAGCGCTTCTTCATATGTATCACCGATAAAGAAATACAATCCAGGTAATACCCGTACATCATCTTGCTTTCGGCCATGCTTTTCTGCTCTTCTTCTTAAATTTTGACGAAGTTCGATTCCTGATTCTATATCTGGCATCGCGGCGAAAATCGCATCCGCAACAGAAGCAGCGAAATTCCGACCAGCCTCTGAAGCACCCGCTTGAAATAATGGCATTTCTCCTGAAATATGCTGCGGAATATTAAGTGGTCCTTTCACCTCAAAGTATTCACCACTGTGCTCAATAGGCTTTACCATCTCTCTAATGACTTCAGTGTTATCTACTTTCAAAACTTCATAAGGATGGCTTCTCCAAAGTTTTCTTACTAACTCTGTACATTCTGCAGCTTTCGCATATCGTTCCTCAGATGGCGGCATCCCTGTCTCACCAAAGTTTTCTGCACCATCAATGGATGTGACAATATTCCAACCTACTCGGCCATTACTAATCCAATTTAAAGATTGTAATTGCCTCGCAAGTATGTATGGTGGATAAAACGATGTGGAGGCAGTCGTAACCACTCCAATTTTTTCTGTTGCATACGCAATAGCAGTAAATAATAATGTCGGATCTAACATTACATTCCCCTTATTACGAGCGATTAAATCCGGATGCGCCACTAAATAATCTGCTTTAAAAACAAAATCTAACTTAGCCTCTTCTGCCTGTAGTGCCAACTCTACTTGTTCATCTATCCCTGAATTAAACATACTCTCTTGTTCTTTCTTTCTAGCAATTAAACATAATCCAATGCAAAGTTTCTTTTTAGTAGACATAAATACACCTTCCCCTTCGTTTTTAATTCACCTAGTTAAACAATTGATACGACCATCACAACTTCCATTCTTATTAAACACCATAAGATGATAATGATTATCATCTTATGGTGTAACTGTAATAAAAGCAACCAAAAAAGACTCCCCTTAACGGGAAGTCTCCTTTATCTCAATATTTCATTCGCTTCTTTTTCATAAATTTTATCAAATGAAGTCATAATACGCTGAGATGCTTGAATCATTTTTTGACTCGACATAAGATCTGCCATCTCTTTCGTCATATCTACATTTGAATTTTCTAGCATATGATTTTTTACTATTCCTGTTCCGTTCGGTAAATTAGCAATATTTCCTTCTGCTAGTGTAAAGCTTTTGTTTTCACGCTGCACGAGACGAGCATTCGTTTCTGCATCTACTGTTTTTGTTTGCAAACGGGCAATATTATTCTGTGTTACTTCATCATATAATGTACCATCTGCTTGTACAGCAACCTTTGCTCCTTCTGGAATACGAATACGCTCATTATCCTCTCCCATTACGAAAGCACCTGAAGATGTTTGCAAATAACGATCACTATTTAATGTGAAGCTTCCGTCTCTCGTTAAAAACGTTTCATCATTTTTAGATGTAACGAAAAATGATGATGTGCCTGCCGCACCGTCATCTAAAAAGAAATCTGTAGCACTATTTGTAATTTGTACATTTCCTTGTACTAAGTTCACATGCGTCGCAGCTGGTACTACAGCGTAATCGACCGAACCGATATTTGTCATAGCCCCATCTCCGCGGCGATATGTGTCTTGTACATCAAATACTTTAGAAGTCATATTTTCTGCTTTAAATCCTGTCGTTTGGGCATTTGCAACGTTATTCGAATGAACATTAATACGCTGCATGTAATTCATCATTCCCATAGAACCTATATAAAGACCGTTCATATTCCTTTGAATAAGGCAACCGCCTTATTCTTCACCTCTTTTCTTACGATGTTTGCAACATTTGTTTCGCTAAATGTTCAGCTGTAGCGATATGTATATGTTGCTTTACGTCTTGTCCGTCTGTCATTAATACAATTGGAGCTGATGAAACTGCTGGGATTTTCAACAATTCGCCACTACTTGCTGTTTCATCAAATTTCGTAAACACGATACCATCTATATGAATATCTTTAAAGTTCGCAATGATTTCAATCATATCTTTACTTTTCATAGAAGCTGATAACGTTAAACAAATATAATCTGGTTCTACTTGTCCCATCGTTTCAATCATTTCTTCTACTGTATCTGACGTACGATAATTTTTTCCGGCTGTATCAATTAAAATATAATCGACGCGTGCTTCTTCTTTAAAATACGTAAGTGCTCTTGTCATTGCCGCTTCATCACGCACAGCGATTACTTCTGATCCAATTGTCTTTACGTAATCTTGCAGTTGCTGTACTGTCCCAATGCGAGAGTGATCCGTCGTAATAAAGCCAACCGTTTTTTTCTTACCGTGAAATTGCCATGCCATTTTCGCAAGCGTCGTCGTTTTCCCAACCCCGGTTGGACCGATTAATGCAATTGTTTGTACTTCTTTTTCAAATACATTTTCAGTGTTGAAGTGAGATCTCATATCTTCCAATATATACCCGATTACTTCCTCTTCTGTAATCATCGTTGCATTTTCAAACTTCACTTTTAACTTTTCAGCATATGCATGAATGAAATATTGTTCTACATCGTTTTGTTCTAGCATCCGAATTACTTTTTGAATAATAAACGGTACAGATTCTTGATTTTCTTTCTTTGCAACTACTTCTTTTTTCTTGGTCGGAACGACTTGTTTCACAACTTTTTGCTTTTTCACTACTTTCGTTTCTTCCGTCTGTTTCACCACGACGATTCCTTTTTCAAACAGCTTTAATAGTTTCTCTTTTTTTCTTGCCCATTCTTCACTATTTCCTGTTTGCATTGCCGCGTATGACATAGAAGTCGTTACATTTTCTAAATTGTGCAGTACTGATTGAATTCCATTTGCCTTCACAATTTGTTCTGAAGAATCATTCACAACATCCATTAATTGTTCATGAAATTGTGCTGTTCCTTCATTCACTTCTTCCTGTTTATCCTCTGGAAAAGCAACTAACATTTCATAATCCTTTTTCCAAAAAAACGGGATATTTCGTTTTACACTTTCATCGACAACGTAATAATAATCTGTACCATATTGGTCAAATAACTTTCGATACAATTCATTTTTCGAAGCTGCTTTTATTCGCATTAACGCTTCTTTCTTTTCTGTACTTTCCATTACTTCACCCCCTACTATTCAATATAGGCAATTTGATCTACAACAATTTCTGGTGCTAATTCACTAATACAAAGCACTTGCGCTTCTATTTGATATCGTTCTAGCAGTCTTACAATCGCAAATCTGAAATCTTTTCTACGCGTTAATAATACTGGTTCTCTTCCCATTAATCGCGCTTGTTTAAAGACGCGCTGTACTTGCTCAACGACACGTGTTTCTAAATCTAAATCCCAGTTTAATAAGTAACCTTGATAGGAATTGTTCACAACATCCGCATCTAGCTCTATTGAATCAGAGAAAAGCGCCGCATAAATTTTCCCGTCCGGATTTTTTGCATTTTCACAAATAACTTTTGAAATACATTCACGGACGAATGCCGTTACACCATCAACATGATTTTGATACACTTCTTTTCCGTCAATAATACCTTCAATAATCGTTGGTAAATCACGTATTGAAATACCTTCTTTTAGAAGTTGTTTAATAACATTTTGAACGAGTGATAAATCGATTTCTTTCTTCTTAATCTCTTCTAATAAAACGCCATTATCATTTTCAAGAGAATTGATTAAGTCTTTCACATGTTGACGCTGAATTAACTCATGAAGATTACGTCTAACGACAACATCTAAATGTGTAATTAATATACTAAGTGGCTCTAACACTTGATAGCCCTTCATTTGTGCATCTTGCACCATATGCTCTAAAATCCAATATCCATCTTCACCGAAGATTGGATCTTTCGCTGGTTCTGCATCTAGATCAGCCATTACGTTCGGTGTTTTTAGTGCTAATAAGTAACCAGATTTTAAAACACCTTCAGCCGCCTTCGCACCTTTAATACGAATAATGTAACGACCACGTGGTCTAAAACTCGTATTATCTTTAAAGTTAATGCCAGGAACGTTAATACCAAGGTCGGTAATAATCGATTTCCTCATAAGAACAACTTTATCACGAGCTGTCTCCCCATTAATTTTTTGCTTTACAAGTGCCGCTAAATCTAAACCGAGTTCTACAATAATCGGATATTTATCTGTAAAGACTCCAAATGAATCTTCCACTTGTTGTAATTGCTCATCCTCGCCTTGAATCATTTCTAATTCTTTTTGGAGCTCGTCTTCTTTCTCTTTCTTTATTCGCTTTTTATTGCGAATTCCTAAGAAGATAATTGTTCCACCAACGAGAGCAAACGGTATGAATGGTAGCGGAGTAAAAATACCCATTGCGATAAACAAACCACCGAGCGCATATACAACAACTTCATGCGCTAATAACTCTTTAAAGATACCTTCCGTTACCGTATCCGGTGAACCATCAAATACACGCGTTACGATAATACCTGTTGAAATCGCAAGCATTAACGAACCGATTTGGTTTACGATTCCGTCACCGACAGTTAACTGTGTATAATGAAGAGCCGCATCTGCAAAGCTCATTCCTTGCTGCATCATTCCGACAATTAAACCGAAAATGATATTTACGAATAAAATGACAATCCCGAAAATAACGTCCCCTTTAATGAACTTCCCGGCACCATCCATCGCCCCGTAAAACTCTGTTTCCATATTTAATTTTTTTCGTTTTGCTTGTGCATCTTTTTCTGAAATAATACGCTGGTTTAAATCCGCATCGATAGACATTTGTTTCCCTGGTAAAGAATCAAGTGTAAAACGAGCTGCTACTTCAGCTGTACGAGATGCACCGTTTGCAACGATAAACTGGAAAATGATTAAAACGATAAAAATAACGATACCAATTAATAAGTTTCCGCCAATTACGAACTGACCGAACTCTTCAATAACATGACCCGCATTTCCGTCTGTTAAAATCGCTCGCGTCGTCGAAACGTTAATCGATACGCGGAAAATCCCGATTAATAACAACATCGTCGGAAATGACTTTAATTCATCCCACTCGTTAATACTTGTCGCTCGCATATAAATAAGTACTGACATACTTAGTAGAAAAACGATAACGATATCAAGTACAAATGGTGGAAGTGGAATTAGGAGCGCCACAACGAATGACGCTGCTAAAAAGATAGAAAAATAGGTTCTTGCAGAATCCATCTTAAACAAAGAGATCCCCTCCAAACGCGCTATTATACTTCAAGTTCATTCGTTTGAATTAAATAGCGCATAACTTCAATTACAGCTACGTATAAATCTTCTGGAATCGTCTCATCTTCCTCGACTTGATAATATAAAGAACGAGCGAGCGGACGGTTTTCCACCATCGGTATTTCTTGTTCACGGGCAAGCGTCCGTATATATAATGCGAGCTCATCTTCCCCTTTTGCAACGACAATTGGCGCCGCATCAACTTGTTTATTGTAACGAAGTACGACTGAAATATGCGTCGGGTTATTTACAATAAACGTTGCACCATCCATCTTTTTCGCAATAGTCCCTTGCAAGATGGCATGCATAAAGTTTTTTCGTTTCCCCTTTACTTGTGGGTCCCCTTCATTATCTTTATGCTCTTGTTTTACTTCTTCTTTTTTCATCTTAATATCTTGCTCGTACTCCCACTTTTGATAAATGAAATCAATAATAGAAAGAACGATTAAAATAATTAAAATAGCTAAAAAGATAAATTTAATTTGCCTAATAATTTCAGTAAGTGACGCAGTCCAGTTAAATCCAATCATACTCACGATCTTCTCTAAATTCTTTTTAAAAAGAACGTACGCAACGTAACCGATTAATCCCATATAAAACAGTGATTTCAAAATATCTACTAAACTTTTACGACTAAACAGTCTCGTAAAATAGTTTTTCGGATTAATACGTGATGCTTTCGGCTTTATGACTTTAGAAGAAAATAAGAAACCGACTTGAATCATATAATTGAATAAATGAAAAGCATATACGAGTATTAATATAGGAGCTGATACTTTTAGTAGCAAAATCCCCATTAAATAAAAATACTCGGTCGAATCTGTATTTTTTCCGATTTGATCAAACAGCACCGCTACAGAATTGGCAATCTCAAACCCTAGCCAATCTCCGAAAAAATAAACGACAACTGCTAATACGAGAATAGAAAATAAATTATTTAAATCTTTACTCCGGGCGATATTCCCTTCTTCACGCGATTTTTTACGCTTCTGCGGGGTGGCCTTTTCTGTTTTATTATCCTTTGCCATACGCGTCCCCCTACTTCGTTAAGAAAAAGTTAAATAGTGTCGTATACTCTTCCAGTAATACATCTGTCATATTTTTAAACACATAACCGAGCATCGGTACGCTCATCGCAATAAATAAAATACCACATGTAATTTTAATGACGAATGCATTCATAAAAATATTTAATTGCGGTGCATTTTTTGCGATTAAAATTAGGACGAAATTAATAATGAATAAGCTTCCCATAAGCGGTAAAGCAATTTCGACCGCTGATGTAATCGCAAATAATAACGTTGCGAGTAGACTATCTAAAAAACTAGTCGTCAACAATTTTGAAATCGACTCTGTATATTGAAACGACTTTAAAATCGTGGCAACGAAATAGTTAATGCCGCCAAGTGAAATAAAAATAATGAGAAAAAATATATCGAAAATTGTTGATAGTAAAGTAGACTGCGACCCTGCGTTTACATCAAACAAACTTGCCTGTGATAAACCGATATCAAAGTCTAAAATATGTCCGGCCATTTTCGGAATGTTCCACAGCATTTCTACAATTTTTGCAAGGGATAATCCAATTACAATTTGCGTTGCTGCATAAGCTGCGACGTCCCAAACTGTCTTTATGTGAGAGACATCAACTTGATCGGCCACTGTAATCGAAAGACCAAGTCCAAATGTAACCTTTGCCATTGCAGGAATCGACCGTCCTGAAAAGAAAGGTAAAAAATATAAAAATGAAGTAATACGGCAAAACGCAAAAAACGTCGCCGCCCATAATTCCATATTCATTTCAGTTCACCTATCTTAGTACGAACGCAATAGCGATGGAATTTTATCAAATAAATCTAAAATAAGTGTCGTTAACTCTTGAAACATCCACGGACCTAAAATGATAATAACGAGCACTATACTCGCCATTTTCGGTAAAAACGTCAACGTTTGCTCTTGAATTTGCATCATCGCCATAATGACAGCGATGATAATAACGACAATCATACTTACACCGGCAACCGGCATTAAAATCATAACCCCTTTATAAAAAAAGGTTTGAAAAATATCTATAATTGGTGACGTATTCATTTATATGACTCCTATCACATAGCATCAAACGCTTCAGGCGACCGTTTTAAACATTATATCGACGATTTTTGTATATCCACCTAAATATACGAAAACGAGTATTTTAAACGGTAAACTTAAAATCATCGGCGGTACCATCATCATCCCGAGGTACATTAAAAGTGTACTAATAATCAAATCTATAAATACAAACGCTAAATAAATGAACATCCCCGTTAATAATCCTTTTTGAATTTGCGTTAACGTAAAGGATGGTACGAGCGTAAATAATGAAAGGTCTTTCAAATCTTTCGGCAACTCTTCACCGCGTACTTTCAGCATCATTTTTAAATCATGCTTATACGTATGCTTCGCCATGTAATCTTTCATAATTGGAGCCGTCGTCTCCGCAGCTTGACTTACAGTTATTTTTTCTTTCGTCATCGGATCCCACACATCACTCTTTAACTGACCTAACACCGGTTGCATCGTAAATAGTGATAAAAACAAAGCAAGTCCAACAAGCACTTGGTTTGGTGGTAAGTTCATTACCCCAAGTCCTTGACGAGTTATTCCAAGAACGATCATAAAATAAGTAAAATGCGTAAATAAAAGAACGATAGAAGAAGATAATGATAGAAGGGTAACGAGTGCAAATAACTGTACACTTGAATTACTCGTAAACTCTTTTCCATTTTCGAAATTAATAAAACCGTTCGGGGCTGCATACGCTGGATTTACAAAAACAATTGAAAAAACGATAGAAAATACGAAAATAACGGCTAATAATGATAACTGTTTCTTTATTCTCATGATGGATCCTCTACTTTTTTCGTTTCACTCTTCACCGCGTCTTCTAGCGCTTGTTGAAACTGATTTCCTGTTCCTGTTAATTGCACAGACTGCACACCATTATTACTAATAACAGTGAATACTTGCTTGCCATCCACTTCAAATAAAAAGGCGCTCGTTTGATGATTTAAATATACACCGTCTTTTACTTGAATATGGCCATTTTCACCTTGCTTAAAAAACTGCTGTTTGCGCGTCTTTTTCGTCATATAAAATGCACCGTAACCGAGTGCACCAAACAGTAAAACGACTTGAAATAAGGTCGTCATATACGACATATGACTCCTCCTCTACTCTTTATCTTGCATTTGACTTTGCGCCTTCATAAGCGCAGCTTGCTTCTTATCAGCTTCAATTTCAGAAATAATAATGCCGAACTTCTCGTCCATTACGATTGCTTCACCGATGCCGACCTTCATATTACTTAAATACACATCTACTTTATGTCCTAAGTTTTTCTCTACTTCAAGAACATCGCCAACTTTTAACTGCTTCACATCACCGAGCGTAATAGATGACTTTCCAAGCTTTACGCCAAGTTCAATCGAAATATCTGAAACAGTATCAATATGTGCTTTACTCGCTTCATTTCGTTTCCCTGCAAATTCTTCTAATCCCATTAAGGACACAGGAGATACTTCATGCTTCATATGGATCCTCCTACTCTACAAAACTTTTAAATAGGAGCGCTTTACGCGTTCCATCTTTCCCAATAAAACAATTAAATTTATGCTTTCCATCTACATAACCGAGTAATTCATCCGAAACTTTCGTATGAATTGGAATAATATCGCCTTCTTCAATTTGTTCAATGTCACTCATTGTCATTTTCTGCTCACCAATTGCAACGTGAACAGGTTTGTACACTTGATTTACTTTCACTTCCACTTCAGACGTATACTTTTTACGTTTATCTGAAGAATGTTCGACAATATTTTCAGACGTTAACTTATCCATAATTTCTTCAACAGATAAGAACGGAATCCCGATACGCACCGTCGTATTCCAAAAATCTGTTTTCATATTTACGTTCAGTAATGAAATTATATCGCTCGCTGTCGTAATCTTTAATGCATTCGGATCTGTTTCCGTCGTTACAAACTTCGGTTCAATCGCAACAACACTTTCAAATGATTGCTCTAAATTTTTACAAAGAAGCAAGAATATATTATCAAGCGTTAAAAACTCAAACGCCGTTAGCGGTCTGCGCATCGTAAAGTTACGCTTACTATCTCCACCAAGCCAGCATTCATGAATATAAATAACAAATGCTAAATCAATCTCAATAACAATTTCTCCAAGCTCTGGTAAACCGAGATCAATTACGCAATATAAATAATAATCCTTCGGCATTTTCTCCACATACTCACTCGTAAATGGAACTTGCTCAACTGTTGAAGGCTCTAGCTCAATCGGAATACGCATACGCGCTGACAACGTCTGTGACGTCTGTTTTCCAAACGTAGAAGCAATCGCTTGCAAACTACGTAAATGCTCAACACCAAACTTCTCTGGTCTATTAAAATCATACTCTTGAAATTTCTCTTGCTTCCCTGCTTCTTGTGCAAAAGCTGGCATTTCCTCGCCTTCATTTACCGCCTTCAGCAGGGCATCAATTTGCTCTTGGCTTAATTTTTCGCCACTCATGACAATCCCCTTCCCTACCTTTTCAATTCAACGATTTCAACGTACATCTTCCCGTTTTTCGTCAAAATCCTTCCGGTTCCAATCTCTTCATTCTCAAGCATAAGACGCACCGTATTTTTCGTTGAATTTTCAAGACGATACAATGTACCTTTCGTAATATGAAGCAGATCTTCAATTTTCTTTTTCGTATTTCCGATTTCAAAATAAATTGTTAACGGAATATCATCTTGTAATTTCAAATCTAGCCAACTCCCATATCATGTTCACGAAAATTTCATGTTCTCTCTATATATGAAATTTCTTATTTTGAAACGTCGATATTTAATATTTTTTTAATATATCCTTGCGTTTCTTTAAATGGTGGTACGCCTCCGTACTTTCTCACATTACCAGGACCAGCATTATAAGAAGCAAGCGCCAATACTAAGTCACCGTTATTTTTCTTTAAATAACCGCTTAACTCTTTCACGCCGCCTTCAATACTTTCAGCTGGTGAAAATGGATTCTTCACACCCATCTCCTTCACATTCGCTGGCATAAGCTGCATAAGCCCCATCGCACCTGCATGTGACACCGTTTTCGGATTAAAATTAGACTCTACTTCAATCATTTTTTGAATTAACGTTTTCGGAATTCCATATGTACGGCTAACGCGATCAATAATATCCTCATACTTCCCTTCATTGGAAGAACGTATTTTTTGAATATTATACTTCTTCGTTAATTCCCACGTATCAACAGCCTCATTTTTCGTTTCTGGGAAACGTCGTTCAAACTCTTTTTGCGCGACTTGCACTTCATCTGCTTTCTTCGTTTCAGCCTTTTCTTCAGGCTTACTCACTTCCTCTACTTTATGAATAGATTGTTCCGGTTTAGTAACAACCGTTTCTATTTTCGTAGATTGTACCGGCTGACTCATATCTTCTATGTTTGCCGGCTGCGTAGTACCCTTCGTCTCCTTTGCAGGTTCACTCTGCAACTTCTCTTGAAAACGACTACTAACGAATGCTTGCGGACTACTTAGCTTTTGCTGAATTTGTCCTTTCTTATATGCAAGCACTTCTTTTACTATATTTCCAACTACCATAATATCACCTTTTCGGTAAACAAAGATAATCTAATATTAGAGTTTTTTTTTAAAGTTTGCAATAATCCTTTTAATAATTATGTAATAAAAAAATGAATATATTGTTAAACTGTTATTTTTTTATATTTATTAATTCGAATTTTTAGTTGACACCCGTTGTAGCAAGGATTACAATAAATCTCGAAATTGATTTTTTCGCATATTACCGTTTTTCAATTTGCAGAAAAGTCAATATAAAAAAATGGGGGTTTCTTAACATGAGAATTAATACAAACATTAACAGCATGCGTACTCAAGAGTACATGCGCCAAAACCAAACAAAAATGAGCAACGCTATGGACCGTTTATCAAGTGGTAAACGTATCAACAACGCTTCTGACGATGCAGCAGGTCTTGCAATCGCAACTCGTATGCGTGCACGTGAAAACGGTTTAGGAGTAGCAGCTAACAACACACAAGACGGCATGTCTTTAATCCGTACAGCTGACTCTGCTTTAAACTCTGTATCTAACATCTTACTTCGTATGCGTGACATCGCTAACCAATCTGCAAACGGTACGAACACTAGTGATAACCAAAAAGCATTAGATAAAGAATTTTCTGCATTAAAAGAACAAATTGATTACATTTCTAAAAACACAGAGTTTAACGATAAGAAATTATTAAATGGCGATAACAAATCTATTGCTATCCAAACTCTAGATAACGCTGATACAACTAAACAAATCAATATTAATCTAGCTGATTCATCTACTTCAGCTTTAAAGATTGACACATTATCTATTGAAGGAACTGGTACTAAAACAATCGCAATTACAACAGCAGACATTGCGAAAGATACAAACATTGCTGCTTTAACTGCAGCTAAAGGTACTTTAGCTGGTTTAACTGGTTCACCAACTGAAGCAGCCCTTACAACAGCAGTTGAAGGTTTTAAAACGGCATTCGAAAAGGTTGATAAAAACTTAATGAGTGACACTGCAATTAAAGGTATTGAAACTGCAATTAAAGCGTACGATGAAGCTGGTACTAAAACACTTGCACTTGCTCAAGCAGTTGGAGCTGCTTATACTGCACCTACAGCAGGTAATATTACAAAAGCTGCACCAAACGCTTCTGAAGCAATTAAATCAATTGATGCAGCTCTTGAAACAATCGCATCTAACCGTGCAACACTAGGTGCTACATTAAACCGTCTTGACTTTAACGTAAACAACCTGAAGAGCCAATCTTCTTCTATGGCTTCAGCAGCTTCTCAAATCGAAGACGCTGACATGGCGAAAGAAATGTCTGAAATGACTAAGTTCAAAATCTTGAACGAAGCTGGTATCAGCATGCTTTCTCAAGCAAACCAAACGCCACAAATGGTTTCTAAATTATTACAATAAGCCATTTGAGTTAGTTTCCTGAATAAACCTCTCTGCTTGCGGAGAGGTTTATTTTTTCTATATAGATAGATTCTTTATAAAACTTTCTTTTTTATGTGGAAGAGAGTATCCCCGATGCTTAGAAGCGGTCAGTGCTTATCTTGATCCCCTCTTATGTTAAAACACAAACAGTAAATAAGCATAAGCCCCTCTATCCTTCCATAACTGTTTATTAGATTAAAAGATACCAACTATATCAATCTATAAGGAGTGTCTATTATGCGTATTGGTACGAATGTTTTGAGTATGAATGCTAGGCAGTCGTTGTATGAGAATGAGAAACGTATGAATGTTGCGATGGAGTATTTGACGACTGGTAAGAAGTTGAATAACGCTTCCGATAATCCCGCTAATGTTGCGATTGTGACTCGTATGCATGCGAGAGCAAGTGGTATGCGCGTGGCAATTCGTAATAATGAAAATGCGCTATCGATGCTTCGCACAGCAGAAGCTGCCCTTCAAACTGTTACGAATATTTTGCAGCGTATGCGTGATTTAGCTGTTCAATCTGCGAACGGTACAAATTCAAATAAAAACCGTGATTCACTAAATAAAGAGTTTCAATCTTTAACAGAGCAAATTAGCTATATTGGTGAGACAACTGAGTTTAATAATTTGCCCGTATTTGGCGACCAAAACCGTCCTGTTACATTAGATGATATCGGTCATACAGTAAATCTAACGAAACATATTCCCCCTTCCCCTACACAACATGACATCAAGATTTCAACAGAACAAGAAGCAAGAACGGCAATTCGTAAAATTGAAGAAGCCTTGCAAAATGTATCACTTCATCGTGCTGATCTTGGGGCTATGATAAATCGTTTACACTTTAATATTGAAAATTTAAATAGTCAAAGTATGGCCCTAACAGATGCTTCTCCTCGAATTGAAGACGCGGATATGGCGCAGGAAATGAGCGATTTTTTAAAGTTTAAATTATTAACTAAAGTTGCGCTCAGTATGGTTTCACAGGCTAATCAAATTCCGCAAATGGTTTCTAAATTACTACAATCTTAAAAATTTGTCTTCCCTCTTTGAAACGATTCCACACAAAACAAAAGGGAAATACATATAAACTATGTATCTCCCTTTTATTTTGTACCCAAATTTTATTACTGTGTTACAGTCATAACTTGTCCACTACGATCAACCATAATTTTCATTTTCCCGTCTTGTGCGTTATATAACCCTAATTTATGCAAATCTTGTTTACATTCTTTTACGAAGTAAGGCAATGTGCGAATTTGATCGATATCAGAGCTCGTAATGAAATGAATTAAATGATGCGTCATTTCTTTTATATCATGAACAAGCTCTTCCTTTTCTCGCTTTAGTCTTTCATTTTCAGCTCGTAATACATGCAATTCGCTTTCAAGACCACGTACATCCTTTTCATTTTCCGAACGCCCAGCAGCCATGCTTGAAAGCTTATAAATGCCTTCCATAAACTGATGGAGTTCATCTTCTTTTCTTTCACTACATTGACTAATTGTTTCAAAATTATCAACGATACCAGATATAACTGTTACAAGACTTTTTTCATTCTCTGTATTTTGAACTTCTTTTCTTACTTCTTGCTTGTTTTCTTTTTTCATTTCAACGATTTGTTCTTTTACGGGTGTATATTTTCGCTTTCGTCCTGGTTTTTGTTTTTCAATATTTTCAAACGGTATTTCACGTTTTTTCAATTTATAATACGTATTTTGCAATTGACTTTCTGTTTTCGGAAAAAGATTTAGTTCATTTTTACTAACGTATTTTGAAATATTTAAAATGTTTAAACCGTGACGTTGACAAAATTGATACACTTCATACAGTAACTCTAGCTCAGACTTCAGCCATGTAATTGTTGATTTTTCATAAGCTCGCATACCGCCATGTTTTTCTATATCTATTTGGAATAAAACCATTCTATTATATAAATCGACTAACTCTTCATACTCCACTCGGAATTGTTTCTCTATTTTTTTAAATTCCGTTTCTAATTTCATATCATTCATTTTATTATTTGACATGTTTTGTAAAAGTTTTAATACATTGATTGCTGTGTGGTGATACATAATCTGTGCCACTCCCCCTCATCCTTTCACAATTCTCATCTGACTCCCATGTCTTTTAAGAAATAGCAATTTTTACATATCCATATTATAACATTTCGAAATTGTCTGTCAAATAATTAACATACAAAAACGTATGGAAAGTGTAAAAAAGAAAGAGTATTATTTAATTAATATGCAATTATACATATTAATTACATATAATTATATTATATGGTATTTTTAATATATTTTCACCGAAAAAGTTTGCGCTACCACGAAATATCACTAACATAAACCAAAATATGTTCTCTTATATTTTTAAACAAAAAAACGTTACTTATTAATTAAACCAATTGAAAATCTCGAAATAGAGACGATTCTTACAACCACAAATACTCCTTCTACCTGTACAGCGTATAGAATACTAAAAAGGAACTAGCCAGTACTACTATACATGGCTAGTTCCTTTTTCCCCACTAATAGAAGAAAGTTTCCAACCCTCAGTCGAAAGCTCTCTTCTCCTGCTTACTTGAAACCACTCCATATCTTTGGTCTTACATCGTACAGAGCTCTATTAGGCACTGACCGCTTCCAAACTTCGCTAGAGGTTCTATTCCAGCAAAAAAAACGCTTTTTAAAACTCTTTTACAACACTAACTTATCAACTAAACCAATTAACTCTTGAATATCTGGCTTACTTACTTGAGCATTTGCTCCTACAGCTTCACCTTTATGGAATAATTCATTTGTAATTAATGAAGAGAAAATAATGACCGGTAAACGATTCATTATTTCACCATCCTTAACCACTTTCGTTAAATGATGTCCATCCATTTTTGGCATTTCAATATCAGTAATTAGCAAGTGAATGTGTTCAAACATTTTTTCCCCTTGCTCTTTCGCTAATTTTTCAATTTGTGCTAATGCTTCCGCACCATTGCTGAAGAAGTTCATTTTCGTATATCCAGCTGATGATAAAGTTTCTTCTAGTATTTGGCGAAGCATTGCTGAATCTTCTGCAATATAAATAACTTTTTCAGCACGATCTGTTTTTTGTTCTAATCCTGAAAGTGATTTATTGTCATAACCAGTACCGCTAATTTCACATACAATTTTTTCATAGTCTAATAGTAAAATAATTTTCCCATCTAGTTTTACAATGCCAGATGTCGTTTCTTCTAGTCCCATTGATAATGAAGCTGGTTCATCAATTTGTTCCCATGAAATACGTTGAATACGATGTACTTCGTCAACGCGGAAAATAACTTTCATTTGGTTTAATTCTGAGATGATGAATTTCGTTTGATCAAGTGGCTTTGTTGATTTTAAATTAAGAGCCGTTGCTAAGTTAATAACAGGTAAAATTTCACCACGTACTTGAACAACACCTTCAACTGCATGATGAGATTCTGGCACAGTTGTAACAGGGAATGGATTAATGATTTCACGTACTTTCATTACATTGATACTAAATAGATTTTCACCAACAGTATATGTGACAATCTCTAATTCATTTGTTCCACTTTCTAATAAAATACTTTGTGCTTGTGACATAAAGGTGTCGCTCCCCTTCCATTAATTCCGTATATTTAATTATTAAGCTTTATAAAAGAGAAAAAGTCAACTACCTATATGAAAAATATAGATAGTCGAACAATTTATTTACGCTTAATCTTGTATAAATGAAGCAAGTGCCTCTAATAACACTTCTTGTGCCCCTACAATTTCTGTCGGCATTGCTTCCCATTTTTTTGAAAGTTCCGTTTCTACTCTCATTCTTAACTCTTGATTCATTTCTTCGAGTACATATTGTTTCGTCGCTATATCAACATCAAGTAACGCGAGTGCATATAGTTCTGGATCGTTTATTTTTTTAAATAATTGTTTTAATATAGCCGGCGCTATATGTTTTAATTTTTCAATATGAATTTCCTTATCCGAAAATAGTAGCTCGTATTGAATAAACGCAACATTTTCTTTAATTACTTTAAAATAGCAATTATTTTTTTTATCATTCACAAAATAACCGTTCGGATCTGCGATAATACTCTCTACTTTACGAATTAAATCTGGCAAACTACTCGCCGCCATTACAGTCCGCTGCTCAACCTCACTTGGCGAAATGAATGTAACGCGATACTTATTCTGCGCCATCCTCCTCACCTCTCCTTTTATAAAAATGTATCCCCACAAACTATCCAAAAGGCACTGGTTTGCTATGAGACAATTATCTTATCTCCAACCAACCATCACAGTACCTCTCCATAGCACTACTCTTACAACTACAAGCCCCTCAGAACCATAGTTGTTATCCATACTATACTACAATTCGCTTATCTCTTATTAAACTACCTTGGTAACACTTCATACCGCTGTTTCTACAACGTTCGAGCACCCTTATAAGCACTTAAACCCTACCAAATCTCTCAAACCATTAAAAGGGCTTTTAAGAGCTTTTAAGTAACTCGATATTATTGAACCAAAACGCAATTTGCTGATCCGTTATCCCTGATAACGTAACAAAAAACTCACGGCACTTCATCTCGTCCTTAAACAGTTGATACTTCCAAACTCCATCACTACCAACACTTACGAAATAAAACTCATGAATACGGCCAATGATGGCTTCCTTTTCACCAAATGAATACGGAGGCACTTGCTTAATTTCAAATTGATCCGGTAAATATACATGCTCTTCTCGTTCCATTTTTAGCACTTGCTCGGCAAGTTCACGTTTATTTTCGAAAAAAGGCAATTGTAAAACTCGCTCTTGTCTTGTCATACGAATAAAAAACCCTTTCTACTACATTACAAGTTTTCTTTATAATATATTATCGAATTAAGTTTACAACTTCATTTAATACTTCATCTGATACTTTAATTACTTTCGCATTTCCTTGGAATCCACGTTGATACAGCATTAAGTCAACGAACTCAACAGATAAATCTACATTGGCCCCTTCTTGTGCGCCACCACGTACTTTACCTGCACCGTTTTGACCAGATGCTCCAAGTGCTAAAATACCTGTTGTATTCGTCGCTGTATAGTTACCATTACCTGTTTTCATTAGACCGCCTTCGTTCGGGAACATCGCAACAGCTAATTGGCCAGCAGATTTCATACTTCCATCAGAATATTTTACCATTACATATCCACCGTCAGCAATGAAGCAATCTTTAACCGTTGCCGCTGCTCTACCATCTACGTCTGTTACTGATAATGTTTTATCTGTTGGATGATTTGTTAATTTACTGAAATCTAAATTTATTGTTCCGCCATTAAATGGGATGGCTGCTCCTTGTTGTACCGGATCTGGATTTCCAACTTTGTCAAATTTCAATGTACCTGTTGAACCTTGACCTGTAACATCTTCAAACTTTGTATCTTTTATCGAGTCATTACGTCTTTGCACTTTATATGTATACTCGTGTTCATTCGTTTTTGTAAATTCTACACGCATTGTCCACGTATTACCAGCATCATCATAAAACGGTAAGTCTTGCGTAATTTTACTTTCATTAACCGGGATATTCCCTTTAATTGTACCCTTTGTTGTTTGAATACCACCAATTGCTGTTCCCATTGGAATTTGCAACGGTCCTGGAATTCCAGATAAATCAACTTCACCAGTTGCCTCATTTGCAGGGTATGCAAATACGTATTGACCTTCAGTATTCGTAATATAGTAATCTGAAGATATCCCAAACGTACCTTTACGAGTAAATTCCATATTTCCGCCTTTTGAATCACCTACAACGAAGAAACCATTACCTTCCATTGCTGCTTGTGTTTTACCACCTGTTAACGTAATTGTACCATCACTATAATCCGTAACCGTACCACTCATTTTCACACCGTTACCGATACTTTTCGGATTCGTTCCTGCGTATTTACCGTCACTTTTTGCACCAATTGAATTGTTATATAGTAAATCATCAAACATTGCTTTTTGTTTTTTATAACCAACGGTTTGTGCATTGGCAATATTATTTGAAGTTACACTTAATGCATTTTGTGTTGCATTCATTCCTGTAATACTTGTATATAACGCTTTAATCATAACGTATGGACACTCCTCATGAATTTGTAGTTTTTACTTCTTCAGTTGTTTTTTGATCTTCTTTCTTGACATCCTCTGGATTCGTTTCTCCAATCGGTTTATCAGACACTCTCTCAACGAAACGAAGAGATACGACTTTATTATTAATAATGAGCTGTACATCATTATTCTCTGCAAGGCGAACCGTCTCTACTTGACCAGTTACTTTGTTTCCGTCGCCGTCAACACCTCTTACGTACTTCCCTAAAAACTTCATACCGCCATCAAGCGCTGTCGAATACATCGTCGTTCTTAAAGAGTCAACTGCTTTTGTCATATTTTGCACTTGCTCCATAAGAGATAACTGCGCTGTCTGATTCATCATTTGATTCATATCCATTGCATTAAATGGATCTTGATGTTGGAAACTTGATAAAAACAATTTTAGGAAGTCATCTTTCCCCATTACCCCAGGAGTCTTTTGTGCTCCTGCTGAAACTCCGTTTGTTTGTTGAACTGGCGATTGTACACCATTCACAGATGCGTTTTTTGCTTGCGCTCCTGCTTGTAACGGAATATGATTTGTACTCGTTGTATTTAACCCAACTGTTGGCACGCTTTATTCCTCCAATAATCCCGCAAATTCTTTTGATTGTTGTTTCTCATGTTGCGTACTTGCTAATTTCTGCTTTTGTCTTTGTTCTTGTTCTCGCTGTTCTTTACGGTTTTCATCTTTATCCGAATAGCTAATTTGAATATTAATTTCTTTTTCTTTTAGCTTTAGCCTCAATTCATCAAAAATGATTTCAACACGTTTTTTTGCATCGTGTTTTTCCATTTCTACATGCACATCAATTTGGTCGCCATGCTTTTTCATAAATACAGTTAACGTTCCAAATTTTTCTGGATTTAGCTGGAATAAAACACGTTCTTGTTTCACTACAAATTTTTGCAATGCTTCTACTTGCGCTTCCATTTTCTTTCCTAAGTCAGGTAATGTAACCTTCTCAGCGCCACTATTTGATTTTCCGATTTGATCAGTACTCGTCGCTTTATTTAATAACTCCGCACCCGTGGAACTCGAATCACTTAACGAATCGACTTCTGGCAACTCTACCTTCACATCATCGCTCTCTGATTTCAGAAGATCTACATCTTTAGACTCTTCTTGTTTTTTTGCAATATTACAAGTTTCTGTCTCTACAACTTTCAAAGCCTGCATCATTTGCTCTGGCATCTTCACTTTGTCTAACACCATTTGCATTGTATCTTCTAAACATATAGCATTTTTAATATTCATATTTGAAAGGAGCTCTTGTAATTGTTGTAATTCACCTGCGGGTAATTCGTTAAGCTTTATATTTCCATATTCTTTATACAGCTCTTGTATTTTTTGTATGTATTGATATAACAATTCTGGTTGCACACGTAATTGCTCAATTGCAACCATTTGCTCAGATACAGCTAATAACAACTGTTCTGTCTCTTTTTTTTCTTCTTTCTTTACACTTGGTTCTTCTTTCGTTACCGATGGTTTAGAAAGATTATATTCTTTTTTCTCTTCTTTTGGTGCTTCTTCTCGTTTCGTTTTCTCCGTTTTCGGCTGCTGTTTATTTTCCATTCTCAACGTACGATCAAATGAAGAATTTTCATTTTTCGATTGTATTTCTAGCCCTTTTTCTTTTTGCGGAGGTAAACTTTGTTGCACCGGTAATACAGACTGTATCACTACATTCACCTCATCCATTCATACACATTTTTAAATCAAGAAGCATTTTTTCTTCTAGCTTTTCTTGCACTTTTGCAAGCTTCTTACAATCTTCTTGATACATTTCATCAATGACACGTTCTTTTTCTTTTACTTGCTCTAAAAGGCTTTCATTTTTTTGAATAAAACCTTCTGTTTTTTTAATTTTTCGATTCCATTCTTCTATTCTTTCAGGTGAAAACGTATGTGAAGAAAGCATGCCAGCCATAATACGTTGACCAGTTTGTACGACTTTGCTACGTGATTTCACAACGTATAAATCATATTCTTTTTTTTGTTCTATTTTTCTTTTTTCAGCTGTTAGTTCGTACACTTCTTTTAAAATATGTTCTTTTTCTTGATTTATTTGCAATTTTATCGTGTCGTACTGCTGTTTATCCACCTGTTTTCATAGCCCCTTCCTATTATAACGCTCTCTTTTTCTATTATATAGTTTTTTTCCAAAAAAATCTGTGAAATATTAAAAAACAAAAAAATAAGACCCCTTTAGTAGAGGCCTTATACTATATGGTGTATCGCTTGAACGATATCATCAAATTGGAAACTATCCGATCGACCTTGCTTTAAAAACGTATTTATATCTTCTACTTTATTTTTACATTCAAAAATATAAGCATTTTCTTCATTTTCTTGAATCGTCCCTAATTTAAAGTACAATTCATTTTCTTTATAAATAGATAAGATTTTTCTCATTTCATTTGCAAGTTGCCAATGGTTAGGCGACACAATTTCTTCCATAATCCTACTTACTGAATCTAACACTGAAATGGCAGGATAATGACTAAGCGTAGCAAACTCACGCTTTAATACAATATGCCCATCTAAAATACCACGTGCTAAATCTGGTACAGGACCGTTTAAATCGTCTCCATCAACGAGTACGGTATAAATCCCTGTTATAGATCCTTTTTTTGTTTTACCAGATCGCTCTAACAGCTTCTTCATATAACTTTCCATTAACAGTGTTTTACCACCAATCGGTAACTCTTTCACTGCAATATCAACACTTCTACGCGCATCAGCAAAACGAGTGACAGAATCCATCATAAGTAGTACGTTGTTGCCTTGATCACGGAAGTATTCAGCAATAGATGTTGCAAGCTTTGCCGCGCGAAGTTGCATCAGATGGCTTTCATCTGACGTCGCTACAACAACAACGCTTTTCCTCATACCTTCTTCGCCTAATTCTTTTCGAATAAAGTCTTTTACTTCTCGGCCACGTTCTCCTACTAAACTAATAACGTTAATATCAGCTTTTGCATTTTTCGCAATCATTCCAAGTAAAGTAGATTTACCAACACCTGATCCAGCGAAAATACCAATCTTTTGACCGATACCAATTGTTAACATAGAATCAATTGATTTTATTCCCGTTTCAAATACATCAGTAATCTCTTCACGCTCAAATGCATGAATAGGGGGGGCGTCTAATTTTATTTTCTGTAGTGGAATGTTTTCAGCGTCCTCATTTAACACTTCACCATTCGCACTTAACACTTTTCCAAGTAAATGATCACCACGAGGTACGACAACATCTTCTGCAATTAATGTAACTGAATCCCCGTAACATACTTTTTCTGTCTGTCCAAATGGGAGTAACATATTATTCTCTTTTTCAATCGCAATTACTTCACATAAAACATTATGTTCTCCAACGAAACAAACATCTCCAATTTTCGCTTTCGGTCCTTTCGCTACGAAGAACTGTTCTTGTACACTATGAACTTTACCAATTTTCGTATAAAACGGTGTGTCGATAAACGTATTCCACTTATTTTGTTCATTTATGAGCTTGTTGTTCATACATTTTGCTCCTCAAACAACTTCTCTTCTTCCCATTTATGACGAAGTTTCGCAAATATAGGTGCAAATTTAAATTCAAAAAACTCTTTCTCTTCCTCCAAAACAAATTCACCGAACTGCAGGGAGAAATCATATTTCCATTCTACTAATTGTAGTAACCAATACTCTTTCGTATTTTCCTTCTCTTCTTGAATACGTTCAAACGTTTCTGGATGTACTGTTATTATTAATTTTTCAAATGAAGTAGGCAACGTTTGAACGATGCCAGTTAAAATTGGTAACACATCAAGTAATCGCGAATCTACCGCTTGGTTTACGATTTTTTCTGCTAGATGAAAAGATTGATCCCACAATAACTCTGTCCATTCGTATGCTGTTTCTTGTTGTTCTTTTTGAAACTGCATACGTGCTGCTTCCATCTGTTCCATTTGTTCATGAATATGCATTTTAAATTGTTCTTTATCTTGTACTAGCTGCTGACGCTCTCGTTCTAGCATTTGCTGCCCTTGTCTTAACTGATTCATTTCCATATGTAATGATTCTTGCTGGGCGCGAAGCTCTGCATGATCAGCTTGTAATTCTTCCTCTTCTATTTGGACTGAAGCTGGTTTTGGAAATTGTAATTCATACGTTTCTTCAGAAAAAGAAACAGAATTCTTCGGAATTCTGTTTTTAAATAAGGACATCCCCTTCACCTCTTTGAACGATAATTCTTCCTTCTTTTTCTAGCTTTTTAACTGTACCTGTAATCGTTTGCTGCGCTTTTTCAGCATCCGTCATCTTAAGCGGTCCTAAGCCATCTAATTCTTCTAGAATCATCTCTTTGCGGTTTGAAGACATACATGTAAATAATTTTTCTTTAATTTCTTCTTTTGCAATTTTAAGTGCTTTCGCAAGAACACCGTTATCTGAAATTTCTTCCAATACACGGCGAAGCGCAAGATCTTCAAGACCAAGTAAATCTTCAAAGACAAACATATTTTCTTTAATTTTCTCAGATAACTCATAATCGACTTCATCCAGCTTTTGAAAGACTGTTTTTTCAACACCTCGTGAAACATTATTTAAAATGTTCACAATCGTTTTCAAGCCATCAGTTTTATTAATTGCACTAAATGCCATATTATTTAATTTCGCTTTTAACAACTCACCAATTTGATTAATTAATTCACCATCAACTTGTTCTAGTTTTGCAATACCCATTACCGTCTCTACTCGTTTATGATCTGGCAATCTCTCAATTAATTGAGAAGCAAGTTGCGGTTTAATGTAAGAAGCAATTATCGCAATCGTCTGTGGTGATTCATCATTGAGCACTGTAAGAAGTGGTTCTAAATCTGTAAGTGAATTTAAGAACTCAAACGGATTATCTTTGTTATACCAAAGGTCTTCCAATAATTTTTCCAGCTCGTCTTCGGGCATGTTTTTAAATATGCGACGAATGTACTCTTTATCTGGAGTGACTAAGTTTAATTCTTTTACATTTAATTCATATAAGAACTCCCCTAGCACATTTTCTAACGTTTCTGGTTTATATACACGAAACTTCGCAATTTCACGAAGTAATACTTCTTTTTCCTCAGCTGTCATATATTCAATGACTTTTGCTGCCACCCCTTCGTCTAATGTACGAATGAGGATGGCAGCTTTTTCTTTGGAGGAGATTTCATCTAACATCGTTGTTCCTCCCTTACTGTCCGTTTAACCATTTTTTAATTACTTTTGCAGTACCTTCTACATGTTCTTTCGTAGCTTCCTGCACTTGATCATCTAACGTTGGTTCTTTCGGTCCTTCTGGTTCCGGTGTTGGCTCTGGCACTATTTTTTCTTCAGGAATTTCCAGAATACTTTCATTACTTGCGGCAATTTCCTCTTCGGCTAAGTATTCTTCATATTCCTCTTCTTCTCTCTTTTTCTTACGTCTTGCTAAGAAGAACCATACTAGACCAATTAGTGCTAACAAGCCAGCTGTAATTCCACCGAATAACCACCAATTCATACCACTTTTTTCTGGCTCTTTCTCTTTTTCAACTTTCGGCTGGTCGAACTGAACAGTTACAACATTAACTTGACCGTTTGTAAAGTTTCCATTCGGATCAGCTTGAAGCCCAGCTGCTGTGCCAATCGCTTCTTTGAAAGTAGTCATATCAATTCTTCGTTTTACTAACGTATCATTATCTACCCATACAACAACATTGGTTTTCGTTAATTCTGGATGTTTCTTAATTGTTTCAACTGTTTTATCTATTTCATAGTTTTCAATTTTGTTACCATTTTTATTATCGTAGACAACTTTACCGTTTTGATTATTGTTCGTACCGTAGTTTGGCACGTCACCGTTCGCTGTAATACCAGCACCTTGCTTCGTATCTGCTCCTTCTTGCGCAGTAGAGCTTTCCTCTTGCTCTTGTTTACTACGAAGTACACCTTTATCGCCATATTTTTCTGACTGACGTGTAACTTCATCGTAGTTTACAGACACTTTCGTATTTACTTTATATTCATTTGACTTAAACATCGTCATTAACGTTGCGTCAATATCTTGCTTTAATTTACCTTCAATTTGATGCTGCATCTCTACTTCTTTTTCATAAGAAGAGGAACTGTTAGAATGCGCTTCATCTGCTCCTTTTGAGATGATACCTTTTTTACTATCAATAACACTTACTTCTTCTGCTTTCACGCCAGGAACTGCCGCACTAATCATTTGCTGTATACCAGCAACTTGATCAGCTGTTAATAATTGTCCACGCTTCACACCAACAGTAATCGCCGCTGTTCCTTTTGCTTTTTCTTCATCAAAAATTGTTTCTTTTTCAGGTAATGTAATTTGAACATTTGCCGTTTCAACCGTCGCAAAATTTCGTACAATATCTTGCTCCAATTGTTTTTTCGTGCCGACAATTTGCTTCATTTTTTTATCTTGCTCACTTGACCCGAGCGAGCTTTCTAATAAAATTTCCTCGCCGCTCTTAGAGTTAAACGGTAAGCCCATTCCATTCATTTCTTTTCGAACCCATGGAGCATCATTCTTTTGCACACGAATTGAACCATCGGCCGCTAATTGGTAATCGACACCTAACTTCGATAATTCTGCTGTAATCTCTTGCTTATCTGCATCATTTAAATTTTGATATACAACAACATATTTATCTGGCAAGGTGAAGTATAAAAGTGCTCCTGTTACAACCGCTAAAAGCGCAGCACCGATTACTAACTTATGCCACGTTTTTAACGATTGGATAACATTTTTTATCTTTTCCATTTAAACACACCCGTCCACTTTCCTAAATTTGCATATTAATTAGTGACTTATAATTTTCAATAAGATTATCACGTACGAGAGCAGCCGTTTTCATTTGAGATTCAGCTTTTTTTTGCTGAATTAAAACGTCATGTGTTTCTCCTACCCCTTTTGTTAATAAATCATATACTGCTGTTTGCGCATTATTTTGCGTTTGATTCATATCTTCCAATAAATCAATAAACTTTTTTCCTGGAGCTACAGAAGTTTCCGAAGTTTTCGGTGCACCAATTGACTGAATTGCTCCAAATGGCTGTGTATGTAACATTGGTTGAATTTTCATATCCCTATCTTCCCCCTTATCCTCGTCCAATTTCTAAATCTTTATCGAGCATTTTTTTGTTCGCATTTAATACACTCGTATTTGCTTCATACATTTTTTGAGCAACCATAACATTCGTCATTTCAGCAGTTACATCAATATTTGGATAACGTACATATCCTTCTTCATTTGCGTGCGGATGCGTCGGATCATACACTAAGTTTTCCGTTTTGTCTGCTTCAATACTTTTTATTTTCACTCCGTTAGTAGGAGCCCCGTCTAACATACTTGCAAAACTATTATTTGATTCTAGCACCACACTACGACGCTCATATAAATCTGCCCCCGGAGCGGCTGTCGTATTCGCATTTACAATATTGTTTGAAGTAACTTCCATCCACTTTCTCGCTGTCGTTAGTCCTGAGCCACTTGCATTCATTGCCTGAAACATCGTTGTCTCTCCTTCTACCTTTAACGTCCACGTGCCGCTTGGTTAATTGCGTATTGTGTATTAATTGCATTAATTGAAATACCGTATAACTGATTTGCTTTCATTAAATCTAGCATTTCTGTCGTTACATCCACACTATTTCCATCTTGATTCTTTTGCATTGATTTCGTTTGAATCTTTGCATACGTATTTTTCATATTTACTGTCGGTAAGTGCATTTCATTCGTTTGATATAAATCTGGATTGCTCTTTAAATCAGCCGCATTGTTCTTATATAACGCACTGCTCTTACTCATCTGCTCAGCAAATGTTACATCTTGTGCTTTATAGCCAGGTGTATTCGCATTTGCAATATTACTAGAAACAGTATTTCGTTTCGTTACTAAATAGTTCATATAATGGCTTACATCACTCACTAAATCTGGCATATTCCACACCCTTCCTTTTCTACCTTAATGATCCACTGATGGAAGTTTCACTTCATTATTTATTTTATTATATGTATTTATTAAAATATTAACTATTATGTACCCTTACATATTTTATTCCATTTTTCCATTGTTGTCTTTAGAAAAATACAAAAATATAAAAAAGAATACAAAAAACTGTATACAGACAGTGATCCGTGAACTATTTTCATATATGAACTACACATTAAAGTTCATTTTTATATTATTTAGATTACTACTATTTTTTCATTACAGTCATAAAATGAAACCTCAATCAGCGGAACTATTTACTTAAACAAAGGAATGGATCCCCTTTAAAAAGGGGAAATCCATTTGTAAACTGTATTATTAATATTTACCGTAAAATGAATTAGCTTTCATTCGTCCATCATTTGTCATAATCATTTCTTCCAAAATCTTTTGCTTATCTCGAATATGCTGCGCTGCCTTAATAATGAATGGACTTACTTCTGCTGCAACTTGCGCACGCGTTTCTTCATCCAATGTCATCATCCAGCGATTTAACATCTCACTCTTCTCAGCAAACTCTCCATCTGACACTTGCAATTCACCGATTTCATTAAAACAGCCGACAAACGTCCGATAAATATCATTGTTCATTTTCAAGTGCTCCGCGGTAACCGTCTATTAAATCTTGTAACACTTTCACAATCGCATCCATGTCTTTTGCTTCACGCGTTACTTTCATCGTCTGAATTTGAATACTAATCCAATCGTATAAACCATAAAGACTATCATATAAGTCTTTCGTAATTTCAGGGTTCAATTGAAGCTTCAATTCTTCAAAAATACGTTCTAACTTTTCAAGAAGCGCATCTCCTTCTTGTAGTTTAAAAGTATGTAAAAGCTCTTCTAAATTACGAAACTCTACAATACATCTTTCATAGATAAAAATTGTATTTTTAATCGGATTACTCGTCATAATATCATTTTGCATATAACGTTGCCATGCTTGCATACCATCACTTCCTTAACTTTCATTAATCATCACTTTTTTGTTTTGTCATTGCTTTAATTGTTTTTAGCTGGCTATCAAGCGCCGCTAATGTACTTTCTAATTTTTGATACTTCTTCACAATTTCATCTTGCTTTTGCAAGTTTTGCGTCTCGATATCTTTAATCTTTTTATCTAAATCACTTACACGTGAGTCAATATTTTTTACTCTCTCACCGACTACACCTTTATCACCAAATAGTTTATCAAGTGGCTCTTCCATCATTTTTCCTAAACCGTTAGAACTAAAGAAAAATTGCTTCGCTGCATCAGGTTTTTCTTTTAATGCTTGTGTTAATTTTTCATCATTAACTTCCATCGTTCCATCTTGCTTTAATTGAATACCAAATGTGAATAAATAATTACCATCTTGAGAAAATGTTACGACATTGTTCATCGCTTGACGTACACTTTGCATAATGGCTTGACCTTGGAAAGCCCCACCTTTTCCGGCAAAGATATCTACCGTACTAACAGCTTTATTATAATCCGCAACCATCTTCTTAATAACATTCGATGCATCTGTTACGTTTGAGTCATTTACTGTAAATTTTAGGTCTATACCTTTTGTTTTTGGATCTGGTGTTGTGCCAGCATCTGGTGTCCCTTCCACTTTTGGCTCAGTTACCTTTAATAATTCAATTTTCACGCCTGGAAGAGCCTCAATTGTATTGGTAAAGCTTTCAGCTGTGATACCATTAATACTATATTTAGCATTTTGCGCTTCATTGATTACATTAAGCGCTACTCCATCCGCATTAGCTAAACCAATATCTTGAAATAGTGTAGATGTGTTCCCCTCAAACTTAATTACTCCATCTGTTCCTTCTTTTTTCGAGGTCATGAAAATTTTATTTCCAAGTGTATAAGCTGATACGCCATAATCTCCATCATTAATCTTATTAATTAAATCTTTATATGTCATATCAGTTGTTACTTTTAATTCTTTACCGCCTAGTTTTAATGTTTCATCTTTAGGAAGCTTTGCATTTATATCTGTAATGTCATTTGAAGCTATTTGATGACGCTGCGCTAGCTGTGTAATTGTCATATTAAAAGTTCCTGCAATCGCACCACCATCAGCTTTTACATTTATATAACCGTCTTGTGTTGTCGTTACTTTTTTTTCATTCCCTTTAAAAGCCGCTAAGTTTTTAAATGTTTGTGTGAAAGAACTAAATTCTGATTTTAAACTTGTATATAATAATTTATCATTTGTAAGGTCGTTCTTTTCTTTCGTATACGGTGTTTTCCTCATATCTAACGCATTCATTTCTAATTCGACGAAGTTTGAAGTATCGATCATATTATTTCCGAGATTCCAAATTTGTTGTCTACCACCAATACCTGTCATCGTTGTTCCTGCCATTTTTCTCACTCCTTATTAATTACATGTAGTCTAAAATACTCGTTTTACTCATCGTGCTAACTGCTTTAAGCGTCGCTTCATACGTCGCATTTATATACGCTAAGTCAGAAATTGCTACCGCTAAATCGACATCCTCAATTTCTTTACGATTTTCTTGAAGCGCTAAATTTTGCTCGCTTAAAATTGTTTTAAATGTTTCCATTGTGTTCATTGTTGAACCAACTTCAGTTGTACGGTTAATGATGCCATCTAAGTTTTTCTTATTTTCTCCTAATAACGGTTGTAACGCTTTTTGGTCACCTTTTTGCATCGCTTCGCTCATCTGTTTTAACGTTTTTATAACCGGAGATAATAATGCTTCTCCGTTACGAAACGCTTTTAATTCATAACCGTCATTTAGTTGCCAATTTACATCATTTTTTCCACCTTGGTATGTACCATCTTCTGTAAATGGTTGCTTCTCCGCACTATCACCACCGAAAATATAACGACCTTGCTCTTTCGTATTCGCTAAATATACAACTTGTTTTAAAATTTGATCAATCTCTGCACCGATGGCTTTCAATTCTTTTTCACCATTTGGCTCATTTAATGCCTGCACCGTTAATTGATCTGCTCTCGTTAAAGATTTAAAAATACCTTGTAAAGTATTCTCAGTTTGTGTTAATACATTTTTCGAATCGGCTAAATCTTTTTGCATTTGTTCCATATTTGCCAATGAATGTTGAATTGCAAATGATTTACTTGCTGCAAGTGGGTCTTCACTCATAAGAAGGTTTTTCTTCCCCGAAGTTACTTGATTTCGATGATATTGCTGTTGCACGTTCAAATCCATTAACTGATTCTTTGCCCAGCTTGCATTTTGAAATGTAGATACTCTCATCTCTCTCTTCTCCTTTATCTATATTTGAATTGGTGTTAAGAAGAATCCACAGCTTCCTATCGCTATCCTCTTAACCCACTTAACCTACAACCATTTTATATTTCTAGTCTCACATCGATTGGGCCAATGATAGGCATTACCGCCTCTACCATCTGCAGATCCTCTTTCTAACCATAAAAAAGAGGGGATTTCTTTTCTAATTCACATTATCTAATAATCGAAAATAGACTATCAAACACTTCATTCATCGTAGTAATCGCTTTAGAGTTCGCTACGAAATATTTTTGGAAGGCCATTAAATTTACCATTTCCTCTTCCATATTTACCCCTTCGACGCTCATCTTTTCTTGCTGAATACCTTCTAATAGGTCTCCATGAATTTTTTGATAAGCATTCACTGCACTTTTATCAGAAGCTACACCTACTATGAATTGGTCTAATGCTTGTTTATTAGAAAGGCCTTCTTTATAATCGCCATCTGTAATTGCTGCTAGTTTATTTGCTGTTTCAGCAGATATTTTCATTTTCGAAATATCTTTTGCAAATTCTGGATTTAACTTCATATCTTTCGCATAATCTCCAACGAAGAAATCTTTTCCCATCACTGTATTCACTTGATTTTTCACTGAGCTCATTAAATCTTCAAGGTTTTTTTTATATTCAACAATCTTCGCTTTCGTATCAATCGCTGATTTTATCGCTCCGCTAGTTACAGAGATTTCTGAACCGTAAATCTCAACTGACATTGGGTCTTTTTCTTTATTTAATTGAAGTGGATATGTATCTTGTCCATTTACTGTTAAAACACCATTCATTCTAACACTCGCGATATTAGGATTCATAGATTCATAAGATACTTCTATATTGGCATACTTAGACATCTCTGTAACGATGCGATCACGTTCGTCTAGCAGTTGATTCGGTACTTGTGTGCCTGCTTGTCCAATTTTTTTATTCGCTTCTGCTAAACTTGCGGCAAGACGATTAAATTCATTAACATGTGCTTCAATATCTTCTGTCGTCTGTGCTTCCACTGTATCTAAGTTTTTCGCAAGACGATTTACTTGGCTTGTGAACTTCCCAGTTTCAGAAATTAATGTATCGTAGTAATTTGGTTGTTCTGGATTTTTTGCCACTTCACGAAAAGCATTAAAGAAGCCGTCCATTAAACTAGATAACGAATTTTTTCCTGTCGTCCCTACCATAGACTCTACTCGTGATAACGTTGAATTCATGTAATTATAGTAAGAGAGTTGTGATAATTGATCATTAAACTGTTTCGTCTTCACTTCATCAGTAATACGATCGACACCTAACGTTTGTACACCGTATCCAATTCTCTGTTCTGGCGTATGACCATTGCTTGCTCCAACAGATCCGTAATTCACCATTTGACGCACATAACCCGGTGTATGAATGTTAGACAAGTTTTGTTTCGTTGTTTGTAACCCCATTTGAGCCGCTAACATACCTGATAGCGGTGTATTATAATCAGATAATCTCATAAAGCTTCACTTCTCCTTTACAATAGTTCATTCATAAAGATTTGCGAATTATTGTTTCGCTCCAAATTATATTCAGAAACGGAATCCACAATACTTTCTGTAGTTTTTAATAGTACGTTTAAGTAATATTGATTTTTTAAAAGAATCATTTTTACATTCTCTTCTAATTCAACTAAGTTTTTTTGTATTTTTTCCATTTTTTCAATTTCTTCATGGGAAAAATACGAAAATAATGCACTCACGCGAGATGGCTCAACGCCCTTTTCTTTACAAAACTGAACAACCATTTCTTCAAATGCGCTCGATAATCCTTTTAAACCATCAATGTACTGCAATTGCTCTACTTGCAACTTTTGAACTGCATTTACATTTTTATGTTTTAAATTCTCATATATTTGTTCTCCAAGCGTTTGAATGTTTTCATATGCTTTTTGAATAATAACGAGCTTCTCATATAATTGCATGTACATATAGCTTCCTTCCTTTTACAAGACTAAATTTACAATTAAACCGTGGATTTCTCCAATTTGATTTAACATTTCTAAATGTCCAGTTTTTGTATTAATTAAGTTCATCACATCTTCTAATTCATTTAATCCCATTTCTGCTTGTTTTACAATCGTCATTTTCTGTGAATATCCGTAACGCGGATGACGAGACATAACGTCTTTATATTGCAATACATTATCTACGTAAAAATTCAAAAATGATTTCACTGTATTTTTGTATTCCATGACATTATCAAGCGTTAATTCCATTTCAATTTTCTCTTTTATTTCTCCAATATTATCGACAAACGCTTCCATTTGTTCTAGCAATTTATCTTTTTTCGGATCTGCATGCAAATTATCCGAAAATGCAAGTCCTGTCCTGACATTTGCTTCTTTCGGCATTTGAGTAGCAGGCGGTATATGCGATAAAATTGGATTATGCGAGATAGAACGTAGCATATATATCACCTATTTATTTTTTTATTTCTTCCTAAACTTAATCGTAAAATCCAGTTATTTATAATTATACTCTGAACAGTAATATTTTGCAGTTATTTTTTATAAAAGATATGTTACAATTTAGCATGAGGTGGCACAATTCTATGAATATTTTTCTTTGTGGTTCAAATCAATTAACAGCATTAGATCAAGATGAAATTAAAAAATTTCTAACTGACTATGCTCACAAACATAAAATTTACATATTATGTTATAAATCTATCGAAAATGAAGTTCTTCGTTTTTTCATTGAAAACGAAAGACTCGCTCAAAATTTATGCCTTTACACGCTACAACCGTTACAAGCATTAACAGATGAATTTCAAGAAGTCGTTCATTACTTAAAAAAACACGGAGCCGAGTATGTTGCTTTTGATCATCCTTCCGACTCCATTTATCGATCAGATTTTATGTTTTTTGTAAAACAAATTATTGAAGATACCGATTTAGTTCTCTGTTTTTATAACGGGGACAAACATACATCTGTCATTCCCATTGACGTTGCAAAAGAAGCAGGTATTGATGCTGTTATTTATGATTTACCGGGTTTACATGAAAAACAGATGAAAAAAAGCTTTGAACAAAAAATTCGTATGATGTAAAGGGGGAGGCACAATATCGTTATTGTGCCCATTGTAAATATGATAATTGAACAAGATTATGATCATTTTATCGCGAGTTTTAAACAACAATACAATATGGATATCGCTTCGTATAAACAGGATAGAATGCGCCGTAGAATCGATGCTTTCATTTCAAGAAAAGGATTTGACAACTACGCAAATTTCTTAAATCATTTACGTGCTGATCAAAATTTATTTTTAAGTTTTATTGACTATATTACAATTAACGTTTCAGAGTTTTTCAGAAATAAAGAACGTTGGCAAACGTTAGAGACGAAAGCACTGCCAAAATTACTTGAACAAAATAACGGGAAATTAAAAGTATGGAGTGCTGCTTGCGCTGCTGGTGAAGAACCATATACACTCTCTTTAATTTTATCGAAACATCTTTCTCCATTTCGCTATGAAATTCAAGCAACAGATCTTGATTTTCATATTTTAGAAACTGCGAAACGCGGTCAATATACAGAACGTTCTTTAAAAGAATTACCTATCGATTTGAAAGAGCGTCATTTCACAAAAGAGAATGATACATATTCATTGCATCAAAACATTAAGCAAAACGTTTCGTTCAAACAACACGACCTCTTAATGCAGTCATTCGATACAAATTACGATTTAATTATATGTCGTAATGTAATGATATACTTTACAGAAGAAGCAAGAGTAAAGCTTTATGAAAAGTTTAGTCGTTCTTTACGAAAAGGCGGTGTACTATTTGTTGGTAGTACAGAACAAATTTTAACACCCGAACGTTACAACCTTCAGCGGTTTGATACATTCTTCTATGAAAAAATATAAAGTGAAACTTTAATCAGCACATACCAATCGGGCTTTTACGGGATTAAAAAGGTCGTCACAATGAAGTGACGACCTTTTTATATAACTCGAATTAAAATGATACCAACAATCCATATAAAAAGAAAAAGAAACGTCATAGACCATTTATGTTCTTGCATTGTATGTTTCAACGCCTGTGACAATTGTGTCATATTCATTTCTGCGAGCGCCCTCCATACACTGACATCCCGATCTTTTGCCGTGCGGTCTGTAACGCTAATTAAAATGGTTTCGTTAGACAATTTCGTTATATAAGCAGTAATAACCGTTACCATTAAATTTATATTTCCTTCTGAAGAATCACTCTCCACTCTAGAGATAAGTGCACTTACATCTAATAACGGAATATGTACCTTTCTACCAAATGATAGTTGTACTTCAGCGAAATCATACGTTCCATCTAATAAAGGAAGATCTTTTATATGCGCCTGCTTGACAAGTCCTTGTAAACTTCTAATTACTTGTTCAAATATTTTTTCTGTTTGCTTACCTTCTCCAGATAACGTATGTAACTTTTTAAAGAGTTGTAACACTGTATCCATCTCTTTAGAAAGTATTTCCTTCATAATCTTTCCATCGCCTAAACTTGCAAGTAAAATGCCTATTTCATTATTTTTCGAAATGATTTTAGACTGCCCACTAAACACTAAATTACTATGCTTTCGTTCTTTCTGAATTTCATGTTCCGAAATAGCTGCAGGCTGTTTTAATGGTTGTAGCGTCTTATTTTCAACTGTCGTACGGTTAATTTCCATTTAAATGCCTCCACTACTACGAAATGATTAGCCCCATTCTTTATTACTCTTTAAAACTAAAAATAGTACAAATAAACCTGACATAATAGTAAACACATTAGAAGCTTGTACTCCTTGTTCACTTCTTTCTTCTTTCTTATCTTCTGGCTCTGTTTTCTTTTTCGAAACGTCTTGCTTGTCATTTTTACCTGTTTTCTCTTTTTGAGCCTTTACATTACTTACTTCCTTATTATCTGCCAATGGGTCTTTTATAACGTGAGGGAATTCCTCTTTCTCTTTCAATGTTTCTTGTATAAACTCATTTACTTTCTCGTCTTGCTTCGGAATTTGAACAACTGGAAGTTTTTCTTCTGGAAGCACGATCTCTACTTTCGAATCTTCTTGCTTACTAATTTCTTGCTTACTAATTTCTTTCTTATCTTCTACTTTATTTTCATTCTCTTGCTCTTCTGTTTTTTTATCATCTTCCATTTTTTGTCCCAAAACAGAAACGATATATTCACTTTCCGCAACAAGTTTATTGCCTGCAGCATCCACTATTTCTACAAATAGTTTATACTGTCCATTTGGCAAGGCATCAGTTAGTTCAAATACTTTTTGCCAATCCATGTCACGCTTGTTGTAGTCTAATAAAAAGGGAATTTCTTTATCATCTTTCCCTTTTAATGTAACGCGCACTTCTTTCACAGCAGATTCTACATCGGCAGCTTTCACTCGTATATGTATAGAATCTCCCTGTTTCCGTTCAATTAAGTTCTCTTTTGCTTCATCAATAGTAACTTTATGTAACTTCGGCAATTCTTTATCTATAGTTGGTGTTTCATTTCCAATACGAACGAGCGGGACTTTCACTTCATTTTCTATGAGCTCTTCCTTCTCATTTTCTTTGTAACTTTGAACGAGATGAAGATTCCAATCACCTTGTAAATCAAAACTCTCGACTTTATAGTTAGCAATCCATCGCTTCGTTTCTTCATCATACTCAAAAGATAGCATTCTTTCTTGTGCATACTGCTCGCCATTTCTTTGTAACTGCAATATACCTTTCATACTTTGAATGTCTTTCTCGTTTGGTTCTACAGTAATCCGCATTTCTTCGCCAACTTTTAGCTCTGGCTTATTTACTGTAATAACACCTTGATCCGTTTCTATCTTTCTTTCGCTCTTTTGTTCATTCGTCACTTCTTTTTGTTCATCTTCACCTTGATTTATTTCTACTTGCTCTGGCTGTTCTTGAAGTTTCTTATTTTCTTCTATTACTTCCAATTTATTTATTTTTTGCTCTGGCTCAATTTGTTCTTCCGCCTGACTTTGCAGGGGGAAGAACAAGCACACATGTATACATAGCCAACTCATTAGAAAAAACTTTACGTTTTTCATCTACTCGTTCAAACTCCTATTTCAACGCCTTATAGCGATTTCGTCACTTTTACTCCGAAAAACCCATCTACATTTACAAGTTCACCATATGCCACTAATACATCATTCACATAAATTCGAATCGGTTCATCAATATCTTCATCTAGTACAACCGCTTCATTTTCTTGTAAACTTAATATATCTTGAATGGTTTTCACAGTACTTCCAAATACAAATTTCACATTCATTTCTACATTTTGTAGAATGGATGTATCCATATATACTGGTTCAATCTGTTTTACTTCTTTAAATTCAATAGGTTGTACAACTGGTGCCGCAATTTCTTCCTCTTCAATTTCTTCCGGGGTAATCTCTTCTTGCTCTTCCACCATTGGATACAGAAGTCTTCTTACCATTTCTTTCGCTTCGGAAATGGGTAAAATTTGATACATTTTCGATTGAAGAAGATCGCCAATTTCAAGATTGAACGTAATTTGAACGAGTTCGTCCACTTCCATTGACTCTCCCAAGTATTCCATTTCTTCTTTTAACGTTACAAATTTGACATTTGGCGGCGTCATGTCCATTTTTTCTTGAAACATTTCCGACATCGCTGTTGCAGCATGCCCCATCATTTGGTTCATGATCTCTTTAATACCGCTTAGTTCTAATTCACTAAGCTCTTTTTCAGGATCAACTTCCCCTGTTCCCATCATCATTAAATCTACCATTGTTAAGGCAACATCTTTCGTAAATACGAATACGTTCTCATTCTTTAGCCCTTCAACAAAGTCGACATTTAAAATGACAAATGGCACTGGTACTCCATCATAATGACGAACATTAATCGCCTCTACATTTGGTGTACTAATCGTGACTGGCTGATTTAAAAGCGTTGATAATACCGTTGAAGCTGAACCGATTGAAATGTTCGCAATTTCACCGAGTACATCTTTCTCTTCTTGTGTTAAATACTCTTTTTCAACATGTTCCTCTACAATCTCAGTTTCAACCAGTTCCGCCGGTTCATCTCTTTCTTCTACTTCACCAGATAATTGTAGTAATTTATTTATCATTCGTTTCGCATGTTCCACCGAAACAATTTGTACAAGTTTAGAGTTTACAAGATTATCTATTTTTAGATCAAACGATACTTTAACTATTGTGTTATTTCCAGTTATTTCAGAGATTTTCTCCATCTCTTCTGATAGCTTTACGACTTTAATTGTCGGCGGAGACATATCTACTGTATCTTGAAAGAATTCCGACATAGATGTAGCTGCGAATCCCATCATTTGATTCATCGCTTCTTGTACAGCACTTAGCTCTAATTCACCAAGTTCTTTTCCTTCTTCCACTTCACCTGTCCCCATCATCATTAAATCAGCAATTGATAATGCAACATCTTGCTTAAGAACAAGAAGGTTTTCCATATCTAATCCTTTTGTAAAATGAATATTTAACACAACATGTGGAACTTCAACATCACTTGTATCATATAAATCTACCAATTCTACACGAGGAGCAGTAATGTTTACTTGCCTATTTAAAATTGTTGATAATACAGTCGAAGCTGAACCAAATGATATATTTGCGATTTCGCCAAGAATATCGCATTCTTGAGGTGTTAAATGCTCATTTTCTTTTTCTAGCACAATTGTGCTCGTTTCCCCGTTTGTGTGTTGCTCAGGCATTTTCCCTGCCTCCTCATTTCTGTTTTTCTATCAAATGATATAAAGTGACACTTTAATCATTGGGACTTCTATCCATTCCTCACTGATTATTAACCCGCAACTAGCAGGATAAACTCTCAACTTATTACACTCATTATATTTTAACAAACTGATTATACAAATCGTTACTCTGTATTTATTTCCAGTTATATAATTATTTTTATACATTCATAATAATTAACCAAAAAGCTCCCCAATTGTATACAAGTGGGGAGCTTTCCTTCATTCCTATTATAAACCTTCTGGGTTTAAAATGAGGACCACTCGTCCATCACCGAGAATCGTCGCACCAGAGAAATAGTTAGAACTCTCTGCAAAGAAGTCACCTAATGACTTTAAGACGATTTCTCTTTGACCGATAATTGTGTTTACAATAAGCCCATAGCTACGATGTGTATTACGAACAATTAACACAGGAACCATTTGACCATCATATGACGCAAACGCCTCATCTACTGTTTTTTCACCAAATACTGTACTTAAATGTTTCACTTCAATAATTTGGTTACGATAATTTAACACATCTTTTCCTTGTAAGGATTGGATGTCTTCTCTCTTAATTCGAATTGCTTCCACAATATTTCCAAGAGGTAAAGCATAACGCTTATCGTTCGTTTGAACAAGCATAGATTGAATAATAGACAAAGTTAACGGAAGTTCAATTCTGAATGTACTTCCCTTTCCTTCCTCAGAATCAATAATTAAATGCCCACCTAAACTATGAATCGTATGTTTTACAACATCTAATCCAACACCACGCCCAGAAAGATCCGATACAACTTCAGCTGTACTAAAGCCTGGTTGGAATATAAGATCAAACACTTCACGATCTGTTAATCTATTCGCATCTGCTTCTGTTACAACACCATTTTTAATCGCTTTTTCTAATACTTTCCCTTTATTAATACCGTTTCCATCATCCGTAATTTGAATAACGACATGATTTCCACTATGAAACGCCTCTAATTTAATCGTTCCTGTCTCATTTTTACCTGCATCACGTCGTTTTTCAACAGTCTCAACACCGTGATCAATTGCATTTCGAATTAAATGAACAAGCGGATCACCGATTTCATCAATTACAATTTTATCAACTTCAGTAGTTTCTCCTGTAATTTGTAAATCGATTTTTTTACCTAAATCTTTCGCTAACATTCGTACCATACGTGGGAAACGATTGAAGACCGTTTCAATTGGAACCATGCGCATGTTTAAAAGTACATTTTGAATATCTTTTGAAATATCTCCTAATCGATTTAAATGCTCAATTAATTCCTTGTTTTGAATCGTTTGTGCCAATTCATCAATGCGCCCACGCTCAATTACACTTTCTTCAAACATATTCATTAATGTTTCGATTTTCTCTAATTGAACACGAATGGAGCGATTCTCCACTTTAGCATTTTTCGTTTTTACTGTGCTTTTAGCTGGTGTAGTATTAGCTGGTTGTTTCGGTGCTTCTACAGGTGATACAACCTGCGCAACTGCAGAAGATTGTATCATTTTCTCTATTTGCACAGCTTCTTGTGATGTATGTCCTTGCTTCACTTCTACTTTCTCAATTTCAGAAATATGAAGCACTACTTGTTTCAATTCTTCTACATTATAATCACTATCCATAAATACGGTGAACTCAAATCCGAAAGCATCCGCTTCAATTTCTTCAATACTCGGAACAGTTTTTTGTATATTACCTACATTTTGCAATGCTTCTATACACATAATGGCACGTACTGCTTTTAAAATAGCTTGCTGTTCTACCGTTATATGTACTTCATGCGAAACTCCACCATCGTTACCTATATGATCTTGCTCTATATGTTCTGTAGGCGTTACTACATTACCGTGCAATAATGCTTCTAATTTCTGTTTAGTAGAAACTACATCAATATTACCCATTCCGCCTTGTTGTACATCTGCAACCATCTTCTCTAAATTATCAATGCACTCAAAAATCACATCAATAATATCCGCATTGACCACGATATTCCCATGACGGATTTCATCTAACACATTTTCCATCTTATGCGTTAAATCCGCCATTTCCGCAAATTCCATACTTGCAGACATACCTTTAAATGTATGGGCTGAGCGGAATATTTCTCCTACAACATCCATATCAGCTGGATTTTGTTCTAAAGTTAGCACATTTTCATTTAGCGATTGTAAATGTTCTTCTGATTCCTCAAAAAATATATTCAATAGATCTGTTTGCATTTTAATCCCCTACCTGTCTAACAAACATTTCATTTATGTATAACAATTTAGTGTTTTAAAAAGAGAAAAAAGGGGGCCACACGTGTATCCTCTATCACTGTTTTGATTCCTTGTGGCACCCCTTTTATATTAGCTATTTGCTACTTTTGTTAAAGCTTCGATTACACGATCCGCTTGGAATGGCTTTACAATAAAGTCTTTCGCCCCACCCTTAATTGCATCTAATACCATACCTTGTTGTCCCATTGCCGAACAAATAACAACCTTTGCACTTGAATCAATTTTAATGATTTCTTTTAATGCTTCAAGTCCGTCCATTTCTGGCATAGTAATATCTAATGTTACAATATCAGGTTGAAGTTCTTTATACTTTTGAATTGCTTCTACTCCATTCTCCGCCTCACCGATAATTTCAAATTCAGAATTACTTTTTAATAAGTTTTTAATCATCGTTCGCATGAACATCGCATCGTCTACAACTAAAATTTTATGTGCCATTCTTTTTGATTCTCTCCTTCTATGTATAAATATATCTTAATATTTCACCTTATCATTCTCACTCATTATACAAAATAAAATGATAAAATTTAATATTTTTTTAAAAGAATTTTCGTATTTTTATTATTTTATTATTAAAATAACAATATACTATTCTTTTATATAAATAACAACGCGACGATTTTTCTCCCAGTTTTGCGGTGAATCATTTGGTACAACTGGCTTTGTGTCTGCATATCCTACCGCAGCTAACCTCTTATCGTCCACATTATACACTTCGATTAAGTGGTGAATCATATTAGCTGCTCGTGCTGAAGATAACTCCCAGTTAGAAGGGAATTTCTCATTATGAATAGGTCTACTATCTGTATGTCCTTCCACAACGATTGGATTTGGTACTGATTGGAAAAACCCGACTAATTGACTCATTATCTCTTTTGCTTCTGGTTTAACGTTCGCATCACCCGTATCAAATATTAAATTATCTACGATAACGACACTTACCCCTGTATCTTCTCGATATACATTCACTTGACTAATACCGTTATTATCTACATATGCTTTTAACTTTTTATATAATTCATCCATTCTCTTTTTTGAGATCATTTTTTCATCATTTTTTTCATGTGTTATATCTGGTATTGTATTTTCCATTACTTTTGCATCTACTTGCTCCGCATCGCTAAACTTTTCAAGCATCTTTGACAATTTTACTGCATCCTGCTTTGATGTAGCAACTAGTAATACAAAGAAAGTTAATAATAACATCGTTAAATCTGTAAAAGTCGTCATCCAACGAGGCGATCCCTTTTGCGGTCGTTTTATCATCATACCACTCCTTGCAATATTAGGCTGCTCGTTTTTCTTTTTTTATCTTCGTTTCGTACACATACGTATCAAGTTTCAACTTTAATTTAGAAGGAATTTGCCCACGATACAATTCTGAAATTGCTTCAATTACAAACTTCTTCTCTGTATATAAATCCTCAATACCACGATACACCTTTTCCGCAAGAGGTATTGCAATCATATTCGCAAGTACTGATCCATATAATGTCGTTAGCATCGCCACTGCCATTCCTGTACCAATTTGTGATGTATCTTGCAGATTTTGAAGCATAATGATAAGACCAATTAAAGTCCCTATCATACCCCAAGCTGGAGCGAAATCACCAATTTTATCTAATAATGTTGCCCCTTTTCTTAGCTCATACACTTCTGTTTCTATATCTTTCATTAACACTTCTTTTAATTCATCTTCATCGTAGCCACTTAACATTAAACGAATCCCCTTTTGAATAAAAGGGTTGTCTACTTGTTCTCCATCAACTTCTAAAGAAAGTAAACCGTTCTTTTTAGACTTTTTCGAAAAATCAACGAACAAATCCGTTAACTGTTCTAAATCTTCTTCTCTTCTATGTAAAACAGTAAAAATACTTTTCGTATATTTTTTTATTTCTCCAAATCGATACGCCACAACAATTGTCGCTGCCGTTCCCCCTATGACAATTAAAATAGATGGAATATCTAAGAAGTTTTTAAAAGCTTTTATTCCACCGCCACTAAGTACGATCGCCGCTATTACAATAGCGAAGCCTACTATAATGCCCATTGGACTAGAAATATCAAACTTCCTTTTTTTTCTTTCTGGTCTAGCAAATACTTGTTTTTCGTCTCCCATATTCCTGCCCTTTCCTTTTCATTTTTATAAAACATTTTTTTATTTTAATAATGCGTTTTCACATATAACGTTCATTATACGCTTATCATCTATTTATCGCAATATACTCATAAAATTGACACATTTCATTTCCATATTAGAATTATGGTATGGAAATAAGAGGAGGATCACGATGGAACATAACATTTTACAAGTCATTGCATTAGCAGAAAAACTAAAATACGAAATGCGACATAGCTGGCTTTCTAACGGACGCCAAGAAAGTGTTGCCGAACATACATGGCGCATGTCTCTAATGGCCATTTTAGTTGAGCCTTATTTAGATCAAAAAGTAAATATTGAAAAGTTACTTAAAATGGTTATTATTCACGACCTAGTCGAAGCTGAAGCTGGCGATATCCCTGCTTTTGATACAATGAATAGTCACGAATTACAATTACAAAAACAAAAAAATGAACTTGAAGCAATTTTAAATATTAAACAAACATTAAAAGGTTCTCTCGGTGAGGAATTATATAATTTATGGATGGAGTTTGAAGCGAAAGAAACGTACGAAGCAAAAGTTGCTAATGCGCTTGATAAATTGGAAGTCAAAATTCAGCATAACGAGGCTGACATTAATACGTGGCTACCAATTGAACATAAAATGACATTCCAAGTCGCAAAACATACAAACTTTGACTCTTTCCTATCTAAATTACAAAAAATTATTGAACAAGATGGAGAAAAGAAATTATTAGCTGCTGGCATTGACGTTGAAGCTTGTAAGAAATAATGAAATAAGACACTCTACTAGAGTGTCTTATTTCATTATTGTTGATACTGCCTGCTTGTAAATCAGCTGTTGCTTTCCATCTACTAACATTAAAACTGTAAATTTGTCTACGCCAGCAACTTCTCCGACTATTCTCACACCACTCTTTAAGAAAACTGTAACAGTACCTTTTTCTTCTTTTATTTGCTTATAAAGCTCATCTTGTAAATGTTCCAATAACGTTTCTCCCCTTTCTTCCGTGGAATATCTTAATATAAAAAACTATAAATTATTCATTTATGGACCTTATCTTTTACATTCATAAACTTATTAATTAGTATATCTAAATCTCGGCTAAATAACAAAACTTTATCATGATCCAATCCGTGTCTCGCAACTAGTTGAATTAACTCTTTCTTTTTGTTTTCTATTTTATTTTGTAATCGTCCCATCTCCATCTCTAAACTAAAACTCCCTTTTCCCATAATATTACTTGTAAAATTATAGTACATATTCCTTCATAAAAAAATATAAAAATGGTTTTTTTTACAATTTTTACGTTTTTAACATACTCTTAATCCGTAAACGCTTTATTTAGTAAGATTTCCCGCACATGTAATATAGAAAAACCTGAATCACACAGACATTTGTCTAATTCAAATACAGACTGGCTCCTTTTCCACATGAAAAACATATTGTATATAGTAGTCCATGAATTATATAGATTAATTTACAAAAAGGAGGAAAACACATGAGCTATGGTGGTAGTTGTGCTGGTTTCGGCGGTGGATTTGCTTTGCTTATCGTACTATTCATCCTTCTAATCATTATCGGATGTAGCTGCTGGGGTGGCGGCGGATACGGATATTAATCATCCTATCCTTACCAAATGAATTAAAAACTATACGAAAACAGCTCATATTTGAGCTGTTTTTTCATACTTTCGTATGAATTTATATCCCTCTTATTTCTGATTTGATCTAACAAAATATCGTTTACTATGAAATAAGAAACATTTTTACTAAGGGGGATTACAGTGATTAAAGGTCTTTATGAGGCACATTTACCCGTCCGTAACTTAGAAGTATCAATACCTTTTTATGAATCACTAGGGCTAAAATTATATAAAAGAGGTGACGATATTGCTTTCTTTTGGATTAAAGAAAATGAGAGTTGGCTCGGACTTTGGGAAGGAACAGAATACAAAGTTACTTATCACCCATCTTTGCGACATATTGCCTTCCAAGTAAGCTTGCTTGATTTAGAAAATGCAATACATTGGCTAAGTCAAAAAGGAATTTCAGCAAGAAAAGACTTTGGAATGGAGCCAATTGAACCGATCGTTTTTCCAGAATTGGCACACGCCTCCGTATACTTTAACGATCCTGATGAAAATAGTTTAGAATTGATTGCACAATTACCTGTTGAACTTTCTGCAGCAGAGAACATGTATTTAAGTGAATGGAAAAGACAAGTTCAAGCATCATTAATACATAAGGATTAATCTTTTATGTCAGTTTCTTATTCCACACTGCTTAAAACAAATACAAACTTTAGAAAGCTGTTTTATGGCCAAACATTAAGTGTACTGGGAGATTGGTTTCATACTGTAGCTTTATTAACATTCGTTTATAGCGTAACAGAATCTCCGTTTATTATCGCACTAACTTTTATGAGTAAAGGGTTACCTCAACTTCTTCTTAGTCCTTTTATTGGAGGGTTTGTGGATCGATTTCCAACAAAGAAGATTATGATTTCCACCGATGTTTTAAGAGGAGTTATTGTACTCACTTACTTATTAGCAACCTATAAGATTGAAATTATTTTCGTAGCTAATATATGTTTGTCGGTCCTCTCTTGCTTATTTGAGCCTGCTAAACAATCAACTTTAAAAATGATTATTAGGCAAAAACATTTAGTAACTGCAAATACACTTTCTAGTACAGTTAATGGCTTTATGTCAATTATGGGCGCCTCATTAGGTGGGATTATCGCCCAGGCTTTAAGTATAGAAATCGCTTTTATCATTAATAGCCTATCATACTTTGTTTCCGCTTTAATCATTTATAAGTTGAATATCCCTTCTTACAAAAAATTTAACATAAAAAAGTCATTTTTTGTGGATATAAAAGATGGATACACGTACATATTACAGAAAAAAATTATATTAGCATTAATTCTTGTCGGAGTTTCATGGGGGATTATTGGTGGTGCTTATCAACTTCTTTTAACAATTCATGCCGAAAGAATCTTCCATTCTAATATTGGAATTTTATATACTGTTCAAGGATTAGGTCTTATTATTGGTAGTCTATTCGTTAATCTATATGTATGTAAAAATAAGGAGACAATGAAAAAAGCATTTGGCTTGGCGTACTTACTACAAGGATTTTTCTTTCTCGGATTCGTTCTATCCAATCAGCTTATTATCGGTATTATTACTTTACTCTGCATGCGTATCGCAGGGGGCATTATCGTCCCTTTAGACACAACCTTATTACAAATGTATACCGAAGAAAACATGATTGGTAAAGTTTTTTCATTTCATTATTCCATATATGGTTCTCTCATTCAGCTATCTATGTTTATTACAGGCTGGCTTTTAGAAACCCTTTCTCCGCAAGTAATTGGTTGCCTGTTAGCTATATGTTGTATTTTTGTTAGTTTTATATGGCTTTTCTTATTTTATCGCGGGAAGCTTAGTGAAGATCCTACCGATACTATATAGCTCACTGCTAATTTTTATTTACTCTCATTTGTTATTGTTATATAACAATCAAATTAAATAAAATACAAGTCATTTCATTTCATGAAAAGGCCCTTTACTTGAACACCGTTTGAGAGGAAATCAAATATTTATGTTAAAATAAAAGTAAGATTGTGAAAGATTGCACTTATTCTATAGGCTCCAAACAGCTACATTCGATTTTCGTAGTAATAAAATAATTGAATTTGATTAAATAGGAGGGCTATTTTGGAGATTACATTAATTTTCATATGTATAATATTGGTGGCTTCTGTTTTGCAAGCCAGTACAGGTTTTGGCTTTTCTATAATGGCAACACCTTTCTTACTCATGTTATTTCTACCGCAAGAAGCTATACAAATAAACATTATTTTATCATTAATTATTTCAATATCACTCATTTGGAAAATAAGAATGGACGTTGATTTTATTTTACTGAAACGGTTTATTTTTGGAAGTATAGCCGGTGTACCTTTTGGAATTTTAATCTTCATTTCCGTTAACATAAACACTTTTAAATTAACAATTAGCATCCTACTCTTACTATTAACATTGTTGCTAATATGCAATGTTAAAGTTAGATCAACACCGTTTAGAGATTTCGTAGTTGGTGGATTATCAGGACTTTTAACGACGAGTATCGGTATGCCCGGACCTCCTTTGTTACTTTACTTTACAGGAACTGATACTGAAAAAGAGAAGTTGAGAGCAACTACTTTGGCTTTTTATCTGTTTATATATTTCATTAGTCTACTAACTCAAATACTCTTTACTGGAACGGACATAACAATTTGGAAATCAAGTTTTTATGCAATTCCAATTGTATTTTTAGGTTTGTTTATAGGTCAAATTATTTTCAAATGGCTTAATCAACAAGTTTTTAAAATATTTACATATATCCTTTTGAGCTGTACAGGTATTTATCTTCTTATTGATAGTTTGCATTTGTTATAGAAAATGCTTTAGATTGCGCAATAACAGCTTGGTTTAAATGAAATTATTGTTGTATTTTTAAGCTACAAAATCATCCGATAAAAAGCGGCTATTATGCCGCCTTTTACATTAAATATTTTATAAAGCAAAGACCTGAACTTACTATCACGAGTATATTAAAGAATAAGAAAAAACCTTTTTCGAAATCTGTATACTTTTCTACTTTTACTCCGCGTTTTTCCAACTCCATAATAATCATCGCAACTTCATGTGCATACGCAATACTTCCAAACTGTATATAATTGTTATTATATTTAATCTCAAAAACGTTTTTCATTTTTTTATGTTGCGAAATAGATTGTATATCTCCTATTGGCATGCTATGTTCATTTGTTTTTCCGAAATAACAATCTAACCCTTTCATTATCATTCTTTTATTCGTTAAAACGATATAATAATAAAAAGTAGCTCCTACGTAATATATATTCGGTATAACTTTGTTATTTGCCATATATCCTTCATCTACTAATAGTTCCTTCTGAATTTCTTCACCAGCTTGTAATTCGTTGCGAATTGATTCTTCTAACATTTGTAAAGTTAATTTTTTTAATAACTCTCCATTTCTCACATAATACTTATCTATATTTATAGACTCATTCGCTTCTTTCTCTAAACGTGTAATTTCTTCTTCTGAATATTGGAGCTCATTTAGCATCGATAATAATCTTTTATCCATATTACACACTCCCTTTCCACAGTTTTTGAAGTTTTTTCTTTCCACGAGAGATTCGATTGTATATATAGTCAGCCGTTACTTTTAATTCTTTTGCAATATCGTCAATGGAATATCCATCAATATACCTCTTTAAAAAGATATATCGATCCTTTGTATTTAAATCTTGTACGATTTCCATAATCTCTTCTTCTTGTTCTATTTCATACTTATCATGGATACCTGCATCTATTTCTACGTCTTTATCAATTTTATTCTCTTTATATACTTTCTTTTTATATTCCAATGCCTTTAATTTAGTAATACCAATCATCCAAGATTTTAAGTTGCCCTTTTCTATATCAAATTGTTCGATTTGAAACCAAATGATAGTAAATACATTATTATAACAATCATCCACATATTGTTTTTCAATAGGGGTACTTAATGATTTATGAATAATGTACAAAACTAATTTTCCATATTGATCAATCACTTCTTTCAAAGCATCTTAATCGCGTTTTTTCATTGCTATAATTAAATCCTCTTCAGAATCGAAAATCATAAACATCATCCTTCCTCAGTTCCCCTTTAGCAACTGCTTTTACTTACTATTGGCATTTCATTCTCATTTTCTATCACTTTTGTAAAAATTTATTAATTTTTATTTTCACTTTATATAATAACAAATAAAAAACCGAAGTTAAAAAAGTGAATCCCACTTTCTCAGCTTCGGTTTTACAAGTAATGTTATAACGTAAACTAACGTCTCAGGTTTGTCTTTTTACTCATTTTTTATTTAACCCTTTCTCACTTAAAAACTCTTTCATATGCATTCTTTTCTCTTTGGACATAAATGAGCTCATTGATTCCGTCCATGTTATGTTTTTTTGATTTGATGATCTTTCTTTGTAATATGCGCTCATCGTTTCATCATATTCGTTTAATAATTCATCATATTTCTTTTCATCATATCCATTTTCATGAAGAATTGCTGCTACCGGTAAACGTGGTTTCACTCCATGTTCTTCATCTGGCACACCGACTGTCATTCCAAACACAGGATATACTTTATCCGGTAAATGAAGCAATTCACTCACTTCTTTCGGGTTATTACGAATACCACCAATATAACAAATACCGTATCCTAATGATTCCACTGCTAGTGCTAAGTTTTGCGCAAAAAGTGAAGCATCTACCGTTGCAACGATAAAATCTTCCACCCCTTCATGCTTTATCTCTGTACCATGCTTTTCACACGCCATTTCAAGTCGCTTTAAGTCTGCACAACAAACAAAGAATGCTGCACACTCTTTCACGTGACGATTTCCAGATAGTTCTGCTAGTTTAGCCTTTAGGTCTTGATCGGTTACATATACAACAGAATAGGCCTGTACAAAATGCGAGGAAGCGGCATGCTGCGCAGCTTGAACCATTCTTTCTACTACATCTTTCGGAATGGATTCTTCTTTATATTTACGAACTGAAACGTGTTGCTCCATTTTATGTATGATCTCATTCATGAAAAACACTCCTTTTTTCTCTTCATAATGAAAAATTAACATATCTTTTTCAATATTCACAACTTATAAGCACAAAAAGAGCAATTCTTTTTGAATTGCTCTTTTTAAAATGTCTATCGATACGGTAAATGAAATTATATCAACGATAATTTAAATATATCAACGATTCCTTGCACTATATCAACGATTTTTCGAATATATCGACGATTCGACAAGAAATATCGATTTACCGACAAATAACGACAAAATTACCCCAATTTATTTCTTGTCTTATTACGCTGCTTTCAAAACTTTAATACCTTTTACGATATTCCAAATGAAGTAGTAAATTCCTACAAGAATGAATACTGCATATGTTATAGCCATCCCAATTCCCGCGCCATCAGATTGATCGAAGCCTAAACCGTATACGCCTGATACTGCTAATCCAGCAAATAAGATTGCGTACGGAAAAACATGTGACCAAAATGCTTTTTTCGCGTGATATTTCACTTCATCTTCCGCAACGAAGTACACGATAATTGGCAGTAAAAATGGTGCAAAAAAGATACTAAAGTAACATAGTGAAGATAGAATATTATTTCCTTTCATCCGATTCACCTCTAAATAGTTTTTGTTATCTTCATTATGTCAGGAATCTACTCCAGAAACTATCGCTTTACCTTTCATGAACATGACATATTTGTAAGATTTCCCTCAAAAAATCCCGCCTGGAATGCTGGCGGGATCACTTTCACTATATTCGATTCATAAACCAATATTGCGTAATCGCTAAATATTCTCGGACATTTGATGAAATGATAATGGGCTTCGGTGTTTTGGCAGGAAGCCCTTCTAATTGCAAACCTTGTTTTGCTGCTATTTTTTTCGCTCTAAACATATGGAAATCGTTCGTTACAATCATACCTTTTTTCATATTGGCTGGAATTAACGGTTTTGAGAATGTAATATTCTCATCTGTACTCGTTGATTTATCCTCCATTATAATACGGTCTTCTGCAATATTTTGTTTCATTAATCCTTGTTTCATCGCTAATGCTTCTGAAATATCTTCACCTTTTCCTTGTCCGCCAGATACGATAGCGATTGTTTTCTCATGTGATTTTAAATATTCAGCTGCTTTATCAATACGATATTGTAATGAGTACGATGGTTTCGTCCCATTTACTTTCGAGCCTAATACAATGATATAATCAGCATCGTCGGTAGCTTTCATATGCCCATGCTTATAAATGTTATATTGTAAAAAAACCGCGTACACAGCGCAAACCGTTATAATTGCTATAATATACTTAATTATTTTCTTCTTTCTCATATCCATATACTCCTATGTTCTTTGCTTCTTTCATCATAATATCCATTTATTCGTTTGTATACAGACAAATTCCAAATAACCCTTATTTATCCTCTAAAAGGTAATATTTCTATTATTTTTGGGAATAGTAAGTACAACTTCGCACGAAGGAGTGTCCCTATTGCTTCTCTTTTTATGTAACGTATCATTCTTTTTTATTTTATTTTTACTATCGCTTAAGTTACTTGGTAAATCTGCATTGGCACAACTAACTCCTCATGATTTTGGGGCTATTATCTTTTTATCTTATTTAGCTTTTCAAGCCATACCAGTCGCTGGTGCTTTACAAGCATTTCTCGGTATGGTCGTTATTACATGTTTGCACTTACTTCTTACAAAATTAAGCTTACTCAACAAACTAAATCGTTTCATTCTCGGACACCCCATTATTTTAATTAAACATGGTGATATTATTTTTGAGAACTTACAAAAAAGTAGATATCCGATACCCGAATTGCTTTCTAACCTTCGCGTCGCCGGATATCCAAGTGTTCATGAAATTGAATACGCTATTTTAGAAGCGAATGGAGCCATTAGCATTTTACCAAAGCGAGAACTTGTACCATTGACTCCAAAGGATATGAATATACATGTTAAGTATGCTGGATTACCAATAGCCCTTATTGTCGATTCTCAAATTCAATACGATAACTTAAAGTTGATCCATAAAGACGAAAAGTGGTTATATAAAGAGTTAAAAGAAAAAGGCATCACAAATATTAAAAATGTGGCTTTTGCGTCTGTTCAAGAAACGGATGGATCTTTTGCGATTAGTTTAAAAGAATGAAAAAATCCCCTTACTTGCTCAAGGGGATTTTCTTCATTATATTGGTTCTTTCTTTCCTGCCATATGTAATGGAACAGGATGTTTCATACGATTCATCGTAAATACGATAATTGCTGTCAATACTTCCGCAACCGGCATAACGAGCCAAATTCCGTTTATTCCAAATAACTTTGGCATAATCCATAACAACGGAATAATAAATAGTAACCCTCGGCTCATTATAATAAGTACTGATTTCTTCGTTTGTCGCACTGATTGGAAGTACTCTCCATACACAATGTTGTAGCCTAAAAATACGTATTGGATAAAGAACAAGCTAATACCTGTTAACGTTAACTCCAATAGTTCTGGCGATTGGACATCAAATAGACCAATGATATATTTCCCGAAGAATAATCCGACAATTATCGCAATGCCTCCGAGTACAACCGCAATCTTCACAGCAAACTGTAATCCTTCACGCAATCTTTCTGATAAATTTGCACCGTAATGGAAACTTGCGATTGGTTGTAATGCTGCTCCAACACCAAAGAATAATAGTAATGCCATCGCATGAATGCTATTCACCATTGCATAGGAAGCGACTCCTACTTCTCCTGCATATTGAACGAATGCGATGTTAAAACCAATCGTTACGATTGCTACTGTACTTTCTGCTGTAAAACTCGGGAAACCAATCACCATTATTTGTTTAACCGTATCCCATTCAAAATGGAATTTCGTCCACTTTAAAATACTACTCTTTCTAAAGAAGTGAGTTAATAATACAAGGAAACCAATTGCTGCCGAAAGAATAGTCGCTGAAGCAGCACCTGTTACACCCCATCCAAAGATGAAAATAAAGATATAGTCAAACACTATGTTTAATACAGCCGTTACAACAAGACCTGCCATTGCTAAATTAGGATTTCCATCATTTCGTATAAATGTACTTAAAATATTTTCTAACACGTATATCATTCCAAATGTTAATAACACGTGTAAATAGTCTAACGCATACGGTAAAATCACTTCATTTGCACCGAATAAGTATGCTAAATCTTCTATTCTCCATACGCAAATAGCCGCTAAAACGCCTACGATAATAACTGCTACAGTCATAGATTGCGTAAAAATAGACCTTGCTCTTTCAAGTTTATTTTCGCCTAGTGCAATCGAATATAATGTTGCTCCGCCCATTCCAATCCATAATGAAATGGAGAAGAAAATCGAAAATGCTGGAATAGCGACGTTTACTCCCGCTAAACCGTTCGCTCCAACTCCCCTACTAATCATGACCGCGTCAATCACAATATTAACTGACATTAATACCATTCCGAGAACTGCTGGTATTAAATATGAAATAAATAAACTTTTTATCGGTTTTTCTCTTAATTTTTCTGTTGCTTCCATACTAATATGCTCCTTTTTTCAACGCTCTGTTCACAGTTTAAACCTTCAAGTAACTTGAAGGTCAAGAGAGAATTTAAAAATAGGTAACTTAATTATCGTCATTGATGCCGATTTGTAATTAGTACGAGTCTTACACCTTATTTCATTGTTTTTTCATTATAGGGATTTGAATTTCCGTTACTTGCTCCTCTGGATTTTCTGTTACAGACCAATCAATTAATGCAATCTCAATCGAGTCTCCACTCACTTCATATCCCTCTTGAGAGATGTATTTCATTAACTCCTTGTATGTTTCATCTGTTTCTTCATATGGTCCATGATGATAAGCACACGCAAATTTACCTGCTTTAATTTCATCTGAACTATGTACTTGAAAAGGCATATAATCCAAAAGAATAAAAACACTATTGTATGATTGAAATTCATTTTGAATTAATGCTTTTTTGGCAACCGTTACACCGATATCTCCAGAGAATAAGCTATTATCTATTTGTTTCATATTTTTCTGCAACGAATGGATATAATACTCAAACATATCATCTGTTGTATTTGGTGCAACCGCAATCGCTGTAATCTTTCGCTGCGGGATTTCTTTAACTATGATTTTTTCAGCTTTTACTTTCGTCGCTTCCTTAATTACATAAATTCTATGTTCCATTTTTGCTAAAGCATACTCAATTTCTCTTTGCTTCTTTAACATCATTTCTTGTTGCTTTTCAAGTAAATTAAGCGCATAAGATGGGTTCCGCTCATCAATATATTTCTTAATTTCCTTTAACGGAATATTTAACTGTCGTAAAAATTTAATCGTATCTAACAGTGAAAACTGATCAATTGTGTAATAACGATAATTCGTTTGCGGATCGACAATAGACGGGTGAAAAATTCCTTTTTCATCATAATACCTTAATGTAGATTCTGCGATATTATGCATTTTTGCCATTTCTCCAATTGTAAAGCGTTTGTTTATTAACATATTCCATTCTCCAATTCATTAAAAATGTTTCCTTATTTCTTCTTATTATATATTGATTCCCTCTATACCTAAATCGAATCTCATCATGAAAATCTGCTATTTTTTCATTGATTTTTTATAAATTTTATTATATATTGATTACAGGTTCAAATTACAAGTTCAAAAGAACTTGTAATCAGACCCTTTGTTTAATGGGTTTTACATATTTTCATTAGGCAAATTCCGAGAAATCGTTTAATAAAAATACAAAGTGATAAGGAGAGGATCAAATGGAATTCGAATTTTTCTTTCAAATTGCACTTATTTTATTAAGTACAAAGCTTGCTGGTGACCTTAGTGTTAGATTAGGTCAACCTTCTGTACTCGGTAAATTAATTGTCGGTATCGTTATCGGTCCAGCTGTATTAGGTTGGATTGAAAACTCAGAACTTCTAACACAATTAAGTAATGTTGGTGTTATTCTTTTAATGTTTATGGCTGGACTTGAAACAGACTTAGAAGAATTAAATGCAAATCGTAACTCTTCTTTAGCAGTTGCACTCGGAGGTATCATTCTTCCATTCGTAGGTGGTTATGTTTCCGGTCTTGTTATGGGAATGGAACAAGGGAATGCTGTATTTTTAGGATTACTTCTATGTGCGACAAGTGTTAGTATTTCCGTTCAAACACTTCGCGATTTAGGTAAGATGAAAACACGTGAAAGTACAACGATGCTTGGAGCAGCTGTATTTGATGACATTCTTGTTGTTATTTTATTAGCATTCGCAATGAGCTTCTTAGGTACAGACGATGTTAACTTAGCAATGGTTATCTTGAAGAAGGTCGTATTCTTCGCTTCTATTATTTTAATCGGATGGAAAGGTGTTCCAGCGATTATGCGTTGGTTATCACCACTACGCGTATCTGAGTCTATCGTGAGCGCGGCTCTTATTATCTGTTTCTCATTCGCATATTTCGGCGAATTATTAGGAATTGCTGGTATTATCGGTGCTTTCGCAGCTGGTATCGCAATTTCTCAAACGAACTACAAACATGAAGTAGAAAAGAAAGTAGAACCGATTGCTTACGCAATGTTCGTTCCAGTATTCTTTGTTAGTATCGGTATGAATATTACATTTGAGGGTATTGGTAATCAAATTTGGTTCATCTTAGCATTAACAGTTATCGCTGTCTTCACAAAACTAATCGGTTGTGGATTTGGTGCACGCATGACTGGATTTGATGCAAAGTCTTCTGCAATTATCGGTGCTGGAATGGTTTCACGTGGTGAAGTTGCACTTATCATCGCAGGAACAGGTCTTTCTTCTGGACTATTAGCACAAGATTACTTTACAGCTATCGTTATTGTCGTTATTTTAACTACAATGATTACACCACCAATGTTAAAATACACTTTTGGTGCCAAAGATAAAGCAATGAAAGCAAGTAAATAAGTTTACTATAATAAAAGGAGATTACTATTTTATAAAATAGTAATCTCCTTTTTCATTTTCCCTTTAAACAATCTCATTCGTCTTTAACCATTTTTCAAAAATAGTCCTTGCTTCTTCATCATCAATATTATCACGAAATGAATATACTTTAATGCCATAGTCATCGATATATTCACCTAGCTTCATTTCCTCCACTTTCTTATAAAAATCGTCTACCTCATAGTGCGGAATATAAGCATCCCAAACTGGTTCCTTTATTCTTTTGTACGCTGTCACTTCTAAATCATATCCATCTTCATAATATCCGATGTGATAATGTTGACTAGGATCATATTTCTCCATTCATATCCCCTCCCTTTAAAAAACTACCATATTTCACGTAATAAACAAAAGCGAGCCTTATATTACAGCTCACTTTTGCTCTTTTATTTGATTAAATACGCTCCATCGCTGTCTTCAACGTACCAACAACGAAAGCAATTTCTTCACTTGAAATAACAAGAGGCGGCGCTAATGTTAAAACATTATTATACCCTGCTGTTGTCATACCGTTTCGTCCTATAATTAAACCTTTTTCTTTACAAGCATTTACAACAGTCGCGATTTTGTCGTTATCAATCGGTTCTTTCTTCTCTTTATCATTTACAAGTTCAATTCCTACTAATAGACCTTTCCCTCTAATATTTCCAACTAGCGGATGTTCCCCGATTTCTTCTTTTAATTGCTCTAATAAAAGTGAGCCCATTTGTGCAGAGCGTCCAATTAAATCTTCATTTTCCATAATCTCTAAGTTTTTAAGTGCTAATGCACAAGCCGCCGGGTTTCCACCAAATGTATTAATATGGCGGAAAAATTCATATTCCCCAGTTCCTTTAAATGCTTCATAAATTTCTTTTTTCACAGCTGTTGCTGATAATGGTAAGTATGCACTCGTAATACCTTTCGCCATCGTAACGATATCAGGCTTAACATCATAGTTCATAAATCCAAATGCTTTTCCTGTACGCCCGAAACCACAAATCACTTCATCACTAATGAGTAGCGCACCGTGTTTTTGACATGTTTCATGAACAGCTTTCATATAGTCTTGTGGTGGCATTAAAATACCTCCGCCTGTAATGATCGGCTCCATAATAAATGCGGCTATCGTTTCACTTAATTCCCATGTCATAACACGATCTACTTCTTTCACACACTCTACATCATAAATATTTTGTGATTCCATTTCTGGCATACGATAACAATCTGGCGGTGTTACGTGTAAAAATCCTGAGGCAAAAGGCTCATATTGATATCTACGCTGCGCTTGTCCCGTCGCTGCCATTGTCGCCATTGTATTTCCATGATATCCTCGGTAACGTGACATAAATTTATAACGATGTGGTTCACCTTTATGTGCATAGTATTGCCTTGCTATTTTAAAAGCTGTTTCATTCGCTTCTGACCCACTATTTGAGAAGAAAATAACATATTCTCCTCCAAGCCACTCATTTAACTTTTCAGCAAGCTTTATTGCTGGCTCATGTGATTGCGACATCGGAAAGTACGATAATGTTTGTAATTGTTCATAAGCCGCTTCTGCGAGTTCTTTTCTTCCGTACCCACTATTCACACACCAAAGACCACTCATACCATCTAAATATCTTTTTCCATGTATATCTTCAACCCAGCACCCTTCTGCTTTTGCCCCTACCATTGTACTACTTGGACTAAAGGGACGCATGCCGTGCCAAACATATTGCTCATCTTTTGCTAATAATTCGTCAGTTTGTTTCGTTTTCATCATTTCTTCCACCTTCCATAACAACTTATTTTTCACAAAAGCTGCGCTGGTGCCATGATGATTTAAATTTCTCCCTGCTTATTTTCATTCCACAAAATTATGACAAATCCTACTTACAACACAGTAATATTTATCCCGCATTAACGGGCAGTAAAACTCCCACCCCAAAATTCAGCTGGAGCAAAGAAGTTAGGTGGGAGATTAACTGCCCGTAAAAGCCCGATTGGTGCGGGCTAATAATCAGTGAGCATGACCCCCCCCTACTGATTAAAGTTTCACTTTATAAGAAAATGACAAAAGAAAAAGAGCTTTTCTTTTAATACGAAAAGCTCCTCTTTTTTAATGTGAAGATGCGTCGCTAATACCATGACCAGTATTCGATTTCACAAGAATTTCATCAAACTTCGCTACATCTTCTTTCTTACTAGAGAAAATAGTTCCTAAATATGCTGCTAGGAAACCAAGCGGAATCGAAATAATGCCAGGTGTCGTATATGGGAATAAGGCTTCTCCAACAAAAATAGCTTTTCCAGCTACAGGGTTCCAGACGTTTGGACTTAACGCTACAAGAACAATTGCTGATACGAGTCCAACGACCATACCAGAAATGGCACCCGTTGTATTAAAACGCTTCCAATAGATTGTAAATAATATAACTGGTAAGTTTGCACTAGCCGCGACTGCAAATGCTAATGAAACTAAAAATGCTACGTTTAAGGTTTGCGCAAATAACGCAAGTATAATAGATACTACAGCTACTCCAATCGAAGCATAACGAGCCATTGACACTTGCTCTTTTTCCGTAGACTTTCCTTTACGGATAATCTCGTTATAAAAATCATGCGCAAATGCTGATGCTGCTGTTAATACAAGTCCTGCTACTACAGCTAAAATGGTTGCAAAGGCAATGGCTGATACGAAAGCAAATAAGAAGTCCCCACCTAATGCTTTAGCTAATAAAGGTGCTGCCATATTACCAGCAGGATTTGCTTTAATAATCGCCTCATTTCCTACAAACGCTGCTGCTCCAAATCCTAAGAAAATTGTCATAATATAAAATGCGCCAATTAACCATGTCGCATACACAACAGATTGACGTGCCGTTTTTGCATCTCGCACTGTAAAAAAGCGCACAAGAATATGTGGTAATCCAGCTGTACCAAGTACTAGTCCTAAATTTAAAGAAAGTGTATCAAGACCATCTTTATACTTTACTCCTGGATTTAAAAACGAATCTTTTAATGGCGTAGCTGTTTTCATTTGAGCAAACATTTCAGTCACACTAAAATTAAATTTTGCAAAAACGATAACAGAAATAATAAATGTACCAGCCATTAGTAATACAGCTTTAACAATTTGTACCCAACTCGTAGCAGTCATACCACCAAAAATAACATACACTGTCATTAATGTGCCAACGATTAAAACTGCTGTCGTATATTCTATTCCTAATAATAATTTAATAAGTGCACCCGCACCGACTAATTGGGCAATCATATAAAAAATTGAAATTGTCATCGTATTCAGGGCAGCAATACCGCGAACTTTTTTCGCATCAAAACGCGCTGCAATCATATCCGCCAATGTGTACTTCCCTAAATTTCTAAGCGGTTCTGCAACTAGGTATAATACGACTAAATACGCAACTAAAAATCCAATACTATAAAAAAATCCATCAAATCCAGTTAACGCTATCGCTCCAGCAATACCGAGGAATGACGCAGCAGACATATAATCCCCAGCGATGGCCAGACCATTTTGCCAACCCGTTAATCCCCCTCCAGCCGTATAAAACTCACTCGCATTTTTCGTTTTTTTCGATGCAAAATAGGTTATGACGAGCGTACCAAGAACAATAATTAAAAATAGTGCAAACGCAGTAGTATTCAAATTCAACTCCTCCCTTTTTGCATATCTTGTAGAATTTTCCGCGAAATTTCATCAAAGGATTGAGCTTTCTTACTATAAATCATACATAATGACCATGTCATAATAAATTGCGCAAAAGCAAATACCCATGCCCATGTCACATCACCGAATGCTGGTGTATTAAGCACTTTCGAATACGATGTTAAAATAGGTAGCGCAATAAAAAAACTGAAAAAGAAAATACTCATTGGAACGATAAACTTCTTCTTCGTATTTAATAACAATTGAAATTCTTCTGACTGAACAACCTCTGTATAATTCACTTCATTTTGCAACTTACGTGCTGACGTATCATCTCGTTTCATACCCTACTCCCCTCTCCAACTCGAAATACACTTCCCCTTCGAATACACAAAGACTAAATTTTATAAATATTCAGAAACTTATTTTCATTTTAGACAATCCATACATTCCTGCAAAGATTTTTCGGTAGACATTTTTCGTCAATTTTCTCTAAATTTTTAATATACTTTTTCACAATAAAGTGCAACTTAAATCCGTATGGGTTTCGTACACCCCACACCGATTATTAGCCCGATTCTAACAAATACCTGTACACATTTTTTCCTCTTCTAAATTACGAGCTGTTTCGCTTAATTCAACGTCTTTTCCATCTTTAAGCGTTCCAAATATAAAATCGAATACTGGATTTGAAACACCAAATCAAAACTTTTCGTTTTTATAATGGTGTAATATATGCTGTTTTTTTAGCCACCTTCCAAACTTAGTGACGGGACGAATCGGCTTATGTGCAATATAATGTTTCCATTCATAAACAAGGAGCATGATAATCATTCCGATTCCAAATGAAAGTGTAACGGTAACACTTTTTGTAATACTATATGATATAAGTAAATATATAGTAAAGCTAGGTACACTAAACCATACAGGCAAAAATAAAAGTTTCAAATCATCTGGGTATACGTGATGATCATAATGTAATCTTCTTAACATTTTTAATAAAAATACGTTTTTAGGCGGCTTTAAATGGAATAAAAAACGATGGGTCATATATTCGTTAAGCGTATTAAAAACAATACCAAACAGACACGCTAACATACCGATCCATGTGAAAAATTGCATTTTTAAAATAATGATGAAAATAAATAAAATACTATACATAATAACAATATCATGCTGTAAAAAGAACTCTTTCCCTACTCTCTTCATCTTACTTCCCCTTTTTCAAAAAAAACAGCCGCAACGTATCGTTACGACTATTTCTTTTCTATTCACTTTACAAATTTGCCCGCTGTTCTATTGTCGAGAAAAAATTGTTTGTTCCAAATATATTTTGCTTCGGAATAATGTGTTCTACTGCAAACACTGTTACTTCTCCCCTTTGTACCTCTCCAATAATGAGTCCAAATACTTCATGATTTACTGCAAACGTTGGTTGTTTCGTTTGTAGCAATCTGGCTGCAGTATTAAATACCGCTTCATATAATGGATCCCTATCAGTAATTTCTTTTCGGATTTTTGGTGCTAACGTAATAATAATTTCTTTTCCGTCAATAGTGGTTCGATACATAAAAATCTCCCCTTCAATCTTATGTGAACAACTGTAAAGCTTTGTATGCAAAATGGATAGAATATCCTACTAAAATAATACCTGCTCCGGCTGTTATGTAGCCAAGTGCTTTCTGTTTTAATAAAGTCCTTCCAAAATGTACAGAAAAAGCAATATTTAAATTCCATAAAATAATACCAACAATAATGCATAGACTGTACAAGAAAGCTTCTTGTTTCGTTACCTTCGTAAGCAATGAGCTAAGTGTGCTTCCATATATACCAAACCAAAAAACAAGATTTAATGGATTGGATATAGCAATTAAAAATCCTGCCATAAACGATTGTTTAAGGCCACCTACCTCTTCTTTTTTATATTCCATATTCGAGTGGGAAATTCCTTGTTTTACACTTTGAAATCCTAAATAAAATAATAAAAAAAACCCCGTGCAATACATAAGAGCTTGTACGTATGTATACATAAACACAGAAGATAAACCGAAATAAATGAGAAGCATAAACAAAACATCTGCAGTCATTCCACCAATTCCAACAACCCACGCATGCCAAAACCCGCGTTCAATTCCTCGTTTTAACATTTCAATATTAATTGGACCTACTGGTGCCGCTAATGAAATACCTAATACAATTTGCTGTATAATTGCTCCAAACATCGCTCTATCCTTTCTACTTCCTTTACTATTAAGTAATGATGTAACCTTTAAAAATAGACTAGCTTTCATAATAAAATACCCTTTTTTATCCAAAATATACAAAAGAGCCATCTAGATGATGGCTCTTATTTCTCTACCTTATGATGAAAAGGACATTTCCCTTTTATTGGCTCAATATCGTCTCCAATAAAATATTGTTTCCATTCTCGATGGTCAAGATCACCGTAATGACTAATGTTAGGATGTTTCGGCAGCTGATCCCACTTTTCAACTCGTTCACGAACCATTTGCCTTGAATAGGCCCCTTTAGGACGATCACCTTCTAATCCATCGAAAATGGTACGTGGCTGAAACCCAATAACGAGTGAATTCCCTAAATGCCTAGTCTTTCTCTGTTTATAAGCGGGTGCATTCCCAAATGCAAATATCGGTTCACCACCGAATGAAAATTCCCATAAATAATGATCTGGATCTTCAGGAATTTGCTGCGGCCATGTTTGATTATCATGTTCATGTAAATACTGTAGTACTTTCCAAAAGTAATCACGATAACATTCAAGTGATTGTTCTTCCCATTCTGGTTCCACAAAAAGAAAAAATCCTCTTCTTACAATTGGACGCTCTTTCATTAATTCTAAAAAAGATAACATTGTATGTGGCAAATGACTCCAATCATTATGAGAAAGAAATGAATAACGAAGTTCATTCTTTTTCAATGCTGTTAAACCGAAATAACATGGGAAAGTTGCTTCTAACACGATGCTTGAAAAATTTTGAAATTCTTTTGCAACCCAATTCGGTATATCCGTTCTCATTCTCATTCCTTCATTATCTAATAAGTACGACTCGTTCATTCTTTCACCTCATTATGTATAGCATTCAATAAAGAATATTACATAACCAGCCTGTCCTATACCTTTTTGAACATTTGACCAGAAAATTATTTAAAAATACAAAAAAATAAAATCGCTTACTTGACTAATTTCTACCAATTCGTGTATATTTAAATTAATCATTTAGCAGAATATTCAAGATTATAGCATTTTTAGTTTATATTATCTTTTCAAATGAATTTCACTAAATGAAAAAAGCAAATGTTTTTAGGAGGAATTGTAACATGCAAGGAAAAGTAAAATGGTTTAACAACGAAAAAGGTTTTGGATTTATCGAAATGGACGGCGCTGACGATGTATTCGTACATTTCTCTGCTATTCAAGGTGACGGCTACAAAGCTTTAGAAGAAGGTCAAGAAGTATCTTTCGATATCACTGAAGGAAACCGTGGACCTCAAGCTGCTAACGTAGTAAAACTTTAATCCAACATATGACAGGAGGTTACCTTACTTGGTAACCTCCTTTGTTATTCCTTTGTATATTTCCGTTTTACAGAGCGAAAACTATGTGAAATGCGCAATTCACAAAGGAGGCAATTACAATGGGTTCAGAAGTAAATGATTTTGAAGAAGTGAAATTCCGTGTAGAAACAGCACAAAAAATGGTAGGTTCTGCAACAATATCAATGGATCCAGACACACTGGAGCATGCCACTACTGCAGTAGAAGCAGCTCGCTCTCAACTTGAGATTATGAAATCTGTTGCAACAGATTTAGATGAGCCATTTTTAATGAATGAGGAAAAGAAATTAAGTAAGTGCGAGCATCAATTACATGAAGCGAAGCACTAAAAAAACATCCAGAGAGTTTTCTCTGGATGTTTTTTATGACAACTGTTCTCCATATTTTTTCAACGTTTCTCCAACTGTACATTGCCTAATACAAAATGAATGGGCATAATATTTACTATTCGTTTTCCGATTATGTTCTCGCAAAAAACATCCTTCACAATACGTTTCTAATAAGTCATTTACCTCTGTAATGAGTTGCTTTTTATCCACCTTTGCACCTCTCTATTCGGTTATTTCTTTATGACTATCAATGACTGTCCCTTCTAATGCTTGCGTTGCTAATTGATGTGCTTCTTTATTTTGTTTTCTAGATATTGGCTCACATACAAGCTTTAATTTCATTTGCTTCGCCTTTCGTTCAATTTGATCTAAGTAATGATTTAAATGCTCATCATAGCAAGGCCATTCTCCAGCCAATTGCTGCAGTACAACTTGAGAGTCTCCACGAAGCGTAACTGCTTCATACTTAATCCCTAATTCTTCGAGTATATTTATACCGTATAATAATGATGCATATTCGGCTTCATTATTATCATATATACCTTCTATATATGCGTTGCGGCGAATTCGGTAGTTTGTATTTCCTTTTTTATAATACACACATATACCTACTCCAGCTTCTTTCGTCTGAAGATCATACCCACCATCAAAATAAACATGTATTTCTTGAATCTCTTCCTCCACTTGTTTACTCAGCTTCTTCATTTCTTTTAATGACCATTCTGCATCCATTTCATCGTAAAATAAAAGTTCTTTCGCTCTTCCTGTTTTCTCAAAATCCTCCGCAAATTGAAGTACTTCCTCTATGTTCATATAATCTGTCGTTAATTCCGTCTGCAATCCGCGTTTTGTTTTATATAACCAATGAATTTTATATTTCATGCTAAATTCCCCTTATATAAGAATTCTTATTTATATTTTATTATATTTTATCAAGAGTCACAGTATTATATTCAATATAATCACATACAAAAAGAGCTATCCCTATAGGAATAGCTTTTTCATCTATTACATAAATCTTTCAAATTGTACTCGCTTATTAATCCAGTACATTACAGGCATACCAATCGCCATTACTACGAATTCACCTGCTGCACATGTTAACCAAGTCCACATAAATGGTAAATCAAATGCAAGATGAAGTTCAATTGCAATCATAAACATTGTAATCGTAAAGATAACTGTATTAAAAATCATACGAGCCCAAACACCTTTAATGAATCGCATAGAAATAATCGTTGCAACTAATGCAAGAATAGATTGCCCTACTCCAAATACTAAATCATAAGCGACCATAGGTGAGAAAAAGAGATTCGTTAAAAATACACCTAATACAATTCCGTAACTTGCTTTCTTATTAAATACAACGAGATGATTAAACATCTCTGAAATACGAAACTGTACACCTGTAAAGCCAAATGGCTGAATAAGCATAGAAACAGCAATATATAATGCCGCTATAATACCATTACCGACTATTGTTCTTATATTCATGACAAAATCTCCTTAGTTTTTTTACGTGGGATGGTTTCGAACCACGTTATTCGTTTTTTAAGCAACAAGATTATATTTTACGCATTAGACACTCTTTCGTCAATAGATTCCTATCATCAACTACCTTTTTTCTTTTAGACAACGTATAATGAAACATATGAAAGATTTAGGAGGTTTCACTTCATGACAGCAACAATACAAAATGAAAAAGTGATCGTTTCCATTTCTGACAAAGGTGCAGAATTGCAAAGCGTTCGCTTAAAAGAAGATAACACAGAATATTTATGGCAAGGTGATTCTACTTATTGGGGACGTCGCGCACCAATTTTATTCCCAATTGTCGGCCGATTAGTAGATAATACATACTACGTAGATGGTAAACCATATTCTTTAACTCAACACGGTTTCGCTCGTGATCTTACGTTCTCTGTAAAAGAACAAAGTGAAACAAAAATCACTTATATCGTTACTAGTAATGAAGAAACATTAAAAAAATATCCTTACGAATTTGAACTACTCATTTCTTATGAGGTAGAAGAACAAAATATACATGTTACATATGAAGTAAACAATCCTGCTTCAAAAGAGATGTTCTTCTCAATCGGAGCGCACCCTGGATTCAACTTCCCACTATTAGACGGCGAATCATTTACAGATTATCATCTATCATTTAACGGTTCTGAACGCTTAGAAACAAGTGTATTAGAAGGACCTTATCTTTCAAGTAAAAAACAATTAATCGCTGAAAATACGAATGAATTGCCACTTACATACGATTTATTCAAAAATGATGCACTTATTTTTGAAAATATGAATACGAATGAAATTTCTATTCGTTCTCATAAACATAATAAATTTGTAAAAGTAGAATTTGCAGGATTTCCATTTGTCGGCGTATGGACACCAGGAGATAACGCACCTTTCTTATGTATTGAACCCTGGTATGGAATCGCTGATGAAATAAATCCAGCAAAAGATTTCAAAGAAAAAAAAGGAATTCAATCTTTACAAGCGAACGAAACATTTACATGCCGTTATAGCATCACAATCGGATAAGTACTCTATCCCCTACTTCAAAGAAACATTTAAGTAGGGGATAATCTTATAATTTGGAGGTTTCTCATTTTGATTGAAGTGTATATTGATGGTGCATCAAAAGGAAATCCTGGTCCTTCTGGTGCGGGAGTATTTATTAAAGGCATACAGCCACCTGTACAATTATCATTACCACTTGGAACAATGTCCAATCATGAAGCGGAATATCATGCTTTACTTGCAGCATTAAAGTATTGCACGGAGCATAATTATAACATTGTCTCTTTTCGTACAGATTCGCAACTTGTCGAGCGAGCTGTTGAAAAAGAATACGCAAAAAATAAAATGTTTGCACCACTATTAGAGGAAGCACTACAGTACATAAAAAGTTTCGATCTCTTTTTTATTAAATGGATTCCAAGTAGTCAAAATAAAGTCGCTGATGAATTAGCTAGAAAAGCTATCTTACAAAATTAACGGGGGTATGAGTGTGAAAAAAGAGTGGCTTGCTCCTCTCGCTTTATTATTTGTCTCTTTTATTTGGGGAGCTACGTTTGTTGTCGTTCAAAATGCTATGTCTTTCGTTGGTCCATTTACTTTTAATGGCCTTCGCTTTTTATTCGCCGGAATTATTTTATTATTTGTTCAAATGATTTTCTCACAAAAAACTTCGAAACAAGATATAAAGCAGAGTAGTTTTGCCGGATTAATTGTTGGATTCTTTTTATGCGTTGGCTATTTATTACAAACATTCGGCTTACTCTATACAACTTCTTCAAAAGCAGGTTTCTTAACAGGACTAAGCATTGTTATGGTTCCAATCTTATCTTTTATCTTTTTAAAACAAAAGGCTACCATTTTCGTCGTACTCGGTATCACTGTGGCAACAGCCGGTTTATATTTATTAACAGCTGCTGATTCTTTTCGATTAAATATAGGAGATATACTTGTTCTCGGTTGCGCAATCGCATTCGCTGCCCATATTCTCATTAACGGTTTCTATTCTAAGAAAATATCACCTTTATTACTAAGCACATCCCAAGTATTAACTGTTGGTATATTTTCTTCTATTTGCGCTTTTTTATATGAAGATTGGGAAATTTTTTTTTCAATATCGCTATGGACGAATCATTCCTTTTTATTCGCCCTATTTCTAACTTCCTTATTTGCGACATCCATTGCTTTTTTCATTCAAACATCGGCTCAGAAACATACTTCTCCAACGAGAGTAGCAATTATTTTCGCAATGGAGCCCGTTTTTGCTGCATTAACAGGTGTTCTCGTTGCTAACGAACAACTTTCTATGTCTGCTATTTTCGGATGTCTATGTATTTTTCTAGGCATGATTTTTGTTGAACTACCTTCCAAAACAAAAAAAGAAGCGCAGGCCGCGTGAAGTTACGCTTGTAACTTCCGCATAAAAGCCTTAGCGCTTTTTTTATCTGTAATTTCTTCTTCTTTCAATCGTTCTAATAACGCAACAAAATAACTGCCATCAAACTGTAATTGATGTTTAATTGTCGCTTCTATTGCTGCGTTCACAATTCCATCAGATGCACCAGTATATCCTTGCCCGAACATAATAAACCCTTGTGCTTCCTCTGATAATTTAAATCCTTTCGTATGTAAGAATGAAAGATAATCTTCTACTGTTTGCATGATATTCCCACCTACTCAAAAATTCTCCACTTCCTATCATACATGTTTTTACACACTATGAGAATGAAATTTCTTTGACAACTTTGTAAATCAATTGTTTACTTCGCTTGCAATAGAGGATTTCCTAACAATCTGAAGGAATATGTACAGTGGAACTTATTTCATATTAAAGGGGAGACACGATGAAACAAGCACTATTAATTATCGATGCTCAACAAGAATTAATTGATGGAAATGAGCAAGAAAATGAAGTTTTTCGTAAAACTGAGTTATTAGCTACACTAAATACAGCTGTACAGAAAGCAATTGATTCAAATGCCCTTATTGTTTTCGTAAGAGATATCGATGTTGCTTCTGGTAGCGGCGTGGGATTTGAAGTACATAATCAAATTCAAGTACCTCAGTCTGCAATCCTTATTAATAAAGCAGCAACGAATTCATTCTATGGCACTTCTTTACTTGAACTTTTAAAAGAAGAAAAAATTAATCATATTGTGATAGGTGGATGTAAAACTGAACATTGTATTGACACAGCTGTTAGGACAGCAACTGTACAAGGATTTGACGTTACATTAATTAAAAACGGTCATTCCACAACTGATTCTAACATATTGTCTGCAGAGCAAATTATTGGTCATCACAATAAAATTTTACACGGTCATTATAACGTTGATCATTTTTCTATGGTGAGAGATATCGAGGAAGATCTCTTCCAACCAACTCACGACCAATATCGTGATTAATAAACAAAGAATCCTTCATTCAGAAGGATTCTTTGTTACCCAAAAATTTGTGCTGCAATACTATATAGTTCTCCATTTCTTTTCAAAAATTGATCACTATTTTTCATCATAATTGGTGGTGTATTCACCTTTTTAAAACCAGTAACCTCTAATTCTTTCATAAAATCTTTCTTTCCTTCTGGTACATCTATTCTTAATTTCCCATTATGCCCTTTTGCTAAATAATGAACAATATTTATTGCCATCTCATCATTTTTAGCAACTACCGGTCCTAATATTTTATTTTCCGGCGTTTGTATACTCAAACCATATCCTATTATATTTTGTTCCTTATCCTTCACAACAGTGCACTGTTCACTTTGCATCATTCTTTTCTTTAAAAACTCTTTTCTATTTGTTCCGAACGCATATTCATCTATTTTTATTATTTCTTCTAAATTACCTTCTTCATAATCCATCATATATTCTTCATTTCTTGCACATTTATGATTCGGATTGTACGAGTTACATATGTATTTAGAAACATAGCTTGCCACCCTAAATCCTAGCTTTTCGTATAAATGCTTCCCCTCATCCGTTGCAATAAGCATAATTGGTGTTCGAGCTGATACGCTATTCATGCATGAATGCGTTATCGCCTTTCCAATTCCTCTTCCCTTATAATCTGGATGTACAATTACCATTCCGATAGACGCTACTTTCTCCCCATATAATATTATTGCCGCGCTAGCAATAAGTTTCTTTCTCTCATTCCACACACCGTATACAATGCCTGCGTTAAAAATCGTCTCAATTTCTTCTCTGCTATAATCCCAACCAATATAAGAAGATAACGCAACAATATCGTCTATTTTTTCTTTTCTAATACGCTCCACTCTCATTTCCAATTCAATCATTCTCCATCTCCTTATCTAGACATTTAAATCATTATTACTAAATCAACTTGTACATGTTTCCCTTTATTTGTCACACACATATCCTATTTTGACCAAGACTATATTGTAAATGAGGTGACAACATGCCCATTACGAATCGATTTTCTACCACCACTAACGGCGCACTCGCTATTACAGGAAACACTTTAGGCTTAAGTAAAATTAGTAACCAAAACCGTGCTGGTACAATCGGGGCAATTGGTGCATTCGCAACTACGAATACTGCTTTACAAGTAACTACTTTTCCTGCTGGTACAACGTTAAACTATACACAAAATAGTTCTACCGCTATTTTAAATATCCCTGCTGGCAGTACGATTCTTTACGCAGAACTCGTTTGGGGTGGAAACTATTTATCTCGTGATCAAAACATTACGAGTGTATTGGGAAATCCAGTTTCTTTCACAACACCTGTGTCAACACACTCCATTACTCCTTCAGCTGTTACAGCTTCAAATCAAACTTTCGTTTCTGGATCTGTCACATTTGGATTTTATACACGATCAGCAGATGTAACGTCACTCGTTCAAGCCGCTGGATCTGGATCTTATACAACAGGTTCTGTCCCTGGACTTGTAGATCCTATAGATGCTTCTAATGGAACAATCAATTCGGCTGGATGGACGCTTATCGTCGCTTATCAAAATGGGACATTACCTGCAAGAAACTTAACCATTTACGTAGCTGGTAACCGTGTTTCTGCAGAAACTGGTAGTGCCGATGTTTCTGTTTCAGGATTTTTAACACCTTCAGGAGGACCTGTAAGCGGGAGGTTATTTTTAAGCTCTACCGAAGGAGATGCTGATTTAACCGGGGATCAAGCTTTATTCGGACCAAATTTCAGTTCATTAAATGCTTTATCTGGACCAAACAATGCTATAAATAATTTCTTCGGTTCTCAAATTAATAATGCCGCAGGGAACTTAGATACAACGGGGACATTTGGAACGCGAAATCAAAGCGCTTCTACAAGTACAAATATCTCCGCAGGAAGGCAAGGTTGGGATATTACTTCCATCGATATTTCCTCTTATTTAACAAACTCACAAGTTTCCGCCGCAATCCGTTTAACTACTAACGGAGATGCATATATGTTAAATACAGTCGGTTTACAAATTAATATAAATTCACCTAACATACAAGCAACAAAAACTGTGAATAAAAGTGTTGCTGCCATTGGAGATATTCTCACTTATACCGTTACTATCCCTAACACCGGACTTCTTCCCGCCAATAACGTTATTTTTATAGATAGTCTCCCTAATGGGACTTCCTTTATACCTGGCACTGTAACGGTAGATAACGTACCACAAACTAATGCAAATCCTGCCGCTGGTATATCTCTTGGAACAATTAACAATAGTGCCTCTCGTACAGTAACTTTCCAAGCGACTGTCGTTTCTCTTCCAAATCAAAACCCGATTTCTAACACTGCGAATATTACATTTCAATATACACCAATTGCCGGGGGAACGACTTTTAACGGTCTTGCAACAAGTAACTCTGCAGGAACACAAATTAACCTCGCAGATATTAATGGCACAAAATCAGCTAACAAACTTTTTACCGATATTGGTGAAACATTAACTTACAGTATTGCCTTAGCTAATGTAGGAAATATCGCTGCAACGAACGTTATATATACGGATCCGATTCCTAACGGGACTACTTTCATTCCAGGGAGCGTAACTGTTAACGGGGTTACTCAAGCGGGAGCAAATCCGGCTAATGGTATATCAATTGGATCGATTGCTGCAAATTCCACTACTACTATTTCATTTCAAGTATTCGTTCCTTCTATCCCTCAAACAAATCCAATATTAAATAGTGGTACAACAACATATCAATACATTCCTGTACCAAATCAACCGGCAGTAAGTGGGACTGATACGACCAATATCGTATCTACTCAAGTGAATAACGCTACTGTAACTATGGCAAAAGCAGTGGATAAAAATTTTGCAGATATTGGTGATACACTAACGTACACCGTTTCCTTTACAGGTACAGGTAATACGAATGCGAACAATGTTATTTTTACAGATGTCATTCCTACAGGAACAACTTTTGTCCTAAACAGTTTAACAATAGATGGCACGACACAAGTTGGAGCAAATCCGGCTAACGGTGTGAATATAGGATCCATCCCAACTGGCACAACCAAAAATGTTTCATTTCAAGTAGTAGTAAGTGCAATACCCGCATCAAATGTCGTATCTAACGGATCAAGCGCTTCTTATCAGTACACCGTCAACCCTAGCCAATCACCCGTTACAAAAAATATTTCCTCTAATCTTGTTTCCACTCAAATTAACAATGCGAATTTAACATTAACAAAATCAACAAACAAACAATTTGCTACAATTGGCGAAACGATAAGTTATACAATCCTTATTACAAACAGTGGAAATACGGCGGCTAATAACGTTCAACTAACAGATCCACTTCCAAATGGAACGATTTTAACATTAGGTTCTGTAACGCTCAATGGCGTTTTACAAAATGTAGATTCTCTCGTTGCTTTACCTATCGGCACAATTCCTGGCGGTGCTACTTTCACCTTATCCTTCCAAGTAACAGTCATTAACATTACTGCACAAAACCCTATCATTAATAATGCTTTCGCCTCTTATATTTACACTGTAAATCCAATCCTACCACCAACTTCAAAAACTGCAAATTCTAATTCTGTTACATCAACAATTAGACTAGCAAACCTTCATGCTAATAAATCTGTAAGTCAAACGTTTGCCGAAGTTGGAGATGTATTAACTTATACCTTTTCTCTTACAAACGATGGAAATGTTGCCGCGAATAATGTATTACTATCCGATTCAATTGCGAATGGTACTGCCTTTGTACCGAACAGTGTTATAGTTAACGGTGTTTCTCAACCGGGCGCAACACCAGCTAGCATCACTATTGGTACCATCAATGCTAATGCTACAATTACAGCTTCATTCCAAGTATTAATAACTAGCATTCCAAACCCAAATCCTATTTCGAATAGTGCCTCCATTTCCTATAACTTTATCGTTGATCCAAACGCTTCACCTGTAAGTAAAAATACAACTTCAACCACTACATTTACTCAAGTAAACGATGCAAATGTCATTTCAGCAAAAACAGTAGATCGAGAGTTCGCTACCGTAGGGGATATATTAACTTATACCGTTATTTTGACAAATGCAGGAAGTGTTTCTGCTGATAGTCCAACTTTCGTAGATACAAATCCAGATGGCACTACCTTTATTCCAAACACTTTCCTTATTAACGGTGTACTTCAAAATAATGCAGATCCAAATATAGGTGTTCCGTTACCTGCCATTCCTGCTAACGGCTCACTTACCGTCTCTTATCAAGTAACTGTCACCTCTTTACCAACACAAAATCCAACAATAAATTCATCTAGTACACAATATAGCTTTATTCTAAATCCGGGCGATCCACCAACTATAGAAACATCTTTAAGTAACACTGTAAGTACACAAATTAATGTAGCAAATGTAATTATTTTCAAAGATGTAGACTTAACTATCGCAGATGTTGGGCAACCAATCACATATACAATTGCCTTAGCTAATCCTGGAAATACTCCAGCGAATAGTGTAGTTGTTACCGATATACTTCCTCCTGGTACGACTCTCGTACCAAATAGTATTTTTATAGGTGGTGCTTTACAGCTAGGTGCGGATCCAAGTGTTGGTCTTCAAGTTGGTACTATTCCAGCAGGTGGTATTACAACAATTGTCTTCCAAATTAGTGCAAATAGTTTACCTTTACCAAATCCAGTTCAAAACAGCGCTGCACTTCAATATAGCTTTATCGCCGATCCAAATTTACCTGCTGTTGTAAGAAACGCTACTAGTAATATAGTAACTACACAAATTAATACTGCTAATATTGTTGCTACGAAGCTAACAAGCACAAATTTTGCTGATGTTGGTGATGTCATATTATATGCAACTATTTTAACGAATAACGGGAATATCCCTGCTTCTAACATAATGTTTACAGATATCATTCCAGCTGGTACCATCTTCCTTCCTAATACTGTAACGATTAACGGTGTCCCTATAGCTAATGCAAACCCTGCTAATGGCATTCTAATTGGTACGATAGGAGCGAATTCATCACGTACTGTTTCATTCCAAGTTTCTGTACCAACTATTCCTAGTACAAATCCGATAACGAATCAATCGAGCACTACATTCCAATACACGTACGATCCATCCAAACCAGTTGTAATGCAGATGGTTGCTTCTAACACTGTACAGACAACTATTAATAATGCAACGATTACCGCTGCAAAATCTGCAGATAAACAGTTTGCGAACGTAAATGATATTATTACGTACACGACTACCTTAACGAATGGCGGGAACACACTTGCATCAAATGTAGTATTTACAGATGTCATTCCAAGCGGGACGTCATTTATTCCAAATAGTGTAACAGTAAATGGTACGACACTCCCTAATGTAAATCCAGCAAGCGGAATTGCAATTGATTCAATAAACCCGAATACAAATACAATCATCTCGTTCCAAGTGCAAGTAAATTCTATCCCGAATCCGAATCCAATCCCGAATCAAAGTAATACAGCGTACCAATATGTCGTAAATCCTAGCTTACCTCCAGCATCCGCCAATGCGTTAAGTAACGTAATAACAACTCAAATTAATAACGCTACTATTGTCGCTACTAAGTCTGTGAATACACCAACAGCTGCAATTGGTGATATCGTTACCTATACGATTGCAGTAACAAATACAGGTAATACCCCTGCTAGTGCGACTGTTTTAACGGATGGGCTTGGCGCAGGAGCTTCATTTATCCAAAACTCCGTAACTATCAATAATGTTCCACAACCAGGATTAGATCCATCACTTGGTATTCACTTGGCAGATATTTCGCCAGGAGATACTGTATTCATTACTTTTCAAGCACAAATTTTAGCGATACCACCTAGTGGCACATTAACAAATAATGCTCTTGTAAATTATGAATATACCGTGAATCCAAACCAATCTCCTGCTGTTGGTAGCACAATTACAAATACGACGGTTACCCCAATTATTGATGCTACTCTATCTATAAACAAAACTGTCAATTCAACATTTGCTACTATTGGAGATACACTTACTTTCACTTCAACCATTACTAATTCCGGTAATACTACCGCAAACAATGTTATTTTTACAGATTTAATTCCAAATGGAACAACTTTTATTCCAAATAGTTTTACGATAAATGGAACAACCATTCCTAATGCAAATCCACAAAATGGCATCAATATTGGTAACATGAATTCAAATGCATCTGTTACACTCAGTTTTCAAGTAAACATTACAACACTTCCAAACCCTAATCCAATCCCGAACAAATCATCGCTTCAATATAGCTTTATTGTAGATATAAATGAACCGCCAGTTTCACGAACAGTTAAATCTAATAAAACTTTTACACAAGTAAATACTGCTTCTGTTATCGCAACAAAAACTGCAAGCAGTGCTTTTGCTGCTGTTGAAGATACAATTACGTATACAACTACCCTTACCAATAGCGGAAATACTACCGCAAACACACCTGTTTTTATCGATATATTACCACCCGAACTTTCATTCGTTCCTGATAGCGTACAAATTAATACCATCCCACAACTTGGATTTAGACCAGATAGCGGGATTTCTTTAGACTCAATTCCAGTTGGAGGAACGACAACAATTAGCTTTCAAGCTATCGTTGGCTCAATTCCAGCTACTAACCCAACGTTGAACCAATCTAGCACAACATACTCAATCATTGTTGATCCTACCCAGCCGCCGGTGACAGAAACAGCTACAAGTAATCCAACTTTAGTTCAAATTAACGAAGCGATTATTCAAGCAAAGAAAAGTGTAGATCGACTATTTTCTGACGTAGCACCTGGAAATTCATTTTTAACGTATACTGTTTTATTAGAGAATATAGGAAACACAACTGCTACGAATATCATTTTTACAGATCCGATTCCAAATAACGCAGTATTTATAGAAGATAGCGTTCGAGTAGGCGGAGTTTTATTACCTGGGGTAAATCCAGCGAATGGGATACCGATTGGGGATATTATTGCAGGAGATTTTATAAACGTTACCTTCCGTGTGCAAGTAGTTAGCATTCCAAATCCAATTTTCACAATTGGACCAGGCGGACCAAACTCACCGGTTGTCAACGGCGCTTCCATTAATTATCAATTTATGACAGGACCTAATTTACCACTTGTTTCACGAAGTACGACATCTAATTCTGTTTCGACACAAATAAATTCTGGGGAAATTGTGGCAATCAAATCTGTAGATAAAACTTTCGCTACGATTGGCGATACAATTTCTTATACAATTACATTAAGTAACCCTGGAAATGTCACTTCACAAAATATAATTTTCACGGATACTTTACCTGATGGAACGACATTCATATCTGGCACTCTTACAAACGATTCTGGTACACAGCAAATCGGAAATCCAGGTAACGGGATTCAGATTGGAAATATAAACCCAAGTGGAACGGCCATTATTGCTCTCAACGTACTTGTTACAAACATTCCAAGTATAAATCCAATTTCTAATTTTAGTTCTGTACAATTTGCACATGTAGTCGATCCTAGCCAACCTGCCGTAACACAAACGAATATATCTAATGCTGTTTCGACAACAATTAATAGTGCGATATTAACAACCCAAAAAAGTGCTGATAAATCTATCATTTCTGTTGGAGATACGATTACGTATACAACTACTATTACAAATACAGGAAATACGGTAGCAACGAATATAACGTTCACGAGCGCAATTCCAGCTAACACTACCTTTATACCAAACTCAGTCACAATAAATGGGATTCAGCAATCTGGTGCGCAACCAGCACTTGGAGTAAATATAACCAATATCGCTTCTGGTGAAACCGTAACCGTTACTTTCCAAGTAAATGTTATTTCTGTACCACCTTCAGGTTCAATTATGGGTAATGATACCATTTTATATTCTTATATTGTTGATCCAAACGGGACTCCTGTTACCACTTCTACTTCAACGAATATTGCTACAAACCCTGTACTAGATGCTATGATAACGATGGTGAAATCTGTAGATCAAACACTTGTAACACTAGGTGATACCATCACCTATACGACACTTTTGACAAATACCGGTAATACAAGTGCTACTAATATCACTTTCACTGATCTTATACCAAATGGTACAACGTTTATTACTGATAGCGTTACAATAGATGGCATCACGCAAATTGGTCTTAATCCTAATACAGGTATTACGATTGGAGCAATTGCTCCTAGCAGCTCAATATCTATAGCATTTCAAGTGACCGCTACTTCTACACCAGTTCAAAATCCTATTGCAAATTCCGCTACTGCTTCGTACACATTCATCGCTGATCCAAATGCACCGATTGTTTCAAGAAATGTTACTTCAAATACAACGTTGACTACAATTAATACAGCTACCATTCTTTCACTAAAACAAGTCGATAAGTCCTTTAGTCGTATTGGAGACACACTCACCTATACTGTCACTTTAACAAACAACGGAAACTCATCCGCACAAAATGTTATTTTCACAGATACAATACCGAGCGGAACTACATTTATTGCAAACACATTTTCTATTAATGGAATTCCGCAAAGTGGTGCGAATCCATCGAACGGTGTAAATATTGGTCCTATAACAGCCGGGACTACAGTAAATGTTTCCTTCCAAGTAAACGTAATCTCATTACCAACCGAAAACCCAATTGTAAATTTCTCATCGACATCGTATCAATTAGTCTCACCACCTGATGCAGAAACTTCAATTAGTAATCCTGTTTCAACGCAAATTAAAGAAGCCATATTATCCATGGCGAAAAATGAAAGTGTATCCTTTGCAGATATCGGGCAAACTGCTTTTTATACCACTTCTATTTCGAATGTAGGCAATACGGATGCAACGAATATTGTATTCACAGATGTATTACCAAGTGGGCTCACGTTTGTTCCTAACACATTAACTGTCGATGGTATTTTACAACCTGATGCAAACCCAAATACAGGTGTATTACTTGCAACACTTCCACCAAATGAAATATATAGTATTGTTTTTCAAGTTACAGTGAACAGTATTCCACCTAGTAATCCGACACCCAATACAGCATCTACTAATTATGAGTTTACTGTTGATCCAAATAATCCTCCTGTTTCAAGTACAGCTAATTCTAACACGACGCTTCTTCAAATAAACAACGCGACTATTATTAGTACAAAAACAGCGAATCTTACTTTTGCGGATATTGGTAATATAATAACGTTTACACTTAACCTTCCTAATACAGGGAATGTGGCTGCAACTGATGTAACGATTATCGATATTCTTGATAGCAATTTAAGTTTCGTTCCAAACAGTTTCACAGTTAATGGGCAAACCATTCCAAACGCTGATTTATCCACTGGTGTAAATATAGGCTCCATTAATGGTAGTAATGCGGCAATCGTCACATTCCAAGCAACTGTTACTACACTTCCAACACTTAATCCCATTTCTAATTCTGCTTCTACCACATATCATTACGTCGTTGACCCTAGCCAGCCAGCTATTACAACTTCCAATCAATCTAATACAACGACAACACAAATTAATAGTGCTATCCTTACTGCACAAAAAAATTCAAATGTATCTACGGTAGATATCGGGCAGGATATTACCTACACCGTTACAATTACAAATAGCGGAAATGTTAGTGCAACGAATGTTATTTTTATCGACCTTATTCCAGACGGAACTTCCTTTGAACCGAATAGTTTTACACTTAACGGAACTAGCATCCCAAATGCGGATATCGTTACAGGCGTTCCAATTGGTGATATCGCGCCAAACGAATCTGCCGTTGTAGCATTTCATATTAATGCCAATGAAATTCCGCCTATAAATCCTATTACCAATCAAGCTAGCGTTAGCTTTCAACATATCGTTAATCCAGCCAATCCTCCAGTTTCAAAAAACATTACTTCCAATAGTGTTACAACAAAAATTGAAAGTGCTATTTTAAACACTATGAAAATAGGAGATAAAGCATTTGCAACGATTGGTGATACGATTACGTATACAACGACTATTACGAACACAGGAAATATTCCAGCTAACAACGTTGTTTTCTCAGACCCTTTACCGACATGGACACAATTTGTTGCAGGATCCGTTGTTGTTGATGGCACTCCATTACCATCTGCTTCCATTATTGACGGTGTTGGCATAAATACAATCAATCCAAATCAAACTGTTACAATCATATTCCAAGTACAAATCGTAAGTAATCCAACAACATTCACACCTGAACTCCAAAACTTAGGATTTGTTAACTTCCAATATAACGTAGGCAATGCATTATTAGCTCAGCCTGGCAATGTAGAAACGAATGTCTTCGTTACTTCTATTAATTCAGCAATACTTTCAGCTGTAAAAACTGCTAATACAGCCTTTGCAAATATTGGAGATACAATCACTTATACAGTTTTGATTCAAAATAACGGCAATACAAACGCTATGAATGTAAATTTCTCAGACCCAGTTCCAACAGGAACAACCTTTGTTGAAAATAGTTTTGCTGTAAATGGAAATACCATTCCAGGCGCAAATCCAAATAACGGAGTGAATATCGGAACAGTTAACTCGGATAGTTCCTTAACCGTTACTTTCCAAGTCATAGTTACATCAACTCCACCTTCAAATCCGATTACAAACGTAGCATCTATTCAATACGCATTCATCGTTGATCCGGCCTCTCCTCCTGTTACAGGCACGATAAATTCTAATAGCGCTTCAACACAAATTAATAACGCGACTGTTACAACTGTTTTACAAGCAAATCGTTCAATTGTATCTATCGGGGATATAATTACGTATACAGCAACATTAACGAATACTGGAAACTTCCCTGCAAACTCTGTATTACTCATTAACGGAGTTCCTGAAGGAGCATTATTTGTTCCAAATAGTGTTACGCTCAACGGGATTTCACTTCCAGATGCAAGTCCAACTCTCGGTATTCCAGTTGGTATTATCGCACCAGGTGATTCCGCTACTATTACGTTCCAATTTCTTGCAAGTTCTATTCCACCGCAAGGAGCGATTATCAATCAAGCACTTACAAGTTACACGTATATTGTCGATCCAAGTCAACCTCCCGTTACAGCAACATCCTCGTCTAATACGGTTAATACAGCTGTTGTTGATGCATCGTTATCCGTAATTAAAAGTACAGATTCTCTCGTACAATCTACTGACGGTACAATCACTTACACAGTAGTCGTTCAAAATAACGGAAATACTACTGCAAATACAGTTACTTTAACAGATTTGGTCCCCGAAGGAACTGCCTTTATTCCGAATAGCGTAACTATTAATAGCGTTTCCGTTCCAGATGCTGATCCTAATGTAGGAATACCATTAAACTCCATCACACCGTCAGAAATCGTCACTGTAACATTCCAAGTTATCGTTCAATCTATTCCAAGCGTGAACCCAATTTCTAATACAGCCCGTATTGACTATACTTTTATCGCCGATCCAACTACTCCTATCATCTCTCGAACCATTACGTCTAATCCTGCTTTCACACAAATTTCGGATGCGACTATCCTTTCTTTAAAAGCAGTCAATGCACAACAAGCAACAACAGGTGATATTTTGACTTACACAATAACACTAGAAAATACCGGAAATATTCCAGCTACGAATCTCATATTTTCAGATACGATCCCCCAAGATACTACATTCGTAGAAAATAGTTTTACACTTAACGGAACAACTATACTTGATGCCAATCCAAATGTAGGTGTTACTTTACCTACCTTAGCAGCAAACGCTACTCACCTTATTTCGTTCCAAATTCTTATTAACGATTCATTCTCGCAAGAATCGATTACAAATCAATCCAATACAACATATACAATTCAACCAGACCCAGGGCAACCACCTATTACTGAAACATCTACTAGTAATATCGTCATTACAAATTTCGTGCAAGCACAATTGACAATTACAAAAACATCCAATCCAACAACTGTAGATATTGGTGGAACTATACTTTATATTTCTGAAGTGAAAAATATCGGTAATGTTGACGCAATAAATATTAATTTCACAGATTCTATTCCAGCTGGGACTACATTCGTTCCCGATAGTGTCACAATTAACGGTGTCCTTCAGCCAGGTGTAAATCCTGAAAACGGAATACCGATCGGAACAATTCCAGCAAACAGTTCCAAAACGATACTATTTCAAGTGCAAACAAATAATCCACCTACTGAAACCGAAATTGTAAATCAATCTTCAGCAACTTATCAATATGTAAGTATTCCTACAGCCCCACCAGTAAATCGCTCTGCAAATTCTAACATCATTACAACATCGCTTCAAAATGCAAATATTATTTCTGTTAAAAGCGCGGATGTAACTTTCGTATCAATCGGGCAAATTATTACCTACACAAATACACTACAAAATATAGGAACCGTTCCAGCTAACAATACCTTGTTCATTGATAACATTCCAGAAGGTACTTTATTCATTGAAGATAGCTTAGCAATAAATAATGTAATTCAGCCTGGCGCTAATCCTGAAAATGGAGTAACTCTCGGCACGGTACAACCAAATGAAACAGTCACTATTTCATTCCAAGTACAACTTACAAATATACCAGAGGGCAATACAGTCATTAATATTTCAGACACTTCGTATGAATACCAAATTGATCCTAGTTCTCCAATTATTCAGCGTAGGTCGTTATCAAATGCAGTAAATACTGAAGTGCGGACGGCAAATGTTAGTGCAATTAAATCTGCTAACAGATCTATTACACGCATCGGTCAAATCATCACATATACAGTCGCAGTTACAAACGCTGGTACAATACCTATTACAAATACTCTCCTAATTGACGCAATTGCTGCCGGCACCACATTCGTTCCAAATAGCATTCTTGTAGATGGCGTACCTAGACCTAACGAAAATCCAATTACCGGTATCAATATCGATATAATTCTTCCAAATAATACAATTATCGTTACTTTCCAAGTAAGCGTAGTCTCTATACCGCCACAAAATAATATTAATAATATCGCCGTCATTCATTATGAGTATCGCCCAGACCCAAGCGCACCGCCAATTTCAGAAACGACCTCTTCCAATGCTACAAATATACAATTTATTGATGCTATTCTTATTGCTACAAAATCCGCTAATACTGTATTAGCTAACATTGATGAAACCATTGAATATACAGTATTCATTCAAAATAATGGATCGACTACAACTAACTCCATCTTTTTTACAGATATTATAGCGGATGGAACAGTATTTATTCCAGGAAGTGTAATAGTTAACAATACTGTACTTCCTGCAGCAGATCCGAATATAGGCTTTTCCATTCCTAATGTCGCAGCAGGTCAAATAGCTACAATAATATTCCAAGTTTCCGTTACGAATTTACCTGTTGTAAATCCAGCACCTAATACTGCAAACATCGTCTACGACTTTATTTTCAATCCTGACTTTGCACCAATTCAAAAATCTACTACTTCCAATACTACTTTCGTTCAAATTAATGATGCTGATATCGTTTCACTTAAAACCGTTGATTTAACCTCTGTAACAATTGGTGACATTTTAACTTATACAACAACTTTAACGAATACAGAGAATACGGATGCCACTGCTGTTGTATTTACAGACAATATACCTGATGGAACAACTTTTATTGACGGTAGCGTTTTAGTAAATAACATTCCTCAGCTTAACGCCAATCCAGGTGCAGGTATACTTGTAGGAACGATTGCTCCTAATATTTCTATCCCTGTCACATTTTCTGTTACCGTCGTAGCTCTCCCAGCTAGCGGTCATATTCAAAATCAATCAACTTCTCGTTATACAATAAACGTGGAGGAACAAATATCGACTAGCAATATTACCTTCACTGAAGTTATTTCTGCTAATGTAATTGCGACAAAAACAACACCTATCCAATATGCTGACTTACAAACTATTATCCCTTACACCATTTCCATCACCAACAATGGGAATATACAAGTGGAAAACATTATTGTTACAGATATCATCCCAGCAAATACGAGCTTTATAGAGAATAGTGTTATTGTGAATGGCAACGCTCGTCCAAATGATAATCCACTTAACGGTATACAAATTGATAACATTCCGCCTAATACGACAGCAACTGTTCTATTCCAAGTACGGGTTACTTCGATTCCGCAAACAAATCCAATCTCTAACACGAGTACAATTGAATATGAATACACGGTACCAGATCGACCACCTATTACCGAAACTATTATTTCATCAGCTGCCGCAACAGAAATTAATCACGCGAATTTGAATAGTAATAAAGCTGTTGACCTTGCATTTGCAACGGTCGGTGATACGTTAACGTATACGATTATCCTAAATCAAACTGGTAATGTTGCAGCAAATGATGTAGTTATTCAAGATATTATTCCTCAAGGTACTACGTTTATTGAAAATAGCGTCATTGTAAACGGAGAAACTCTTCCAGGAGTGAATCCAGTAAGCGGCATACCAATTGGCACTATAATGGTAGGTGGAAATGCTATCGTTTCATTCCAAGTAACTGTGACTTCTATTCCAACACCAAACGAACTAAACAACAACGCAATTACTACTTTTAACTATATAGTCAACCCAAATAACGTCCCTGTTACAAATACGACTACAACAAATACCGTCACAACTACTGTCCAAAATGATAATGTCATTGCCATAAAATCTGTTGATGTAACAAATGCCTTACCTGGTCAAACTTTAACGTATACAATTACGATTACGAATAGCGGTAATGTAACGATTGAAGACCTTCTTGCCAGAGACACCTTACCAATAGATACGACTTTTGTTGCTGGTAGTGTTACGATTAACGGAATCAATCAGCCTAATGAGAATCCTGAAAATGGTATTACATTAGGAAATCTTGCTCCTAATGAATCTGTTATTATTACGTTCCAAGTGACAATATCTTCTTCTACTCTTCAATCTACAATTAATAATAATGCTTCTGTTTCCTATACCGTTATCATCGATCCAACAAAACCACCTATTACAATTACAAAACAAACAAATACCGTTACAACGACAGTCATTGATCCGATGGTTCGCATTGAAAAAACAGCAGACAAATCTATCGCCGTTATAGGAGATATCATTACATTCACATTAGCGGTATTTAATCACTCCCCAATCCCGACAATCAGTACTTCTGTTATAGACAGTATTCCAGCTGGTACAACATTTATAGAAAACAGCGTAACAATTAACGGTGCTCCGGTTCAAAATGTTCGTCCAGACACTGGTATTAATATTGGTTCTTTATCTGCAGATGCAGTAGCAACTATAACATTTCAAGTTCTCGTAACTTCTATTCCTTCAAACAGTACGATTATCAATTTTGCAACCGTTACAGCCGCTTTTCAATTAACACCACAGGATCCGATTATTACTTTCATTGTTAATTCGAATATTGTTCGTATACCTGTTCAATTTATTACTGCGACAGTCACGAAAAACGCTTCCGTCAGCTCAGCTTATTTAAATCAATATTTTGATTACACGGTGCGTATTACGAATACTTCCGAGATTTCACTTTCAAATATCTCGTTACAAGACACCATTCCAGCAGGTTTACAATTTATAAACGGCACTGTCTTCATTAATGGGGAACGCTCGCCATTAGCGAACCCGAATATCGGTTTCCTAGTCGCTACTAATTTGGAACCGAACGAAACAATTATCGTGTTATTCACAGTACAAGTGATAAGTCCACCTATTCATAATGAATTTAAAAACACAGCAAACGTTTCTTTACAACTTCAAGTCTCGCCTACCGATCCACCAATTACAGTAACCGTTACAAGTAACGAAAACATCGTCACCTTTATTCCAGAAAATCCAGATGAAACACTACCAAATTTTAATTGTTTCTTTGACGGTGAACGTTTCATACGCATTACTCCTCGAAATATACGAAATTACTTTTGGACTTGGGTTTGGTGGCGTTAATCAAAAAGAAAAAGCTTGTAGTTCGGATAATATCCAACCTACAAGCTTTTTTCATAAACAAATTTATCAATTGCTAGCAGCACTATATGCTACATGTCGTTTCTCAATCCGTTCTTCAATTTCTTTCATATTCTCTTTATTAGTTAGTAGGGATTGTTTATTTTCTATTAATAATTGTTTAAAGGATTTTCTCACTTTTTTTCGCATGTTTATTTTCCTCCTTGGGGGATGGTTTATATAAAAGATAACTTGAAACTTTAATCAATGAAAGGATGTACCCTCACTAATTATTAGCCTACATCAATCGGGTCTTTACAGGGAGTTACTCTTCCATCATCACTCTTTATTCAGCGATAATATTGATATAGAAGTCCCACCGCCCGTTAATGCGGGATAAGGATTTATCTGTGTAGACTTATAATAATTGATTGTTGTGAAATCCATTTGAACTTCACATGAAAATTCCGTTTATTTTCTGACAACTTTGTGAACAAAAAAAGAAAGACCGATTCATTCTAAATCGGTCTTTCTAGTATTTATAACATGTTTATTAATATTTCAGGTCTTCCCCAATTCATTTCGTTACATACAAAGCGTAGTTTTTCTTCGTCCATTGTGTGTAACCCTTCTTCTAACGAACACGAAATTGGAACTTCACAATGAATTTGCGCTAATTGTAAAGAGATATTTAAATTCTCTAAATCACTTTCAATTTTTGTACGCTGCGCTTTCGTTAATGATGCTATATTTTCTAGTACTGCCGATACTGTGCCGTATTCTTGAATAAGCTTATACGCTGTTTTTTCACCAATACCTTTTACGCCTGGATAGTTATCACTCGTATCTCCCATGAAAGCTTTCGCATGGACAATTTGCCAAGGTTCTACACCTTTCTCTTCCATGATTTTTTCCGGTGTGTAATACTCGTAATTTCCAATTCCTTTACGAAGAAGCATAACTGTAACATTCGTATCAACAAGTTGAAGTAAATCTGTATCACCTGTCAAAACATAAACTTCTGCCTCATTGCAATATTGTTTTGCAAGCGTACCAATACAATCATCCGCTTCATAACCTTTCATGCCTATTACAGGCATAGATAATTTCGCAGTCATTTCTTGCACTAAATCAAATTGCGGAATTAATTCTTCTGGCGGTGCTGCACGATTTGCTTTATAATTCGAGAAAGATTCCGTTCTAAATGTCGTACTTCCCATATCCCAGCACGTTACAATGTGCGTTGGTTCGATTGCTTGTGTTGCTGTTAATAAATGCTTCATATAACCATGAATCCCGTTCGTCGGGGTACCATCTTGTCGTTTCATAAATTGTCCGTAGACACTTGTTGCGTAAAAAGCACGAAATAATAGTGCCATACCATCAACTAATAATACTTTTTTCATAATTCCTCTCCTACTAACAAAAAATAATAACCCCACGTTATCACGTAAGGTTATATAAATAGATTACCATTCTACGTTTTTTCAACTTTGTCTATTATACATTGTTTTTATATATTTAGCATCATTAACACATTAAGACGTTCTACTGCAACAAGTATGAAGTATTCCTGAATACGTATTTTTACCTGTTGAAACAACTACAGCCTTTGCATTTCCACCAATAATATTAGTACCTTTAAAACATACATTTTCAAGTTCAAGTGGATTATAGTCTTTCATCCGTTTTAATGGAATAAATCTTTTACGTTCAAGGTGGTAGCAACTTTCAAATTTCTCAACATTTGCATCGTTCCCTGTCAATACAGATTCATTTACTAATAAATCATTTGCATAAATGATACGTACATCTGCCGGTACTATATCACCTTCTGAAAGAAAAATCATATCTCCTGGTACAAGTTCTTGTACTGGTAACTTCATCATTTTCAGTTCGTTATTTAGCCCTGTACTACTAGCACATTCTACTCTAGACACAGTAATTGTTTCACATTGCAATTGATCACGCACATGTTGTTTTGAAAAACCTGGAATCATTCCACTTAACTTCATTATTACTTCTGCAATACGCGCTCTTTTTGAAGTTAATTCATTTCGACCGTATACTTGAATACGTTTTTGCGCCTCTTTCATAGATAATCCGTCTCTTGTTGTTTTAAAATACGCAAATACAGATTTTACATCTCTTGTTGCAATTTCAATTAATAAATCTTTATTTTTTTGAAGCATTGTTTGTTCTTTCATTGATTTTTTACTTTGTTTATATGACGTGTTACCCACAGTTTTGTTTACATATAACATATTATCGTCTCCTCCTTTACAACATAGGAAGAAACGCTTTGTTTCTCAATTTATCCACTTTACCGTGAAAGTGTCTAGCGCTTCATTATGTATATAAACGCTACATTATGATAAATATAGAGGGAGGAACAAGTCGTTTCCTGCCTACATCATATATTTTTGATTTGAAGTATATGGGTAACGGAACCGAGTCAGAATTTGACATGCTCCTCACCTCCTCGTTTATTTTTATAGTTTATACTATGAAATGACTCATAGATTGGTAACAAAAAAGACCCTTACTCATAAGAGAGCAAAGGTCATTGCATACACAAATAAACGATTCCTAATATAATTAGAAATCTACGGACCTCTCCCTCGCCGAGTTTTAGCACTGTATAGCATAGGTTCATTACCAGCTACGTTAAGAAAAACCTTAATTCGATCATTCCTGTTGACCCATTGGCGTCTCTCGACATTTTTGGGCAGTAGCATTTCTCTATACAGGAGCCTCACCTAACAGAGACTTATTTTAATTACATAGAAAATGTTACTCTTATTTAAAATAGATGTCAACACTTTGTATGGAAACTTTTCCTTATTACAGAAAAGCCCTCTCTGTTGTTAGCCTATTTTCTCATATACAGTACAAGTTAGCGAACGAAAAAAACTTACGTATAAAACGTAAGTTTTTAGTAAGTTACACAACCAGCAATTACAATACCAATTGAAAGTGATAAAAACATAAGAAACAGGCCGACTGCTTGATTATCTTCTTCAAGGCTTTTATTTATATTAAAGCGTGGTGTAAGCCACTCAGCTAAATAATAAACAATAATTTGGGCCAAAATACCAACCGCTCCCCACGAAACCATATCCAAAAGTGAAATGGAATTAGCGGCCGTTGAATATAAAACGATAGCTAGCCCGAGTACCCTTCCTCCAAGTACATAACTGACCGCTTTGTTACCCTGAGCCATTAACTTAAATTCTTTCACTTTCGTTGTCACTTCCATAAGGAACAAACCTATACATAAAAGTGCGAGTGATACTGCTAAATATAGTAAAAAATTAATCATTTATTTTCCCCCTTCTTAATACCTACTGGTAAATAATAAGATTCATTTCCTGTAATCTTTTCCCCAGCACGTATACCGATACTGCTCGCTTTTCCAGCAATTAAAAACGCCCCAAACACATACGATAGTTTCTCCACTCCTTTTTCAGTTTCCAAACATACAACTGGAAGCTCTATATACTTTTGAAATATCGGCAATGACGTTTTATATGTTTCATGTGCATTTCGAATCATAATGTTCGTGTCTTTATCGCGAATTGTAATTGTGTCACCTTCCCTACCAAACGAAGGTTTTTGAACGAAAGAACCTTTTCCTAAAAACAAATCTGGTTCTAAATATGTAGGTAACATATATTCTTTAATCCACTGTTGTTCCTCATTTGTATAAAAAGCCCCTTCTTCTGCTAATCCCCAAATAAGACACTGAATTGATTTTGGTTGAAGTAAAAAGGCAGACAAAGGATTTATAATAAAGAGATTTCCGTCTTTTACAAGTTGTAAAAGTTCGACACCTACAAAATCTCCAGTTTCAGGATCTTGATCCTCAATCAAATCTTCTATCGGATACGTTTGGCGGTACAACACATCAATTTTCACACCGTCATTATCTACTAATGCATCCTTTGTAATTCTAAGTTCTGACATTGGAATCACTTTATTTTCAACATGACATAGCTGACTCAAATACATAGTCGTATTCCAATCCTCTATATGTTCATGATGTGCTGTAAAAACGACATTTGGATTATCTATTCCCTTTACAGCCTCCATTACAGCTTTCGTAATACCAGAAGATAGTAACCGCTCTTGATTTATATTTGGATCATCGTAACCGAATTCTTCACAAACCTTTCCATTCATTTGAAAGCATTCCATAATAAAAGTTGGTGTATCACTATTAAATTCAAGCATTTTAATTTGATTATCATCAGTTAAGACAAAATCAAATCTTGAAATGATAGATTCAGGATACAATTCTTTCATTCTAATAAAAGGTAAACTTGCAGGTGGAAATCCAAGTTCAAGAAGCTGTTCGTCACATAAATTGCGCAGAAGTCTAGCAGTTTTAAAAAATATTTTCCCCATTCGTTCAGTCGCTATTTGTATTTGTTTCATAGTGCGAAACGTTATTGGAAACATATGAAACAAACTATATTCACCTTCATATAAATCCGCCCAAAAATTCGGATATTTCGAATAAAACTCATTTCGCTTTCTTTTGTATTGCGACATATTTTAGCCCCCAAATCCTCCCTTTGAACCGCTTCCAATTCCACCTTTAAATTCCGCAGACGATTGATACGATTTAAACGCCGATGAATTTTTAAAAGTGGATTTATTTTGATAGTATCTCCCACCATAGAAGTAATGTCCACGATAACCTGAACTACTATCATCACACTGCCATACCCCAAGTTCATCATCCCAATCCCAATCTGAACAACTATTATCATTCGGTTTTGGGGGAAGATCTTGTGCGCAGCCAAATAAGGTGCCCGTCATTAAAGACGTGACGACACCACCTACTAGCCATTTCGTTTTTGTCACCTTCGCACTCCCCTTTTTAAATTCTATTCCTATTATATAGGATGGCATGATAAAGTAGAAGAAAAAGGAAGAAGAGGGTAACTAACTGTTACGATTTATTTAACCGATTATAACCAATGTTAATTAAATATATCAGTAAGCCCTGCTAGTCAAGTGATTGGCTAGTAGTGAGGGTTAACTGCGGGCAATCCCTAAAGCTGATTGAACTACAACGTGGCTAGAAATAGCGAGCGTGAATGTCGCGAAAGCAGAAAAAATCAATCAGATGATGCAAGGTTAAATCCTAAACATTAGAACAATGGGTCTTCCGCCTCGAATCATCTAAGTCAAAAGTGATAAGATGAACGTTCAACGACTATCTCGTATAACTGACGAGAGTACATCACAAGCCTATGGTGCTGGAAAAATCCTCTATCTCTAAAGAGATAAACATATAGTCTGCGCTCATGTGAAAACATGAGAAGTTCATAAGAGAACTGGCTAAGGAATTGCGCCCTTAGTTGAACGAGATAAATTTAATTAAATCTATCAAACCTCATTGAATACATCGAACATACGTGCCATTGTAGGTTCAATGAGGTAAGAATAATAATGAAATTTTTACGAGTTAGTCAAGTATCAGAATTAACAGGTTTGCATCCGAGTGGTCTTACGAGAATGCTGGTGGAACACGCTACTATTCAGAGGAATCCATCTTTCATTATCTAAAAGGTGAGTGTCCGAATAATCGCACAGTAAAGGAGTAGGCTTCTAATGATATTGGCGAAGAAAGTCAGACTAATTCCAACGCCTGAACAAGAAAAAGTGCTTAGAAACCATGCTGGCGCTGCAAGATTCGCTTATAACTATTGTAAAAGAATGAGTGATAGATACTATAAGCTATTTGGAAAATCTGTTTCACAGTTAGCTTTACAGAAACGATTTACAAAGATCAAGAAGCGAAAGAGATATGAGTGGTTAAATGACATCAACGCACAAGTTCCTAAACAGGCTTCAAAAGATTTTGATACGGCGAGGAAAAATTCGTTCAAAAAGTACAAAAATGGTTTTCACACTTCTTATAAATCTAAAAAAGATTTAACCCAGGGATTTTATGCCAATTATGAAAGACTGATTATAGGAAAAAAAGTAGTTCATATTCAGTCTATTGGAGAAGTGAAAACAAGCCAACAACTACCAAGGAACAAAAAAACATCAAATCCAAGAGTTACCTTTGATGGTCGTCACTGGTGGATTAGTGTAGGGTTTGAAGAATCCTTTGAATTCCAAGAACTAACCGATGAGTCGATTGGTGTGGATGTTGGTTTAAAAGAGCTTTTTGTAGCTTCTAATGGTATGAAAGAACGAAATATAAACAAAGATGCTAAGGTTTAAAAACTTTTGAAAAGGAAAAAGTCAGCACAAAGAGATATGTCTAGGAGATTTAAAAATGGGGTAAAAATTCAGTCTGCCGGATATGAAAAAGCGAAAGCTGAGCACCTGCGGTTATCTAGGAAAATTACGAATATCCGAAATAACCATATCCATCAAGCAACAGCTACATTGGTGAAAACCAAACCAATGAGGATTGTTGTGGAAGACTTATCTATCTCAAACCTGTTAAAAAACAAAAAACTATCGAAGGCACTTTCCTTTCAAAAATTAAACTTCTTCTTTCAATGTTTGTCATACAAGTACGAGAAGTATGGCATTGAGTATGTAAAAGCTGATAAATGGTTCGCTTCAAGCAAGATTTGCTCATGTTGCGGAGTTAAATACGACCATTCAGTTCAACCAGAAGGACAGTGGAGTTTAAAGATTCGTGAGTGGCGTTGTGTTCCATGCAATAGCCATCACGATAGGGATGTAAATGCTTCGATAAATTTATCAAGATGGGTAAAATAAATGCTTGATAATAGGAGGTAACGATACTGCCTCGTGTTCTCGCAACCCCTCGTCCCTTCGGGGTTGCGAGAACACGATGAAGCACTAACTTGTGTAAATTTGATTGAATTATATAGATTTAGTTAAGTTTATCGTATCGGATAAAATGCGCTTAGAATATCGACTTAATGATGAAACGAAAGGGTATCCTGCTTTATGGAACTACGCCAATATTTCTAATTCTGAAATTATCGCACGCATGACTTGTGAATATTTTATTAAAGAGAAAAATACTTATGTTGTTACTGCAACTTCGGTTGATCCAGACGGAACAGCAGTTATTTATATTCAAAAAGAAGTTTTCGCCAATGACCCTTCAGACCCTACATACTCCCACATCGGTTTTGAAATTAGAGAACTAAGTGAAACGAGTTCAAGCTTAGTAGATAGTCAAGATGTATGGAACTACGAAGAAATTTTACCATCTCTTCATTCAGATATTATATATATTCAGCGAGACGGCATGTCTATGGAATTCTCCTTGGATTCAAGAGAGATTGATGAAGACAGAAAGTGCTACATTTATTACGGAAACTTCACAGGTGAATCAAGATAATATTGATATATCTATGCAACAAAAAAAACCTTACGTATAAAACGTAAGGTTTTTATATAGCCCCACATATGCCGTTCTCTCTAGATGTCCATAAACCTGCTCTCACAGGTGGATGCTCTCACAAATGTTTGTAACTTCCTTCTTAAAAAGATGGCATGTTAGCTACATTTAAATATTGAACTTCCATATTAAACTTATTGGTTTAAGACATGCATAAGCTACGTACACCGTAGGAATTTTATATAAGGTTAGTTGAAATAAGACCCCCGCACGTGCCGCTCCTCGTAAATGTCCAAAAACCCGCTACTCGCAGGTGGATGCCCTCACAGTTACCGTACATCTTCCTCCACAAGGAAGGCTTGATGATGGTCGCTAAATATTGAGCTTCCGTATAACTAACATCGGTTTTAGACATAAATAAGTTACGTACACCGCAGGATGTATTATTTACTTGTCGTTATATTATCACATTGTTTCCAATGTGTAAAATACAAAGTTTTTCGAGCAATCTCTTGCTTGTGACCTTATTTTAATACAAATTATTTTTGCATGCAAGTGATTAATCTTCTTCTTTTGCAATTTGATTTTCTGGATAAGAAATCCAATCACTCCAGCTACCTGCATACAATTTAACATTTTGGAATCCAGCCAATTTTAACGTAATGATATTTGGACATGCCGTAACACCAGAACCACAATATACAATGGTTTCCTTATCTTTCGACAGATTTTGGAATCGTTCTTGTTGCTCAGCTTCATTCTTAAATTGTCCTGATTGCAACATTCCATCCTTCCAAAAATAGTTTGCTGCTGTCGGAATATGTCCTGCTTTATAATCGACAAGTTCCTCTACACCAGCATAACGTTTCGGCTCTCTTGAATCAATTAACGTAACATCTGCACCTGCCTGGATATTCTCTCTTACTGTTTCCATCGATACAAGCATATGATCTTGTATGTTTGTTTTGAATGTTTTTCGTATAACAACAGGAATTTCCGTTGTTGTCAGTAGTCCATTCTCTTTCCAAACCGGGAAACCACCATCTAATATATATACTTTCTCATGTCCTACATAGTTACATAACCACCATAAACGAGCAGCATTTGCACCAGCTTGACTGTCATACGCAATTACTGTCGTATGTTCATCAATACCAACCTCCGAAAGCTTGTCTGCAAACTCTTCAATGCTTGGCAACGGATGGCGGCCACCATGTTCTACTATAGGACTTGATAAATCTAAATTCAAATCAAAATATAACGCATGAGGAATATGTTCTTCTTCATACTTTTCTCTACCCCAATTAGGATTCGCTAAATCAAAACGACAATCGATTACACGGACGTTCTCATCTTCTATATGCTCACGTAACCATTCGACTGTAACTATCATCTTTAACGACCTTCTTTCTCTTGTAAACGACTTACATACTCCATAACCATTTCTTCTGTAACATATTTACGCTGTAAGGTAACACCATTTTTTGCAAGATCATTAATTTGCTTTGTTACAACATTAATGACATCAACCGAAAATTCTTTCCCATTTGACGCAAGAGATACGGCTGCTTCAATAGCTGCTTCACGCTGCGCATCTAATTGTAAACATGCTTTTACACTTTCATTTTGTTTACGAGAATGTGCTGTAATTGCTTTATGTACTTCCATCTTCTCTTCCCCCTAAATAAGTTATACGTTCTAATTCAATTCCATTGCAAGCCGAATCATATCACGGCATACAATGCCATTTTCAATAATCTCTTCTTCATAATGCTTCGAAAAGTAATCAAAATCAATAGAAAAAATACGAAATCCACATTTTTGATATAAAGCAAGTTGTGAAACACTAGAATTGCCTGTACCAATTTCAAGTTTTGACATACCATATCCTTTAGCAGTTTCTACGGCATGCCTTAATAGCTTCTTCCCAATCCCTTTTCCTTGCAAATGCTCTGCAACCGCAATATTCATGATTTCCATCGTCTTCGGCCTTGTTTCCAAAAGAACATACACACCGATGACGCTGCCCCCTTGCTTTGCTACGTATGTTAACCCTCTTTGTACATATATAGCTATTTGCCGTTCACTTGGATCAGCAAGTAGCAATAAAGACTTCGGTATAGCCTCTTTTAAAATACGTTCTATTACAAAAGACATAAAAAATCCCCCCATCTCTATTGTTCTAAACCCTCCTTGTCTACCATAAATAATAGAAAGGAGGGATTCACCATGGACAACAATGAGAAAAAATGCAACGTCATCTCTATTGATGGAAAGAAGAAGAAAAGCGACACGTATTCCTATCCAAAATTAGTAGTTGAAAATAAAACATACGAATTTTCTTCATTCGTCTTATGCGGTGAAACACCAGATGGCAGACGACTCGTTCTTACTCATATGATTTCTACCGATGAATTTGCTGGATTTGTCAAATCTTTAGATACTGTACTGCAAAAGAAAATTGAACGAATCTTTTTCTCATAACGACTATATAACATAAATTTCTTTTTCAATCTCTACTAACTGCTTGTGCAATTGTTCTTTACTTTGTTCATATAGAAATACATCGATCGTTTCAGCCAATGCAAACAATATACTTTCATAATAGTTCATCACATCTTGTTGCATCACTTTTTGGAATAAGTTCCACTTCATATCCCATTCTTGCTTATAATGATGAACAAATAAATCTTTTTCATCGGCTACATAGTTTGATACAAGCGGTTCTAATACAGATTTAGCGTCTTCTTGCATAAAAGCTTTGTCATTCTTTTCAAAAAAGCTTTTCTCATTTTTAAAATGCGCTACTGCTTTTTTGAAATCTTTTATTTCAACTGAAGGAAACGGTTCTTTATGTGTAATATCTTTATATTCATAATCCGCTGTTCCATTCATAGAAATTGATTCATTTTCTACTTTACAGTTCACTACAATTTCTTTCTTTGCACGCTTCATCGCTTCATCTATCCATTTTTCAAGGCGTAATGATGTCGCACGCATTTCTTGTAATAAATCATGTTGAATAAATGCCACTAATTCCATAACGCACTGTTGCAACTGCGCTTTTACATTTCCATCCGTTCGAAGTGACGCTGGATTAATAAATTCAGTAAACACATCGTTATAGCGTAGGAATAGACGCTGATGCACGTAATAAAGCAATTCTTTCACTTCATTTTGCATCGCTTGTTCTTCCGCAAGCACACTATATGATGAAATAATATGAAGTAGTTGATCACGCTCTGCTTCATATTTTTTTGTTTGCTTCTCTTTCTCGTCATTCCCCTGCTTTGCACCAGTTATCATATTTACTAAAAGCTGATCTGCCCCTTGCAATGCACCGTATAAAGCATGCACAGATACGAGCATTAAATCTCTCATCATAAAGGACGTAAACGATTCTTCAAACTTAGCAATCCCAGAGTTTTGTAAAATACCGTACTTCTCTTTTTCAACACTCTTTCCTTGCTTCTCTTCAAGCGCACATAAACTTGAAATTGCAAATAAACGCGGATTTCTAATACCATATTGTAGTAACTGGTCTGCAATATAACCTTTTACCATTTCAAGTTCTTCTTCGGACTCTGCTAAATCGGCCGCATTAATCAAGAAGAACATTTTATCAAGAGCAAAAGTATCCTTTACACGTCCAAGCTGAATTAAAAATTCACGATCAGCGCGAGAGAATACATGGTTATAATATGTTACAAATAAAATAGCATCTGCGTTTTTAATATACTGGAATGCAACGTCCGTATGGCGGGCGTTAATAGAATCCGCTCCAGGTGTGTCTACAAGCGCTACTCCCTGCCTTGTTAAAGCACAATCATAATAAAGCTCCATATACTCAACGAAACATGATTTCTCTTCATTCGCTACATAATCAGCGAACTCTTCTAATGTAACTTGTACTTGTTCCCCTAAATGAGCAGAAACGGCATCGTACCCTTTTTGTACCGCTCGTAAAAAGCTAAATGTTGTTTTTTGCTTTCCACTTGGCGAAGGGTATTTCATAACTTTATCAATTTGCGCTAACGCTTCATCTAGCGTAGTAATCTCATAATGAAACAGCTTATAAACAGCTTTCATATCATCTAATAATGCTTGCTTTGATTTAAACTGAACAATGACTGTTCCGTGCGGTTTTTCCTCTGTAACAGGCAAAATTTGATTAATCGTTGCCGTCGTCGGATTTGGTGATACAGGAAGTACTTTCTCACCAAGCAATGCATTGGCAAATGATGATTTCCCAGCACTAAATGCTCCGAATAACGCGACTGTAAATTGTTTCGTTTCCACACGTCGCCTTTTTTCTATTACCTCTTGCTGTACATGTTTCAGCGCTGGCAATGGCTCTAGTATCGTTTCAGCTTTTTTCACTTTTTCTAATATGCGCTGAATATTTAATACTGCCGTACCTTTCATCTCTTCCTCACGAACCATTACATTCTCGTTTATAATTTCTTGCTCTTGTAGTGTGAATTTCTCACTAACAATTTGTGTTTTACGTTGCAATATCTCATCTATTTGCATTCCTTCAGGCGTAGCAACACGATCGTGCCAAACATTTTGTAAATAACCTTCATATCCCTCAAAATTTTTACTGTATTGTAATTGCATTTCTTTCGCTGTTTGCAACATCGTATATGTTTCAATTTCTTCTTCAATACGAGCAACTGCTTCTTTCACCTTTTGCTTTAAAACGACAGCACTCTTATCAAAAATTTGTTGCGATTTTATAAAATAACGTTTCTTTAGTTCGTTCGCTACATCCGCTGTATACAGCAGTAAGTAATCCCCTGTAAAACCCGCACCTTGTTTAATTACCTCGCCTAACAATTCTGGTCCGAAAGCAATTTCTAAAGCATATATGTCTTTCCCAATTTCCTCTGTGAACAGTCCTTCTTCTTTTAAGAAAGCTACAATAAATTCTTTCACATGAAAATCAATTTGTGTTTCAACAGTCTTTTGCAAAGCAGAATAAAAAGCATCTACACGTCTCTGTTTTTCTTGCTCCGTCTTTCCTTTCGCAAATAATAAACCAACTTTAAATTTTGTTAATTTCGTTTCTAAATACGCATTTGCCAATTCTCTCATTTCAAATGGCATTAAATACGCATTATCTAATATAGCTTGTAATCCTTTTATAAATTCGTTTTTCACATGAGATTCTTTGCTAGCCTCACGCTTTTTCGTTTCAGTTAATTCTTCCTTTTTTTCAACCACCTCTAAAATGGAAAGCGTTGATGCTAGCTCTTCCTCATATTTCAAAAGATCTTTTTCATTTTCAGAAAGAATAAACGAGAAATGTTCCCCTAATAAATATTCTGTTTCCCGCTCCATTCCAGTTCTTACATACTGCTCTTTTTCTTCCATAATAGAAGAAATTAACGATTCTAAATTTCCAATTTCATTATGTGGATGGTTCATCATTCGTAATGACGTATAATAAACACCATCTACTTCAATATCCCAGTTAGAGAACGATTGTTTTACGCTATCTTTATAATTCTCAAACGATAATTCATTTTCTTTATGTTTATCTATTTGATTTACAACGAGATAAACCGTTTTATTACGTTGTTTCAATTCTTTAACAAATTGTAAGTTCACTTCCGATTGGACGTGATTATAATCCATCATATAAAAAATTACGTCTGCTAGATGAAGTGTCGATTCTGTCGCTAGTTGATGGGCATCATCTGTCGAATCAATTCCTGGTGTATCAACTAACATAACTCCCTCAGGAATTGGCGCATCATTTCGATAAATATGAACACCAATTACCTCATCGCCATCTTTACAAATCTGTTTTAATTCTTCTGCTGAATATGCACCGTCATATTCGTACTGTTCTCCAGATTTGACCGTTACAACAACACGATCTAATCCCTTTTCAATTTTGACGACGTTAGCGCTTGTCGGAATCGGACTTGTTGGTAACAACTGCGCTTTATATAGATGATTCATCATCGTTGATTTCCCTGCCGAAAAGTGGCCGCAGAATGCTATCATAAGCTGCTCTTGTTTATATTTTTGAATCACTTCAAACAACTTTAAGCTATTCTCTGCATCGCCGTGTTTTTGCCACTCTTCATAAAAACAAACAAGTTTTTTCATACCGTTTGTCTGTACTATGTTTGTCATCCCCTTGTTCCCCTTTATCCAAGATGTATATACTTTTCCCCGCTATTTGCGAGCTCTTAATCAGTGAGAGATGCATCTCCCCATTGATTACAGTTTCACTTTACTATCATACTAAATTTTCAGCATATTCTCATTAAAAATAAAAAATCCCTTTCATTCTTTTTACAAATGAAAGGGATTTTATGTCATTTTATTCATTTTGCTGTTCCTACTCCATTTAAAACATATTTCGCAATAACTGCATATACAGCGACTGTACCTGCTACTAATGCATATACCATACTCGCGCACCAACCTTTTTTGATAATGATTATCACTTTTGAATATATTTTATCATTAAAGAGAATCATTATCAACAAATTTCTAAAAAAGAAAGCTCCTTCGGGAAAAGGAGCTTTACTGCCTGTTTTAAAGAAGTTTAAAACTTGCTGTGCACTCTTATTATATCTCATAATACACATCTTAACAGTTTTAAAAATTGGAAATCCCCTCTACCCCCTCCCCCTTACATTTTGTATAATAAAAGAGAATTACTTAGTAAGGAGGAAAATAATGACACAAAATCTCACGCAAGGCGAGAGGATACACTCAATTGATATCATTAGGGGAATAGCTGTACTAGGTATTTTTCTTGTTAACTGGCCTATTATTGCTGGAATTGACTCACGTGATCTTTCAGGAGTTTATGAGGGACTAGATAGTTATATCCGTCTAATTTACGATATGTTTATTCAAACAAAGTTTTATACTATCTTTTCGTTTTTATTCGGACTAGGCTTTTATATTTTTATGACTCGTGCTGAAGCGAAAACAGATCGACCGAAAACTTTATTTGTTCGTCGCTTACTTATTTTATTATTATTTGGTTTCTTACATTATGTGCTTTTATGGGACGGAGACATTTTACATACTTATGCAATCGCTGGATTTTTCTTATTTTTATTTTATAAGAGAGAACCTCGTACCATTTTAATATGGGCGATTGCTTTATTAAGTATTTTTCAATTTCTTATACTAATTGCTAGTATTAGTGTTGCCTTAATGTCAAAGGCTGAACTTGGATTCTCCTTACCAGTCATGCCACTTGAAGACTGGGTGTCACAAATACAAAATCGTTTCCATGCATTTTATGCTGATGGAATAGTATTAAATATTACAATGCTCCCAGAAACAGTTGGGCTATTTTTACTTGGTTTATACGCCGGTAAAAAGGATATTTTCCGCCGCACGAAAGAGTTAGATACAAAACTTAAAAAATGGCAAATTATTACGTTCATTTTAACATTACCAATGTGGTTCTTCATGGTCCGTTACTTCTTATCAAAACCATTTTATGAACCAATTTATATGCAGGCCTTTACAATGTTCAGTGGAAAAACATTATTCATCTTCTACATTTTCACGCTAATGCGTTTATTACAAAAAGAAAAATGGCAAACATTATTACGCCCATTCCAATACGTTGGACGAATGGCGTTAACAAATTACATCTCACATACAATTGTTACATTACTTGTATTCGGACTATTGTTCAAAAACGATTATCTTGCTCCATTATGGGTAGGACCTCTATTTTGCATCAGTTTTTATACGTTACAAATCTTTATTAGCCGCTGGTGGCTTTCACATTATCAATACGGGCCACTTGAGTACATTTGGCGGCTTGGTACGTATGGGAAAATGATGCCACTTAAAAAGAAAAGCAAGGTCTCATAATGAGACCTTGCTTTTCTATGCTTCTCTTACTGCATTTTGCATCGAAACTGGCTCTTCTTTTACTTTCCCTTTTCGCTGCGGCACCATATTAAATACAATATTTAAAAGTACTGCTGATGCACTTCCTAGCACAATTCCGTTATCTGTTAAAATACGAATATTTTCTGGAAGTTGTGAGAATAATGTAGGAACGACTGTAACCCCAAGCCCAATTCCGACAGAGCATGCAACAATTAATAAGTTTTCTTGCTTTCCAAAATCAACGCTACTTAACATTTTAATACCATATGCCATAACCATACCGAACATCGCTAACATCGCACCGCCAAGTACTGATTTCGGAATGATTGTTGTAATAGCTGCGATTTTTGGAATGAACCCAAGAACGATTAACATACCACCACAAGTATAAATAATAACGCGATTTCTTACTCCTGTTAATTGAACAAGTCCTACGTTTTGAGAGTAAGTTGTATATGGAAATGCGTTAAAAATACCACCTAACACCATCGCTAACCCTTCTGCGCGATAGCCTTTTGTTAATTCTTTTTCACCAATCTTTTTATTACAAATATCAGATAACGCAAAGTATACACCTGTTGCTTCTACAATCCCTACACAAGCAACGAGAATCATCGTAATAATTGGCGTTAATTCAAATGTCGGTGTACCGAAGTAAAACGGCTGAATACCGTGGAACCAATCTGCTTCTCCAACAGCTTGCAAGCTTACTTTCCCCATAAACGCTGCAACGATTGTACCGAACAAAAGACCTAATAAAATAGAAATAGAACGGATAAATCCATCAAAGAAACGATACATAATGATGATAAATAATAATACGCCAAATGCTAACGCTAAGTTTTCAAGACTTCCGAAATCTTTGCTTCCTACTCCGCCAGCCATATCATTAATCGCTGCTGGAACAAGTGTAACTCCAATTACAGTAACAACAGACCCTGTTACGACAGGGGGAAATAATTTTACAAGCTTTCCAAATAATTTCGCAAAAATAACAACAAACAAACCGGCAGCAATAATTGCTCCATAAATAGAAGACACGCCGTATTGTTTCCCAATTGCAATCATCGGCCCAACCGCTGTAAATGTACAACCTAGTACAACTGGAAGTCCAATACCGAAAAAGCGATTTGATAATGCTTGTAAAATTGTTGCAACGCCGCACATTAATAAATCAATTGAGACTAAATATGTTAACTCTTTTTGATTTAAGCCAAGTCCGCCTCCCACAATAAGTGGAACGATAATTGCACCGGCATACATAGCAAGCATATGCTGCATACCTAGCGATGCGATTTTAAATGGATGTTGCTTCATCGCTTATTTCACCTCCGCAGTTTCTTGCTGTACAAATGTAACTGTGCCGTTATCAAGTGATGCAATTTCTGCTAGTGACTCAACACGAACGCCTTGTTCACGAAGCTTCTTTCCTCCATCTTGAAATGCTTTTTCAATAACAATTCCAATTCCCGCAATGCTTGCTCCAGCTTGCTCTACTAAACTCATTAAACCCAAAGCAGCCTGACCGTTTGCTAAAAAGTCATCAATGATTAATACACGATCATTTTCATCAATATGAGTGCGAGATAGTGAAATTTCATTTGTTTCTTGTTTTGTAAATGAATATACGTTTGCAACATACATATTATCTTGTAACGTTAACGATTTACGTTTTCTTGCAAAAATTACTTTTACACCCAGCTCTAATGCAGCCATAACCGCTGGTGCAATGCCAGAAGATTCAATCGTCACGATTTTTGTAATGTTCTCTTCTTTAAAACGTTTAGCAAATTCTTTTCCAATCTCTTGCATAAGTACCGGATCAATTTGGTGATTTAAAAATGCATCTACCTTTAATACGTCACCAGATAAAACCTTTCCTTCGTTCAAAATCTTTTCTTGTAATACTTTCATGTTTGTTCCTCCTCTTATGCAATAAAAAAACTCCAAAAGCCGCCACCACTCGTTACAAGTGAGAGACGTGCTTTTGGAGTTTCGCAAAAAAGAATGCTTAACAAGCAAATATATTCGTCCTCACTCATAGTCAAAGTATTTACGGTACTTCGGTAGAAACTTGCAGGCCATATCCCCGCGATTATATGAGTGTAGCTAACTATTTATTTTATAGAAGGATTATAACGCAATTTTTATACTTTGAAAAGTATTTATTAATAAAACACGTACAAATTTTATAAAAACACTATTTTCGTTCGATTTTTGCAAACTCTTACATTCTCTATTACAACTTCGTTAAAATGACTGGCCCATCTTTTGTAATCGCAATTGTATGCTCGTATTGAGCAGATAATTTCCCATCCATCGTTCTTGCAGTCCATCCATTTAAATCAACTTTAGAATAGCGCATACCTACATTTACAATCGGCTCAATTGTAATTACCATGCCTTCTTGCAGCTTAGGTCCTTGTCCCGGTTTACCAAAATGAAAAATTGCTGGTTCTTCATGAATCTCTTTACCAATCCCATGCCCCGTAAAATCTCTTGCAACAGAAAAACCTTCAGCATTTGCATAACTTTCAATTGCAAAACCAATATCCCCTACATGATTACCGATTATCGCCTGATCAATTCCTTTATATAAAGCACTCTCAGCCACTAGCAATAACCTTTTTGTTTCGTCAGAAACATCCCCTACTATATATGTCCATGCAGAATCTGATAGCGCACCATTTAAGTTTACTACCATATCAATTGTGACAACATCTCCCTCATTTAAAGGAACCTCGGCCGGAAACCCATGACACATTTCATCGTTTACAGACGCACATATCGCATATGGATACCCGTTATAACCTTTCTGCTCAGATGTTGCACCATACTTTTCTAAATACACTTCAACAAACGTCTCAATTTCTTGTGTTGTTATTCCTGGTTTTATCATTTTTCCAATTTCTCTATGACATGAAGCAAGTAATTTCCCAGATTCATGCATCAAATCTATTTCACTTTTCGTTTTAATTGTAATCATTCTACCTCTCCTTGCTAAGCTTGCTATTTGCTACTAAAGTTCAATCATACACACCCTCTAGCAAAAATTCCAATTACAAAAGCAAACATCATTTATTTTTATTTTTTAATATACATTTTTTTCGGATGTTTATTTAGTGTTTTTTATTCATATTCACTTATAAACAACGTATAGTGTTACTATACTATTAAAAGGAGGGTTTTTAAAAATGATGCATGCAGGAAGACTACGTCAGCAAACTTTGAACACTAAGTAACTTAATATGTTCAAAGGCTTTGTTTTCATAAAGCAGAGTAAACGGGATTAGTCTGCACATTTTTAATAATCTTCAACGGAAAAGTACATTTTCTACATGGAGAAAGACAGATATACATCTGTCTTTTTGTCGTATGTTTTTTCATACAAAGAGAGACCTCTATTTCTTATATCCTCGTTTACTCTTAACCACAGACAGAAGCCCGTCTGTGGTTTTTTTATGATTACATCTTCTTATATCTCACTAATTTGATCCTATTGGTGTAGTTAGGGGAAAATGGTAACAGAAAACGTACTCAAGCATTAAGATTAAAATAAGCATTTGGAGGAAATAAAAATGAACACACTTAAAATTAAACAATTAGCAACTAAGGAAGGCCTAAATATCTTAGAAGATTCAATAAAAATCAATGAATCTGGTGTTGACTTTCAAGTAGCACACGCTAAAGAACAAAACGGAGATAAATGGATACTAAGAATTCCTCGTAGACCAGAATCTATGAGACATGTCCTACAAGAAAAAAAGGCATTGGAAATCATAAAAAACCATGCAGGATTCCAAGTTCCTGATTGGTCTATATTCACTGAAGACTTAATTGCCTATAAGCAACTAAGTGGCGTTCCTGCCGCCACTATTGATATAGAACAACAAGGATATATATGGAGCTTTAATGAAAAAAACGCACCATCTGAATACCATATTTCATTAGGAAAAGTTCTAGCGAATTTACACTCATTACCTCAACAAGAATTTAATAATATCGGTATTGAAATTCTTACTGCTAATGAATTAAGAGCTTCTATGGAACAAAGGATGAATCGAGTGAAGGAACAATACTATGTCAATCAAAAATTATGGGATCGTTGGCAAGCATGGCTAACTGAAGATTCTTTTTGGCCATCTCATGTAGGAGTAACGCATGGGGATATACATCCAGGTCATATCCTGATTGATAAGAAAAATAATGTAACTGGCTTAATCGATTGGACAGAAGTAGGGATAGCTGATGTTTCTATAGATTTCACATCACATTATCTGCTCTTTGGGAAAGATGGACTAACAAAGTTAATTAGCTCTTATGACAATGCTGGTGGTAAAACTTGGTCAAGAATGGATGAACATATTATCGAACTTCTAACAACAAGTAGTATCACTGTTGCTGAATATGCTCAAGTGTCAGGTTTGAAAGAGATGCATGAAGCAGCTGTACACATGCTAGCAACTGAAAGTTAATGTAGTTACAAAAAAAACTTTAAACTAAAAAACAGAAGAACTCTCTTCTGTTTTTTAGTCATTTTTACATATATAATTCATTTTCAAAAACTCAAAACAACTACCGTTCGTCTCCTGGATAAACGTTCCAACTGCTTCAAATCCTGCCCTTTTATATACTTTAATCGCTCTCTCATTAAATGTCGCTACTGATAGTGTTATATAGTTGCAGCCGTATTTTTCTTCACTAAAATCTAGTCCAGCCTTCACGAACTTTAACCCTAATCCATTGCCAGCTATATCAGGTCTCATTCCAAGTCCTATATCAACCGTTTGATTATTCATTTTAGAAAAACTCCAGTAACCAATGAGAGTACCATTTTCCTTCACAGCAAACGTATCGTCTCCTCTCATTTCAGTACTTAAAAACTCTGCTAAATCTTCTTGATCTGCCTCTATATCATAAAAGGAATATTTCCCTTCATAATGCCAGTTGTATGCAATTTCCTCTGCTTCCTTTTGGTTCATTACTGTAAATGTATAATCCATTCTCCCATCCCCTTTAAAAAAAGAGCTGCAATTAAGCAGCTCTTTTTTATAACTCGTAAATCTCTCTATACTTCGCTTCTAAATAATCAGCTAAGTAGTTTGCATTTAGCCCTTCACTTGTTACATCTTCTAAAATTTCAAGTGGCTTTTTCGTTTTGCCATATTGATGAATGTTTTCTGTTAACCATTCACGAATTGGCGTCACGTTACCTTCTTCTAATAATGCATCAAAGTTTGGAATATCTTTTAGCATTCTTTGCTGAAATTGCGCTGCATACATGTAACCAAGCGCATAAGATGGGAAGTATCCAAATGAGCCACCAGCCCAGTGAACATCTTGTAATACACCTTGTGCATCATTTTCTGGACGAATTCCTAAATAGGCTTCCATCTTATCATTCCAAGCCGCTGGTAAGTCCTTCACTTGTAGTGTACCATCAAATAATTCTTTCTCAAGCTCATAACGAACCATAACATGAAGCGGATATGTAAGCTCATCTGCTTCTATACGAATGAATGAAGGCTTCGATTCGTTAATCGCATCATAAAACTCATCGACTGATATATCGTTAAATTGACCGTCACTATACTCTTTTAATAAATCATAATTTTTCTTCCAGAATGATTTATTACGACCGATAAAGTTTTCAAAGAATAATGATTGCGATTCATGAATACCCATAGATGTTCCACTACATAGCGGTGTACCCTCAAATTTTTCTGCAATATTTTGTTCATATACAGCATGACCACATTCATGAATTGTTCCAAACACAGCCATACGGAAATCTTTCTCATCATAGCGTGTTGTAATACGAACATCCCCTCTATTTAATGTAATTTCGAAAGGATGTACCGTTTCATCAAGACGCCCTGCTTCAAAGTCATAATTCAATTGCTTTAATAGCTCTAATGTAAAGTTCTTTTGTTTTTCTTTCGAAAAGTGTTCCGATAAAGCACTTGTTTTTAATCCCTTTTTAGACTCTGAGATTTCTTTTACAAGCGGCACGATACGCTCACGAAGTTGACCAAATACGTGATCTAACACTTCTACTGTAATACCAGGCTCATACATGTCTAATAATGTATTATATTTATATGTTTCGTAACCCCAATATGCAATAAATTTCTTTTTGAATTCAACAATTTTTTCTAAATACGGACGGAACATTTCGAAATCAGATTTTTCGCGTGCTTCTTCCCACACACTTTCCGCTTTCGCTTCTAATTTCACATACGCTTCGTATTCAGCTTGTGGAATTTTCTTATTTCTATCATATTCTTTACGACACTCTTCAACCATTTTCTTCGTCGTTTCAGAAAGTTTATCTTCAGATATTAAAGCTTCAAGCTCAGTTAAGTAGTTCCCCATCTCATCTGAAGTCGACATAGCAAACACTTCTGACGAAAGCATCCCTATGACTTCTGAACGCTGATCCACACCTTTTTTTGGTGCACCCGTTCTTAAATCCCAAAACATTAAGCTTAATGCTTCTCCGTAATTTTCTATCTTCTTCACATATGTTAAAAATTGTTTTTCTACTTCATATGTAGCAACTGTCATCGTATAAAAGACCTCCTTTTTCTACCTCAAACTTATTTCGACACGAAAACATAAATTCCTTTTATAATAGAAAAAAAGCTTGGCAAGCGCCAAGCTTTTCCTTATAATTCTTTACCTTCTACCGGAAGTACTTTTTTCACTGCTTCTATCACTTTTTCATCTTCCGTATCTGATAGGAAGATTGATATAGCACCTTTATCGTCGGTCGTACGAATTAAACGTCCAATCCCTTGACGAAGGCGTAAAATCATATATGGCACATCTACATCCCAGAATGGATTATTTACGTGCTTACGTTTCGCTTCAAACACAGGATCGTTTGGAGGGAATGGTAATGACCAAATTATTACATGTGATAATGATGAACCCGGAATATCTAAACCTTCCCATAAATGAACGGCACAAAGTACAGTCTCTTCTTCATTTTGGAAACGAGAAACGAGCTGACTAATTTCTTGATCCCCTTCATATAAGAACGGAACTGACATTTGCTCTTTACTTACATATTCTTTGAACGCTGCAAGTTCTTGCGTTGTACGGAATAATACAAGCGTACGTCCATTCGTTTTCTGTATATTTTCAAGTGTATATTGACACTTTCTTTCCCATTCATTTTCTTTCGTATGCGATAGTAAGTTTACTGCCATTTGCTCTTCATAATTAAACGGTGAGGCAACTGAGAATGATAAGTAATCTTTTACCCCTAAGCTATTTGCAGTAAATGCGAACGAATCGTTGTCCGATAATGTCGCAGAAGAGAAAATGTATGGAATTTTCTTCGAGAATACTTTTTCTTGTAACACTTCTTCAACTGCACGCGGCATAATAACTAACGTGAAGGCACCATCACCTTCTTCACCCCACGTAATTACATTTTTCTCATGCATGAAAAGACGAAGTGAATGTTCTAACACATCTAAATGTTCATCAACGATATTTAAATCGTATGTGTTTACTGTATGCATTTCACTTTCAAATACTAGTGCATCACCGACTTCACCGATTTTTGCATAAAGTCTTTTCGCTTCTGCGGTTACTTTTTCTGTCACAGTAATTTCTAAACGATCAGAACCTTCAATTTCCTTTTTATTCTCTTGTAACACATCAAAGAATCGCTCTGTTTGCCAAATTGTTTCTTCTACTAAATGCGCAAACTCTTCACGAATATCGTTCTGTAACAATCTCGTTAAAAGCTGCTCCATCATCGTTTGCTTTAAACGGTACGTTAAAGCTTTTTGAGCTGCATATTCTACAAGATGTCCTTCATCGAATACAACGCAGCTACTTTCAGGTAATAATGGAATTTGTCCTTCACGTTTACGAGCATCGTACGTCCAAATATGATCCATATAAAAATCTTGAGAACAAATGATTAAATCTGCCGCTTTACGATAATGTTCACGAGAAAGAGTTTGTCCACAACGATGACGTGAATCACAAGTGAAGCAATCTTGGAAGTAATCCCAGTTTACTTTTGACCATTCCTCATCATTTAAAAGTGGAAATTCTTTTCTGTCACCATAGTGAGTAAAGTTTTGCATCGTACCATGATCAAATACAAACTGTGGTAATTCATAATATACGTCTTCAATTACTTCTGGAGCTCGTCCACTCATAACATCTTCAAGTTTACGTAAACATAAATAGTTATCCATCGATTTCGCAAGTCTTACGTCAACAGATAGTTCTAATGCTTCTGATAACTTAGCAATGTCCCCTTCTTCTTTCACAAGCTGCTCAATTAATGTTTCATCTGCACAAGCGATAATAGCAGGTTTTCCTGTATAACGCGCATAACAAATTGCATATAAAAGGTATACAATCGTTTTCCCTGTTCCTACACCCGCTTCTGCGAACATAACTTTTTTCTCTTGGAAAGCACGCTCTAATTGAAACGCCATAAAGATTTGTTCATCACGCTCTTCAAAGCCTTTTTCCGGAAGGATGTCGTAAAATACATCTCCAATCCACTCATTCAACTTATCATAAAAATTATCTTGTTTTCCTACTTCAAATGGTAATCTCTTCTCAGTAAACATCCTTAGCCTCCAACCAAAAAGTTTTTCTATAAAACGATATAGTAACTGCTACTCATATGTGTGCAGCCACTTTCCCCTGTTGCAATACTTAGAAATACACGAAAAAAAATTTTCCTTTCGAAAAAGGAAAATTTTCTTCTATATTAATGACTTTAAATACCGTTTATCAATCGCTGTTTCATGTGAAAGAGCTGATAAATATTCTTCTTGCGCTTTTTGTATCTCATCTACAATTACGCCTTGACTATCCACTTCTTTTCCGAGCTCATCATACGTACGGTGAATAGCTTTTTGAATCATTGATAATTGAAAACTATCCATATCACTGCCTCCTTTACGCATTACATAATAGCCAGTATATGCGTGCTGGAGGAGTTTTATACTATGAATTACGCGGTGGACGTTTTCCGAAGTATTGGTAGTAATCTGTACGGATAAATCCGTTAAATAGTTTACGTTTCTTCGATGCATCTTTTCCGTAACACTTCTCAAATGCTTCGTAACTTGTTAATACATACGCTGACCACGTATCTAATGGGCGGAATACTTGTCCCATTTCTTTATACAATTGTTCAACGAGTGCTTTTTCACTTAAACGTTCTCCGTATGGAGGATTCGTTACGACGTAGCCATAATCCTCTTTTGTTGTAAAATCTTTTACTTGCATTTGTTTAAATGTGATTAAATCACCTAAACCTACTTCTTCTGCGTTTTCTTGTGCAACTCGAATCATACGATGGTCAATATCAGATCCAATGATTTGTAATGGTTGATTATAATTTGCTAAATCTTCAGCTTCTTGACGAGCTTCGCGCCAATTTTGTTTCCCAACCCAGCCCCATTCATCCGATGCAAAGCCTCGGTTAAATCCTGGTGCGATATTTTGTCCAATTAATGCGGCTTCAATCGGAATTGTTCCAGATCCACAGAAAGGATCCACGAAAGGACGATCTGGCTTCCAGTTCGTTAATTTAATTAAAGACGCAGCTAATGTTTCTTTTAAAGGAGCTTCCCCTTGATCCATGCGGTACCCACGTTTATGAAGTCCAACACCACTCGCATCAATTGTTAATGTTGCAATGTCTTTCAACATTGCAATCTCAATACGGAATAATGGACCATCTTCTTCAAACCAAGTTGTACGTTTATATGTTGTTTTTAATTTTTCAACGACAGCTTTTTTAACGATACGTTGGCAATCCGAAACACTGAATAACTCAGATTTTAGAGATTTACCGATAACAGGGAATTCTCCGTTCTCTGGAATATAATCTCCCCAGTTTAATGCTTTCGTTTTTTCAAATAGCTCATCAAATGTTGTTGCTTTAAATTCGCCAACTTTAATTTTCACACGGTCCGCAGTACGTAACCATAAATTCGTGCGACAAATCGCCTTTTCATCTGCTTCAAATGTTACTTTGCTGTTTTCTACTTGACATTCATAACCAAGATCGCGAACTTCTCGGGCAACTAACGCTTCAATACCCATTGCCGCTGTTGCAATTAAAGTAACTTTTCCCATTTGCATTCACCTCTTATGTATATTCAAACAATAATTAATAGCAATTTGTCCTATTAATCATTACATTTTACGAAAATTTTTCTCATTAACCATTGTAACTCATAATTTATAACTTCATACAAATAAAAAGCCCTCCTCTAACAAAGGAGAGCTGAGTTATTTCATAGTTGGTTCATAACGTTCTGTAAGCCATGTTCTGTTCCTTTGTACTGCAAACGGCCCACGCCTCGTACTCCGGTAGCAATCATCTATCTACAGGTTATGAAAACCTGTCCTTTTCCGTCGTTCATTTCCTTGGAAAAGATTCCCCTACCATTATTTGGGTTTCTCGCTCGTGGGGTTTACCTCGTTCCACTCCTATCATTTCTTCAAGGACTTCGTCACTGTGGCACTTTAAAGGTAGTCAAACCATATCCGAAAGGACTTAGGTTTTTTCCCTGCCGTTAAACCAGCCTTACAGCCAGAATACCCTAGCTTATGAATTGGCTAGGCACGAACACTACAGCCATCTCAGACCGTGCGAGCATGGACTTTCCTCTACAACGTTGGCGTTGCAGCGATTGCCCAAACGTTATGACATCCATTAGTATAGTGGAAACAAAAAGATTTTGCAATGTTTTTTTCTATGTACAATGCCTCAACCTTGTTGCCACCTTATTTTATTCGTATAACTTACTTCCAAATACAGCTTTTTCTAAGTTGGATAAACGTTTTAAAATATCCGTATTCGTGTTGTTATATACCGGTTGTGCAACTGGTGTTTGTACAGGTTGTTGTGGAGCTTGTGTTGCAGCTAGTTTTTGTTCTTCTAATTCTCGTTTTAAACGAACATTTTGTTGCTTCAATTGATCAAATTCTTTGTGGAAAGCTTCATAGTCTTTAATAATCATATCAAGAAACTTGTCTACTTCTTCTTGTTGATAACCTCTCATACCTGTTTTAAATTCTTTTTCCAAAATATCTTTCGCCGTTAATTTAATTTTATCCGAAATCATTTTCTTCACCTCAAATTTTTGCCAAAACTTTCATTAACTAAATTTTTTCAGAAACAATGCCTTTTGTCAATCATATATACGAGTACAATATTACATATTACTCTGCATTATTCCACTGTTCCTCTTCTATTATATCTTGTAAATCAGAAAAAAGAATGAAATAACTGTGATAATTTTCTATTTCTCCTTTTTTCTTAGCTACTTCTACAATATATTTAGGACTCCCAGGCTTTTCTTCATCATATACAGCTAACAGAGCATCACTTTTTTCAATAAAAAATTGATTCTTTAATTTAAATTGCTCTGGGCTTTCGTACTTCCGTTTCGTAATACTATCAATGTGATCTGCTTGTGAAAGAATAAATTCGTAATATTCACGGTTATCTTCTTTCCAATTTTCTTCTTGTTCTAAAAAAGGAGTAAATACCGCTAATTTTAAATCTGGATATTCTACTTGAATTTCAAAAACAACTTCAGCAGCCCACAATTCTACACCTAGCTGGCCGCTTATAATAACCCACTCCAAACCATCTTCTACAAAAGCAGTTAATTTACGATGCAGCGCTTTTTTTATGCAGTCTACTCCTGGATGATCCTTTTTAAATATTCCAAGTTCAAATGGCTTATATCCTGTTACAGCAACAACTTTCATATCAACACTCCAATTACAAAAAAAGAACTAGCATTTTGCTAGTTCTAACATATCATTTACTTTTTAAATATTCCACCAACGTTTGGTCCAACATTTGGTCCTACATTCGGTCCTGGTCCAAACGGGGATACATTCGGTCCTGGTCCAAATGGGGATACATTCGGTCCTGGTCCAAATGGAGATACATTCGGCCCTGGTCCAAATGGAGATATTTGATGACCGTGGTGATGGTGACCATGACCACATGGTCCACATCCACCGCCAAATCCTGGATCGATTGGATCTACAACATTTACATTTGAGTTTGTTTGCGGGAAGAAGTTTTGGTTTTTAATTTGTTGATGGTGTACATGTGTCGTATGCGTTGGGAAAATGTGTGGCACCACCGTTGTTGAAAAAGAATGTGTTACACACTGTTTCGTCGGATGAATGACAGGAGCAGTCGTACAAATAGGTCCTACAGGCTTATGCCCTCCAAAACAAGGATGACAATGATGCATAGTTTTTTCTCTCCTCTCTCGTTAAGAAAATCTGATTACACTTTACAATATGAGAAAAGAGGTGAAGCCGTTTGTTATATATACCCATTTGTTTCATGGAAATTTGTCTAGTGCTACACTTCATTCATACTATTTCATTATGGACAACAATCCATCATCACTTACCAAAGAACCCTCCAACCTGCTTAACAATCCCCGTCACTTGATTCATCGCATTCATCATTTGTCCAGCTGTATTCATCATTTTATTCACATCATAGTTACCATCTGAATTTTTAAATTGGGAAACAAAGCTCGAAAACTGACTTGGTTGCTGTTGTTGCTTTTGTTTATTCATCGTCGGATACGGTTGTTTTGGCGGATAAAACATCGCTTGTTGATTTCCATAGGGAGATGATGGTGGTGGCATATAATATTGTGAGTTCATATAAGGTTGCTGCTGATTCATATAGGATTGTTGCTCTTGTTGCGATTGATTCATATAGGGTTGCTGTTGTTGCTGTTGATTCATAAAAGATACTTCAAATGGCTGGTAATAATTTTGATTTCCATAATGAGGCTCGAAAGGATACATATTATACCGTAAATATGTATCCGTATTATATTGGTACATATTTTGCTGTGCATATGGATTTGGTTGCTGATATACGTTAGATTGTTGAAACATGCATTCTCTCCTCCTTCACATAAGTTTCTACATATATAATATGTACTTGTAAAATAATTTGTGTGACGGAGTATCTGTCTATTTTTGTCGGAAGTTTAAATTTTTAAAAAATTAAAAAAGAAAACCCTTCCATGCTATGATAATTAAGAAGAAGATTCTCATGGGGGAGGAATCAACATGGTATTAGGGGATTTAAAACAAGCGTTTTCTCAAAAGAAGGGGTATTACACAGAGAATGTAAATGAATTATTAGACTTTGCGAGACATTGTTATCTCGAAGGAAAAATATGTATATCGGATTACCGAACATTAATAAAAGAATTAGAAATAAACGGTGCAACAAAACCTACAACAATGACAGAAGCTTAAAAAAACAAGAGGGTTTCCCCTCTTGTTATTTACATTGCTCAACTATATTTTGCAAAGTATACGAAATGGCTTGATGTGTTTCAAAAAAACGTTTACCTTTTCCTTTATTTACAAAACATTGTAACACATTCGTTTGTAAATTATCGTACACTTGATCAATTTGCTGTACATGTATATACTTCGGTTTTTCTTCCTTAATCCACGTATAAGCTAATTCTTTCCACACCTTTAATTCCTCATCTACTATGTCTACAAACGGCTTCATATCCTTATAAAAGTCATATTCAATTATTTCTCTTTTTTTTACATTCGCTTCATTATTATACTGCATGAGTTTTTCTGAAGACTGTATTAATGCTTCATACTCCATTCCATTCCCACCTTATTATGCACTCACTACGATGTTTTGAAACGTCTTCACCCAATTCCCTTTTTCTTCGTGATGCACTAATTTATTTTCCATATGCTCAATATGCATTTCTGTTATTTCTATCTTATTACATATTTTTTCGCTCTTATCCTTCAATGCATGATTTATTCTAATTCCTATATTCATTTCCAGCAAATCGAGAGAACTTAACATTTGATCCATTTTTTTCATTACATCTACTTTCTGAACCATCGCCATATACAAAACGCCCCCTTCTTTGCTTTTCCTTTGTCATGTAATTTCGCCGGATAATTCTTCACTCCTGCACACATGACAAAACTAGTTGTTATTCGTCAAAGAAATCATTTTGAATGTCATTTATAGAAATGGTAACAATACAAAAAGGAGGTGTATGAAGATGGCAAAGAACAAAAACGAAAAAAAGAAAAAACAAAACAAACAACAAAATAAACCCGAGACTGGTAATCCAAAGCTTGATGGCCCAAACTTCCCTGCTACATAAAGTGAAAGTTTAATTAATGGGGCTTTTCCAAACTACTAATTTCTAAATCCCCCTTAATCTTCTACTTTCATTCAGTTTTGAGATTAAAATCTTAACACACTTAGCAGGATTTCTTCACATTAAGAAGTCCCATCTTCATTTATAAAGATGGGACTTCTTTTTTATTATATCATGAACTCGTCTATTCTTTTAACAAAACGATTCACGATAGAAACAGCATAGATCTGCTCCCTCTTTCTTCTATACCATTCCTTTATATTAACTTCATCCTTCGGTTCTTCAAATAAAAACAATGCATTCATTTTCGAATCTTCACAAAACCAATCCCTCATTGTTATTTCCTCATGTGCAACAAGAGAATACACATCTCTTAGTGCAGGTGTATAGGATTTTCTAGTTCCCCTTAAGTAATATTCATAATCTTCTCTAGAGCCAGTATGTGTAGTTTGTAGTGCAAAATTATAAAATAAACGTTTATAAGTCGGATGAAACAATAACCACGCTAATTTTTTCCCAAGCTCTATACGCTTTTGCAACGTTTCAAATTGATAAACTGAAAACCCATACATCCCCCCTTCAATGGTTGGAAAAATAACTGCACTAATATGCAACATGTCTTGAACTTTAAAAAGCGCCGTATGAAATACATGTTTTTTAAAGTAGCTATTCTCAATAACTGGTTTTTGAATTTTATTTTGCTCATTTATAATAAGCGCTGTCATAAGCCTATTCATATCTTTTTTCTCCCAGAAAAATGTCCATTCTTTTTCCATGAAAAGTGATACGTTGAAAAATTGCAACAAATGAAAGAGAGGTATACGTCTCCTCTTGCTTTCTTCATATAGTAGTAACTGAGGAAATGCATCTAAGAAAATAATCCAATTAGCCTGTTCATATATGAGAAACAAATGTTTTTTTACTAATCGAGGCAAAACAGTAGCGTAAGATCTTCCTTCTAAATCAGTCATATTCCAGCCTGCATTTCTCGAAACCATACTCGCTAAAAAAGACCACCTGATTTCACTATTTCTTACATAAAATTTTTGATACGATTGTGTCCGAGAAATGTTGTCCATATTAGCTATTTCTGTTTTCTTTTTAATAGTGTGAATGATTGCTTTTTCTTCTTTTGTACAAACCATATTTTTACGATATTGTTTCATTTTTTCGTAATCATTCCATGTAAACATAAATAAGTCATCATACCTTTCTTCAAAAAGGTCACATCTTTTTTCATTTTTTGATATAATCACCTTTGTAAGTAATTCTTAACAAGTTGGGAGTGGACACACTATGACCATTCGTTACCCAAATGGAAAAAGGTACAATCAAGCTTCACTACCTCCTAAAACACCAATAAAAAAACATACTTATAGTAATAGAGGTATGTCCCTTGAAGAGGAATTGAATGAAACAAATCAATATTACTTAACCCATAATATTGCATGTGTACATAAAAAACCTACACCTCTTCAAATTGTAAAAGTAGATTACCCCGCTCGAAGTGCTGCAGTGGTAAAAGAAGCGTATTTTAAACAACCTTCTACAACGGATTACAACGGTGTATACAAAGGGAAATACATCGATTTTGAAGCGAAGGAAACAAAAAACAAAACTAGTTTCCCACTTCAAAACTTCCACCTTCATCAAATTGAACATATGAAGCAAGTAATTGCTCATAATGGAGTTGCATTTGTTATTATTAAATTTACACTTTTTGATGAATTTTATTTACTCGATGCGAAACATATTATTGCATTTTGGAACCGTCAAAATAATGGTGGGCGTAAGTCAATTACTAAAGAAGAAATAGAAGTGCATGGATCATTGTTATCATGCGGTTATCACCCTCGGATTGATTATATCCGTGTACTAGACACGGTTTATTTTTCGTGATAGAGTCATCACTAAGGCTCTTTTTTCGACTTTTGAGGGAGAGAATGAAAGGTAGGAGAAAGTATAATGTCAGATAATTATCGTTCTCGTACAGAACGAAATCATGCGAAAAATCAAACGGAAGAAACAAATAAAGAAAAAAAACCAAAGAAAAAAGGCTCCTTTTTCAAGAAGTTCCTTATAGGTTGTCTACTTCTTGGTATCGTTGGTCTCGTAGCTGGCGTTTCCGCTTTCTTTGTTATGGTAAAGGACGCTCCAAAATTAGACAAATCAAAACTTGTCAATCCTTTATCAACAAAATTTCTTGATAAGAACGGAGATTTCTTCTATGAATATGGTGCGGAAAAACGAACCCATGTTACTTACGATCAAATTCCAAAAGTAGTTGAAAATGCATTCCTTGCAACTGAGGATTCACGTTTCTATGACCATAATGGAATTGATTTTAAACGAACTACAAAAGCAGTTATGGAAAATGTCACTGGTGGTTTCGGTTCCCAAGGTGGTAGTACGATTACACAACAAGTAGTTAAAAACTATTTTCTAACGATGGAAAAAACCGCAAAACGAAAAGTGCAAGAATGGTACTTATCTTACAAATTAGAGCAACAATACTCTAAACATGAGATTTTAGAAATGTACTTAAATAAGATTAATCTAGGTAATCGCTCTTACGGTATTGCAACAGCGGCTCAAAAATATTATCAAAAAGATTTAAAGGACTTACAATTACATGAAGCTGCTATGCTCGCTGGCTTACCTCAAGGTCCTAACATTTATGATCCAACAAAACCAGAAAATGTTGAACGAGCAACAAATCGTCGTAATATTGTATTAACATTAATGAATCGACACGGCTATATAACAAAAGAAGAAATGAATAACGCAATAAAGATCCCTGTAACTGAGGGTCTAAAAAAATCAGAACTAACTGAAATGAAGTTTCAAGCATTTTTAGATGCTGTCGTAAAAGAAGTTGAAAAAGAATACCCTGATGTAAATATCGGTTCAGATGGTTTAACGATTCATACAACCCTTGATCAAGGTGCTCAAGAGTACGCTGAACAAATTATGGATGGCAATCTCATTAAGTATCCAAACGATCAGTTCCAAGGATCATTTGTATTTATGGATACACAGTCTGGAGAAGTTCGAGCAATTGGTGCTGGGCGTAAAGAAAGTAAGTCTACTTTCAAAGGTCATAATATGGCTGTTGATTTAAAACGCCAAGTTGGTTCAACAATGAAACCAATTTTCGATTATGGTCCTGCAATTGAAAACCTTCAATGGTCTACTTATCATCAATTAAATGACTCTGAATATACTTACTCTGATGGCACAAAGATTAAAAATGCTACCGGTAATTTTAAAGGTGACGTTTCACTTCGTGAAGCATTGAAGAAGTCATTAAACATCCCGGCTTTAAAAACAGCTCAAGCAGTCGGTATTCCTAAGGCAAAAGAGTTTGCTGAAGGTTTAGGCATGACGTTTAAAGATGGGATAGCACATGAATCTACTGCAATCGGTAGTAATGAAAGCTCTCCGTTAGATGTCGCTGGGGCTTATGCAGCATTTGGAAATGACGGTGTATACAATAAACCTCATTTCGTTAAAGAAGTTATTTTCCCAGACGGAAAAAAGAAAAGCTTTAAACCGAAAGAACAACGTGCAATGCACGACCATACAGCTTACATGGTTACTGACGTTCTTCGTGACGTAGTAAAACCTGGTTCCGGCGGTACAGGGCCAACAGCATATGTTTCTGGCTTTGACGTTGCTGGTAAAACAGGAACACAAAACTTTGATGCAAGAGATGTAAAAAAATATGGCATCCCAGCTGATGCTAACAGAGATAGCTGGTTCGCTGGATATACACCACAATATACGATGGCTGTGTGGACTGGTTACGAAAAGAATGGGCCAGAAAATTACATTAGCGATCGTTATACTAAAATTGCGCAACAAATGTTCCAAGTAATGATGAGCAAATTCGCTACAGATAAATCTCGTTTCGAACGCCCTTCTTCTGTACAAGAAATAAACGGCGAGTTATACGTAAAAGGTGCGAAAAAAGATGCAATTAAAGAAATTAAAGTAGATCCACCTAGTGGCCTTAATGTCGCTTTCGATGGTGCTAGTACAGTTACACTAAACTGGTCTGGCCCAACAGCAGTTGATGCTTATGCGGCAACTTATAAAGCTACAGATGGTTCTAGCGGTAGCTTATCAGTTAGCGGTACAACAGCTACTCTTGGTGGTATTAAGCCTGGTGTTACTTACAGCTTCTCTGTAGTAGCGAAAAAAGGTACTGGAACAAGTCCTGCAGTTGGTGCATCCTTCACTGCCCCTGGTGGAACTCCAGACGCTAAGAAAGCTGAGGAAGAGGCAGCCAAAAAGAAAGCCGAAGAAGAAGCTCAGAAAAAAGCTGATGAGGAAGCTCAGAAAAAAGCTAATGAAGATAAACTAAAACAAGAAGAAGCTCAGAAAAAGGCTTCTGAAGAACAGCGTAAACAACAAGAACAACAACATAAACAACAAGAAGAGGCTCAAAAGAAAGCTGAAGAAGAAGCTAAGAAAAAAGCCGAAGAAGAAGCTAAGAAAAAAGCCGAAGAAGAAGCTAAGAAAAAAGCTGAAGAAGAGGCTCAAAAGAAAGCTGAAGAAGAGGCTAAGAAACAACAAAATACAGGTGAAGATACACCTCACGCAGACGGAAATGTTGTTACAACAGAGTCTTAATACAAAAAAAGAAGTCCTTTCTCTTAACGAGGAAAGGACTTCTTTTTTGTTATCATTTTCTTTACATATAACTTTTCTATTTCAATATACAACTGTGCTAACTGAATATAAGAATGATAATTATTTGGTTTCTTTATAATGAACGAATATCGCTCCATAAAATTAACTGGTTGTACTTCCAATTCACTCGTGTAATCTTCCATTTCATTCAAACTATGAACAGGTTGCTCATTTAGCCAATATACAATTGATAACAAATGTGCTGCAAAAAGAATCATCGGGCCTTCAGCTTCTTGTTTCTTTCTGTTTCGAAATAATGTGGCAATGTCTTCATGCTTATTTTTCCATACATTCAACATTACCGGAATACTGTTTTCAATTTCATTCCACGGCTCATATTGTCTTTCTATATCAAATATAAAGTAAGTATTTTGTATGATTTCTTCAAAAGATTGGTCTGTATGATACTTAATCGAATTTGCGTTTTTTTGAAAAAATGGTAAGTACCGAAATTCTTTCGGTACTCCTATAACTCGCTCCATCCTTTATTTCCCCTTCATTCGCTTCTTTCCTTCGCGACACACTTCTAGCAATCGACACTCTTCACATTGTGGTCGTTGCGCTTTACAGTGATAACGTCCAAAGAAAATCAAACGGTGATGTGTAACGCCCCATTCATCCATCGGAATTTTCTTCATTAATGTTTTTTCGACTTCTAATACAGAGTCTTTCCATCTACAAATCGCTAATCGTTTGCTCACCCGCTCTACATGCGTATCGACAGCAATTGCCGGTATCCCAAATGCTACCGATACTACAACATTTGCTGTCTTCCGTCCTACACCAGGTAACTTCGTAAGCTCATCTCGATCTTTCGGCACTTCTCCATTGTAATCATCTAATAACATTCGGCACAATTTTTGAATATTTTTTGCTTTATTTCTATACAATCCAATAGAACGTATATCTTGTTGTAACTCTTCTAGAGAAACACTTAAATAATCTTCTGGTGTTTTATATTTTTGAAATAAATTTTTCGTCACTTTATTTACAAGTGCATCTGTACATTGTGCAGATAATGCCACTGCAATTACAAGTTCGAATGGATTATCATGAATCAATTCACAATGTGCTTCTGGATACATATCCGCCATTGTGTCTAAACAATAACGAATTTGCGTTTTATTTAACATAGACTTCCTCCTACATTACTGCTCCAACCAATTATAAAAAGGCACTTTCCCAGTAAATTTCGTCTCTTGTGTTGTTACTTGTTGCGCTCGTTGCTGATTTGCTCTAAATTTCCGTCCTTGATTTTGAGCTTGATCTACTGTTTTAATTCCATTCTTTTTCCACTCAAATAAAATACGATCAATATATCGGAAGTTCAGCTTACCGCTCATCACAGCTTCTCGTAGAGCCGCTTGAATTAAATTCGGATGATGTTGATCTTGATCCTCCCACATTCCCAATGTTTCACATTCAAATGGAGAAAGTGGTCTTCCGAATTCTTTTTCAAATACTGTATATAAATTTACTTGCAGTTGTTTTTTTTCTTTTTGTTCTTCCTCTATTGATTCATTCATTAAGAAATGCAATATTTTTTCCCATAGCGGTTGTAAAGAATAACTTTCACACATCATCGCTTCTGATCTTTGTCCACCTTCTAGTGATAAAAAACCTTTTTGAATCAATGTTTGAATTACTTCCATACATTTCATTTCCGCTATTGTCATTCGTTCGGAAATCTCCGACGGAGTCGGAAACGAATTTCCCGATTCTAAAAATGTATGCACATGAAGTAAAACCATAAATTCCGTTTCATTTAACCCTAATTTTTTATAATGCATCATAAGTAATTTTGGAATCGCAATGCTTCCCTGTTCAAACCACTGTAACATCATTTTCTTTTTCATCACCAAACACCTCGTTCTCTAGTATAACACACCTTTCGCTATTTCTTTTTGCCACAATTCGTCAAAAAAACCTCCCTATTATATAGAGAGGTTTTTTATTGTATTAACGAAATATACAATTAAGCTTTCACTTTGCTTTTCATAAACGTATGAATGCGTTCTAATGCTTTCTCTACTTGTTCAAGAGATGTCGCATATGATAAACGAACGTTATTTGGAGCCCCAAATCCTGTACCTGGCACAAGAGCAACTTTTTCCTCTTCTAATAAAGCTTTCGCCCACTCATCAACTGTATCATATCCTGATAAAGCTACAGCCTCTTTTACATTAGGAAATAAGTAAAAGGCGCCTTGCGGTTTAATACAAGTAAAGCCAGGGATTTGAATTAATTTATCATAAATAATATTTAATCTTTCTTCAAATGCTTGGCGCATTGTTTCTACAGGTTCTTGTGAGCCTGCATATGCTGCAATTGCGCCGTATTGAGCGATTGAAGTAGGGTTTGACGTACTATGACTCGCTAAGTTCGTCATCGCTTTAATCAGCTGCTTATTTCCAGCTGCATATCCAATACGCCATCCTGTCATAGAATGAGATTTAGATACACCATTAATAATTAGGGTTTGTTCTTTTAATGCATTAGAAAGCTGGGCAATTGAAGTATATTCCGCATCACCATAAATTAACTTCTCATAAATTTCATCTGAAACGATTAAAATGTTATGTTCTAAACATACTTCTCCAAGCTGTTGTAATTCTTCTTTGCTATAAATCATTCCTGTTGGATTGCTCGGTGAATTAATAATAACTGCTTTCGTTTTCTCTGTAATTGCCTCACGCAACTGCTTTGCTGTAATTTTGTACTCATTGTCTTCTAAACCTTCTACATAAACCGGATTACCGCCAGCAAGCTTTACTTGTTCTGGATAGCTTACCCAATAAGGAGTTGGGATAATAACTTCATCTCCTTCATCAAGCAACACTTGGAATAATGTATATAATGCATGTTTTGCACCATTACATACAATAATTTCAGATGGATCATACTGAATGCCTTGATCGCGCGTAAATTTCTTCACAATTTCCTGCTTTAACGCTTGCAAGCCACCTGTTGGTGTATACTTCGTATGCCCTTCTAACATCGCTTTATGCGCAGCTTCCATAATATGCTCTGGTGTATTAAAGTCAGGTTCTCCTGCTCCTAATCCAATTACATCATGACCTTCTGCCTTTAACGCTTGTGCCTTTGCTGTAATTTCTAAAGTTGAAGACGGTGTTAAAGCAGCTACTCGCTTTGCTAATTTCATTTGTAGTTCCCCCTACATCTATTTTTGAGCGCTATATCGTCTTAAAAACGACCCATCTTTAAATTCAAGATAGTAGTAATTATAACGATTGTCATAATCAATATATGTAACTTCCCATAATGGTACTTCTACTGGTACACCATCTTTAAGACCTTTTTCAAAGCCTAATTTCACTTTCAGAATTTCTTTCGGCTTTCTTTTTGATTCTTTATCGCCGACTTGTTCTATTGTTCTTTGTATAGCCTCTTTTTCGGAAATACCTTCACTCTTTTTCCTTACTACGGTATCCCCTTTTTTCTCAGGCACCCAAACGATAAGATGTTCTCCCTTTTCATCTGTACCTTGTACGACTGTATATGCAACTTTTCCGTTGTAGTAATCAACAGATGTCACTTTTGTAAGCTTTGCTTTTTCTTTAGCAATTTCTACAGATTTCGACTCTTTGGGAATTTTCTTATCCATCGCTTTATTATAAACATACGCCCCATATATTCCGCTAGCAACGATAACGATAATGATTGCAAAGATCCACTTTTTCATTGTATCACTACGTTCTGTAAATCGTAAATACAGCTGTTTCTTTGTCTTTTTCGTCTAATGCTAATCCGAACATGAGGTCCTGCTCTTTTAACGTACGATTCAAACTATCAACAATTTTATACAAATCTGACGAATATTTAATACGCGTCGTTGATAGTACTTCGATTTTCTTCTCCATGAAAAAACTCCTCCGTTACACAAAAATTTCTAATTATAGAAGAACGCAATGCGGTTACAATAAGAGTACATTCTTTACAACCCCTGCTTCATCACCCATCTATTATAGCAGGACATGTACAGCAAAAAAAGGTTTCAAGTCGAAAACCAATACATTTTGTATACAAGAAGTAAGAAAAATAAAATTCCTCCTACCCACATTTTTTACGCCTGAAGTTTATAAGTATTTCAGGCGTATTTTTCTTCCAATTTTTATTCATTTGACGGTTCTTCTAATTGCACCAACAACTCTTCTAACGGTCCTTCATAAAGAGGTACGTTAGGAATTGATTGTAAAAATCTTTTTCCATAGGAAGAACTCGTCAATCGACGGTCTAACACTACTACCGTCCCCGTATCAGTATTCGTTCGAATTAAACGCCCAAATCCTTGTTTGAAACGTAATATTGCTTGCGGGAGCGCTAATTTTGCGAATACGTCCTCACCTTGATTTTTTAGCCATTCACCTTTCGCTTCCATCATCGGCTGATGAGGAGGTGTAAAAGGAAGACGGACAATGACAAGGCAACTCAAGGCATCTCCTGGAATATCGATTCCTTCCCAAAAACTGCTCGTGCCTAACAATATTGACTTGTCGAACTCTTGAAACTTTCGAATTAAGCGACTTCGACTCCTATTGTTTACACTTTGTGTTAATAATAGATAGCCTTCTAATTCATCATTGCTTTTCAAATTCATATACGCTTCTTTCAGCATTTCATACGAAGTGAATAAAACGAGCATTCTCCCTTTTGTAACTTTTGCTATCTTGGCAATATGTTCCGATACAGATTCAATATATTCCTCATTACTTACTCGCTTAATAAACGGTACATCCGTTGAAACCATTAATTTCATTTGTTTCTCATAATGGAATGGCGATTGAACCTGTAAAGTATTTGGAGCAAAATCATGTAAGCCAAGCTCTTCTTTTATATAGTCAAATGTATCGTTAACTGTTAATGTTGCAGATGTAAAGATAACACTCTTTTTTTCTGTTAAAAATTCATCAGCAAACCTTTCACCAATATGAACTGGTTGCGCGTATAAAATGGTTGAATGAATCGTTCCTTTCGTCTCCGTCTCCATCCAAGTTACATATGCATTTTTTTCCAATATGAGCAACTGTAATGATTCTGCCATCTTTCTCAGTAACCCACTTAAATGCATAAATTCACCCGTAACAACATGCATTTCCCACTCTAACTTACTTTGCAATATATCTACTTGTTTCTCAAGTATGGTCACTATTCTTCTTAATTCATATACAAAACGATTTGTTAACTCAACAATACTATCCCACAACTTACCTTGCTCTACTTCCGTGTTATATCGATAAATGAGCGGCATATTGTTTGTTCCTTGTTCTTGCTTTGTTTGTTTAAATATAAAAGTACGTAACATTTGGAATAGTTCATCCGCATCAAATTTAAGTTCCTTCAAACTATGGCTTATCATACGGAAAGTAGAACGGGATGCTTGCTCTGATTTTTTCATCATTTTATATACTTTAGAAAGCACATCATCCGTTTCTAGTGTACCAAGTCGAGATAAAATCAATTGAAAATACATACAAGAGAACTGTTCACCTAGTGTTCTACTCGCAGCTTCTTCAATATGATGAGCTTCATCAAAAATTATATGTTCACATGAAGAAAACAGTGGTTCTTCACTTGAAAAATCTTGAAATAATAATGCATGATTTGTAATAACGATATCTGCAAATAAAGCTTTATTTTTCGCTCGCTGATAAAAGCATCGACTAAACCAATTACTTTGCATACCGCCCGGACTATACGCATCACTACAAATACGATTCCAAAGTAACTTTCCGCCCTCTGGAATATTTAATTCATCTCGGTCACCTGTTTCAGTTTTTAATAACCAAACTAAAATTTTCGCCTTCGTAAGTGCCATATCGTAATTTTTTTCTTCCTCTTGCAAAGCATATTCAAATTTATGTAAACAAAGATAATGCTTTCTCCCTTTTAGAAGAGCTGTCTCAAATGAAAATGGCATTATTTTTTGCAATAACGGAATTTCTTTTTCAAGTATTTGTTGTTGAAGTTGTACCGTTTGTGTACTGATAACGACAGGTTCTTCTTTTTTATTCGCAAAATAAAGACTAGGAAGTAAATAAGCAAGAGTCTTTCCCGTCCCTGTACCTGCTTCAATAAGAGAAAAACGAGAATCTCTTAACGCCGTATATATCTCTTTCATCATCATTTGCTGACTTTCTCTTCTTTCAAACTTCGGCATATGTAATTCCAGTTTATCCATCGTTTTATTCAAGAAAGCATCAAATTTTAATGAATATGTTTCTCCAAGACTTAGGGAATAGTTCCGTTTTCTCAGTGCAATATTGCGATACACTTCATATTCCGCTTTTATTTCTTTACCATGCATTACTTTCTTTAAAATATTTTCAGAAAGCACATCAGCTATATCACTTTGGAAAACATCACTCAATTCATAAAGTGATTGTAATGTAACAAGTGGTAATTTTTCAATTTCATTTAAAAATTGTAAAAACAACTCTGCTGTCGCAAGAGCATCACTATCCGCACGATGTGGTTGATCGTGTTCGAGTTCATGTTTCTTAGCTAAATCACGTAATTTATAACTATCGGCTGTTGGCAAAAGAATTTGTGCCAATTCAACCGTATCGATTTTAGGACAATGTATTTCTGTATATCCAGCCTGCCTTAATTCTTCGTTTAAAAAATTCCAATCAAAGTGAACATTATGCGCAACGAAAGCGGCACCTTGTAATAGCTCAACAATCATCGGGGCTACATCTTGAAATAACGGGGCTTGTTTTACAAGACTTTCATCAATCCCTGTTAATTCTGTAATAAATACGGGAATCTCTCTCTTTGGGTTAACAAAAGATGAAAAAATCTCCAATATCTCTCCATCTTCTACTACAACAGCTGCAATTTGGGTAATTTTATCTTTCCCGTCTTTCCAGGAGTTTCCTGTCGTCTCTAAATCAACAACGACATAACGTTTACTCATATATGTAACACCTCAATTTCTTACCTTTCAAACAACAATAATTCATATAATGTTACTATACCACGTTTTATCTCATCTTAATGAAAAGATGCACAAAAAAGCTATCTCCTGATATAGAGATAGCTTTCCTCTTTTATAATATTGTGCCAGCCTTTTCAGCACCTAACATTTCAACAATTTGATTTTGATCGTCTAACACTGCAATTTTTGGTTCTTGTTTATGAACCTCTTCTTCCGTAACTAAGCCATAACAAATTATAATTACTTTATCTCCCGGTTGTACAAGCCTTGCTGCAGCACCGTTTAAACAAATAACACCGCTACCGCGTTCGCCTTTAATAACATATGTCTCTAAGCGCGCACCGTTATTATTATTTACAATTTGAACTTTTTCGTTCTCTACAATATTTACTGCATCCATTAAATCTTCATCTATTGTAATACTACCTACATAGTTTAAATTTGCCTCCGTTACAGTTGCACGATGTAACTTTGCTCTCATCATTGTGCGAAACATAGATGCTCCCCCTTATTTAACCGTTAATGTTATATTGTCAATTAATCTTACATTTTCAAACTTAACTGCAATAGCTAAAATGATTCTTCCTTCCATTTCCCCTACTATTGCCAATGACGGATATGCATATAAATCCGCATAATCTACAGTACCTTTCGTATACGTCTCAATATGTTCTTTCACAAGATTTGTAATGATTTCTGAATTACGTTCGCCTGCCTCAATTCTTTCTTTCGCTATACATAGACTGCGGTATAAATGAGAAGCCTCTTCACGTTCTTCTTGTGATAAATACACATTACGAGAACTTTTTGCTAATCCATCTTCTTCTCTTACAATATCAACTGGTACGATCGTTACTGGAATATTGAAATCAGTTACAAATCCTTCAATTACAGCAACTTGTTGTGCGTCTTTCATACCGAAATAAGCACGATTTGGCATTACAATATTAAATAATTTCATTAGTACAGTCGCAACTCCAGAAAAGTGACCAGGTCTTTGTTTTCCACATAATACGTCAGTACGCTTTACAACTTCTACTGTTGTTGTTTGTTCTGCCGGATACATTTCTTCTACACTCGGATAAAATAAATAATCCACACCGTTTTCTTTTGCTACACTTTCATCTCTCTCAATATCACGAGGGTATCGCTCTAAATCTTCGTTCGGCCCAAACTGTAGTGGGTTTACAAACACACTTAAAACTACAATTTCATTTTCTTCTCTTGCCTTGCGTAATAAAGTAGCATGCCCTTCATGTAAATAACCCATCGTTGGAACAAAACCAATATTTTTTCCACTTGTACGAAGTTCGCTCGTAATTTGCTGCATCTCTTGCACTGTAGTTATGATTTTCATTACTGTTTTCCCCCGTATAACGCTAAGCATTCTTCTTCTTTCATTGTGAACGAATGTTTCTCTTCAGGAAATTGCCCTGTCTTCACTTCAGCAACATATTGAGAAATCCCACGTACAATTTCCTCTTGAACAGACGTATACTGTTTTACGAATTTCGGAACACGATTTACCCCATATGAGATGAGATCATGATATACAAGAACTTGCCCATCTACTTTTTGTCCCGCTCCAATCCCGATTATCGGAATTGTTAATTGCTTCGAAATTAATTCTGCTAACTGCATTGGCACACATTCTAACACAAGTGCTATCGCACCAGCTTCCTCACATTTCTTTGCATCGTCTATTAATTTCTTTGCACTTTCAGCATCTTTTCCTTGCACTTTATATCCACCCAATACTCCCACAGATTGAGGAGTTAAACCTAAATGTGCTACGACAGGAATTCCTGCATTCGTTAAATAATGAATCGTCGATATAACTTCTCCAGCACCTTCTACTTTCAGTGCATGTGCTCCGCTCTCTTGAACGATGCGGCGTGCATTCACCATCGTTTCTTGTAACGATATGTGATAAGACATAAACGGCATATCAGTTACAATAAATGTTTCTTTCGCTCCGCGGCGTACAGCTTTCGTATGATGAATCATATCCTCTACTGTTACAGGTACTGTTGAATCATATCCGAGTACAACCATCCCAAGAGAATCTCCAACTAAAATCATATCGACTTCAGCTTCTTCTGCTAATTTAGCAGAAGGATAATCATACGCCGTTAGCATCGTAATCGGCTCACCTTGCTCTTTCATCTTCAAAAAATCTGTCTTTGTTTTCAAAAACTACTCCTCCTTTATACAGGAGAGAGGCGATGGCCGAAATCATATAAAAAACCCCTCTGGCCATAAAAGGGCAGAAGGGTTGTGTGTTAGTCGGCATTATTCATCCCTCTGTCCCAGTCCGTTATTGGATCAAGGCAGAATCCAAGTCATTATTTTTTTGTACTGCTTCGAATCATGGTGCAGTTCGCTCTGATACTGCCCACATTCGAACTAATTATAGCAAACTACAAAAAGAAATTACTACATTTTTTTGAAAAAATAATTTTTTATTTCCATTACGGTATGTGAAATTTAATTAGATAGTGTATATGCTATATAGTTTTCACAGAGAATTCAGTCCTAAAAAATAAGTGGGTGTGTTTCTCATACATACCTTACAACTCCAAGTTAATTTCTTTTGTAATCCATTTAAATGCAAAAAATTGATTTAAAGATACTGATATTTTATTTGACTGTATAAGTATAAGCCTAAAACTAATGATGCAGGTTAATTGAAGAAAAGCACTTAGAAAAGGAGAATTGCGAATGTCTATGAACAAGTGGTTATTTCCATTACTCGGTTTGTTTGTAATGATTGTGAGTGTGATAGCTTTAGACTCCATCAACGTAGTTGCCTCAGCTAACGTCGTAACACAACCTATTGAGTCAACGAAAGTGATTGAAGTCGAACTGAACGATGATTACTTTAATCCGAATGTCATCACTATTCAGATTGAAGAAACAACAACATTGTTATTAAAAAATAAAGGTAAGAACGAGCACACCTTTACAGTGAAAAAACTCGGAATTGACGTCGTAGTTGAGTCAGGAAAAGAAAAAAACATTACCATAAAACCTAAAAATACTGGTACATATGAATTAATATGTAGATACCATCTCCTTAAAGGAATGGAAGGAAAAGTAATAATCAAATAATAAGCAGTGCTAATCGAACGTTACTCTACATACAACTTAAGTTGTAAAAAGTATATTGTCACATTACAAAACCTACTCAAAAATATTGAAATAAAAAAGAAGTTCCAAAAAAGGAACTTCTTTTACTTCATTTCGATATCCGCAGAATGAATATGATGTATTTTCCCTTCATGGTCCTCCAGAAGCAATACACCCTCTTCTGTAATCCCTTTTGCTAGCCCCGTAATCGTCTGTCTCATCGTTCGGGCAGTAATTTCTTTCCCGATGCTCACAGCGTAACTTTCCCAAAGAATTTTAATTACAGAGAAACCATTTTGTAAATACTCTTCATATAATTTTTCTAGTTGTAAAAAGATTTGTTGCATAAGTTCCGCACGAACAATTGGCTTACCTGATTCAATCGCTAAAGAAGTGGCAATTTGCTGAATTTCCTCATCAAAATGTTCTTGTTTTTGATTCGCATTAATACCAATTCCCATAATAACAGCATTGATTTTATCAGGATCCGCTTGCATTTCTGTTAATATACCTACAGCCTTTTTACCTTGAATTAAAATATCATTCGGCCATTTAATTCCTACATTTACACCTGTGCATTTTTCAATTGCTTGTGCAACGCTAACAGCCGCTAGCAGAGTGAGCTGCGGGGCATGATGAACCGGGATCGATGGACGCAAAATAATACTCATCCAAATTCCTGTTCCTTTTGGCGAATGCCACTTTCTACTTAAACGGCCTCTACCTGCAGTTTGCTCTTCCGCAACGACAATTGTTCCCTCTTCTACTCCTTCATAAGCAAGTTTTGCTGCAATATGCTGAGTAGATTCAACTGATTCTTCAAAATAAACCGTTCTACCGATACGCTCTGTTTGTAATCCTAACTGAATTTCATTAGCAGTTACTTTGTCTGGCTTACCCGCGATGCGGTAACCTAATCGACGCACAGCTTCAAGTTCATATCCCTCATTCCGAAGGTCCTCCATATGTTTCCACACAGCGGTTCTTGAACAACCAAGTTTATCACTAATCGTTTGGCCAGATACAAACTCTCCATCCGCTTCAGAAAAAACTTGCAACAACTGCTTTCTTATAGTAGATTGCATCTTTGCAGCCACTCCCTTATACTCTCTTTCTCATTAACTACATTTCCTTGTACGATCGCTTCTTCGATTTTTTGAAGCATTTCAGCAACCCACGGACCAGGCTTTTTATTCGCCCAGTTTAATAGATCATTCCCACTCACATTCATTTCTTGACGACCCTTGATTGGCAATGCATGAAACATTGATTGTACTCGTTTAACAGATGTAGGGTTATAGTTTTCAATCATCGCTTCATATACTCTCTCTGCCATTTCAGCGATATGAATTCCCGTTTTATAAAGAAGGACTGTATCCCAATCCTTCTCCTTTCTCGTACGAATTGTTAATAAAACTGCGACAATATCTTTTATTTTTTTATTCGAAAACTTCCATTGACGTAAAAATACAGATGGATGCTCTTCTCCGATACAATATAAGAAAAATGCCCATGCCTCAATGTCTGTTTCAAAAGAATCCCATTTATACTGCGTAGCTTTTAACAGTCTCTCTTCTGACATTTGTAAATAGGGCAAATGAGAAAATAGCTTCGTCTCTACTAATTCTTTGAGGCCCTTCACACAATAGGTACCAGTTAACAGTTTCTCAAACTCTACTGTGATGCGCTCAATTGCTATATGTTCTAGCAAGTGTCCATACGTTTCAATCGCTTGCTTCGTTTTCGTTTCTAAAGAAAACCCTAACGTACTTACAAACCGAATGCCACGCATCATTCTTAGTGCGTCTTCTTGAAAACGATTCGCTGCATTTCCAACTGTCACAATTTCTCTCTTTTGAATCGCTTCCTGCCCAGCAAATAAATCCACCATTTCGCCTTCTTCTGTCATGGCAATCGCATTCATTGTGAAATCACGACGTTTTAAATCCTCTTCTAATGAACGAACAAATTGAACACTACTAGGTCTTCGAAAATCTTCATATTCGCTTTCTGTTCGAAAAGTGGTTACCTCATAAGGTTCACCATTTTCTACAACAATTACAGTTCCATGCTCAAGACCAACAGGAACATGTCTTGGGAATATATCCATTACTTCTTCTGGTAAAGCAGATGTCGCAATATCAATATCTCCAATCGGCCTATCGATAATAAGATCTCGTACGCTCCCACCAACAAAATAAGCCTCATGTCCTTGTTGTTTTAATATCTCAATAATAGAACTAGCTTTTTTAAATCTTTCCATTTTTGTCATCCCTTAGTATGTCATAGTAAATTGCTTCATATTGTGAGACGATTTTTTCTGAGCGGAACTGCTCATAAACACTTTCTCTTGCTCGCTCTCCCATATTACGGTGAAGCTCTTCATTCTTTAATAGCTGAATGGCTTGATTGGCCACACCTGTTGTATCGCCAACTTCACATAAATATCCTGTTTCACCATGTTGAATGACTTCTGGAATACCTCCAACCCTTGTTCCGATACAAGGTACACCACACGCCATCGCTTCTAATAAAACAAGACCAAAACTTTCCTTCTCTGATAGAAGCAACATTAAATCACTCATCGCAAGCAGTTCTGCAACATTATCTTGCTTCCCTAGGAATAAAACGCGATCTTCAATATGTAAATTCTTCACTATCTGTAAAATTGTACAAAATTCTGGTCCGTCTCCAACAAGAAGTAATTTCGCATCAACTTCTTTAGCAACTTTAGCAAATGCCTGAACAACATCCTGCACACGTTTCACTTTACGGAAATTTGAAATGTGAATAAGTACCTTTTCACTCTCACTTATACCGTATTCTTTCTTTAATTGAGACATATTACGCTTGAAATATACACGTTCGTCTATAAAGTTATATACCGTTTGAATGTCTTTATTTGGTTTTACAAGCTCATGCGTTTCGTCAATTAATGAATGCGAGACAGCAGTAACAACATCAGACTGCTCAATACCAAAACGAATTAAATTATTTAACGAAGGGTCGGAACCTAACACAGTAATATCTGTTCCATGCAAGGTTGTAACAATTTTAATACGCTCACCAATCATTTGTTTCGCTAAATAAGCACAAATTGCATGCGGTATTGCGTAATGCACATGTAAAATATCAAGACTTTCTCTTTGTGCAACCTCTGCCATTTTACTCGCTAACGCTAAATCATATGGTGGATATTGAAATACAGAGTATTGATTCACCGTCACTTCATGAAAATAAATGTTTGGATACACTTTATTTAATCGAAATGGTAAACCCGATGTAATAAAATGAATTTCATGCCCGCGTTCCGCCAATTGCTTTCCTAATTCTGTTCCAACAACTCCAGAACCACCTACAGAAGGATAACATGTAATACCTATTTTTAATTTCATTTACATCCCCCTATTAAATCAGCATGTAATAAAACCGGTTTCTTACTCATAAATCCTTCGGCATACAAGACTCCAACTTCTTTCCCAAACATCTTCTCACGAGCGACCACAGTTTCAACGTAACCTTCTGTTAACGGCGTCTTAACACCATCACTCCCTGTTGAAAACTGACTTTCATACGCTTCTAATGCTTCCACTTTTTGCGATAGGTACTCACTAATATCTATACAAAAATTCGGTTTATGAAAACCATTAATCATATAATTATAAAAAGACTCCACACGATGTGGTGGAAGTTCTGGCATATATTTACGGATTCCTGCTGAAAAAATAGCCTCTTCCACAAGCTTTGCACAATTTGCATGATCTGGATGACGATCTTCATCGTATGGTGCAAAAACGAGTTTGGGTTTATATGTACGGATCACCTTTACAATTTCACGTATAAACTCTTCTTTCATATACAAACCACGATCTGGCATCGCTAAATTCAGTCTCGTTTTTACTCCCATTATACGAGCTGCGATCTTTGCTTCTTCTTTTCTCAACTCTATCGTTCCATTTGAAGAAAGGTCAGCTTCTGTTAAATCACAAATACCTACTTCAAACCCTTGCTTCGTATATTTTGCAATGGTACCCGCCATGCCGATTTCAACATCATCGGCATGAGCACCAAACGCTAATATATGTAATCCACTCATAATTGTTCCCCTCATTTTCTTAACTTGCGATAATCTAAATCCCCTCGTTCTAATGCGTGCATTAACATTTCAGCACTTGCCATGTTCGTTGCAAGTGGAATCGCATATACATCACATAAACGAAGTAATGCATTTACATCTGGCTCATGCGGCTGAGCAGTTAGTGGATCTCGGAAAAAAATCACCATATCCATATCGTTTTTTGCAATCATGGCACCGATTTCTTGATCGCCACCAAGAGGACCCGACTGATATCTTGTTATAACTAAGCCAGTTGCCTCCATAATGCGAAGTCCTGTCGTTCCTGTTGCAAACAATTCATGTTTTTCAAAAATTGGTTTATATGCGTACGCAAACGAAACCATGTCATTTTTCTTTTTGTCATGTGCGATTAAGGCAATTTTCATCCGTTGTCTCCCCTTTAGTCGATAATGTTTTCTAAACCGTACACAAGATGATCAATGTTCATTACTGTTTCAATTGATAATTTTACACCTGACATAAATGATGCACGATTGAATGAATCATGGCGAACCGTTAACATTTGTCCATCCCCGCCGAACATTACTTCTTGGTGTGCAATAAGTCCCGGTAAACGTACACTATGAATGTGAATACCGTCTACATTTGCACCACGAGCACCTTCTAGTTGCTCTACTTCGTTTGGATGACCTTGCTGCTTTGATTCACGATTTTGACGAATTAATTCTACTGTTTTGACAGCTGTACCAGATGGTGCATCTAATTTTTGATCATGGTGTAATTCAATTACTTCAACATCTTGGAAGTACTTCGCTGCCATTTGTGAAAATTTCATCATAAGAACTGCACCAATTGCAAAGTTTGGAGCGATAATTGTTCCTACTTTATTATCTTTTGCATTTTCTGTTAATTGCTTTAGTTCTTCTTCCGTAAATCCAGTTGTACCAATAACAGATCGAAGTCCACGTTCAACTGCAAGTGTCACATGTTTCTTTCCAACTTCTGGTGTTGTTAAATCTAATAATACATCTGCTTCCACTTCATCTAAACAAGTATGTAAATCTGCGTAAATCGGTGTATCTAACATCGGCATACCAGGTAAGTCTGAAATCTTTTCTCCACCGTGCTTATAGTCTACTGCTGCTACTAAATTGAAATGTTCTGTTCTTTCCATAAGAAGGACTGCTTCATGTCCCATACGTCCTCTTGGTCCAGCGATAATTACTTTAATTTCTTTCATTATTCTTTCTCTCCCTCATCAATGCGTGTCCAGCGATCTTTATCACGTGTATTAAATTTTTCCATTACAATGTTATGCGCTGTTTCTAAATCAATATTTAAACTATTTGCCATACAAATCATAACAAACAATACATCTCCAAGCTCTTCTTCAATACTACGTTCTGTTTCAGTTGTTTTCTTCGGTTTCTCACCGTAGTAATGGTTTACTTCCCTCGCAAGCTCTCCCATTTCTTCCGTTAAACGAGCCATCATTGCAAGCGGACTGAAATAACCTTCTTTAAACTGACCAATATATGCATCTACTTCTTTCTGCATATCTTTCATCGTTTTTGCTTCCATACTAATCACCTCTAATCCTTCCTCTTTCATGTTAGCCAATTCATCGCGATTTGACAAATATTATTCCCCGCCAAACACCTATTTGCGACCCTTTTTTGGATAGACTATAATGAAGTGAAACTTTCTTTTGCGGTTTTGGCAAAAGATCAGCTAAAATCAATTATTTTTTTATAGCCTTCACTATTTTTATTAACAACTAGAAATTACTTATCATTATGTTTTACCGTTTCAGCGGAGCAATGCAATCTACATAATTAGGGGGATTTCTATATGACATCAAGTTTGAAGATTCGAAATATCATTTTCATTTTAATCGGTTCCGCTATTTTTTCTTTCGGTATTGTGAATATCAATATTGAAAATCACCTTGCAGAAGGTGGATTTACCGGTATTACACTATTATTGTATTTTCTATTTAAGTTTGACCCTTCTTATTCAAACTTAATTTTAAATATCCCTATATTTTTTATTGGTTGGAAGTTACTTGGAAGAACGACATTTATCTATACACTAATCGGCACATTCAGCGTATCTTTATTTCTATGGATTTTTCAGCGTTACGACGTTCTTAACTTACATTTAAACTTACAAAATGATATGACACTCGCGGCTTTATTCGCCGGGGCATTTATCGGTATCGGTCTTGGCATAATATTTAAATATGGGGGGACTACTGGCGGTGTAGATATTATCGCAAGACTCGCTCATAAATATGTTGGCTGGAGTATGGGGAAAACAATGTTTATGTTTGATGCTATCGTCATTATCGTCTCTATTCTTACCTATTTATCATACCGCGAAGGCATGTATACGTTAGTTGCTGTTTTTATCGGAGCGAAAGTCATTGACTTTATGCAAGAAGGAGCCTATGCGGCAAAAGGAGCAACTATTATCTCAGATAAAAACGATGAAATTGCTGCCCAAATTTTATCTGACATGGAGCGCGGAGCAACCTTTTTAAAAGCTGTTGGATCGTATACGAAAGTGGAACGGAACGTATTGTATTGCGTTGTCGCTAAAAATGAAATCGTGAAATTAAAAAATATTATTACTTCTGTAGATCCTCATGCCTTTGTTGCTGTAAGTGACGTACATGATGTAGTTGGTGAAGGTTTTACATTAGATGAAAATAAAAATCCGTTACATAATTAAATTCAACTAGAAAAGCTCTTTAGCTTTTCTAGTTTTTTATTACATATCTTTTAAGCTTCTCCCAATCCTCATAAATAAGCTCCAACAAACTCCGATTATAAAAAATAGAAGCTGGATGAAAGGTCGGAAAAATAGAATATTCTTTTTCTGTCCATACAAATTCTGTACAGCAACTATCTTTCAATTGTTGCACGGGTTGTTTTAACAATTCTCCATGAACATCTGTAATTTTATGATTTTTACCGACTAAACGCTGTAATGCAATATTACCAAGCGTAACGATAACAGGAGGGTCTATATGTTCCAACTCATAATCTAATAAAGGTGCATGAGCGAGTATTTCTCCTTGATTTGGTGTTCTATTATACTTTTTCTGTATTTTTTCGCCATTTCGTTCTTTTTTCTCTCGCCATTTATATGGCCTACTCCGGACCGCACTCGTAATATATACTTCTTCCCTTGTAACATGTATACGTTCTAAAAACTCCATTAAATGTTTTCCAGCTCTACCGCTAAACGGAATCCCATTATGAATTTCTGTTTCACCAGGTGCTTCACCAACGAGCATAATTTTTGGGTTTCCAGGGCCTTGTCCACTTAGAAAACCTTCTAGCTGATACGAAGCACTATGCTCTTTCACTTGCTTTACTATATAATCTGGATATTCCATTATCTCCCCCCTCATCGTATGCTACTTAATGATGATTTCCCTACAATATTTCTTTCATTTTATCCTCTCCATTTATTACAGATAATAAAAAAAGACTATCAAAATTGATAGTCTTTAGTCGTCGCTACGCTGCATACCAGTATATATTAATACAAGACGTAATAATTCAAATACCGCTACAGCTGCAGCTGCTACATATGTTAATGCTGCCGCATTTAATACTTTACGAGCTTGGCCGTACTCATCTGTCGATACGATACCAAGTGCTTCAATTTGTTGCATTGCGCGTTTTGATGCATCAAACTCAACTGGTAATGTAACAAGTTGAAAAACAACACCTGCTGCCATCAAAATAATTCCTAGCAACAATAAACCAGACATTTGTGCAAACACACCAATTAAGACGAAAACCCAAGACATATTCGAGCCAAAATTAGCAACTGGCACTAATGAATGACGAACACGCATGAAATTATAATCTTTTGCATCTTGAATCGCATGCCCTACTTCGTGTGCTGCTACTGCTGTACCAGCAACTGAATGGCCATAGTAGTTATCTGTTGATAATCGAACTGTTTTGGCAGTTGGATCATAATGGTCTGATAAATGACCTGGCGTTTCTTCTACAGCTACGTTGTATAATCCGTTTTCATCTAAAATTTTCCGAGCCACTTCTGCTCCTGTCATACCTGATGTTGAATAAACTTGTGAATACTTGCTATAGGCACTACGTACTTTTGACTGTGCATACAACGGTATGATCAAAATGATCGCGAAGTAAATTAAATAAAACATCATGAACCTCCATTGAAGTTTTAATTATAGTACTTCTCATTCTATTTTTTTCTGCCACCATTGTCAATGAATAAACCTTACAATCCGTATCTTTATTTATCCCGCTATTTGTAGACAGTTAGACTCCCACCTCAAAATTCTGCTGGAGCAAAGAAGTTAGGCGGTATATTCACTGCCCGTAAACGCCCGATTGATGAGGGCTAATAATCAATGAGGTATGAACCTCCCCACTGATTAAAGTTTCACTTTATCGCATTATCTATTTTTAGAATGTACATTACTTTTTCTTTTCTCTCGCTCGCCTTTATACTTTCTCCATCCAACATAAGTTAATGTGAATAAAATAAGTCCTCCAGTAATTGTCATAAACCAAATGAGAGAGGGGGCAATTTCATCTTTTTTTACTGTGTGAAATATCTTTTGCAAATCTCCTTTAATGATTCCTAATTGCATTTGCCCACCTTTCGTTTTTAACATAACGTTACGAAATTCATCCAAATAAGATAAATGAGCATTTACACGTTGCACCTCGTTTTCTGGCAAAGCAATCATTAGGCTTGGGTAAATAATATTAAATTCATTTAAGAATGTATTTAACGTTTGCTGAAACTGTCCAGTATCTTCTTTTTTCATCGCTTTTTCCATTTGAGAAAAAGCATCCATTACTTTCCCTTCTCTTTCCATCCAAAGCGGTTGATATTTCGATACTTGCGCATCAACAGCAAGTTGTAATGCTATCACATTATCAATTTTAACTTGCTTACCTAAATCTTCTTCCGAGAGAGATTGTTTCGCTTTGTCGTAAGCTAAAGAAATGACTCTAATTTGATCTGGTGTTACTTCTTGCTTCTTTTCATTCCCCTTCACTAAAAACTGCTCCGAGAAATATTGTAATACTTGTACTGCTTTTTCATCTTCATTACGCTTCACTAACTGTAACGAGTCGTCTAGCAACCCCGTTAGTTCACTCCACTCTTCAGCATATATACGTAACGGAAACATTATAATTAGAAATGCTATCAATCCAATTAATGTTCTCTTCATCCCGGTCCCCCCTATAACTACTAGTACAAAATATGTGGAATTGGACAAGAATAGAACAGAACTGTCCCGAAAAATATATTATCGTTTTACAAACAAAAAAATTCTCTTTAAGCAGAGAATTTTTCCTTTGAAATCCTTTTCTTTTTTACGAAATATCTATACAAGCTGTAACAAAGTATACTACCACCTAAAATGAATAATAAAATAGCACACGCCGCATGCATAAAAAATTCTTCTGGTAGCATTAAAATAATCGGATCCGATTCAATATCAAACATCCAATAATCGTTACTGAATAACAGCTTATGGAATAATACAAAACTCTTTTCAAAATTAATAGCGATTGGCAACACCAGTGCTATCGGAAATATAATTGTTACAATCGATCCATGCAGTAAAAATTTTTCGTTTTTTCTTTTTAATAAATAAACGCCGCCTATCACTACAATCATAATTGTCGCATACATCACATATTGAATCTTTACTATAATATTTTTAACATCTACAAAATGAATACGACCATTTGTAGACATATCTAATGTCGGTAAATGTAATGCTCCGTCATAAAACGGAGATAAATATGTAATTAGCACATCATAATTTCTCTTAATTTCATCTTTTGTCATATCCGCTAAATCTGGAATGTTTAAAAAATCAATTTCAAAATAATACAGCCATTTTCCATATATAACTGCCATTGTTGCAAGTGCAAAAATAGAAAATGCTATGCTATATGAAACAACTAACGTAATCAATCGATCCAATATTTTTCCACTCTTACTTCTCTTCATTTTCTCCCCCTAAATGTTCACACCATCATAAAGAAAACTGTTTTCGGCGCTCACGTAAGCAATAATAGTATGTGATGCACAGTACGACAATACTTAACCAAAATGTAAAATAACCAATTTTCTCTACAAACAAATGCATAATTCCATATCTCGGCATTTGCCAAAATAAATAATCAATTGCGTCATTATGTAATGTCCATATACCTGCTACTACAAAATGCCATTTTTTTATACGGTAAAACGGAGCATATAACACTCCCTGCACTGCCATTGCAAAATGCGATAGCATTAACATATACCCCATCAAGCCAATAGGACCTTTTACATAAATCATAACCACATTTACAACAACAGCCCATATACCATATTTTATTAAAGTTACAATTGCCAGCGCCTCTATTAATCCCCAGTTTCGCTTTACCAAGAAAGCAATTAAAACAAAGACAAAAAAGAGAGTCGCCATAGGACTATCTGGTACAAACGGCCAAAATATAGGTGACGTTTCTTTTAATTGATTTCCATACCATATAAATCCGTAAATTGTACCTAGTATGTTAACAATCAATAAAAATAATAATACTGAGCGTTGTCTTAACATTGCATACAAGTAAACCAAGCTGTATGTCCAACACCTTTCATTCTTTCCTCAAACTCTACTCTATTATATAGTAAACTTTCTGTCATCAAAATAAAAAGCTGACCACAAAATTTGTAGTCAGCTTTTCTATTATTTTTTATTATACTTTGCAACGAATTCCGAAAGCTTTTTCAGTTCTTCATCCGTACCTTTAAATACACCTTTAGGCATGGAACCTTTTCCATCTTTCGCAATTTTAGCGATTTCTTCAGGTTTTAAAGTTAAGTTCTGCAAAGCTGGTGCTGCCGCCCCGCCTTGTAAATTATCACCATGACACGTTAAACAAGTATTTTTTTGCATTAACTTGTAGCCGTCATCATTTTTATCAACTGGTGCTGTTTTTACAATTGCGCCTTGTTTCTTTGCAGCTTCCCAGTCGTGGTGTGCTACAGATTCCCAAGTTAAAAAGATAATCGATGCAATTGCTAAAAGCATAAATCCAGTGGCTACAGGACGCTTCAACGGGCGTCTTTCTGGACCTCGATCGAGAAATGGAGCTAACAGCAATGCTCCGAACGCAATCCCTGGCATAATAAACGCTCCAATTACAGTAAATGAACCAGAAGCATAAGAATACTTTAGTAACTGATACAAAAATAAGAAATACCAATCTGGAAGTGGTATATATCCGGCATCTGTCGGATCCGCCATTCTCTCAAGCGGTGACGGATGTGCCACTGTTAAACATAAATAACCGATTAAAAAAACTGCACCAACCATCCATTCTTTTAACAAGAAGTTCGGCCAAAATGCTTCTGTTTTTCCTGGGTATTCAGAATAATCTTTTGGAATATTTGGTTTCCGAGCTACTGGTACTCGAGAATCTCCTACAAATTTCATTCCTTTGCCGCGATGCATAATCTCCCTCCTTTAGTTCTTTCCCCTTTAATTTAGCAATCTCTTATAGTGGACCGGAAATACCTTGTTTGCGAATCATGATGAAGTGGAAGGCCATTAAACCTAGAAGTGCTGCTGGTAAGAAGAAGACATGAATAGCAAAGAAGCGAGTTAATGTTTGAGCGCCAACAATTTCGGAATGACCAGCGAGTAATGTTTTAATATAAGGACCAATGAGCGGCGTTTGCTCTGCGATTTGAATCCCTACTTTCGTAGCAAATAACGCTTTCATATCCCACGGTAATAAATATCCGGTAAAACCTAGACCTAACATAACAAAGAAAATAAGAACACCAACAATCCAGTTTAACTCACGAGGTTTTTTATACGCACCTTGGAAGAAAACTCTGAGTGTATGTAAAAACATCATTACAATTACGAGACTAGCACCCCAGTGGTGCATACCACGAACAATTTGCCCGTACGCAACTTCATTTTGTAAATAGTAAACAGATTCCCACGCATTTTTAATATCAGGCACATAATACATCGTCAAAAACATTCCAGATAAAATTTGAATTACAGTAACGAAAAAGGTAAGTCCTCCAAAGCAATAAACGAATGCAGAAAAGTGATGTGCCGGGTTTACATGTTCAGGTACTTCATGATCAGCGATATCGCGCCATATCGGTGTAATATCTAAACGTTCATCTACCCAATCATAAATTTTATTTAGCATCTACTTTGCACCCCCTTTTGGCTTCGCTTTTCCTAAATACAGCGTTCCATCTTTCACTTTAGACTCGTACACATCAAGCGGAGCAAGTGGCGGTGTGCCTTTAATATTCATACCATCTTTTGTATAACGTCCTCCGTGACAAGGGCAAAAGAATTGATTCGGATGTGCTTTGTCCGAATTCCAGTTCACTGTACACCCTAAATGTTTACACACTGGAGAAAATGCAACGATGTCTCCGCTTTCATCTTTATGCACCCAAGCAGATTTTGGCTCTTCAGACTTGTACCATCCGTCAACCTGTTTCACCTTAAAGTCGAAACGCTTCGGCTCTGTTGTAATATCCTTTACTTGCGCAACAGCAACCATATCTGTTCCCGCTTCTTTTCTTAACACCGGATCAAGCGCAAATCGCGTCATCGGCATTAAAATACCCGCTGCCATAAAGCCTCCTACTCCTGTAAGTGTGTAATTTAAAAACTGTCTTCTTGACACACGATGTTCTTTCTCGCTCACGAAAATTTCCCCCCTCTATCAGAAATTGTCCCCTCGTGAAAAATAATATAAAAAATAAATACTAGGACACTATCATGATATAATACCCTCATGCACAGGTCAATATCATACTACTCATAATAATAAGAACTTTCTGTTTATTGCTATTTTCCCCATTTTTCTTCTAACATTACCATTATATTTTTTATATGAGCTTGAATGACTTCTCTCTTCGCTTGATCACTAAATTGTTCTAACGCTAATGAGGGTAACCAAAATAAATCCCCCTGTAACTCTTGCATATCTTCTTTCCATGAAAAATCACTTGTAACATAAGCAATATGTTTAAAGCCTTGACTTTGTAAATGATCTGTCCATTCTTGCAAACGAGCTTTTTCATTCTTTTGACTTTCTACTAAATACGTAAATGCAGGTAGTAAAAGCACTCTTCCTTTATATTCTCTTTCCAACTCCATACTCAACAATTCAATAAATTCACCTTGTTCTACTACCGTTTTCATTTCTTTTGCTGCTGAAATTGACAAAAGAGGTATTACCCCTGTATCTACATACTCCCTTGCTTGCTCAAACTGTTCCACGTCTTTTACAATCCATTTCACATTTCTTCCCTCCCTCCAGTTAAAATGACAGAACTTTCACTTTATATATATTAAACCATACTAAAAGGGGTAAAAAAAGAAAAACTACCCAAGATAGGTAGTTTTTCTTAAAAAAGTCCGAAATTTGTAAAAATTCAATAATTCAAATAAATCCTATAAAGTCTTTAACTCCGCCGTTAACCTATGAAACGCTTCCTTATCTTGCTTATCCAACGCTTCATCAATTTGTTTCAAAAGACGTTCTCTTCTAAATGAAAATACACTCTCTTCTAAAAATCTCTCTGCAAGTAAACGATCTTTTTCATTTACTTCAATATGCTTTGGTAAATATGGATTGTCTTCTAATACAGCTACATAGTTTGCGTTTTGGAACGATGATTTAAAGTTGAGTTGAATATAAATATCCTCATCTCGATTTAAACGAATATCATGAAACGATTTTTCAGCATCTGTTGTCATAACATTTTGTTTAAAAAAGTGAAACGGTGTGTCTTTCACGCAATTTGCTGACATCACTAAGCCACGCGGACAATATTTTGCATGCTCTACGAAGTGGACTTTATGCATTAATTGGTCGTGACTCATTAAATAATTCAAAATCCATACACATTCACGCTGTTTCAGTTGGTAATTATTCAAAAACCATTTCACAAAATCCTTCTTCTCGTTTACAGAAACAGGGGTATTCATAGCAATTAAGTCCCTCCTCTGTCTTTCTCTTTTCTTTTTAGATTCAAGAAGCGGCATTCAGTTTCCTTCCAACTTATGAAAAATCCTCTAAATTATATAACAACTCTTCAATATGAATTTGTGTCGGGTCTAGTTGTAATAACTGAGTAAACACTTCTTTGGCCTCTTTTCGCATTCCTTCTTCCAATAAGAAATAACCGTACTCTTCCAAGAAGTCTGGATGATTCTTAAAAGAAGTATATGCACTTTCATAGTGCTTTAATGCATCCGAATACATTTCTAATTGTTTTTTTGCAAACGCAAGATCCCAAAGTAGTTGTGTATCTGGCTCTCCGCTATCAATAGCACGCTCTACAACTGTGATTAACTCTTCATACTTTTCTTGTCCTTTTAAAATATATGCATATTTTAATATTGCACCTAAATGTCCTGGATCTAACTCAAGCGCTTTTTGAAGCACTTCCTCTGCCTCTGCTACTTTTCCTAATTTAGCTGCAATGCTCGCTAATTCTACATAAAACGGAACAGCAAGCTCATCTACTTTAATTCCTTCTTGAAGTGTTTCATAGCTTTCTTGCAGCATTCCTTCTTTTTCATAGCTTTTCGCTAAATACATGTATAGTGATGCGTACTCAGGATCTAATTCTTTTAGTTCTTGCCAAGCACCAATTGCTCTTTGATATTCTTCTCCTTGATATAATGTGAAAGCATATCCAAATAAGGAGTGAATATCTTTTTGCTCCTCTAAGCCTGCTTCATAGTAAGAGATCGCTTCTTCCCAGTTTCCAATTGCACTTAACGTTTCTGCGAGACGAAGTGCAATGACAACACCCCCCATTACTTTATGTTCCGCTAATAGCGACTCGTAATAAGTTATTGCCTTTTGTTCTTCACCTTTACTACTATATAATTCTGCTAATCCAAACGTAATAACAGGTTCGTCAGGCATCAATTCTTTCGCCTTTAATAGTTTTTGCTCTGCTACATCATCAAAACCTTGCATTTGGAATAAATCTGCAACAAGCAATAACGATTGAACATATAAATCATCATTTTCTGGAATATCATGAAGTACTTCAATCGCTTCATCTTCTTTATCTAAATCAATATATAATTCTGCTAAAAATACCGTAAATTCACTCTCTTCCGGATATAGCAAGCGTAAATCTTCTGTTATTACTAGCGCCTCATCCGTAAACCCAAGTGTATGATAGTAGCGAGCGATATCATACTTCTCTTCATCATTCGCAACTTGTAATTGTTCTTTTAATAATTGTAATCCTTTTTCCGCTTCACCATTTTCAATATATGACACAGCTTGTTCAAACTTTTGCATAAACGTCTCCTTTAATTCTAAAAAATATTCTCTTCTGTTCATTTATCCCGCTATTAACGGGCAGTCAGACCCCCACCTCAAAATTCAGCTAAGGCAAAGAAGTTAGTTTGGGGATCAACTGCCCGTAAAAGCCCGATTGGTTCAACTAATAATTAGCGGGGGATAAACATCCCCCCACTGATTAAAGTTTCACTTTATCATAAGCAACGCACTGTTATAACGCAACCTTTAGAATGAGCATGCTCCTTCTTGTACTTTTTCTTATAGCGTAGCTACTTGTTCAAAAAGTTCGGATGTGACACCGATCCCTCACTACTTTCTATTGTACCGTTTTCTTTCATAACCGTGCAAATAACTTCCCTTATTAATTATGAAGCAACACCAACCAAGCTTTTAGGAGCTGTTCATGCAGGATAAAAAAGACTCCTATAAAAGGAGCCTTCACAATTTCTTAAGAATAGGTTTCTTCTTTCTTAACTTGCTCATTTACAAGCTCTTTCAGTAATTCTATAATTTCATCATTTTCTTCTTTCAATCCGACGGTAATACGAATGCCATCATGTATTCCAAATGCAGCACCAGAACGAACAATATATCCTTTCTTCATTAATCGTTCGAAAGCTTCATTACCAGAAATACCAAGTTTTAAGAAAATGAAATTTGTTTGAGACGGATAATAGAATACGTTATATTCCTTACAAAATGCATAGTATTGATTTAACCCTTCAGCATTTTTTTGCACACAGTCTTGTAAAAATGTTTGATCTTCTAATGCAGCTATTGCTACAGCTTGGGCTACAGTCGATGTATTGAACGGTAACCTTGCTACTTCCAACTGCCCGATTAACTTCGCATCACCAATCGCATATCCAATTCGAAAAGCAGCTAAGCCATATGCTTTTGAAAATGTACGTAATACCATAAGATTTTCATATTTTTCAAGAAGTGGCAATGTTTGCGGATAGTCTTTTGCTTCCGCATATTCATAATATGCTTCATCCATAATAACGAGCGCTGACTTAGGTACTAATTCTAAAAATGAAAGTAATTTTTGTTTCTCTACATATGTACCTGTCGGGTTATTCGGATTACAAATCCACACAATCTTCGTTTTATCATCTACTTGTTGTAACATTGCATCTAAATCGTGAATGCCATCTTTAAGTGATACTTCACGAACTTCTGCCCCTTCAATAACAGCATGGTGATGGTATTGCGAGAATGTAGGATTCGCCATTACAACATTTGTTCCTTCATGTAGTAAGGCACGGCTAATCATTTGAATAACTTCATCTAACCCACTACCGAATAACAGTTGTTCCGCTTTTACACCTAAATGATCAGCTACTTTTGTCCGAAGTTCAAAAGCATATCCATCTGGATAAAGAGCGTATTGACTCACTAATGATGTTAACGCTTCTGTCACATTTGTAGAACAACCGAATGGATTTTCGTTCGATGCTAATTTCACAATTTTTGATAATCCATATTCTCTTTTTACTTCTTCAATATTTTTCCCAGGTACATATGCTCTCAAAGTTAACAATTGCTCTTTCACTCTCATTTTTCTTCCCCCAGTCATTTTATTGAATTCGATTACAGTAAGGGATTATAATCCCTTACTGTAATCTTTTATCATAACCGTCACTATTACGAAAACACCTCTAAATAAGCACTTCATAACTGTTCCCTATATTTTTAAGCCATATCCTTTTGAAATGCTTCTAACGCAATATGAACAGTCTCATCAGGAATAGATACGACGTTCACCACCCCATATTCCTGCATAAGTACCATATGAATTGTTCCAGCATTCGCTTTCTTATCTTGTTTCATCAGTTGAACGAGGCGCTCTACATTCAAATCGCTTGGCATTTTTGGATAGCCGTATTGCAAGAACCACTGCTTTATCTCTTCATAAGCAAGATCAACTTTATACACTTGCTCACTTAAAAATAAAGCAAATAACATCCCAACTGCTACTCCGTCACCGTGAGTAATATTTCCATATCCAATCTCTTTTTCAAGAGCATGCCCTAGCGTATGTCCAAAGTTCAAATGAGCACGTACACCTTTTTCTGTTTCATCTTGCGATACAATATTTGCTTTTACAGGAATCGCCTTCATTAATATGTGAATTAACTTCTCATCACGAAGATCCGCCAATGTTTGCACTTCTTCTTTTAACCAATGATACAGTTCAACATCACCAATCAAAGCATGTTTTATCACTTCTGCAAAACCTGAACGCCATTCTTTTTCAGGAAGAGAGTATAAAAATGGTGTATGATATACAACCGCTTCTGGCTGATGGAATGCACCAATCATATTCTTCCCTAACGGATGGTTAATTGCTACTTTCCCGCCTACTGCACTATCGTGAGCTAATAAAGTCGTTGGAACTTGGACAAAGCGAATGCCACGCATAAACGACGCAGCAACAAAACCAGCCAAATCTCCAATCATTCCGCCTCCAAGTGCGATAATTAAAGAATTTCTATCTAATTTATTTTCAAGAGCTGACGTATGAGCCGCATAGAAATTTTCAAAAGACTTCTCTTTTTCACCACTCGGTACAACGAATGAAAATACTTCTTGCTCTACTTGCAATGCATTCACAACTGTCTGTAAATGTAAAGATGCAACAACTTCATCTGAAATGATCATTACGTTAGATACAACTGGCTGCATATTTTGAACAAATGTTGTCAAATGTAATAATGCCTCTTTCCCAACATGTACATCATATTCTTTTGATTTCGTTTGAATATGTATGTTTTCCATTAAAATCCCCTCGCATATTCATTATGTTTCTCCATATTTTCACGAATAAGATCCATACGATCTAATCCAAATTGTTCTATTAAAGCAGTCGCTAATTCCCAAGCCACAACAGCTTCTGCAACGACACTAGCTGCTGGTACAGCACAACTATCTGAACGTTCAATGCTTGCTGTAAAAGGTTCTTTCGTATCAATATCCACACTTTGAAGAGGTTTATATAGTGTAGGTATCGGTTTCATCACACCGCGCACAACAATTGGCATTCCAGTCGTCATACCGCCTTCTAATCCACCTGCATGATTCGTTCTTCGTGTATATCCACGTGCTTCATTCCACAGAATTTCATCATGAACTTCACTTCCGGGTCTATGGGCTGCTTCAAAACCAATTCCAATCTCAACACCTTTAAAGGCATTAATGCTCATAATCGCGGCTGCTAATTTCGCATCCAGTTTTCGATCATAATGCACATAACTTCCTACTCCAATTGGCATTCCTTCCACAATTACTTCAACGATGCCACCGATTGAATCACCATTTGCTTTCGCATCATCAATTGCTTTTATCATTTGGTTGCCAGCTTCTTCATCTAAACAACGTACAGGTGATGCTTCTGTAATACTTTTTAATTCTTCAATTGAACGATACATAATCTCCTTAGCTTGTACACCGCCAATTTCAATTACATGGCCTGCCACTGTAATACCAAGTTCCGCTAACACTTTTTTAGCAACCGCACCAGCAGCAACACGCACTGTCGTTTCGCGTGCTGAAGAACGTTCAAGTACATTTCTCATATCTCTATGACCATATTTAATCGCACCATTTAAATCAGCATGTCCAGGTCTTGGTTTTGTTACTTTCCTCTTCATTTCTTTTTCTTCTTGTTCCGTTAACGACTCTGCACCCATAATTTTTGTCCAGTGTGCAAAATCACGATTTTCAACAACAAGTGCAATTGGAGAACCTAATGTCTCTCCATGTCTAACACCACTTGCAATTTGCACTTGATCTGTTTCAATTTGCATGCGTCTACCACGCCCATATCCCTTTTGCCTTCTAGCTAACTCTTCATTTATATCATCCGCTACTAAAGGCAGTCCTGCTGGAATACCTTCTATAATCGTTGTAAGTTGTGGACCATGAGATTCACCAGCTGTAATATATCGCATACGTTATTCCTCTTTTCGTATATGTATTTATCTCGCTATATTAAGCAATGATATTATCTTTCATTACTCTAAAAATATGAAAGAAATTATATGATTGATCAGCCATTCGCTTATTCTCCGATAGGCCTTTTACTTTACATATCAATATATCATAACCGCTCTAACTTCGTAACTAATCCAAATAAAAAAAGTGCAAGAAGAATACCCCTATTCTTCTTGCACTTTTTACTATTATCACAGTGATTAAAGCGTTTACAAATTATTTCAAAATAATTAGTAAATCCATTCATTCATTAATTTTGAGTAGTCTACCAATTCTTCTTCTTTAAAGAAAATAGCAATCTCGCGCTCTGCGCTTTCTAAAGAATCAGAACCGTGGATAATGTTTTTCGCAACAGTTACACCGAAATCTCCACGAATTGTTCCAGGAGCCGCTTCATGTGGTCTTGTTTTACCCATCATATTACGAGCTGTATCTACTACACCTTCACCTTGCCATACCATTGCAAATACAGGTCCAGATGTAATAAAGTCTACTAATTCACCAAAGAAAGGTTTTTCCTTATGCTCACCGTAGTGTTGTCCAGCAATTTCCGGAGTGACTTGCATTAATTTTGCACCAACTAATTGAAAGCCCTTTTTCTCAAAACGAGCTACAATTTCCCCAATGAAGGCACGTTGTACACCGTCTGGTTTTACCATTAGAAATGTTTTTTCCATAAAAAATCTCTCCACTTCTGAATTATGTATGTAATTGTATATCCCCACACACATATTAACACCCTTATCACAATTGTGCAATAGTTTTGAAATAGAGAGATTATTTTATTTTTTAGAATAAACACTAAAATTTTCGTTTTCCAATATACTTTGCAACATTTTGTAATGCATACTTTGCTTGCCCACGTGGGAGTGGTTTTATTATTTCCAATGCTTTATGTAAATAACGTTCGCTAAACGCAAATGCTTGATCAATAGCTGTACTATTTTTTACAGCATCAATAATTTCTTTCATTTCACTTGCTGTTGTATTTTCATGTACAGAAGTGATTTTCTTGCGGAGTATTGGATCTTCCATCGCATATAAAGCAGGCAGCGTAATATTTCCTTGTAGTAAGTCACCACCAGCAGGTTTTCCAAGTTTCTCTTCTGTTGAAACGAAATCTAAAATGTCATCAATAATTTGATAAGACATTCCTACGAAATACCCATACCAAAACAAACGATTTACCGTATCACGATTAGCACCAGCAGCAATCGCCCCTAGCTGACAACTCGCAGCAATTAATAATGCTGTTTTTCGCTTTATCCTTCTTAAATACGTTCGTAAATTTTGGTCATAGTTATATTTATCTTTAATTTGTTCAATTTCACCTTTACATACTTCTAAAATTGTATGCGACAGTGCCTGATGCGCCTCTGGAATTTCGATATTTGTTACACATTCAAGAGACTTAGCAAACAGATAGTCTCCTGTATACATTGCAATACGATCTCCCCATTTCGCATTCACAGTCGCACTACCGCGTCGTAAAAACGCTGCATCAATAACGTCATCGTGAACGAGAGAAGCCATATGAATAAGTTCCAACGCAACAGCGACGTGCTTAATTGCGTCTAACTTATAATCCCCGAATTTCCCTGCAAGCAACACGAATACAGGACGAATTCGCTTCCCACCAGCTTCAATGAGTTGTAATGCCGCCTCTTCTACTAATGGCTGTTCAGAAGCAACTGTCTTTTTTAATTCTTTTTCTATTACATTAATATCCGATCGTAAAAAAGAGTACATAAGTTGTAACTTCATATTGTTCACCTTAACCTAAAACTTCTTTTTTCTATTTTGATTCTGGTTTCATACCTAAATGCATCGCTGCTACTCCAAAAGTAAATGGTTTCACTTGTACACGTTCAAGTCCAGCTTCCTCAAACATTTGAGCCAATTCTTTCATCCCTGGGAATGTACTAGCGGATTCTTGAAGCCATGAATATTCTTTATAGCTTTTCGCAAACATCTTTCCAAATAACGGCATGATATATTTAAAGTATAAAATATACCCTTGTCGAAAACCAATCATTGTTGGTTGCGATGTTTCTAGGCAGATTACTTTACCACCTGGTTTTACTACACGTGTCATTTCTTTTAATACGTGTAAATAATCTGGTACGTTACGTAAACCAAATCCAATCGTTACATAATCAAATGTATGATCTTCAAATGGAAGTTCCATTGCATTTCCATGTAGAAGTTCTACTTGTTTTAATTGTAACGCCTCTACCTTTTGTTTACCGACAGATAACATGTTTTCACTGAAGTCTAGGCCAACAACCTTCCCCTGCTCACCTACAGCTCCTGCTAGCGCAATTGTCCAATCCGCTGTCCCGCAGCACACATCAAGCGCTTTACTGCCAGGTTTTACATCCATAATACGCATCGTCTCTTTACGCCATGCTTTATGTCTTTGAAAACTAATTACAGAATTCATCACATCGTATTTATCTGAAATTTTCTCAAATACATCATGTACTCTTTCTTCTTTTGATTGTTGCATGCTCGTACCTTCTTCCAATGTAAAATTGCTTATGTCTTCGATTTATCTCTTAACACAGAATTTATTTCACTTATGTCTGTGTGATCTTCTAAAAATTGATCTTCTTTCTTTCGTAATTCCATCATCCATTCATTAATAACTGTTTCTGCATCAGCTTTATCCCCTAAAGCCTCTTGCACTGCTTGAAAAACAGGTGAATGTTGTTTATCAGCATACAGTTGACATTCTTTTTGGAGACGATTTTTCCCTAATACATACGTTATAAATGGTTTCCAATGTGATAAATGGAAATGATCACATGTTTTTTGAAGGAGCGCAGATTCAATCGTTACTACACTCTCCATTATGTTATCCATCTTGTCATGCGCTTTTTGGTATAGCATAATTTTATGTTCATTAATCTCTTTAATTCCTTCAGCAAGCGCGCGAATTAAAACAATATCACGATTCATAGACAATAAGTAATAATATAGCCCACTATAGTAATCACCTGCAAGTACTGTTAACTGGCGGCGTTTATGCGATTCAATCGCTTCTTCCCCCGCTTTGTTTGATACTCTTTCATGTGTATCAAGCGCAATTTGCACAAGCATAATCGTTACTACATAATGCTCAATTTGTTCTATATGTAAATTTTCACTTTTTAAAGCTCCATATAACAATGCTATTTTCTCTTCATCAATACATGGTTCTTCAATATAGTTTATAAAATAAGGATGGCGTAATTTCTCCATCAATTTCTCTTTTATACCCGCATACCCTCCGTAGATGTCACACACAAAAAATCACCCTTGTTTTCTAATTCATAAAACTTATTATAACACATACATTCTATTTTCTATAACCAAAACTTGGCTACACCTTCCATTGATGTAAGCAATCTTTCTATTCTCACTCTGCCCAACTAACACTATATCATTTATTTACTTGTAAAAAAAAGAAAAGCAGTTTCCCGCTTTTCTTTACTTCGTTTTAATAAAAGATAAAATTTCACTACGCGCTGCAGCATCATTTTCAAGCACACCACGTACTGCCGTCGTTATCGTTTTCGCACCTGGTTTTTTCACACCACGCATCGTCATACACATATGTTCTGCTTCTACTACTACCATTACACCATGCGGCTCTAGTACTTCCATGATAGAATTAGCCACTGTTGATGTAATACGTTCTTGTAGTTGTGGACGACGTGCAATTGTATCTACAGTACGAGCTAATTTACTTAACCCCGTCACCTTTCCGCCTTGCGGAATATATGCAACGTGAGCAACTCCATAGAATGGAACTAGATGATGCTCACACATCGAATAAAATGGTATATCTTTTACTAGTACAAGCTCTTCGTGATCTTCTCCGAATACTTTATGCAAATGCTCTTTTGGATCTTCATGCATCCCCGAGAACACTTCTGCGTACATTTTTGCAACGCGCTTCGGTGTATCAAGTACTCCCTCACGATTTGGGTCATCTCCGATTGCCTCTAAAATAAGGCGTACTGCGTGTTCAATTTGTTCTAAATTAACTTTTGCCATCCGCTAGCCCTCCCGAAAACCTAAAAGTGATACGAACACATTCTAGCATATTTATGTTTTTAAAAGCAAAAAGAAGAGTTCCCAAAAAGGAAACTCTTCTTCCCTGTTAATATGTAAGGATTATTTAACCGCATCTTTTAACGCTTTACCAGGTTTGAATGCAGGTACTTTACTTGCAGCGATTTCAATCTCCTCACCTGTTTGTGGGTTACGACCTTTACGAGCCGCACGCTCACGAACTTCGAAGTTACCGAATCCGATCAATTGTACTTTATCACCTTGTTTTAAAGCTTCTAAGATAGAATCAAAAACAGCGTCTACTGCTTTTGTTGCGTCCTTTTTAGAAAGGGAACTTGCTTCTGCAACAGCATTGATTAAATCTGTCTTGTTCATGCCATTCACCTCCTCCCAAAGATAAGACTGTATAATGATCATAAAATGAGTCTTACTTTCATTTGTAGGCAATTTTTACAAATTCTATACTACAAAGATGTAGATAAATCATTATCAACGCCTATATTATACGATTCTCCTTTATAATTCAATATTTTTAAGGAAATTGTTACTCTTAAAATGTGAAAATCTGATGAAACTTGACAATTTACAACAATGTATTAGATAATGACTGTTTATTTTTCTATTCGATACGTAAAGAATAAAAAAATCCCTCTACAATGAGAGGGATTTTTTCTTATAATATAATCGCAATTAATCCGCCAGATCCTTCATTAATAATTCTTTCTAGTGTTTCTTTTAATTTATATCTAGCATTTTCTGGCATTAAAGATAGTTTTGCTTGAATTCCTTCTCGAACAATAGAGCTAAGCGAACGTCCGAATATATCGGAATTCCAAATTGATAATGGATCATCTTCAAAATCTTGCATTAAATAACGAACTAATTCTTCACTTTGCTTTTCAGTACCAATAATCGGCTCAAACGTCGATTCAACATCTACTTTAATCATATGAATAGATGGAGCTACCGCTTTTAATTTCACACCAAACCTTGAACCGTGACGTATGATTTCCGGCTCATCTAAGCTCATATCAGCTAGTGCAGGTGCTGCTACACCATATCCTGTTTGCTTTACCATACGCAGGGCATCCGCCACTTGATCATATTCTATTTTCGCATGAGATAAGTCGAGCATAAGCTTCAGTAAATGATCTTTCCCTCGAATTTCTACCCCTACTACTTCTTTTAAAATTTGATCGTACAATTCATCTGGCGCATATAAATCAATCTCTGCCACACCTTGCCCCATATCAATGCCAGCTAGACTTGCCCGATCAATAAATTCATATTGACTAAACTGCCAAACGACACGGTCCACATCACGAAGACGTTTTATATCCTTCACAGTCTCTTGAACTGCTTCTTGATAACTTTTGCGTAACCAATGCCCTTCATTTAGCACCATTACCCAACTAGGAAGGTTTACATTCACCTCTAATACTGGGAACTCAAATAACGCTTCTCGAAGTACATTATATACATCTGTTTCTCTTAAACTCTCTACACTCATCGCAATTACTGGTATATCATATTCTTCAGATAAACTTTGGCGTAATTGCTCTGTATCCGGATGATACGGCTGTACAGTATTGATAATCATAATGAAAGGCTTTCCAACTTCTTTTAACTCATTTACAACGCGTTCTTCTGCCTCTATATAATCTCTTCTTGGTATTTCGCCAATCGTTCCATCCGTTGTAATTACAACACCAATTGTTGAATGTTCTTGAATTACTTTGCGCGTGCCGATTTCTGCAGCTTCATGGAATGGAATAGGCTCTTCATACCAAGGAGTATTAATCATACGCGGGCCATTCTCATCTTCATAGCCTTTTGCTCCTGGAACCGTATATCCAACACAATCTACTAATCGAATATTTACTTCAAGTCCTTCATCTACTTCGATAGAAACCGCTTGGTTTGGAACAAACTTCGGTTCCGTCGTCATGATTGTACGACCAGCAGCACTTTGAGGCAGTTCATCCTGCGCTCTTTGGCGATCAGATTCATTCTCAATGTTCGGAATAACAACAAGTTCCATAAATTTTTTAATGAATGTTGATTTCCCTGTTCGAACAGCTCCTACAACTCCAAAATAAATATCACCGCCTGTGCGTTCCGCAATATCTTTAAAAATATCTACCTTTTCCAAGTGATTCCCTCCCTCAAAATTTTTGGGAATAATTCCGCGTATATAGTCAACTAATACCTTCTCTAACGTTGCCTATAATATCTGATATAATATAATGGTATTCTAGAAGTTCGGACAATATATCAAATAATTTTGTCCAATTTCATATGACTATTTAAAAAATACTTTTTGTTTGCATCACAAGTTGTATAACATAAAAAACCTTTCTTCTAGAACTTATTCGCTAAAAGAAAGGTTCATGACTTATGATTTAAAAAAAATTGGTTCTCCGTCCTTCACCGTATACGGTAAAGAATATGCGGGAACAAATGGCGAGTCTTTCAATAGTATATTTCGAATATCTTCTCCTTCCTTAAATTGCCCTTCATTTTTTTTCAACACTTCATATAAGTCGATTCTGTAGTCAACAAATACTTCTCCTTTTTCATTGATTACAAAAGGAAGTCCTTTACCAGAATACGGACTTGTCACTTGCGGTACATCTTTATATCCTAGTTTTTTGTAATCCAATTCATATACCCCGTCTGAAATTACTTTTTTAAACGGTGGATATCTATGTTCATCACGGTACATCCTTAGTTTTAATGATAATTCCTGAATTTGTTCAACCATCCTTATATCAATTAACTTTACGGTCGGATTTGTTTCAACATCTATTAATACGTATTGGTATACCCCTCCACTTTCATACGCATTCCCTGGTGCTTCTTGTATGTAGCGCGGAGCAATTTTTTGAAAATCGATTGGATACTTTTGATAAATAGGTGTACTCATATCACGCGTTTTAATTGGCAATATCCCACCATTTTGTTCCTTATATGTCGTAATAGCTTTTTGAACAACTTGTAACTGATCTTCATAAGGAACAGCATTTTGTTTCATATTTTCTTTCGGATACATACACCCTGTTAAAACGCTGATGCAACAAAATATTAAAATAATATGGATTTTTTTCACTAACAATCACCTTTTCACGCTAGTATAACTTACTCCTTATGTAACATTTTGAGATAGACTCCTCTTACTGCTCCACAGGTCCACTAAATACAACAAGAAAAATAACAATACCCGACACAATCATGAGGGTGTACGCTACTAACGCTGTAATCCCTTTCAGAAATTTATTTTTCATTTTATGCCTACTTAATAAAATAAAAACTACTGCAACAAACATAAATCCCATTGCCCCTAAGGAAAACCACATTTTTATAAGCCCTTCTGACATATATACACCCCTTTACTTTTAATCTATTTTTATACTATTTTAACAAATTAAAATCTTTAAACAAATACAATTCATCATTTTAATGCAAATAAACAAAATTTATGTACAAAAATAAAACCGAAGCGCATTATTTTGCGCTTCGGTTGACCAAATATGCCCTTACCAGCTCTATTCCCATTCTTTCATGGCTATCATAAATCTACAATCTCTTTGTTTCTCATAATTTATTTTTTAAACATTTTGCTTAACGAGCCAAAATCTGCTGGCATATTATTGTTAATAATCGCTTTTACAATTTGATCCTCTTGCTCTTTCGGCACCTCACGTCCTGCCATAAGAGCTACTTGATGAATCAATTGACGAAGCACAGTTTCATCACGTAAATTCGCATTTTGTACAGATGACGCTAATTTAAAAATATCCTCTTTGTTCACTTTCGCTTCCTTCTCAATATTATTAAAAATGTTATTATCCATTCTTTTCACCCTCTCCTCAAGTTACACTTCATCCTATGCAAAAATAAAAAAATGGTGAAAAGACCCAATCAAAAAATAAAAAAGCGACAGGAGTACAAATTGTACTTCTGTCGCTTTTATTTAAAGTAAATCAGGTATAGCTTCCACTTCATGTTTTCGAACGCGTCCCATCAATGAGCCTACTGCATCCTTTACATTATTCCCATTGAACAACACGTCATATAAAGCAGCTGTAATCGGCATTTCAACTTCCATCTTCTCTGCCAATTCATGAGCAGCTTTCGTTGTTCTTACGCCTTCTACAACCATCCCCATACTTTCTAACACTTCTTCTAAAGAGTGCCCTTTTCCGAGCATATTTCCAGCGCGCCAATTTCGGCTATGAACACTTGTACAAGTTACTATCAAGTCTCCCATACCAGTTAGACCAGCGAACGTTAAAGGATTTCCGCCCATTTTTCTTCCTAAACGAGCAATTTCCGTTAAACCACGTGTCATTAATGCCGCTTTCGCATTATCACCTAATCCAAGACCATCCGTTATCCCTGCAGCTAATGCGATAATATTTTTTAACGCACCACCAAGCTCAACTCCAACAATATCAGGATTTGTGTATACACGGAAGTAGCTATTCATAAACAAATCTTGTACTTCCTCAGCCGCTTCCATACGCTTCGCTGCCGATGTAACAGTTGTCGCTTGACGTAAGCCGACTTCTTCAGCATGACTCGGTCCAGACAGTACAACAACATCTTTAATCAAGTTCTCTGGAATTTCTTCCTCAATCACTTCCGAAATACGTTTTGACGTACCTGGTTCGATCCCTTTACTTGCATGAATCCACGTAACTGGTTCTGTAACAATTTCTTTCATCTCTTGTAATACATCTCTGTACGCTTTCGTCGGTACTACTAACAGTACTGTATTTACATCTACTAATGCTTCTTCTAAAGAAGAGTAGGCTACGATTGTGCTTGGCAATGTAATTCCTGGAAGATATCGACTATTCTCATGTTTCGCATTAATCTCATCCATAAGTTCAGAACGATTTCCCCAAATACGTACATCATGTCCATTGTCAGCTAATACCATCGCTAACGCTGTTCCCCAGCTACCTGCTCCTATTACTGTGATTTTTGTCATAAAATCACATCCTCTCCATTAGTCTCTTGCTCTAGCGATAATGTGAATCGGTGTTCCTACAAAACCGAACGCTTCACGTAAACGATTCTTTAAGAAGCGCTCATATGAAAAGTGCATTAATTCTGTATCGTTTACAAACACAACAAATGTCGGTGGTTTTACCGCAACCTGTGTCGCATAGAAGATCTTCAGACGGCTACCATTATGAGTCGGCGTTGGATTCATCGCTACAGCATCCATAATTACATCATTTAATACATTCGTTTGTACACGGATACTATGACTTTCATTTACTTCATTAATAACTGGTAACAATGTTTGTGTACGTTTTTTCGTTTTCGCAGATAAGAATACAATCGGTGCATAGTCCAAGAATTGGAAATGAGCACGAATATTTTCTTCAAATGCTTTCATTGTTTTCTCATCTTTTTTCACTGCATCCCATTTGTTTACAACGATAATAACAGCTCGTCCTGAATCATGAGCATATCCAGCAATTTTTTTATCCTGTTCAATAATTCCTTCTTCTCCGTCTAAAACGACTAAAACAACGTCAGAACGTTCAATCGCTCTAAGCGCACGAAGTACACTATATTTTTCTGTGCTTTCGTATACTTTCCCTTTTTTACGCATACCAGCTGTATCGATAATTACATAATCTTGACCATCTTTGCTATATGGTGTATCAACAGCATCACGTGTCGTTCCTGCTATATTACTTACAATTACACGTTCTTGACCAAGAAGTGCATTTACAAGTGATGATTTCCCTACGTTTGGACGTCCAATTAAAGAGAAACGGATTGTTTCATCGTCATACGCTTCTTCTTCAATCTTCGGAAAATGATTTGCAGCTTCATCTAACAAATCACCAAGTCCTAAACCGTGTGTACCTGAAATCGGGAATGGCTCACCGAATCCTAATGCATAGAAATCATAAATGTCACTACGCATTTCTGGATTATCAACCTTATTTACCGCAAGTACAATAGGTTTTTTAGAACGATATAAAATTTTAGCAACTTCTTCATCTGCTGCAGTTACACCATCGCGACCATTCGTCATAAAAATGATAACATCTGCTTCATCAATCGCTACTTCCGCCTGTTGACGAATTTGTGTCAAGAACGGCTCGTCTCCAATATCAATTCCACCTGTATCAATAATGTTAAACTCATGATTTAACCATTCTCCCGCACTATAAATACGGTCTCGCGTTATACCTGGTATATCTTCTACGATTGAAACTCTTTCTCCAACAATTCTATTGAAAATAGTAGATTTTCCTACGTTCGGGCGGCCTACTATTGCTATTACTGGTTTCGGCATATACTTTCATCCTTTCAACTTGCTTCTGTTTATTATGTAAAAAACCCTTCTTTGTGCAAGAAGGGATTTGCATTCCAGAATATTTCTCAACGTATCAAAACACCTCATATTATAACACACGTTGCTAATGTTTCACAATAATATATACATTCTCTTGTAAGCGATGCGCAATACCATCTAATATCGCCTCTAAATTATTTGCAACAAATTCTAGTTCCTCTTTCGTCTCACAAGTAAATAAGGGAGCTCCGCCTGCAAACTTTTCCGGTGTCGTTGTAATTACTGCGAGAATAACACTTTCTAACATCATCTTTTATCTCCCCTTCCTTTCGGGGCTTCCGATGACATATGAACGGCACTTTCTAGCGTTGGCACATTCCCTATGACACCTATCGCTTTCTCAGCATCTTGGTCTTGCGGCAAGACAAAGATGCCAACTCTTCCATCTTCTAAATCACGCTTTGCTAACGGTACAAGTGCTGGTGTACCTGAATCCCTATATATCCCTAGAGCAACAGAGACATCATGTAAAATAGCTTGCCGTTGTCCTAAATTTGCAATTGTAACCATCGCATCAATTGATTTCGGTTTTAAAATAAAACCCATTCCATATTTCATAATTTCTTCTTGCCTTGCCGGCAATCCAATATTCATAATATAAATATTATCAATATAAAGCCCCGCTCCTTCAAAGCGAAGCGGTACATGCTCGATATCAACAAGATCATGTAACCTTTTGCCTGACATTAATTTTTTCGCAATAAAAAATGCTATTATAGCCATAATTACTCCAGCAATCCATGAATGGAACCCTATATACGCAAACGTCGTTGCAAACGACGTTAACATCGCCAAATAGTTGCGACTTTCAAAAACTAATGCAATTCCTTCAATGTATGTATTTCCACGCGGTACGAGCTCATATCCATCTAATTGTTGAAGCGTATTTCTTTCCATATTACGCACATCACGAAATTGCGTCGCTGCTAACGTAAGAAATGTAATGGCAGAAAAATCTTTTTTCAAAATAGACGGGATTGCAATCGCTCCTAAAGCTGCGGCAATTAACCCCATCGCAATATGAATAATTTTCCCATGAAGCCTCGTTGGATATTGCCGCGTATCCGTGCGAAGCATTAACACTCTCGTTACCGTCCCTGCTATTACGCCACATAAAATGGCTGGTGTATATTCAGTCATGTATTACCCTCGCCTTTCTTTTACGTGTTTTCCGCTTAAACTGTTCCATGTATACTGATACTTTTGCAATCCAAAATAAAATTGTCATAAACAATGTAGAAACGGCGATGATATCAAAAAACGCTAAACTACCGTAATCATAAGGGAAGTTTAGTTTTCGAAAAATAAGTATCACTAACAACTCTCCTTGCAACATCCCTATATATAAAGAACATAATCGCAGGAAACGATCTCCATGCAATAAAACTGATGCATACACAAGGGCACCACTTAACAGAAACAACCTATCCACCACAATCCAAATCGGGTCATATACTTCTAACAAATGAAAACTTGTATATAACATTGCAATAATAAGCGCCGAAAGTAAGGTATATATTTTTTTCCAAATAGAATATAGCGTAATCCCTATAAAAGAAATAATACAAAGTAAAAGAGCATTTATTGATACCGCGAATGAAGCAATCGTTACATGTAACGGAGAGCAAATTATAAAAATCAATATACAAGCACTTAACTTCCATCGAATAGATTCCTTTTTCATAAAGAAAGTTACGATAACCCACCCTATCCAAGCTACAAAATAAAAAGTACTCCCATCCATCATTTCACCTCCTATGTTTTCCATTATGGGAACTTTTTATGAAAGTTAATCCCCCTTTCTTTACGCATAGTTTTTTCATATAACAGCAACACTTTTAATAAGGAGGTGCTATTCACAATGGGTAAAGATCGCCAAGAACGAAAACTAAGAGAATCACGCCGCGTTGAATCGGATCGCGACCAATCACTTCAATATCCTGGTGCAACAAGTCTTGATACACCAGAGCAAGCTCGCAAGCAAAATCAGCACTAAACATACAAAAAGACGGTTTCGATATTGTCCGAAACCGTCTTTTTTCATAATTATTTTAATGATTTTTATTTATATTGAAATAATATTTTATATACTAATCTTCCCATGACTTAATTTCACCTTCACCTATTTCCCATAGGAAATTTAAGCTCTCTCTAATAATTCAGCATCACCTCTTCTATATTTTTTCATTTTTGCAACCTCTTTTTCAATTGCAAATTCCGCCGAATAATATTTTTATATACAATTAATTTTATTAAACGTCTGTTTTTTATAGAATACTAATTCCGTTCCCTACTTTATATTACAAAAAAGAATAAAAAACAAAAAACCAACCGTTCGGTTGGTTTTTTATCTCCTACTATAATGCGTTGTATCAATACCACGCTGCATTAACCAATGATACGTTTCGCCCTTTACAACAAGAGGTACAGATTGCAACTCTTCTATCGTCTTCGCACCAAGAGCTGTCATAATAAATTTTAAATCTGTATGTAAAAGATCAATTTCATCCACTAACTTCTCGATACCATCTTGCATTAAAATACGTAAAAAGTATCCAGCAAATGCGGTTGTATTCGCCCCTAATGCGATTGCCTTCGCCACGTCAAGCGCTGTTTGTATGCCCCCAGATGCAATAAAAGAGAGGTTGTTATTTGTAGAGGTTGCTTCAATAATCGAGGTAGTTGTTTGTATGCCCCAGTTATTAAAATAAGAAAGCATTCGCTGTCTTCTTTCATTTTCAACAGCAGCAAAATTTGTACCACCTTGTCCACCAATATCAATTGCCGTTACACCTATACTCACTAACTGTTGCACTGTTTCCTTACTCATCCCAAATCCAACTTCTTTTACAATGACAGGAATTTTACTCTTTAAAACAATTTGTTCAATCCGCTGAAGTACCCCCGTAAAATCACGATCTCCTTCAGGCATCGTTAACTCTTGTATAACATTTAAATGAATTTGTAGTGCGTTTGCTTCAATCATATCAACGGCACGCTCTGCCTGTTCGACAGTTGCCTCACTACCTAAATTCGCAAAGAAAATCCCATTTGGATTTATCTTTCTAACGACCTTATAAGAAGCCGCCTCACGCTCATCTTTTAACGCTGCCATTTGCGAACCTACAGCCATAGCGAGATTATGATGTTTCGCTACATATGCTAGTTGCTCATTAATATGTAACGTTTGCTCTCCTCCACCACCAGTCATCGCATTGATAAAAATCGGCGAACTTAGTGAAAGTTCGCCGATTTTTGTTTCACATGTTATAGTATCATAACTTGAATTTGGCAAGCTTTGATGCACAAAATCAATATCATGAAAGCCATGCGTACGAGACTGACCAGTAGAAAGAGCATATTCAATATGATCTAATTTACGTTTTGCCCTTACCACTCGTACCCCTCTTTATTTCTTTAATTTTTTCAGTTGTTCACCAATAATATCACTTAATTGGAAAGTAGCAGAATCAGCATTTGGCTCATATTTGCTATAATCTTCTGTTACATTATTTTCTTCAAGTGCTTCTTTTATACTTAAAGAAATACGTTTTTCCGCTACATGTACTTCAAGTACTTTCACTTTTACTTCTTGTCCCATTTCCAATACTTCATTTGGATTTTTCACGTGACGATTTGCAATTTGAGATACGTGCACAAGCCCTTCAACGCCAGGTAAAATTTCAACGAAAGCACCGAATGTAACTAGACGTTTTACTACTCCCTCACGAATATCACCAGCTTTTATTTCACCAGCAACATTTTCCCAAGGTCCCGGCTGAGCTGCTTTAATTGATAAAGAGATACGTTGCGTATCAGCATCAACAGATAGCACCTTTACCTTTACCTTTTGACCTTGCTCTAGCACTTCAGATGGTTGCTCCACACGTTCGTGTGAAATTTGCGAAATGTGAACTAAACCGTCCACACCACCAACGTTAACGAAAGCACCAAAATCCGTTAATCGTTGTACTGTTCCTTCAACAATATCCCCTTCTTTTAACGAAGAGATTGCTTCTTTTTTCTTAGAATCTAGTTCTAATTCTACTACCGCTTTATGCGAAAGGATTACACGATTTTTTTCGCGGTCTAATTCAACAATTTTTACCGCTAATGTTTTTCCTTTATAGTCAGAAAAGTCTTCTACATAATGTACTTCTACAAGTGAAGCTGGGATAAAACCACGAACGCCTAGGTCCACAACTAATCCACCATTCACGATATCTTTTACAGTAACATCAAATACATGACCAGAAGTAAATTTCTCTTGTAATTCTACCCATGCTTTTTCTGCATCAACAGCACGTTTAGATAAAACAAGATCATCTTCTTCTAATTTAATAATTTTCAATTCTAGTGTTTGATCTAATTCTACAACATCGCTTGCTTTTTCAATATGAACGTTAGCTAATTCACTAATTGGAATTACGCCATCTGTTTTGTATCCAACATTTACAAGCACTTGTTTTTCTTCAACCTTCGTTACAGAACCTGTAACAACGTCACCAACTTGTAATTCTTTTGAATCCATAACTTCTTCATTCATTTTCTCTACCATGGAAATACCTCCCTACAGAATTGACAAAGCATTTTTATGTATATACGAAATGAAAACAAATGTTTTCATTTGCATGTTTAAGAATTTATCATCACATACTCTTTTTCAATAGCATTCATAAGAAAATATATTAATCCTATATAAATAGTATACAGCAAAATCATCTTGAAGAAAGTATGTTTTGAAATATAATAGCGAATATATTCTGACAGTTTTGTTCCTCTTTAACTAACTTCTTATAAATCGGCTCATTTGTCAAGGAAAGAGACTCACAATTCACGTATCCTTTACATTTCTATACAAACAAAAAAAGAAAGAGGATAATCCCCTTTCTTTATTTCGCAAATACTCCTGAAACAATACCCATAATTTTTTGGACAACTTCTTCAATTGATAAAGAAGTTGTATCTAATTCCAATGCATCATCAGCCTTTTTTAGAGGAGAAACTTCGCGTTCTGAATCCAATTTATCACGCTGAGCAATTTCTTCTTGTAACTGCTCTAAATTAGAATCGAAACCTTTATTTATATTTTCTAAATGTCTTCTTTCCGCTCTTTCTTCTACAGAAGCAAGCATAAAGATTTTCACTTCAGCATCTGGTAACACATGTGTACCAATATCACGGCCATCCATTACAACGCCGCCTTTTTCCGCTAATTCTTGTTGACGACGAACCATTTCTTCACGAACAAGACGATGCTTTGCCACAATAGATACTCGATTCGTCACATCAGGCGTACGAATAACTTCCGAAACATCTTGTCCATTTAAAAATACAAGTTGTGTATTTTCTCCTTGTTGAAATTCAATATTCACATTTTTTACAACTTCCATTAGCTTTTCTTCATTTTCAATATCCACTTTTTGTTCAAGGGCTGCATATGTAATAGCACGGTACATTGCGCCTGTATCAATATAAACGTAAGAAAGCTTCTTTGCCACAACTTTTGCAACTGTACTTTTCCCAGCAGCTGCTGGACCATCTATAGCAATTGAAATTCGTTTATCCATTGTAACACCTCATTTTTTCACTTATAAAACAAAACGAAAAGCAGGTATTCATCCCTGCTTCTTCTCATTTGCTTCACGTCATTAAATCCTCAATTATTGTAGCATAATCCTCCCTAGAAGAAAATGAAAACTACCTACTCACCTGTAAGATTTTTTCTTTATTTTTCGCGACGACACCTTCATAATAAACAATTTTAGATAGATATTTTATTGATGACTTATGTATAAATAACAATTGCACAACACAAAGACAAATAAATTGAATTATTAATATACGAATGATAATTTTCTCCACCTTCTTCAAGATATCCACTCCTTCCCACCATATACTTACACATTACATTTCATGATTTTATACAACGTACATAGCGCAATTAAATTTATTGTCATATTCCAAGCATGCTTTTATACATTTTCATTGTCGAATTTACTCAAAACATGTTATGTTCTAAATGTATTTTTCAACTTGAAAGGGGTATAAGCATTGAAAAGAATCCTAGTTTTACACACAGGTGGAACAATTGCAATGGAGGAAGATAAAGAAACTGGGGTCGTACAACCAGGAGAAAAAAATCCTCTTTTAAAATTTATTCCTGATTTAGAAGGCGATGTTGATTTAATCGTTGAAGATGTGTTCCATCTACCATCTCCTCATATGACACCAAGCGAGATGTTACAATTACAAGTCATCATTGATGAAAGAGTAAAACAAGACAACATTCATGGCGTAGTCATTACGCATGGTACGGATACATTAGAAGAAACCGCATATTTCCTAGATTTAACAGTCAAAGCAACTATTCCAATCGTAGTAACAGGCGCAATGCGTTCTAGTAATGAATTAGGTGCTGATGGTCTATATAACTTCTTATCAGCTGTAAAAGTAGCTAGCAGTAATGAAGCTGCAGAAAAAGGTGTTCTAGTCGTATTAAACGACGAAATTCATTGTGCTACAAATGTAACGAAAACACATACAAGTAATGTTGCAACATTCCAAAGTCCACAATATGGACCAATTGGAATGGTAACAAAACGTGGTGTTGTCTTCCATCACGCTTTAGTACATCATGAAACGTATACAGTGAATAACATCTCTAAAAACGTAGTTGTTCTAAAAGCATATGCTGGTATGGATGATACATTATTAGCAGCAATTGAAAACCTTCCAGTTGACGGAATTGTCATTGAAGCGCTTGGACAAGGTAATTTGCCTCCACGTACACTCCCTAGTTTAGAACGATTAATAAGCAAAGGAATTCCAGTCGTATTAGTTTCACGTTGCTTCAATGGTATCGTTCAAGACGTATATTCATATGAAGGTGGCGGCAAACAATTAAAAGATATGGGCGTTATATTCACATACGGCTTAAACGCTCAAAAAGCACGTATTAAATTACTAGTCGCATTAGAGAATACAAAATCACATGAAACAATCCAAAATATGTTTATGCACGAATAAAAAAAGCTGTCGAATTTTTCGACAGCTTCTTTTTATTTTTCTCTCGACGCAATGGTTTGCGCAATCGCATCTCCATGAAATCTACCGTTCTCGATAAATATTTCATTTGCATTATTCCCAGCGGCAATTACACCTGCAATGAAAATATTTTCAGTATTTGTTTCCATTCTGTCCTCTGTATAAATCGGACGCCCAGTTTCTTCATCAATTCGAACGCCCATCTCCGTTAAGAAACTATGATCAGGATGGTAACCCGTCATCGCAAATACAAAATCATTTTGGATTGTAAATGCCCCGTCATCAACGGTATACGTTAATGTATGTTCAGTAATTTCTTTCACATGAGCCCCAAAATGCATTTGAATTGTACCGTTTCGTACTAACGCCTCAAATTCCGGTAAAATCCACGGCTTAATGCTCGGCGAGTACTCACTTCCACGATACAGTACCGTTACACGCGCTCCTGCTTTAACAAGTTCCAACGCAGCGTCTATACTTGAGTTTTTTCCACCTATAACTACTACATCTCGATCAAAATAAGGATGTCCTTCTTTAAAATAGTGAGCTACTTTCTTCAGTTCCTCACCTGGAACATTCATATAATTTGGATTGTCATAATATCCAGTGGCTACAACAATATATTTCGCTATATATATTTCTTTATGTCCGTCACGTTTCGTCGTCTCAACCTTAAAAACTTCTCCATCTTTTTGAACTTTCTCTACTCGTTCGAAAGCATTTATGCGTACAGATTTACGCTTTACTACTTCGCGATAATACGCAAGTGCTTGATTTCGAACTGGCTTACGGTTTTCGGTAATAAAAGCTACTTCACCAATTTCTAATTTTTCACTAGAGGAGAAAAATGTTTGATGAGTTGGATAATTATAAATCGCATTTACAATGTTTCCTTTTTCAATTACTAACGGATTAATCCCTACCTTTTGCAACGAAATTGCTGCTGCTAATCCGCACGGACCGCCTCCAATTATGATAGCTGTTTCTTTCTGCATACTCGGTTCACTCCTAGTCTTCTACCTCTGCACTATTTATAAAAACAAGAAAAAACCTACTTACAACAGTAGGCACCTATCTTTATTGTATTCATTTTTCATACGTTTGTCATCTAAACGAAACGTACATCCGATAGACATCTGCTAAAAACTGTTGAAATTTAATACCTTGTTTCCCTAATACATTTTCAGGATCAATCTTTCTAGCTGGATCAAGTGTTTTATGTGATACGATATCTTTTTTCGGATTCAAGCCAAAGTTTTGACATAAATAAGCATGATACCATGTAAAACGCGTATACGCTTCCCAAAAGTTAACATCACCGCCATAACAAAGTTCCACACCAATGGCAGCCTTATTCGCATCATAACCATATAAGTCATTATCCGTCGACACACCATATCGAACATGATACGCAACTTCATTTATAGGAACAATTTCCAATATTGTTTTGTCATCTATAAATGTATGCGCCGAAGCTTTCGGTTGTATTTCATTAAAGTAATCCCGATTTCCTATTGCATTGCTACCAGGATTCCCTGTATCATGACTTACAATAAACCTTACTTTAGAAAGAGGAATTCCCGGTCGTGAACTTCCATATCCAATATAGTTACGCTCTATAGGAAACATCGCCATTACTACCAACTCCCGCTTTAGAAAATTACCTTACTTCCTTATATATGTATTCGGTAGCAATGTCCTTATCGCATATTTCTTACACGAAGAGAAAATCGAAAATATTTGATGTGAACACCATAAATAACAAAATACTTACAGCGACTCCATAAAAACCGTAAAACCAAACACAATCTTCTTTCGTATCTAAGCCGAAAAATTCATTTACTGATTGTAATAATGTGCCACGCTTACTTTGTTTGTTTCGTAATACTTCCACTCGTTCTACAACATCTGCTGGCATCATAAATCTTTGGTCTACTGTCATTTTCATCATTTATCTCTCCTTAAAATCATTTCCGTTTTGTTTATCTAAGGAGAGTATAGCACGTTTGTTCGTATAGAACAAGCGTTCTTTTATTTTTTTATTTTATTTTTCAACAAGCCAAGTAATAATCGTCAATATAACAGCGATAATCGGCCCTACTACAACCACACCAAATATTAAAAACAATAAGCCTTCTCCGAACATCCGAACGACACTTGTTTTTCGGGCTTTCATCGTTCTTGAGAGTTCTCCCTCTAACCTCTTAACCTTTTCTTCTAATTGTTCTACTCGTTCCATCATTTCATTTTCCATATACAACACCTCACACTAATACTCCAACAAAAAAAACGTGATTCCCTCGAAAGGAATCACGTTTTTTCACGATATAATATTATACCCAACCTCTGAAGCGACTTGCTTCAGCCATTTTACGAACACCAACCATATAAGCTGCTAAGCGCATGTTCACTTTACGAACTTGTGCTGTTTCATAAATAGAATCAAATGATCTTACCATTACTTTTTCTAAGCGTTGTTCTACTTCTTCTTCTGTCCAGTAGTAACCTTGGTTATTTTGTACCCACTCAAAGTAAGATACTGTAACTCCACCAGCACTTGCTAATACGTCTGGAACAAGTAAAATTCCGCGATCTGTTAAAATTTTAGTTGCTTCTAAAGTTGTTGGACCATTTGCAGCTTCAACAACAATTTTTGCTTTAATATTATTAGCATTTTCTTCTGTAATTTGGTTCTCAATTGCAGCTGGAACTAAAATATCGCAATCAAGTTCTAACAATTCTTTGTTTGAAATTGTATTATTAAATAGTTTTGTTACTGTACCGAAGCTATCACGACGGTCTAATAAATAATCAATATCTAATCCATTTGGATCATGTAATGCACCGTAAGCATCTGAAATTGCAATTACTTTCGCACCTGCATCATGCATAAATTTAGCTAAGAAGCTACCCGCATTACCGAACCCTTGAACAACAACACGCGCACCTTTAATATCAATGTCGCGTTTTTTTGCAGCTTCGCGAATACAAATTGTTACACCTTTCGCTGTTGCTGTTTCACGTCCGTGTGATCCACCTAATACAAGTGGCTTACCTGTAATAAATCCTGGTGAATTAAATTCATCAATACGGCTATACTCATCCATCATCCATGCCATAATTTGAGAGTTTGTAAATACGTCTGGAGCCGGAATATCTTTTGTAGGACCAACGATTTGGCTAATTGCTCGTACATAACCGCGGCTTAGTCTTTCTAATTCACGGAATGACATTTCACGTGGGTCACAGATAATTCCACCTTTACCTCCACCATACGGTAAATCAACAATACCACATTTTAAACTCATCCAGATCGAAAGTGCTTTCACTTCATTTTCTGTTACATTCGGATGGAAGCGAATTCCACCTTTCGTTGGACCAACAGCATCATTATGTTGCGCACGATATCCTGTAAATATTTTAACAGTCCCGTCATCCATACGAACTGGTATTTTCACTGTCATCATACGAATTGGTTCTTTTAATAATTCATATACTTCGTTTGGATAACCCAATTTTTCTAATGCTTCACTAATAACAATTTGTGTCGAATTCAATAGTTCAAAATGTTGTTCCCTTTGTTGTTGTGTTTTTGTTTGAGTTCCCTTTTCGGCTACCATAGTAAGTAAACCCCCTGTAATTTCACTTGTTTAGTAAACCTTCATTGCCTAGTATACACCGTTAAATTTGGAATGCAATAGAAAACGCTAACAAATATATACAACTTATTTCGTATTGCAAGCGTTTTCACTATTATTATAGTCCTTTTATTGCTTTTAGAAAAGTAAAATACTTAAATATTTAAATATTTTTTATCTCACTCGAATACAGCGTCGCGAAACGGTATATTTAATTAAGAAAACGTTTGTTTAAATATTTATAATTGACCCTAGCCTTACTCCTCTTATCCAAATAAAATACAAAACCCCAGCTATGTTATATTAGCTGAGGTTTTGCTTTTTCACAAAGTAATTGTATACTTGTTCAATTGCTTGAGAAGCCATTAATTCTTTACCATACTCCATTACACGGTAAATGGTTGCCGTAGACGGATTACCGTATTCTGCTAAAATAGCTATAAAATCCGCCTTCAATAATTGTATTTGCTCTTCTTCTTCCATCCAAAGATAGAAACGACCATCCCACGTATATAACTTTCCGCCAGTTACACCAAGGTTATATAAGCGATTCGACAGGTTAATTACGTCGTCTAGTGTAGCAAACTCATAAAGTATGTGCTCGCTCTCATCTAGAGTCACTTGCATTTCAATAAACTCGTCACGGAACTCATCATCTGTATCCACTTCTTGATTTTCCTTCGTTACTATTACAACCATGCCTTGTGCTTGTAGAGAAAATACTTCAACTGCAATCGGACCATCTGCTTCAAATCCTAATTCTTTATTTGCTTCTTGCATCATATCACGAAATAGTTGCTGTACTTTCGGTGCATTTCTCCATAAATCCTCTTTCGTTAATCCTCGTTCAGATAAATCATCAAATGTTAGGAAAATTTTTATCTTATTATAATTTAATCGTTCCAGCCTCATCTCATACCCTCCCTACGTAACCATTGAATCTAATTTTTATTATATGAAATAGAAAATAGATGGTTCTTTCCGAACAACTATTCTAACATTTTTAACCATTCATCCCATTCTTCTTTCGTATCGCCGATTAGGATTGTTTGAATGTTCAACTGATCTCGAGCGCTTATTTCCCCTATAACCCCAACAGAAAGGTTCTCATTTTTTTCTTGCAATAAATCCCCAACATTCATCGCCCTTTTCAGTTCTAGGCCATTTTCAAAAGAGACAAATAAATATTTTGGCTGTATTTGCTCAACCGCTAATAACATGCCATCTCCCTCTAAACTTGTCCTAATATGTATCGCCTCATATCCTTTTAAACGTAAATACATTGAGAAAATAAATCCTTTCAATGTATTATTTTCTAACACAATTACTTTGTGTATGGAAGAAAACGTTGAAGCATTATGATACACCATTCCTAGACGAGTTTGTAAAAATGATACGGCATATTGGAATTGCGTCATTGCAATCTCATTGTTATTTTTTAGTGTCAACAATTTGTTTGTCACTTGAAGAATAATACCGGTGATAACTTTTTCTGTTGAATAAATACTAAAAGCCTCATTTATTAATGCAGAAGTTGTAATTTCATCAAATTCTAACAAAGCTTGTAGTAAATCGTCCACTAAAACAACTTCTTTATCGTAATGTATTTCTTTTTGGGCATTACTCTGCAAACGATTCCCTTCTAATAACTGCACTGCTTGTCCAATCATCATACCGGAAGAAACCTTCTCCATTAACCATTTCAAAATTCGAATATGCTCTTCTGTATATAATCGATGCCCAGCTTGATTCCGCTTTGGGGCAATAATCTGATATCGCCTTTCCCATGCACGAAGCGTACTCGGTTGAACTCCAATAATATTCGAAACAGCTTTTATATTATATTTTCCATTTAGAGTTGGCATCATTTCCCTCCACATAACGTAATAATATGTGTTTGAGCAGGTGCTCGAAAACGAAGTGGAATCAATGTTGTTCCGTATCCATTACTAACAAAGAGAGTCGTATTTGAATGATTATATACGCCACCTTTTAAATATTTTTCAGATGGGAATAATCGAATCTGTCCTCCATGTGTATGTCCACTTAACACAAGTGAAATTTGTTCTTTTCCAGACATTTTTTTTATTATATCAGGGTTGTGACTAATTAAAATACGAAATCCCTCTTCTTTACAATCAGCCAATGCTAAGTCTAAACGATCACGTTCCAATCCAACATCATCTACACCGAGTAAGCAAATTTTCTCTCCTAACTCAGATTCAAATACAACTCTTGTATTATCTAAAACTTTCACATTATTTTCTAATAGCAACGCATCTAATTCATGGTATTCAATCTCATAGTCATTATTTCCCCATACAAAATATACAGGAGCTATCGCTCTTAACTTTTGAATGTTTGCAGAGATTTTTGATAAAGGTACGCCCTTTTCCGCTAAATCACCACCAATAATAACGAGATCTACTTTTCCCTTTATTCGCTCAATTAACGAATCTGAAACGACTCTTCTATGAATATCAGAAATAAAAAACATATTCATCTGTTGAAAACTTTGCGGAAATTCTTTAAATTCTAAAGTATGTTCCAATACCGTATTACGCATCGCTTCTTTATACATTACAAGAAGAAATATTATACCTATACATATGAGAGTACTTAATATTGTAATCCATATCATATTTTTACTCCCCTACTCATAAAGATAATCCTCAGTTTTTATAACAAGCTACGAATTGCTTAATTTACTAGCTCTCTTGTTTTACGGACTTATCTTTTATCGGAATTTTTAATTCTTGACCTGCACTCACTTCATCTTCTTCTAAGTTATTATACTTTTTAATAACTTCAATCCCACTTTCATCTGAAAAATATTGCTTCGCTATACTTTCTAAAGTTTCTCCCTTTTTCACAGTATGCGTTACCACCTTCTCAGATTGTTTCTGAGTTTCAGATTTGGCTGAATCAAAAAAAATTACTTCAAACGCACTTTTACCAGCATTACTACTATCACTTTTCACCTGAATATATTTATCCGTATACCATAAAATACTAATTGGTAGTAATATGAATAGACACGTTAATACTCGGACAAAAATGTGATTCATTTTAAACTTTTGCTTTTTCTCTTTATTTCTATGAAGTTCACTTCGCGGCGGTAAACTTTCATCTTCTTCCACTTGCTCAACTTCTAATTCCTCTTCAAAATCAGGAATTCGTTTCCTCATGTTGTTCACCACCACCTTCCATTTATTTTCTTAGTTGGAGTCCCATTATAAAATCAACAAGAAAGTGTGCAAAGATTGTTATAAATAAATTCCCTGTCCATTCAAATACATAACCAAAGACAAAACTAATAAAACAGACGAAACAAAACAAAAATGGCTTTGTTATATACCGAATATGTAACACTGCAAATACTAAACTTGCTATTATAATTCCGAAGTGAGTCTGCATTACACCTCTAAATAAAAATTCTTCTGCAAAGCCAATAACGAACGTAATAACGAGTAAATGCATAACTGACATTCCTTGAAACATCTTATCGTTAATACCACCATCATCAAACCAAGACTCTGGAAATACTCGCATTGCAACATAATCTAATAACACAATACCAATCGCTAATAAACTACCTACTATAAGTATTCGTACAGGTTCCCACTTCCAAAGACTAAAAACTTCTTTTGTATCTCGAAATAATATATATGCTAGCAAACAACCAATACCAATAATAATTAGCTGTGTTATATACAGATTCAGCCTTATTTCTTTCGGACTCATATCTTCAACATTATGCCTTTGAATGTTCATCATTCCTCCATCTTTTCTAGGCCGAAAAGCTTTTGTAACTCTGTTTCCCAATTATAGTCGAAATCGGATTGTTGCGCTCGTCTTTTTTTATACTCCGTTTTTGTAATACCACAATAATCGCAGCAATTTTTCAACTCTGTCTCTTTTCTATAACCGAACTGTTGAAGTACATATTCACGCCTACATCCTTTAACTTGTATCCATGACTTCATGTTTTCTAGCTCACTATATTTATTACGCAATCTTATTTCTACTTCAGCTATTAATCTGTTCATGATTTCATCTGACAAGCTCTTTAATATTAGTTTTCGCCGTTGTATGATCCCAAGCCGTTCGAGATGATAGCGGATGAAACGCCAATATTGTTCATTAAATCTTGCTGCATTATAACAAATTTCTTCTACATCTTCTATTGGTAATTCTTTCGTTTGAAACATTCTTTCTTGTAGTAAAGAAAATAAAAATTGTATTTGCGACTTACTTGGCAATTCATCTTCAATAATTGAAATTGGCAAATCGTGATCCAACGGACTACATAATAAAAAGGCTATACTCGGTTCGCCATCTCTTCCAGCTCTTCCGATTTCTTGTAAGTAGGAAGCTATATTAGTCGGATAATGGAAATGAATAATATATCTCGTATTCGACTTATTTACTCCCATACCAAAAGCACTTGTGCATATTACAATTTGCAATTGGTCATTCATAAATTGCTGCTGAATTAACATACGCTCTTCATGTTCCATACCACCATGATAAAAAGCCACACCAGTACAGCCTTTTCCTCTTAAATATTCCGTTAAACGTTCTGTCCATGCTCTACTTGAACAATATACAATCCCTGGCCCCTGTAAATACATCACATGTTCCAAAAGTGCTTCTTTCTTCTCTTCTATCGTCTCTACAAATTGCACTTCCATTGCAATATTTGGACGATCAATAGAGTATGCATGCTGCGAGACATTCTTTAAACTTAAACTCTCTGCTATATCTTGCAGTACATCCTTTGTCGCTGTCGCTGTTAATGCTAGTACCGTAGGAGATCCAATGTTCTCGATTACTACGTTTAATTTTTTATAATCCGGTCTAAAATCATACCCCCACTGCGAAATACAATGGGCCTCATCCACAACAAACATTGAAATATGAATTTTCTTCAATTCTCTTATTAATAAATCCGATTGCAACATTTCTGGAGACACAAAAATAAATTTATAAAAAGCCAATTTTTTCATCGCTTCTCTTTTTTCACTTAATGTCCGAAAACTATTAAATGCAATCACTCGATTTTTCACAACATACTTTAATTGTGTAACTTGATCTTCCATTAAAGATAATAGTGGTGATACAACAAGCACTGTTCCTTCTTGCATTAGCCCTGGGAGTTGATAGCACATAGATTTCCCTCTTCCAGTCGGAAGCATCGCTATAACATCTTTTCCTTCTAATAAGTCTGTAATAACTTCTTTTTGTCCTTGACGAAATTCAGAATATCCAAACCACTTATATAAATATTCCTCAAGTTTCATTTATACCCTCCATCCGTGCCAATACAAGACGGACTTCAAAATAAGATATCTCTTCCCCAACCGCTTGTTTCAAGACACGTAACTTACGTGTTTGTAATGTCTCAATTACTTCTTTTACTTTATCTATTTTGTCTTTCTCCATAAACATCTCAATTGAAAATTCTTTTTCTCGTAAAGCGATTTCTACAAAATGATCTTCTATCGTTGCAACCTTCAAATTCCGAATTGTTGCTATTTCTTCCAGAAAGCGTCCTTGTCTCCAAAGATTATATGTTTTTTTCGTAGATATGCTAAATAAATCAGCCTTCTCATTTGGATAAGATATAATTTCAGCTAATAACGGAAACTCACTTTCTTTATTACGAACTTCTTGAATAATGAAATGAATTGTACCCCAAAATAAAAAATACACTCGAAATACATCTTGTTTCGTAATTTCCGCTAATTGTTGCAACGTACAACCGATGCGTTTATAGCCCGTTAAGCGATATGTTACGATTGTCGCCTCTAATGGTTTATTTTTTTGTAAAAGAGTATATATCTCCTTCCACAACCTTTTAGCCAATTCACTTCTCATATATGGTATTCCAGTGAGAAAACGTTTCACCCACATCATTATTTCTGTATCTTGCTGAATTGGAATAAATTTCGTATTCACCTGTTGTAAATTCGAAATGGTTTGAACGATTAATGATAATCTCTTCCAAAACGTTTCACCTATTTCACCATAGTGTAAACCATGTAAACACGTCGGAAAAGCAAAGTCATCTTTCCATTTGTTTAATTGCATGTTACCAGCAGTCGTTACTACGTATGTATTTTCATGTATAGATTGAACTAAATCCGTTTGTACCAACTTTGCAACTTCTTGATCATAATCAGCTCTATTCAATGATTTATAAATCCCAAACAAAAAAGAAATTTGAAACATATTCCCATCTTGTAATGTTTGCGATGACCTCTTTCCTTTTAATAAATAATAAATAGAAGAAACGGTCCTTTCGCCATTCAATTGTTTTAAACAATACAATAAAGTATATTGTAGTTGCATTACCGCTTCCCCTTTCCAATTTAACTTAATTCTTTTTCAATATGATTACAACGTCTACTGTTACTCATTAACCTTATCATATCGGTACCATATGCTTGTACATACTCTATTGTACCAAACGAAATAACATTTACGTATTTTGAAAATCTTATGACATAATTCAAAAATAAGTTGACACTCTAATTGATAAGCATTATCATTATAATTTTATGTTGAAAAGTTTTACAAACCGTTTTACAATAAGGTTATAATTTTTATGGCGAGCTTTTCACATACATATTATCAGGAGGGAAAAAAGATGGCAAAATATACAATCGTTGATAAAGATACTTGTATCGCATGTGGTGCTTGCGGCGCTGCTGCACCAGACATTTATGACTATGATGATGAAGGTATTGCATTTGTAACATTAGATGATAACCAAGGTATCGTTGAAATTCCAGATGTATTAATTGAAGATATGATGGACGCATTCGAAGGTTGTCCAACTGACTCAATTAAAGTTGCTGACGAATCATTTGACGGCGACGCTTTAAAATTCGAATAGTCTTTTATTAACTTCAAAAAATGCCCCTCATATTGATGAGGGGCATTTTTTGTTCCCTATTTTCATTCTACTTAACAAAAAACCATTAGTAGTTTCACACTACTAATGGTTTTATTTTATATGTTATGCATTTTTCATTTTTGCAAACACCCATACTTTCAGGCGTGAGAATAATGCTACAAATACAATTGTTACTACAATTCCTTTAATTAAATTAAACGGTAAGATCGCTGTTACAACAGTCGTTCTTATAGCCTCACTAGACATAGCAGGTGCATTTAAAAACCAAGTGTAAGCTGGGAATATGATGATATAGTTTAATACACTCATAATTAGCGCCATTGTAATTGTCCCTAACATTAGTCCTGTCGTTAAGCTCTTTACAGTACGATACTTTCTAAATAAGAAAGCTGCTGGTCCAATAAATAAACATCCTGCAATAAAGTTTGCAATTTCTCCAACTGGCACTCCTATTAAACTTCCTTGAATCCCGTAATGTAAAATATTCTTTATTCCCTCTACAATTATCCCCGCAATTGGTCCAAAAATAATTGCAGCAATTAGAGCTGGCACATCACTAAAATCAATTTTTAAAAATGGCGGAAGCCCTGGGAACGGGAAATCCAACATCATTAGTAAATATGCAATACTACTTAGCATTGCTACACTCACCATCTTTACTACACTGTTTTTTTGTTTCATCGTTCTCTCTCCTTTTCCATCGATCATCTCATGGAAAGTGGAAAGGTTCTGCTATGCCTATTTTTTCATAGAATGAAAAAACCCTTTGTGTTTTACACAAAGGGAGAATTTAAGGCACATCAAACAGACGTTCAAATTCCTATCTTTTTTGAACGCTTGAACCTCCATCTTCTCCCATCCAGACTATACTGTCGGCTTTGGAATCACACCAAATCCTGCCTTAACGGCTCGCGGGCTTAGAACGAAATCATAAATAGTTCATCACCGCCGGTCGGGATTTTCACCCTGCCCCGAAGATAGACCGATATTCTATTTTCCCCTTCATTATACAACAACCTAATAACATTGTGAACTAAAAAATTGTAACTTATTTAAAATTAGTTGTTTATTTTTTATAACCTATTAATAATTGCAAAATATTTTACAATACACCCCATATTTTTTATTATTAGGCATTTCTCTTTTGAATTCCCTAGTCATATATAATGAAAAGTGATAAGATGTTGAATTGTTAAGATAAGAACATTTTCTGAGTTATGGAGGAAATGTCATGAAGAAAGATAAAAGACACTCTATTCGAGAAGCAATGAAAAAAAACTTAAGAAAAGAATACTTTTACTTAAAAAAAGAATTACTTTTCTACTGTCCAATTGATTTAGGCACATTCTCAAGCGAGACATACTATGCTGCTTTCGATGAAGATGGCATCAGTATTTATCAGTATGATAAAAAAACAGAAAGTAAATTAAAATTGTGCGAGCGTCATCCATGGAAGAGTTGGAATAAAGTGAAGGTTGATCACTATTTGACAACTTCTCAATTTATTTTTCAAGGTGAGCGTAACTGGATATTATCCCTTTTCCAAAAAGGAAAAGAAGCTCAAAAAATTATCGAAGAGCATACATCTTTACAAACAGAAGTTGTTTCTCGCTCTTTCTTAAAAAAACTTCCTGGTTTTCGTTCTAATACACCGTTGAATAAATACATCGGCAGCATTTGTTACACTGCACTTATTGCATTTTTATTAAAATGGATGATTCCATTTCAAGCACCACAAATCGCCCTGTACTCTCTTTCGATTGGTTGTATGCTTCTTGGCTTACTTTGTTTGACAATCGGTTTAATTGAACCGACTATTGTACTGTTTCGAACAAAAGAAAAAACAAGAACAAAAGTTTTTTACTTATATAGCTACTTAGCTATTTCTGGATTTATATGTGTCTTTATTTTTTGGTAAAAGAAGAGCTAGTTAAACTAGCTCTTCTTTACTTTACGTATAATTGTTGATTTGGATAAATTTGCTCTTGCTGCAATCCATTTTTTGCTTTTATTTCCTTAAGTGTCATACTAAATTTCCGTGCAATATTAACTAAAGTATCCCCTTTTTGTACGACATATAATGAGGAAGAAACAACTTCATTTCTTTGTTCATTTAAAACAAGTAATGGATTCATCGCATTCTTTTTCGCCATCGTCCATCTTCCTTGATGAAGTTCTAAATGTAAATGTGCACCTCGTGATTCTCCTGTGTTTCCTACTTCTCCAATTATTTCTCCTTTTGAAATATAATCCCCTTGAACTACGTTTCTCTTATTTAAATGTGCATACACAGCCTCATATTCTCCATGTTTAATAAATACAACGTTCCCATAACTATTTGAATAATAAGACTTTGTCACCTTACCATCTTGAATAGCTGCCACAGGTGCTCCGATCGGTGCAGCTATATCAATACCGTAGTGTTTTCCATGCCTTGTCCCAAAATAATCACTTATCTGTCCTTCCACAGGCCATGTCCATCGATTTTCTTCTGCGTAAACATGTAATTGAGATAAAAACAGTACAGTCAATAACATGACGCTACATTTTAACACTTTCATATACATCCTCCGTTTTCTAATTACCACCATACCTTCTCTATTTTGGTATATTACAGAAAAAAGTATACAAAAAAAGAAAGTGAATTACTCCACTTCCTTCTCTTTCTTATCACGAAAAACTAATGCGCTACGGTTATACTCCACATCTTTTACTTGTAATCGAGTATTTATTACTCTAGCTACTGCAAACAAATAATCAGATAATCTATTTACATACTTTAGAACAACTTCATTTGTTTCCACTTCTTTTTTCAACGATACGATAGAGCGCTCTGCTCTTCTCACAACAGTACGTGCAATATGAATGGTAGCTGATGCCTCGCTACCACCTGGTAAAATAAAGCGTTCTAATGGTGGCGCTTCTTCTATATACAAATCAATCCTTCTTTCTAAGCTTTCGACCATTTCGATCGTTACTTTATAAGGGATTTTCTCCTCCACTATCGCCAAATCTCCCCCGCAATCAAATAGTTCATGTTGAATATTTTCAAGTTCATTGTAAATATCTCCAAATGCCCCGCCTTGTAGCTTAGTCATCGCATATCCAATATGAGAATTCGCCTCATCTATCGTGCCATATGCTTCTACACGAATATTATCTTTATCCACCCTGCCACCTATTACACTTGTTTTCCCTTTATCTCCTGTTTTCGTATATAATTTCATTTCTTCACAGCACCTCTCTCGTTATTCTTAATTCGACTAAGATAGAAAAAAGTTCTACTATAATTTATTTAATTGATTTTACAAAAAAATAAAAAACAGTAGAACTTTATTTATTATTAACTTTAAAAACATATATCTAAATTATACGATTCGGCAAATATACAGAGAATATAGTTCCTTCTCCAACAACACTTGAGACAGAAATTTTCCCATCATGGCCTTGAACAATATTTTTAGCAATCGCAAGCCCGAGTCCTGTTCCACCCTTTTTCCCGCGTGTTCTTGCTTTATCAGCTTTGTAAAAACGATCAAACAAGAATGGAATATCTTCTTCTGGAATACCAACACCTGAATCTTGCACTTCGAAAGTAAGACCATTATTTTCCGTATGAATTACAAGTGCAACATGTCCACCTGCATTCGTATGACGAATTGCATTATCAATTAAATTCGTCAACACCTGTTCCATACGGTCTGCATCAAACGGATATTGTTCAATTGGACTTTGGAAATCTACTGTTAGTTCAACTTCTTTATCCTTTGCAATCCCTTGGAATTTACGGCCAATCTTTTCGACAAATGGATGAATATCTACTTCACCAATATGTAACTCTACGTGGCCACTTTCCATACGAGCTAAATCTAATAATTCATTTACAAGTTTACCTAAACGAACGGATTCATCATAAATGATTTGAACAAACTCATTAATTTCCTCTTTCGTTTGCACAATATCATCTAAAATCGCTTCACTATACCCTTGAAGCATGACCATTGGTGTACGAAGTTCATGTGATACATTGGCAATAAAGTCTTGACGCATCTTCTCAAGACGGCGTTCTTCCGTCATATCACGCAACACTGCTACAGCCCCACGAATTTTCGTTTGATTGTAAAGCGGCGTCATAAGAACTACGTAGTTACCTTTTTGCAAATTAATTTCAACAACTTGTTGTTGCTCACTTTCTACAACGCGATGGAATAGTTCCACAAGTTCAGAAGGTAGTTTTTTACTTAGCTCTATCTCTTTTTCTTCTTGCCAAACTTGTAAGAAATTTTCAGCCGGTGGATTAATAACTACGACTTCACCTTCTTGATTTAACGTAATAACTCCATCTGCCATACTACTCAAAATACTAGCTAACTGTTCTTTTTCTTGCTGCAAAGCATTCATATTAAACTTCAACTGTTTACCCATTTGATTTAAGGCCGTTGCAAGCTCACCAATTTCATCCTGAGATACCATAGGAGCCTTTGCATCAAACTTCCCACGTGCCACCTCAAAAGCAACCTCACGCATTTTACGAAGCGGTGCGGTAATTCGAGTAGATAAGAAGAACGCAAAGAAGGTTGTTAATATAATCGCAATCCCAGCCGATAAGAAAATAAAATCAGTCGTTCTCTCCATACCTTGTATTGGTACTTGTAAAGATTCATATACGAACACTGCACTTTGATTTTTTGATTGCACCGGTTTTCCGACAATCATAATATCATTTTCAGTATTTTTATTCTTCCTACTATTAGAAGCTTTTCTTATGTTGTTTTTAATTTCTTTTTTATCTTTAAAAACAGCAGCTAATTCTTTATCTTCTTTTAAATCATCTATTGTTAGCGTAACTAATCCTTCTTGTTTCGGAGAAGATGAAATCTCCTTACCATCTTCTACAATAATGATTCTTGAAAGTGGGTCAGAGAATTTATACGCGATATTCTCAATCGTTTTTACATCCGCACCTTCTTCAATTAACTCTGAAACACTTGTTGCAACTTTCTGAAGCCTAGCTTCACTCATATCAACATAATACGTTCTAAAAAACTGTGAAAGTAAAATCGCAACAAATCCAAGAACAAACGAAACGAGAAGTAATATGGTCATCCATAACTTCCCTACTACACTTCTCCAAAGCATCAGTCGTTCACAACCTCAAACTTGTAACCTACGCCCCAAACGGTAACAATCATCTTCGCAGCATCTGGTGATTTTTTACTTAATTTCTCACGTAAACGCTTTACATGCGTATCCACTGTACGTAAATCTCCGAAGAATTCATATTGCCATACTTCTTTCAACAATTGCTCTCGATCGAATACCTTATCAGGAGCTTTCGCTAAGAATAATAGTAATTCATATTCTTTCGGCGTTAAGTTCACTTCATTACCATCTGCAGTAACACGATGTGCATCGTTATCAATTGTTAAGTGCGGGAACACAGTAACATCTTTCGTCGTTGTATCTTGTGTAAAGAATGTTGTTGGTACAGCACGACGTAACACCGCTTTCACACGAAGCACTACTTCACGTGGGCTAAATGGTTTTACAATATAATCATCCGTTCCAACTTCAAATCCTTGTACCCGATTTACTTCTTCACCTTTTGCCGTCAACATAATAATTGGTGTCGCTTTTTTCTCACGAACCCCTTTGCACACTTCGATACCATCTTTACCAGGCATCATAAGATCTAATAAGATTAAATCATAATCATTTTGCAACGCCATTTCTAAAGCTGTATCACCATTATCTGCTTCCTCAATAGTGTATTGCTCTCTTTCTAAGTACATTTTCAACAAACGACGAATGCGATCCTCATCGTCTACAATTAAAATTCTAAATTCATTTTCCATTTCTACCCGCTGCATATTTTCACATCAGCGGTTCACACCTACCCTTCTACACTATTATGTTGCGCTATTCTCGGTTATTTAAGCACTCCTCTAAATGTTTCACTTCCCACTATTATGCTTCACAAGAATAATAAAGTTTGTTCAATTTTTTTCCAAAACTATGTATTTTATTTGAACAGTATATTATGTCCTCGACATCATTTTACAAAATCAACCGCTACTTTGTCATGTTTTTCTCAAAAAAGAAGAAAATTTGACAAAAATAAAATAGGAAAGTGACATACACTCTCCTATTTTATTTCTCTATGCGTATGAATGTAAACCCGCAATGATTAAGTTCACTACAATAAAGTTAAACATAATGATCGCAAAACCAATTACTGCAAGCCACGCTGATTTTTCCCCATGCCACCCTTTAGATAATCGTAAATGTAATACTGCCGCATAAAAGAGCCACGTTATAAGTGCCCAAACCTCTTTCGGATCCCACCCCCAAAAACGCGTCCATGCTATTTGAGCCCAAATCATCGCAAAAATTAGCGCACCTAATGTGAAAACTGGGAATCCAATTGCAATAGATCGATATCCAATTTCATCTAATAAATCACTATTCGTATTCTTTACTAGTGGCTGAAGTGCCGCTGATACTCGTTTACGTAAAACAAGTCTTAATACAACATAAAGTAGTGTTCCAACTATTACTGACCAAATAACAGTATTTAATTTTTTCGCATTTACAATCGCTGGAACTTCGACTGTCGGTTCTAATTTATTTTCTGTCAGTAACTTCCCTTCATGTGGTCCAACTAAAGCTGGGAGATTATACTTCATCTCGACTTGTTGTTCATTTTTATCAATCCATTGAAACTTAGCTTCATATTTCATACTGGAGAATACTGTCGTTACCGCAATAAATCCAACTGTACAAACAAGTGTGAACACTACCGTTTCTAACCAAAATGTACGTTTACTTCTCGTTGATTGATCTACATTTTTCAATAAATACATAACGCCCGTAATAAAACTAATTGCTAAAATTGCTTGTCCTGCTGCTGCAGTCGTCACGTGAATGTGTAACCAGTTACTTTTTAAAGATGGGATAAGCGGGGATATTTCCCTCGGGAACATACTTGCATAGGCAATTAATAAAAGAGCAACTGGTAATGCAAATAGTCCAATTATACTTACGCGGTACATAAAATACATTACAATAAATGCTCCGACAAGCATCATACCGAAAAACGTACCGAATTCGAAAAAGTTACTAACTGGCGCATGACCTGATGCAATCCACCTTGTAACAAAATATACTGTTTGTGCTATAAATCCTAAAATTGTAATCGTTATTCCTACATTTGCCCATTTATGACCCTTTTCTTTAATTGCTCCCCCAAAAAATAGAGTTGCTATTAAATATAAAATAAATGCGGTAAAGAGAAAGTTACTACTTATTTGCACCATATCGTTTCCCCACCTTAACTAATTTTTTTATCAATTACTTTATCATTTGGCTGTGGAATTGCTGTACCTTCTAGTATTCTTTCAATATCTTTCTTTAAACCGAACCAATTTTTATTCGTATGTCCTGCAATCCACCATTCATCATTAACACGTTGTATCCAAATACGGCGATGATTCCAATACATACCTTGAATGACACCAACCATAAATATAAATCCTCCAATACCAAGAATCCAAAGCGTTAAATCTTTCCTAACCGTTAGAGCTGTCGCATTTTGCATTTCAACACCTGCAAATGACATTTTATATTTGTTGTTTCCATCTGCTTCTATATTTTGCTGAATACCAACGAAACTCACTTCACCATCTGGCGTCTCAGGCGTAAACATTTTAAATACGAATGCAGGGTTGTTTGGTAATTTTGTTTTTGTATTCGGTTTTCCATTCTCATCAAAATAAAAATCTGGAAAATAGCTTAATAGTTCTAAAGAATAACCATTTCCTAAATCGTATTTTTCTGTAGGATTCGCTAAATCTACTTTAATTGGTCCCCACTTTTGATTATTTTCTTTGTTTTGCAAGTGGAAGGACATACTTTTAAATTCACTTTCTTTATAATCCACTTGATACACTGCAAATTGATCAAATTTCAATGGCTCATTCACGCGAATTTCCGCTTCTTTTACTTTTTCTAATTTCGGTTTTTGCCCTGCTATATTTTCGCCTACCGCTTTATATAATACTGCATTCGTTTGGAAGTTTTTCGCAATCATTTTATCCCCAACACGGTCTATCGCTTCATCAAAAACTTCCTTATCCTTACTTTTATCATAAACTTCTTTTATAAACTTCTCATTTTTTAAATAGTATTGACCATCCGTCCCTGGTACTTCTTTCGTTTCACCATCACGTAACCAAAGAGCTTCGTCTACGTACATACTCGGTAAAAAACGAAGCATCGCACCGAATAAAAAGATAATAAGACCGATATGATTTACATATGGACCCCAACGTGAGAAACGTCCCTTTTCCGCTAAAACGTTTCCGTCTTCCACTTTCACGTTATAGTTTCTTTTCTTTAAATTCTTTTGCACTCTTTCCAAGTCACCATCTTGCGGAGTACCAGTCCCGTATAATCTTTGTCTCTTTAAAAAGCTAGGATGTCTTTTTACCCCTTGTTTTTTTAAAGCTTTATAAAGGGGAATAACACGGTCTAAACTACATATCACAAGTGAAGTACCGATAGAAGCAATTAAAATCATGTACCACCATGAACCGTATAAATTATTAAATCCTAATTGATAGTATAATTGCCCTAAAAATCCGTATTCCTGTTTATAATATTCAGCTGGTGCAATTCCTGGCGTTATGTACATTTCTTGCGGAAAAATTGTTCCTATCGCTGATGCAGCTAAAGTTATTACGATTAGCCATACACCTACTTTTACAGAAGAGAAAAAGCTCCAAATTTTATCGACTATCGTTTTTGTTTGCGTGAGAGATCTCCGCGCACTCCCCTCATAGCGCATATCCAATAGTTTTACATTTTCATTGCTTTCAAATGGTTTCCCACAAGCTTCACAAAAAATGGTTCCTATCGGATTAACATGTCCACACTCACATTTAATTTCTTTCAACACTCTCACCGCCCCTGTATCTATATGTACTATTGTATATTCTAACCTCAAGTTACCGCAATACTCAGAATTTTTAAATCAGAGGCGCTATAGACATGCACCTCTTATGTAAAGGCTTTCTTTATTACGGAGTAATTTTCTTTAAATAGCCTTCTAACTGTTCTTTCGTTTGTTCACCTATAATTTGCTCCACTACTTTTCCATCTTTATCAATCAAAAAGCTTGTCGGTAATGGACCTACTCCATATGTGCCTATGATTTTTGTTCCTTTATCAATGGCAACTGGGAATTTCAAATCATATTGTTTCACAAAGTTCTTAACTGCAATATCTGTTTCATCTGCATCTAACGCAATAATTTCAACGCCTTTTTCTTTATACTTTGGATATAATTCATTCATATAAGGCATTTCTTTTTCACAAGGTTTACACCAAGTTCCCCAAAAGTTTAAAAATACACCTTTACCCTTTAAGTCCTTTAATTCAATTTTCTTTCCTTCCAAATCCGTCACAACAAAATTAGGTGCTTCTTTCCCAATTTGCATTTTCTCTTTATCAGTGAAAAACCCTTGATAAAGGGTAAATCCTACAGCACCGCTTAAAATGAGCAGGATGATAACACGAAATAATAAGCGATTTTTCTTCATCTTGTCTCCCCTCTCCTCGGTAAATGGTATGTATTCTTTTCTGTAAATGTTATATTGAATAAATCACCAGCAGAGTACTCCACTGGTGAAATTTTAACTCTATAGCTTATCTTGGCTTTGTAGAAGCAAGCGCGCGTAATTGTTTTACCTCATGTGGTGTCAATTCTCTTGCATCACCAGGTCGCAAACTACCCACTTCTAAAAAGGCATAACGTTCACGTTTTAATTTCACTACTTTACAGTCTAACGCTTCAAACATACGACGTACTTGACGGTTACGGCCTTCGTGAATTGTTAATTGTACAATCGCCATCTCTTTACGCTTGTCCCAAGAAATAATTTTCACATTTGCTGGTGCTGTCTTCCCGTCTTCTAATGTAACACCTCGTTCTAACATGCGAATTTTCTCACCTGTTAATGGCCCTTTTATTTTTGCAACATATGTTTTTTCAACTTTATATCTCGGGTGCATTAATACATTAGCGAAGTCCCCATCGTTTGTCATTAATAATACGCCAGACGTATCATAATCTAAGCGTCCGATTGGGAATAAACGTTGTGTAATTTCAGGGAAAAAGTCTGTTACAACATTTCTTCCTTTATCATCTGATACACTTGAAATTACGCCAGTTGGTTTATATAGTAAAAAATAAACAGGTTCTTCTTTTTCAAGAGGGATGTTATTTACTTCTACTTTATCTTGAGGAGTTACTTTTGTTCCTAACTCCTTCACTATTTTTCCATTAACTTTCACTTTTCCTTGCTGAATTAATTCCTCAGCCTTTCTTCTCGATGCAATACCTGCTTGTGCAATCACTTTTTGTAATCGTTCCATTTCTTTTTTTCACCTCGAATTTATCTTACCTTACATTAGAAAGACTTGGCAACCGCATACGCTTTACGACTGTTCGCCTCGTCTCACTTAAACAACATAGCGATGATATTAAACATATAAAGGGCAAATCATGTTTTTATCCTTTATTATTGTCCATATTTTTCATATTTCTCACAATAAAAGTTCATCATTTTGTCAAAAATACTGCATAAAAAAACCACTATTAAGCTACACCTTAATAGTGGTCGTATACGTATTATAAGCGAAATAGCCTAAAAAATGAATAGTATTACTGAAACAATAAAGAAACAAACACAATTGAGCAAATAATCCCGATTAAATCTGCAAAAAGTCCTACTTTTAATGCATCCCCCATTTTTCTAATCCCAACAGCTCCGAAGTATACTGTTAAAATATAAAAAGTCGTATCTGTACTCCCTTGCATCGTAGAAGCTAATCTCCCAATAAACGAATCTGGTCCATATGTTGCAATTAAATCAGTCGTAATACTTAAACCAGCAGAACCCGAAATTGGACGTATAAGCGCAAGTGGAACGATTTCTGCTGGGACATGAATTAAATCTAACATCGGCTTCATTACAGATATCATCGCATCTAAAGCACCTGATGCCCGAAAAATAGAAATGGATACAAGCATTCCAACCATAAACGGTAAAATGGAAACTGCAATTTGAATCCCTTCTTTTCCTCCCTCAACGAACGATTCATACGTTGGGACTTTCTTTATCGTGCCATATAAAAGGATAAAACCAATTACACAAGGGATTACCCATAATGAAATTGTATTTACAATACTCATTTTTTCCGCCCCTTTCTACTCCTTCTTCGGTAAAAATAGCGGTCAATCCAAATTGCCCCAATCATAGAGAGCACTTGTGCAATGAATGTTACCCCAACAATTTCAGTAGGATTTGCTGATTCATAAGTCATTCGAATCGAAATGACGGTAGTAGGAATTAAAGTAATAGCTGATGTATTTAATGCTAGAAACGTCACCATAGAGCGACTGGCCGAATCCTTCCCTCCATTTAATTCTTTCAGTTGTTCCATCGCTTTAATACCAAGAGGGGTTGCTGCATTACCTAGTCCAAAAAAGTTCGCCATCATATTCGATAGAATAAATCCCATTGACGGATGATCCTTCGGTATTTCTGGAAACAACCTTTTTACTATCGGCATAAAAAGTGTAACTAACTTTTTTAACAACCCTGCTTCCTCTGCAATTTTCATTAAGCCAAGCCAAAATACTAAAACGCTAATAAGTCCTATGCAAATCGTTACCGCATCTTTTGACCCGTCAAATACAGCTTTCGTTACTTCTTCCATCGTTCCGTTTATCATGGCATACACAATCCCTATGACCGCCATCGCTGCCCAGACGAGATTAACCATCGTTCCCAACACCTATCATGTAAGAAAAAATTTCTTTCACATTGTTCCAGTACATACCCGTTGCAGCTACTAACTTCCGTTTACTATAAAATAAATTCCGTTCTCCGACTTTTTCATTACCAACATAAATGTCTGTCTTCCCAACCTTTACTCCATCCGTAAGTTTTGCACTTTTATCGAGTTCAACTTTTAATACTACGTTCTTTTTTTCTTCTTCAGTTAACGGTACCGAAAAACTATTTTTCGTATAAACATGATTGGCATATTTCTTTTCATGTATTTCAGCAAGCGCTCCTTGTCCTAAAACTTTTGTTTGCTTAAAACGTTCAAACCCTTTGTCAAATAGATTCATATGATCATCCCAATCACTAGAAGCACTCAAAGTTACGACAATTAAATCTAGTCCATCTTTTGATGCCGTTGTAACAAGCGTTCGTCCTGCTTTTTTCGTAAAACCTGTTTTCCCACCTGTTGCAAATTCATAATAGGATGTCACAAGCTTATGTTTATTTTTCCACGGATAATCCCATGAATTTGATTTATACGTTTTTGTGCCAAAAATTTTCTTAAAGGTCTCGTTCCCCATTGCATATTTCGTTAACAGTGCCATATCATAAGCCGAAGAATAATGAGAGCCATCTCCATCCAAACCATGAGGATTTGAGAAGTGAGTATCTTTCATTCCAATTTGTTTCGCCTTTTCATTCATTAAATATACGAACCCCTCTATACTCCCTCCTACATTTTCAGCAATTACTTGCGCTGCGTCATTACCTGATCTAAGCATAAGTCCGTATACTAAATCCTCTAGCTTCACTTTCTGTCCAGGTTTTAAATAAATCGCCGATCCTTCCACCCTGACTGCTTCATTACTAACTGATACCATTTCTTTCATTTTTCCTGATTCAGCAGCTAACAAGGCTGTCATAATTTTTGTTATACTAGCAATTTTTTGTGGCTCATGTTCTGCTTTTCCGTATAATACACGACCAGAACTTTGCTCCATTAATACAGCATTTCGAGCGCTAACATTACTGTTCATCTTTGCATATGTAGGAATCGGCATAACGCTTGCGTACATAATAAGAAGCGTAATGATTACACAAATTCGTCTCATATTTCCCCCCACGTCCTTTTGGCACTTTTTGTACAAGTGTATGCTTGGCCTTTTAAAATATGAACGAAATCTTCCTTCTGCTCCCATTAAAAAAGACGCAAGGAATTTGCGTCTAATATGGTGTCCATTCAATTTGTTTCGCAGTTTCAAATCTTTTTTCTACATCAGGCCAATTCACAACATTCCACCAGTTTTTAATATATTCATCTTTTCGATTTTGGTATTGTAAATAATACGCATGTTCCCATACATCTAGTACAAGGAGAGGTATCGTATCCCATTGTGTAAACAATTGATGAAGTGTACTCTGCAAAATTTCTAACCTTCCAGATCGGGGGACCCAAACGAGAATCGCCCAGCCTGAACCTTCTACTTTAGAGGCTGCTTCCGTAAAATGTTTTTGAAAACGTAAAAAGCTCCCAAAATCTTGTTCAATTTGTTGTGAAAAAGCCCCTCTTGGACTTCCACCACCATCTTTTTTCATGTTATTCCAAAATATCGTGTGTAAATAATGTCCTGATCCATGAAAAGCCGCTTCTCGTTCCCAATGCTTAATTAAATCAAATTGATTGGTTTTTCTCGCTTCCTCCATCATCTTCTCTGCTTTATTTAACCCTTCTACATAACTACGATGATGTTTATCATGGTGTAACATCATAATTTCTCTAGAAATATACGGCTCTAACGCGTTATATGGATAAGGTAATGGCGGGAGTGTATGCCCTCCAATTGGAACAGCTCGTTCACTATCCCCTCTTTCATATAGTTCATATTCCTCTTCTTGCATAAATACTTCCTGCAGATGATGTTGAATATGTTCTACATCATCGCTTATTTCATACATAAACTCCGCATCCGTTTCGTACTCATGCTCTTTCATACGCTCTAATAATGTCTGAATTTTATAAGCAAGCATATGGACATCATACACTTCCATTGCGCGGCTATCTAATACGTGAAGAACACTTTCACACCAACTTTCTACTTCATGAAAGTAATCTGTAAATACACCTTGCTGACTCATGTTACACCTCCTTATTGCTATCCACTTAAATATATTCAATGAAAATCCCTTATATAACTGTACAAAAGGAAAAGAAGCTAAGTCTCCTTAGCTTCTTTTCCTTAATTAGTATTTGTGTAACATCTTCGTTTGGTAATCTGTCTCATAATATTCTAGTTCTTCACGCATCAATTGAAATTTACCTTCTAAATTCTTCATCACTTGCTCTATAGATGAAGGTGGTGTTTGTTGAAAAACGATAGAATTTTTTCCTGTATATGCAGATCGACTATTTTCATACCAATGATCACTCTTCGGGGAAAAAAACTCTGCAATTACTTGATGATATATCTTATATAAAATTTTTTCAGCTGCTGTTTTTCGAAATGGCTGGCTATTCAGCAAAACAAAACATGCATCATGTCCTTCTTCGCAAAAAACGAGAAGACGTCTCATTGATGCTAATAACCCTTTATAATATTGCTCGTTCCCAGCTGGTGTCTCTTCTAATAAAAAAGGCAACGTATGATAATTTACATAATTGGTTATCAAAGTAATCGCATCTTCTAAAAATATAGAAACTTGTTCTGTTTGATTTTCAACCATCAAATTAGACATTTCTTCCCTCTCCCTTTCCATTTCACGCTATTTCTATTCTTTTATTTTTATGTAATTCAGCCAATATTTCTTGTACTTTCAACACTGTTCTCTCATCAAAATATTGTTGAAATTCTTCTATATTATTTAAATATAAACGTTTTTGCGCACGGAGCTCCTTATCTTTCACTAAACAACATATCGCTACAATATCCCGTAAATATATGTCTTGTTCTTCTACTTTACACACTGGATTTCCTTCAAAAGGAGTAATTTCTTGTATAACTTCTTCAAAATAGCGAACGTATAAAACTGAAAAAGTTTTCTCTTTATCATTTAATATATATGTCACTTCAGATCTGTTAAAAAAATCTTCTGATGTATTAGGTTTTGCTTTCTCTAACTCATGCCCTGCATAACCTATTATAATCATATACTTCCCCTCTCTTCCTTCTTTCACTCCATTTTAACTTAACTTTCTGATAAACGAAATATTCTTTTAAATATACCTATATAAAAAATAGCTTACCTATACAGGAATTTACCTTTTTATTTTTCTTGAAGTTTGTCATAATAATATTATTGTCTCAGTTTTCTTATACAAGGAGAGTTGTATTTATGTCGTTTTCATGGAAACGTTTCTTACAAATCGGGAAAATTATCTTCCCATTTGTTGTATTAACAGTTGTATTCTTTCAAGCAAAAAAAGAATTAGCGGGCATTTCTTTTTTAGAAGCGATTGATACAATTAAAAACATTCCAACTGGAGGAGTCTTTTTAGCAATTACACTTGGTGCATTCGCTGTATCAACGATGTTCTTTTATGATTATGTTATGCTTCGTTACTTAAAAGCTGATATACCTGTCCAAAAGATTTTCCGTATCTCATGGATTGCGAATACTTTAAATGGTTTTATTGGATTTGGTGGCCTCGTTGGAGCTGGTGTACGAACAATGCTTTATCGTCCATACATAAAAGAAAATGGCAAGCTTATTAAAAGTATTGCCTGGATGACGACTGCCTTTATTAACGGATTAGCCATACTTTCATTCCTCGGTCTTATCGGAATATTAGACACAAGATTTATTTTGCATGAAAAACCGTGGTTATGGCCTGTCCTTATCTTCTTTGCCCTTTTCGTCCCTATATACATCGGCTTTTCTAAACTTAAAAATAGAAAAACAACGCAAACCGAAGGACAAGAAGAGGAAGAGAAAAATCCAACTGTTTTATACTCATTAGTTTCATTAGTCGAATGGGTATCTGCTGGTATCGTTATGTACGTCATTTTAATACTGTTTGGAATTGAAGTTGACTTTCAAAAGTTTTTAGGTGTATATGTAATTGCTGCCTTAGCTGGCGTCGTTAGTCTTGTCCCTGGTGGGCTTGGTTCATTTGACCTTGTCTTCTTAACTGGACTAGGACAATACGGCATTGATACAGGTGTTTTACTGCCTGCTATGTTACTATATCGTCTCGTCTATTACATTTTACCATTCTGCCTTGGTCTCATTTTTGCGGCTTTCGAAATGACAGGAGTGGCCATTAAAAAGTTTGAAGATAAACCTTTTATTGCGCCTGCATTAGAAACCACTGGCGTTATATGGACTTTGCAGCGTGACTTTCTAGGGAAATTAGGTTCATGGGCATCTGCTGCTTTAACAGTATTTGCTGGCTTAATGGTTATTTTATCGACTATTTTACCAACAAGTATAAACCGGGCACACGCCTTACATATTTTAGCTCCAAAGCATCTGATTCAGTTTTCTTTTAGCTTATCGCTAACATTCGGTATTCTCCTTCTAATCCTTTCAAGGGGAATATATTACGGAACAAAACGTTCTTATTATATGACAATTATTTCTTTAATTGGAGCCGCTATCTTTAATACGCTAAAAGGAATTGATATTGAAGAAACATTTATTTTATTAATCGTACTCGCTGTATTATATATGCTTCGTAAAAGATTCGTACGCGAGAAAATGGAGGTCTCACTTTCTGATATCGTAAAAGTTTTTATATTCTTACTTGTAACGTTATATTTATATAAAAACTTAGGTATTTTATTTGCAGGTGCAAAAGAAGCTTTTAAACCTGATTTCGTCGTTCGTAATATTACCCAAGTGAAACGAAGTGCATTAGCAGCTGCCTTTTTCGTTCCTACTTTTTTACTAATTGGCTCACTCATTGCCAATCGTTATCGAAATGAATTTCCCGGGCAACCAGCAAATGATAAAAGGTTACAAAACTTCTTAGATGAACACGGTGGAAATGTACTTAGTCATTTAGGTTATTTAGGAGATAAACAATTCTTCTTTAGCAGTGATGGGAAAGCGCTCCTTCTCTTCTCCATAACTGGAAAACGTCTTGTTGTATTAGGTGATCCAATTGGTGACCCTTCCTCCTATCGTAATGTGTTGCAAGAGTTTTTAGCTGAAGCTGATCGATTCGGATACATTTGTGTATTTTATCAAATCGAAAGTAAATGGATGAGTTTATATCATGATTTTGGTTATAACTTCTTTAAACTTGGTGAAGAAGCTGTCGTTGATTTAAATACATTTACAATAACAGGAAAGAAACGCGCTGGTATGCGAGCGACTTTCAATCGTTTTGAAAGAGAAGGCTATACATTCTCTATTCATCAGCCGCCATTCTCAGACGAATTATTCGAAGAGTTACGGAAAGTTTCTGATGCATGGCTCGGTGGAAAAAAAGAGAAAGGTTTTTCACTCGGATACTTCGATCGTGAATATATTAGCCGTGCTCCTATCGCTACATTATCTGATGCGGATGGAAAGATTATCGCATTCACAACCTTTATGCCCGTATATCAAAACGGATCATTGTCTGTTGATTTAATGCGCTATTATCCAGATGCACCTAGTGGAATTATGGACGCAATTTTCATCCACTTATTCCAATGGGCAAAAGAAAATGAATATCACTCCTTTAATATTGGTATGGCGCCACTTTCCAATGTTGGGTTATCAACACAATCATTTTGGTCTGAAAGAGTTGCTGCTGCAATCTTTAATAACGTTCGTTATACGTATAGTTTCAGCGGATTACGACATTTTAAAGAGAAATACAAACCAGCATGGAGCGGTAAATATTTAGCATTTAGGAAGAATCATTCTTTACCAATTACGATGCTCTCTGTAACAAAACTAATAGGAAAAAGAAAAAACAGCTAAAAATTTAGCTGTTTTTTCTTTTTTGAACTTGTACGATAAAATCCTTCTCATATTTCTTACCATTTATATAAAAAGTTCCCCACAGTTTATACGTGCCTTGGGCAGGAAATGTAATACGATACTGTAATTGCTCATCCGTATCAACAGGCATAGCGTATAAAAAGTTTTCCCTCGTTTCATCTACGATATAAAGAGTTTCCTCTTCTCCTCTCTCTGAATGTAATTTCAATTTTTCACCCTTTTTTGCTTGAAACTGAAATGTTAACGTCACCGGCTCATTCGGATGTAATGCACCGAATAAAAGAGAAACTTCATGCTCTCCAATTTTTTTTGTAAGTACACTATCGACTGGCAGGTTCACCTTCTTCTTATTTTTTTCTTCTTTTTCTCTCCCAAAATCTGTCTTCGCGAATGATTCTACTGACTTATTTTTGTCTTCATATAAAAATATTGTATACGCTTCATCTTTCGCTATTTTGGAAGATAACTTATATGATCCATTCCCTGCAAATGTAGGTTTAATCTGTTGTATATGTTTTAACTGTTCATCTACAATAACTGCCCGAATTTGATCATTTACACCACGAACCTCATTATTCTTTTTATTTAGTAATTGAAACAAAATATCTACTTTATCATTTCCTTTTCCATTTGATACATCCCATTTTACTTCTTGAACATCTCCTACCGTCTCTACGGTTTCCTGATATTTTTTTATGTAAAATCCTCCCGCCACAATAAGTACCAAAGCTACAAGTCCAATGACAAGATTTTTCAAAAAATCACCTACCATTTTTATTGTCTCTGTTTATACAAAACTTCTTTCATATATATTCTAGATTATGATTTATGAAATCCTCCTCTTTTGCACATATTACAAATAATTAAAAAGATTTTAATTGAATGGATTCGTAGTGTATAATGCAAATGATATTGATTTCTATCAATACATTATAAGGAGGACTTTTCATGAGTGTACATATTGAAGCAAAACAAGGCGAAATCGCTGAATCTATTCTATTACCTGGTGATCCATTACGCGCAAAATATATCGCTGAAACATTTCTAGAGGACGTTACTTGCTATAATAACGTGCGTGGTATGTTAGGTTTCACTGGAACTTATAAAGGAAAACGTGTATCTGTTCAAGGTACAGGTATGGGTGTTCCTTCTATTTCTATTTATGTAAACGAACTAATCCAAAGCTACGGAGTTAAAAATTTAATTCGTGTTGGGACTTGCGGTGCAATTCAAAAGGACGTAAAAGTACGTGACGTTATTATTGCAATGACAGCTTGTACTGATTCGAATATGAACCGTTTAACATTCCCAGGTTTTGATTTTGCACCAGCTGCAAACTTTGACCTTTTAAAGAAAGCTTACGATGCAGGAACTGAAAAAGGATTACACGTTCGTGTTGGTAACGTTTTAACAGCAGATGTTTTTTATCGTGAAAGCATGGACATGGTTAAAAAACTTGCAGATTACGGTGTATTAGCAGTAGAGATGGAAACAACTGCTCTTTACACATTAGCAGCGAAATATGGTGTAAATGCATTATCTGTATTAACAGTAAGCGATCACATCTTCACTGGTGAAGAAACAACATCTGAAGAACGTCAAACTACATTTAACGAGATGATTGAAATCGCTTTAGATGCAGCAATTCAACAATAATACATTAAAGAACTCGTCATACGTCTGTCGAGTTCTTTTTATGTGACTTTTTATAAAAAACTACTTTAGAAAGAGACAGATTTCTCCCTCTACTTTCTTGTCACGTTTGTTATAATAAAGTGAAATCATTTACAGTATTTCTCATAAGAGGTGAAGCAGTGAAAAACAGAAGTATCGTCTTTAAACTATTTTTATTAACATCAACATTATTTACAATCATATTCCTCCTCTTTTTCCTAGGACAGTCTCTATTTTTAGAGAAATTTTATATTAATAAAAAAGTAAAAACCGTTCAAACTGCCTTTGAAAAATTCGTAGATAATTACGAAAAAAGCGGCAAAAGTTATGAGGAAATTAGAAAACTAAAACAAGAATTTCATGATAAAACAAATGCTGAAATGCAATTTTTAGATTCTAATGGCATTATTAAAAGTGACACCAATTACTACATTGATGTAATTGGTCCTAACGATACAACGTATTCCATTCCACTCAACAATATTTTAACACCTGAAGAATATAATAAATTTGAAAATTTAGGTTTAAAAAAAGATGGAATAATATCCGTCTTTGGGTTCTTACACGGTAATATAATTACACCAATTTCATTAAAAACAAATTATAATCAGTGGAGCAATGGAAATATTACTTCCGATATGCAATTAATTGGTGAAAATCCATCTAAAAACAGACTTACAAACCGATATAAACAACAAGGATTTACTACGGTGGACTTTGAGGGTGTAATATCTAAATTACAGCTTCCTTCCAAGGCTGAGGTCCGTCTTGCAAATGATTTTGAAACATTACAAGCTGTTCAATCCTTTGCAAACACTATTAGACAAGGGATTTTCAATTCAAATCAACTAATCATATATCCCATAGATGCTGGCGAAAACTTAAAAAATCGTATCTTTGTAAAACCTATTATTGAAAACGGAAAAATTACAGAGTACGCCTTTGCGATAGTATCTTTGCAACCTGTTAATGAAGCGATGCTCGTTTTAAAAGATTATTATGTCTATGCCTTAATCATTGTGTTTCTCGTGATTATTTTATTATCCTTCTACTATTCAAAAATTATTGTGAAACCATTAATTAAGATTAATCGCGTTACAAAGAAAATGGCTAATTTTGATTTTAGCGAGAAACTACCTGTTACAGCAGACGATGAAATTGGCGGACTTTCCGGCAGTATCAATACATTATCTGTAAACTTAAAAGACAGAATTGATCGATTAAATGTTGCCAATACAAAATTACAACAAGATATTGAACGTGAACGTCAATTAGAGAAGACGAGGAAAGAATTCATTTCTGGTGTATCCCACGAATTAAAAACACCACTTAGTGTAATTAGAAGTTTCGCAGAAGGGATTCAAGATGGTGTTAGTAAAGATACAACGTATTATACAGATGTTATTTTAGAAGAAACAGAAAATATGAACAGACTTATTGTTGAAATGTTAGAATTAGCAAAACTAGAATCGGGTACGTACAAACTAGAAATGACAACATTCTCAATCGGTGAATTAATTCAGCAAATCCATACAAAGTTATTATTTAGTATGGAGGAAAAGCAGTTACAAGTGGACGTCGATGCAGACACTTCTATATTTGTTAAAGCGAATCGTAGTCGTATTGAGCAAGTAGTTGTGAACTTACTTAGCAATGCAATTCGCTATACGCCCGATGGAGAAAGAATAAAAGTCTCTGTTATAGAAACCGAAGATACAGTAAAAGTCGAAATCGAGAATACAGGAAATCCTATCCCAGAAGAAAGTCTTGAAAAAATTTGGGATCGCTTCTATCGTTTAGATGCATCACGTAGTCGTCATACTGGTGGTACCGGTCTCGGGTTATCTATTGTAAAAAACATTTTAGATCTCCATCATGCCAAGTACGGTGTATATAATACGAATAATAGCGTTGTATTCTATTTTAATTTACCAAATGTAAAAGAAGTCAAATAATTTGTCTTAATTTCACTAGGAGTTCACATGAAATTCACACTCTCCCTTTATAGTAAGAAACAAGTTAATCCTTTCCTTTACACATATAAAAGAGGAGAGTGCGTGAAATGAAACAAGCAGGACAACCTATTCAAAGTGAAAAACAATTAGAAACTATCAAAAATATACTTTTACAATCTTCGAAACGTGATGGCTTATTATTCGTATTAGCCGTAAATTCTGGCTTAAAAGTAAGCGAAATCTTACAATTAAAAGTTAGCGATGTCATCGATGAAAACGAAAATGTTCGCCATTCCATTTTATTTTACAATGAAAAAGTAAAGAAACATAAATGGTTTGCTGTAAATGAAGACTTACAGCACGCAATCGAAGACTACATGAAAGAACGTAAAACTTGGAAACGCAATGAGCCATTATTAAAGTCTCAAAAAGGAACAAAATCTATTACGAGACAACATGCATGGTACATTTTAAACAAAGCTGCAAAAGAAGTTGGATTAGAAGGGATTAGCTCACATACACTTCGAAAAACTTGGGGCTATTGTGCATACAAATCAGGTGTTGACATTGCATTTTTACAACACTTCTTTGATCATAGTACTCCATCAAAAACTTTAAAGTATATCGGTATCGCTTAATACCTCTTATACATAAAAAAGGTTACCATTTAAAAAATGGTAACCTTTTTTATGTTTCATATTCTCTTTTCTTTTCTTGTCTCTCTTATATTGTAGTGGTACTCTAATAATAAGGGGGAGAAATTATGAACACACTTACAATTGAATTACCGCAAGAAACGGCTGAAAAACTCGATTTATTAAAACAAGCTTATGAAAAGAAAACAGGTGCTAGCATTTCTGAGAGCACTCTCGTTCAAACACTTATCTCAAAAGAATTTATCCAAGCGATAACTCCTTTTGATTTACAACAATTTATTAACGGAAAAGAACAGCATTAATGCTGTTCTTTTTTTATTGCTATTTAAAATACAAAAAAATTTTACTTATTTTCCGAAAAACCATTGACAATGATAATGATAACCATTATCATTTATTACGAAGCCAACAATTGATGAATCAACCAAACGCTCAGTAACATTGTTACCCCTCTTTTTCATATAGAAAGGCACTGTACATTCCCCCTGTTTGTACAGTGCCTTTCTTGTTTTATCATCGTTCAAATAAATTTAATTGCTCAGGCTTTGGCTCACCATATGTAATGTTCATCATTTTCATAAGTTGTTTCGCATTATCCGCTGCATCCCCGCCCGAATTATTATTAAATAATACGTATATGTCCTTTGTCTTCTTTTTTAGTTGCTCTAGTCGTTCTACCCATTCTTCCAATTCTTTATTGTTGTAGCGATATAAACAGCGAACCGCCCTCCAATTTTCCCCTTTATCCAGCCAGCCATGAACGTTTCGACCATGAAAGCGGATTAATGTTATATCCGAATCCGTCGCCTCTAATACGAGTGGAACCGAACCAATTCCCGCTTGCGGTTCATCACAAATTGTATGAATCCATTTTTCTTTCTCTAAAAATTGTAGCGTTTTATCTCTCATTTCTGGATAAAACCATGTTTGATTTCGAAACTCTATCGCACACGGTAAACCTTCCATTTTCTCTTTCGTATATCGAAGGAAATCTACATTTTTCTTTTTGCAATCAAACCATGGTGGATATTGAAATAAAATTATTTTTAATTTATTCGCTTCTATTAAAGGAAGAATCGATTGTTTATACACATCAAACATCTCATCAAACGTAGAAAAAGGAGTTTCTCCTTTCATATGCCCTGTCATTCCTTGATACGCTTTTACGACAAAAGAAAAGTCTGTCGGTGTTTCCATCGCCCATTTCGTATAATTTCGTGCCGGTTGCATCGCATAAAATGAACTATCCACTTCGACAATAGGAAAATGTTCACTGTATGTTCGTAATTTATTTTTATTTTCATAGGGATCTATATATAAAGAATCATGATCTCCCCACCCTGTCACTCCAATGAAAAACAATCATATTCCTCCCTTTCAGTTTTCATCTTATATTCATTCTACTGATTTCCCAATCATCTTGGACAATCAAATTCATTAAGTAACTCTTTCTTTAAGAGTATCCGTATAAAAATATGATATACTAAATGGAAGAATTTTTAAATTGAGGGGTTATTTATTTATGCTTCCAACCGATGATATTTTATCTCATGAAAAACGAATAGAAGAACTAGAAAATAAAGTACGTTTTTATGAAGAACTTGTGAATCAATTGCCGCATCATTTCACATATAAAAATCCACATATTGGTTTGCAAATAAAGAAAACAAGAACAAATCATTCCATTCAAAACATACGAAAAGAGAATAAAGAAGCTGATTTTCAACTTACTTGCGATTCATTATTTTTATTTGAACAACTTGAAAAACACTTTGTTCATATTTTTGATGCTTTTTCACATCATGTAACCTTTATTGATAATAAAGGGAATATTACATTATGTAATCAAGCTGCTGCAGATGATTTTGGTGTAATACGAAACGAAATAATTGGAAAGCCAATTCAACAATTACTTAACTTACCTGAAGAAAAAATTAAAGCTATTGAAACCTTAAAAACAGGAACCGAAATATATAATGAAGAGGTTTTAGACAAAAACTATGGCATTATTAATAATCGAATTATTCGCGATTATAATGGAGAGATTTTTAGAGTTATTAGCGTTTTTCATTATTTAAACACAGAACGTGATGCAGAGAAATTTTCATTAGCAGGACGAATTGCCGCCGGGATTGCACATGAAGTACGCAACCCACTTACAACAGTACGGGGATACTTACAGTTTTTACAAGAGAGTGTATCTCCATCCAATAAAGAATTATTTAAACACTTACTTATTCCTGAATTAGATCGTGCAAATAGTATTATTACACAATTTTTATCTATATCGAAAACACGCGAATTTAAAAGAGAACCGTTTCCCATTAATACATTTTTACGTGAATATATTCAACAGCTACTAGCAAGTGAGGTCTTTTTGCATAACATTTCAATTGATTATAATTTTTCTAATGAATTAGATGATATTTTAGTCCATATTGATCGCCATGAACTTGTTCAAGTGTTTTTAAACCTATTTCAAAACGCCGTTGATGCTCAAGGTGAAAAACCTCTTTCTATTCAAATCACTAGTTATCGCCTAGATAACTTCGTTCGGATTACTTTCACAGATAATGGAACTGGTATTCCTCCAGCTATTCAAGAATATATCTTTGATCCATTCTTCTCAACAAAAGATTCAGGAACAGGACTGGGCCTATCAGTAACAAAGAAAATTATTCAAAATCATAACGGTACATTAAAAATGACTAGTAATCAAGCCGGTACAACTTTCACTATTTCAATTCCAATTTTACCCAAAACAACCCTTGAAAGGTTGAATGAATACAAATGAGGTATTCCTCCACAAACCGCATGCCAATTGTTAGATACTCTCAACAATTGACATGCTTTTTTATGTTGAACTAATCTTCTTTAATTTCTATAAATCTTTCTCCATAACTTAATTGTTTTTGCTCGGTAGGCAAACTTCTTATTTTTTTAGAAATAGTAGTTTGTCCATCACGAATTTAGTATAAATCTCATCTTAATATATAGTAACGACTATTGATTCTATGAAAGAAAGGAATGAAAATATAAACAATATAAATAAAGGAAAAGTATTTTATGGTAATGATTGTTGCGAAGTCAGAGCCTGTAGTCATATTAACATCTCTAAGTCCGAACTTACAGAATTCGTTAGACTTCTTTAAGCACTTGGTCAAGCTATTCAAGCTGTCTTTCAAACCCCTTCTCAAAATAATATAGATAATCTAATCGATGCCCTAAATAATCTACAAAAGTTCCTCAATTGCTTAGATTTATCTCCGGCACAAAAACAAATCGGAAATTCTATTATCGCTAATCTATTAACTATTTTAAGAACAACACCTTTCTCATGCGGAGCATTGTACGTTGAGCTACAAAGCTTGCTAAGTTATTTAAAGTAGATTGTTGTACGATCGACAAATTAGTTAAACTCATAACAGAGATCCAAACTATTCCTAGTTCAATACGGATCAGATTGCCTTGGAGGAGGTGCTAGTAGGACTCAATGGGCTTACTGGTGCCCAAGGACCGGCGGGCTCTCAAGGGCCAGCAGGCTCTCAAGGTGCTACTGGTGCGACAGGTCCAGCGGGTACTCCAATTCCTGTACCTATCGCGTCCACCGGAAACTCCAACGATACTGCAGATACTTTAACAGTTTTAGAAACAGGCGTATATGATATTAATTTCTCAGCGTCTACAACTTTCCCAGGCTCTTCACCGTTTGGATTCGGTATTTCCTTCAATGGTCAACCACCTACTCGTAATTTTTCAACTAACGTTATCGGTAGTGCTGTTTCTTTCTCTACAATCGTTACTTTACAAGCTGGTACAACAATCGCTGTACAACCTACAGCAAATACTATTTCTATTCCTAACACAGGTGATACAACAGCAACACTATCTGTTTTCCGAATTTACTAATTTTCACTAAAGAAGCGTATTTATAATAATATGCATCATTTGACTGTAAATTAAATTTCTCTTTTTATATAGAAAGGAGCACTTATTTGGGAGGATAAGTGCTCCTTCTTTACGTTTCTTTACCTCAAATTTACTCTATCTTAATCCTCATTTTGTATGATAAATAGTGAAGTCAAAGATATGAAAGAGGGATGAAAATGAGAGTTATGTCACTGATACGCATCTGGGTTACTCTTATGGTATGCATTATTTTATGTGTAGGATTTTTTTTAACTCTAAAATATTCCACTATATCAAAAGCAGAGAGAAAAACAGTTCCATACAAGCTTTTGTATACAAAACAAAGTAACATCCCTTATTCCAATGCAGCAAATAATGAAAAAAAGGTTATAAAAGGAATGCTTATTACGAAAGCTTCTAGTTACGAAACGCTACTTCAAATTGCTGAAACGATTAAAGATCAGTATATAAATAAAGAAATTGATGAAATCACGCTTTCTATCCATAATGAAAATAATGGTAGTTATGAAGAAGAATTACCTTACGAACCTATTAGTAAAGGCAAAATCATTATTACATATGATTCTCAATCCTCTGGCAGTACGAACATTATACTAAACGAGTAATATCATTTCCCAATTGGTATGGGCTAATCATTAGCGGTGAATAAACATCCCTTAATGATTGAAGTTTCACTTTATTTTTCATACGAAAAAGAGGCGGATTTCGTTATTCGCCTCTTTCTTCTTTTACCAAAGTGATGGAATCCACTCTTTCACTTTATCAAACCACTCTTGCTGCTCTTGTTTTCTTTGTTGTTCCTGTTCTTTCCTTCTCTTCTCTTCTTCTTTTCTTCGTTTTTCCTCTTCGATTGTTTGCAATTGTTTTTTGTAGTCAGCCTCTGGTATTAGCGATAACTGGAATGCTTTTTGAGCTGGATTTGCATTTGCTTTTTTCATGATATCCCGGAACATCGTCGTCGTAATTTGACTCCCTCCTGGAACATAATGCTCGCTATCTGTTTTATCATATCCTACCCAAATTGCACCTACTAAATCTGGCGTATATCCAACAAACCATGAATCCTTTGCACCATTGCTTGGACCATTTACAATTTGAGTAGTACCTGTCTTACCCGCTGTATCAACATTATTAACTTTCGCTTTTTCACCTGTTCCCTTTTCGACAACACCTTTTAATAAATATGTCATCTTTTGAGCAATTTTTTCACTCGTCACCCGCGTCTCTTTCTTATACCATTTCCCAATCGTTTCACCTTCAGCGTTTTGAATTTCTCTAATTGCATGAGCCTCCACTTGAACACCATCATTGGCAAATGTACTATATGCTTGGGCCATTACAAATGGAGATGTACCTACATGCATTCCGCCTAAAGCAATCGGATACGTACGATCTTCTGGCACTATTGGAATACCAAATCTCTCTAAAGATTTCAATCCTTTATCTAATCCTATTTGTTCTAACAGCCAAACTGCTGAAACATTATACGACTTTGCCACCGCTTCATACATTGTCACATTACCATGGAAGGTAAGATCACTATTTTTCGGTTCGTATTCTTTAATGCTAAATGGTTCATCTTTTAATATATCGTATACTTCATACCCTTGTTCTAACGCTGGTACATATACAGCAAGAGGCTTTAACGTTGAACCTGGTTGCCTTTTTAATTGAGTAGCATGGTTAAATTGTAAAAACTGATACGGCCCTCTGCCTCCAACTAAAGCTGGAACACCACCAGTTTTTGGATTCACAAGGACCACTCCTGTTTGCATGAGCTGATCTGAACCACTATCTTTAAAATAGTTATCATTATTCACAACATCTTCTACAGCCTGTTGTTTTTTCGAATCAAGCTCTGTATAAATACGATAACCACCTGCTAAAATCTCATTTTGTGTTAATTCGTACTTGTCCATTGCTTCTCTAACAATATAGTCTACATATTGAGAATATTTACCTTTGTATTTATCATCAACACCACGTTTTAATACAAGACCGGACTCTTTTTCTTTATTGTACTGTTCTTCAGAAATATACCCTTGCTCTTTCATTAAACTTAATACGACATTACGTCGTTCAATTGATTTATTAAAGTTTTTATAAGGCGAATACGCAGACGGCGCTTTAATCAAGCCCGCAATCGTTGCAGCTTCTGAAATTGATAAATCTTTTACATCTTTATCAAAATAAGATTTAGCTGCTCTTTTTATACCCCAAGCCCCTTCACCAAAATAAATTTGATTCATATACATTTCAATAATTTCATCTTTTGTATAAGTACGTTCTATTTTTTTAGTTAGAAAATATTCTTTTATTTTACGTGAGAACGTGCGGTCTTGTGTCAAAAATACATTTTTCGCAAGTTGTTGTGTAATTGTACTTCCCCCTGCTACAACTTCTCCTGCTGTAATATTTTTAAAAACCGCACTTATAATTCCACTATAGTAAATACCATGATGGTTAAAAAACTCCTTATCTTCTACTGCAACAATTGCCTGAACCATAATGTTAGGAATATCTTTCCTTTTTACGCCTTCTGTTTTGGAAGAAGCCAATTTAGTCGCAACTTCATTGTTTGCATCGTAAATTAAAGTCGGTTGCGGAACAGCTTGTTTTAATTCAGATATGTCTTGAATGGAAATTATTATATTTATAGCAATAAATAGAGTGACGAGTAAACTGCCCAATACAATTAATGAATTGCGTAGTTTCTTCCTCTTATTGAACCACTCAAGCGTTTTTTTAAAGTGAGTGTTCTTCAATTTCATTCGTTCACTTCCTTCGTTTGTTTACACTCTTCTTTTCAAAAGGAAGAATATACCTCCTTTTAAATTTATTATAATAACGTAGTCCTTCCTATAGTGTAAAGCTTTTCTTTCACATTCATACTTTTTGCAAGAAAAGGACATTCTACAAGTAAGATATTCAATATCGATTATTAATATTATTAATACAACAATGAGAGTTATGTTAAGTTTTTGTAAACTTTTCGATAAAATGTTTTAAAAAACGACAGTTTTTTGTTAGAATTGACTAGCCAATATATTTTACATATATTACTTTTGTGGGGGTAACTAATAATGGTCTTTAAATCAAAAAAAGATAAATTTTCTGAAATGTTAATGAATGTTTCTGAAAATTTAAAAGAAGGCGCGCAATTTTTCGTGGAGTATAAAATTAAAAATGCTAGCGATTTAAAAGAGTTTTCTATGCGCATGAAAGAATATGAGTCAAAAGGTGACTCATTTATTCACGAAATCATTATGGAGCTAAACAAAGCGTTTATTACTCCTATTGAACGTGAGGACATCCTACAACTTGCAATGAGTATGGATGATGTATTAGACGGATTAGATCACAGTGCTGGTCTGTTCGAAATGTATTCTATTACAGAAGCTGATGAATACATGATTAAATTCGTAGAAGCAATTAATCAATGTGCAATTGAAATTGCAAACTCTGTTGAACTACTGTCTAAAAAGAAGTTGGTCGACATTCGTACGAACGCGATTAAGATTAAGGATTACGAATCACAATGCGATGATATTCGTCGTCATGCGATTAAACACTTATTCTCTCGTGAAAAAGATCCGATTAAGATTATTCAATACAAAGAGATTTACGAAGAGCTTGAAGAAGTAGCTGATAGCTGCCAAAGCGTTGCAAACGTATTAGAAACAATTATTATGAAGAACGCGTAAGGAGTTTGATCATGGATACACTCTTGATACTGACCGTTTTAGTAGTCATTTGCGCTTTAGCTTTTGACTTTATCAATGGATTTCACGATACAGCAAACGCTATTGCAACGGCTGTTTCAACGAAAGCTCTAAAGCCTAGACATGCAATTATTATGGCAGCTATTATGAACTTTTTAGGTGCAATGACATTTACAGGTGTAGCAAAAACGATTACAAAAGATATCGTTGACCCATTTGCTTTACAAAATGGTTCTCTTGTAATTTTAGCTGCTTTACTTGCGGCGATAGCTTGGAACTTAATTACTTGGTACTACGGTATCCCAAGTAGTTCTTCGCATGCAATTATTGGCTCAATCGCAGGTGCAGCTATTGCTGCTGCTGGTATTAGTTCATTAAACCTTAAAGGATTCATTAAAATTCTTGAAGCTTTAATCATTTCACCGATTATCGCTTTTGTTATTGGTTATATCGTATACAGTATTTTTAAAGTGGTCTTTAAAAACTTTAACTTAACGAAAACGAATAAAAACTTCCGTATATTCCAGATTTTCACTGCAGCATTACAAGCTTATACACATGGTACAAATGATGCACAAAAAGCAATGGGAATCATTACGATGGCTCTTATGGCCAATAACTATCATACTTCTAGCGACATCCCGTTCTGGGTACAATTATCTTGTGCAATTGCAATGGGTCTTGGTACTTCTGTTGGTGGATGGAAAATTATTAAAACTGTCGGTGGACAAATTATGAAAATTCGTCCTGTAAATGGTGTAGCTGCTGATTTATCATCATCACTTGTTATTTTCGGTGCAACATTCATTCACTTGCCAGTTAGTACAACGCACGTTATCTCTTCTTCTATTTTAGGGGTTGGTGCTTCTCATCGTGTGAAAGGTGTAAAATGGGGAACTGCAAAACGCATGTTAATTACTTGGGTTATTACACTTCCTATTTCAGCTTCATTAGCTGCGTTATTTTACTACTTATTACACTTAATCTTTTAATCAAAAGTCGTCTTCCTTATTTTTCTAGGAAGACGACTTTTTTGTGAACAAGCCTATTTCTTATTAAAAAGCGTGTATAATGATTGATGGATAAGTTATATAGAGGAGTTGGCAATTTTGGAATACATCATGTTACTTTTCATCGGATTAATCGCTGGGACCGTTGGGAGCCTAGTAGGGCTTGGGGGCGGAATTATTATCGTTCCGTTATTAATTGGATTACACAGTTTATCACCACAACTCGCAGTAGGAACTTCTATGGTAACAGTCGTTTTTACAGGACTGGCTTCTACCCTTACGTATATGAAGCATAAACGGGTGGATTATAAAAGTGGACTTATTTTATTTATCGGGAGTGGCCCTGGTGGTATTATCGGATCATGGGCAAATAAATTTTTAAACCAAGATACATTTTCTTTATATTTTGGGATTTTCCTTATTTTCGTATCCATTCTTCTTATGCTACGAGACAAATTAAAACCTCTTTCCTTATCAAATATGTCTGTCATTAAGCGGTCTTTTACAGATAACAAAGGAAATACTGTACACTATCAATTCCCACCGTTTCTTGCTATCTTTATCGCCTTTATAGTTGGGTTTATATCTGGATTATTTGGAATTGGTGGCGGTGCCTTACTTGTTCCAGCGATGATGCTTCTTTTTGCATTCCCAGCACACATTGCTGTGGCAACTTCGATGTTTATCGTATTTTTATCAGCAATTGTAAGTTCTGCAACTCACATCTCTCTTGGAAATGTTAGCTGGACTTATGCATTAATTCTTATTCCTGGTGCATGGATTGGCGGAAAAATCGGGGCTTATATTAATACAAAATTAAGCGGTAATGCCGTAATTAATTTATTACGTATCACATTAATAATTCTTGGAACTAGATTAATCATTACTTCACTTTTATAACGCGTTCTTTCTAGAATGCGTTTTTTTATACACATGAATATAAAAAAGCTCCTAGGAGAACAAATAAAACTAAACAAACACTTAATAGCATAAAATTTGAAATATGTACCTTCTTCAAGTTGATCACTCCTATAGCTGCGACTGTTATCTTTATGATAGCGAAAAAACAGTTCGCATGCAGTTACAAAGTGCTAACAATGCAAAATCATTTATTACAAATTTTATCCTTTTATTTCATTTCCTTGTATAATCTATCGATTCAATAAAAAAAGATGTCATATTGACATCTTTTTAGTGAAGAAGTGACCATCCCATAAAGTCTTCATGTACTTGGCACGCCCTCTTATCGTTTCGATCATATAATTCAGCATAACTATCTGTTTCTTCATCATAGGCCATCGTATAAATAATTTGGCCGTCTATTTCAACGGATAGAACGACTCCACCTTTCATCTCTTCTACATGAATGATAGCATTCGCTGGTATTCTCACATCCGTCATCTTCATCGCATCTAACAATATACTAAACCCCCTACAGCGTATTCATTGCTAGTACTATTACACACTAAATAGTATACTACTGTAATAGCATACATTTCGTCAATGAAATTGCTGTTCAAATAGCATATTATCTTTATACATATACGCTAAAATAGAAGAAATAGAAATGTTTAAATGGGGGGCTAACATTGATTCTACACAAAGGAGATGTACTATTCCGTCAAGGCGAGGATGGTCCTTTATATTTTATAAAAACAGGTTTATTAAAAGTGGTTCGGCTAGAAGAAGACGGAACACCATTTCTATTCAACATTATCGTTCCAGGTGAAACGATACCTCACCATTCTTTAATTTCACCGAAGGAATATCACGGTACCGCTATTGCTTTAATAAAAACAGAAGTTGAACCGATTACTAGTAGCGAATGGTACGATAGACTTCAAGCAAACCCTAAATCATATGCCGACATCGCTATGCAATTACAATTGAAACTAAGAATGATGCAACAGCGGATTGACCAATTGTCAACTGTCTCTCCGAAAGAACGTCTTCATCGTTTACAAGAGTGGTTCACACTATATTTAGGTGACATTCCTATATATGAAATATTAACGCAAACTGAAATTGGTCAACTGATAGGTATACGCCGTGAAACAGTAAATCGGCTATTAAGAGAACAAATAAAAAACGAGGTAAAATAATACCTCGTTTTTTGCTTATTCAAGCTCACCCTATTGTAAGCTTGCTGCTGGACCAAAAAATTCATAATGAATATGCTCTTGTTTCACACCTAAATCAATTAGTGCAGTATTTATATGCTTCATAAATGGCACTGGACCACAGAAATAAAATTCTGCTTCAGTTGTCGGAATAATGGTTTGTAACCATTCACCCTCAATGAATCCTTCTTTATCAAAGTTTTTCATTTCCAAATCTTTTTCAGTCGGCGCAGAATAGCAAGTGTATGCTTTAACTTGTTCGTATTCATTGTCTACTGCCTTAACGTGTTCTTTCATCGCATGTGTAGTACTATTTATCGCTGCATGAACAAAATATACATTACGTTTTGAGTCTTGTTCAATTAACGTATTTAGCATACTCATCATCGGTGTAATACCTACTCCACCACTAATTAGTACAACTGGTAATGTTGAATTCATATTTAATACGAAATCTCCTGCTGGTGCACTTACTGGCAGAATATCTCCTTCCCCTACATGATCATGTAAGTAATTAGATACTTTACCACCTGGTGTATCTACACCTTCTTCTTTTTTTACACTAATACGATAATATTCTTTTCCAGGAGCATCAGATAAGCTATATTGACGATTATGTGTATATGTTTCACCTTTAATATTTATTTGAATTGTTACATATTGTCCTGGGATGAATGAAGAAACTTTCCCGCCATCTTCAGGTTTTAAATAAAATGATGTAATAACGTCACTTTCTTTCACTTTTTTAACAACTACAAAGTTTCGGAAATCTTTCCATCCACCTTCTTTATGTGCAGCCTCTTCATACATCTCTGCTTCAATGCTAATGAATGCATCAGCAATCACTCCATACGCTTCTCCCCATGCATTTAAAACTTCATCAGGTGCACCTGCGACCTCTTTAATCGCTCGTAGTAAACATGTACCCACAATCGGATAATGTTCCGCTTTAATACCTAAACTTCTATGCTTATGACCAATTTGTTTTACAACTGGAATAATTGCTTCTAAATTATCAATGTACATCGCAGCTGCATAAACAGCATTTGCTAACGCTTGTTGTTGTCTTCCCTTTTTCTGATTCGTGTGGTTGAAAATATTCAATAACTCCGGATGTTCCTCAAATAAAATTTGATAAAATCTCGTTGTAATTTCAACGCCTTTTTCTTGTAATAATGGTACTGTTGATTTTACGATTTCAATTGTTTTTGCACTTAACATTGTATCCCACTCCTCTATTTCCTTAACTGTTTTTAGTTTAACTGAATTGTATTATACACATTGTGATTTTAATCACTATTAACACGGTGTTTTTGTGAAAAATATATGAACATTGCACTTACAAAAAGAAAATAAGCCAACTAGAATGCTAGCTAGCTTATTATTTGGACTGTATTGCTTGTTCAATTCCCCTTATATATTTCCCATCTCCAAATTCTGTATACCCCCAGATATTCGTTTCACCTCTATATTTATTTACGATAATATCTAAGTCATGGTATACACGATGGGCATAAACTACATACTCAATATTTTGAAGCTCCACACCTTTTTTTACAATTTCATAACTTCTATTTACATCACGTTTGATCTTTTCATTTTTTATTTCTGTATGTATGTTTTTTAAAGATGATTCTTGTTCTTGAAACCATTTCTTTAAATGGTTCCAGTCCCCGTCTGTATAATTCTCTGCCTTACCATAATTTAAGAAATTATTATAACTTTCATGTGTCGTACGAATAAAATCAAGCACTTTTGTCTCTTCTTGTACCGCTTCTATTTGAGCTATTGTATTTACCCCAGCGGGCTTATTCGCATAATGTAATAGCACTTTCATAAGACTATAACTCGCAATGATCATCACGATTATAATGCTGAACACACTTAGCAATTTCCTCATATACAGAACTCCTTTTCTACTATGAATATTACAATAGAGTGTTTCACTTGTATCATTCGCTCGTAGAAATACAATTCCTGTTTAAATTCTTCCTATCATTTCGACCCTATTTTTCTACACATTTCGCCTTGGCAAATGCTCCTGTAAAACAATATAACCTTCATAAGCTGTATAACCAAGTATAGCTATTAATCCGATATAACAAGCGAATACTGTCCATTTCGTTTTCGCATCAACTTTATAATAGTTTTCTTTTTGTACTTTTTCTTTTTCCCATTCATTTAATTGTCTTTCCGCTACTTCAAATGCCTCTCTGATGTGAATTGTATACTCGTCTTTTTCATCCTCATATGGAACATAATCTAGCGGCTCAAACTTCGGAAAAAGATGCTCTAGCACTTCCATTCTTTGAAGTTCCCCTGTTTTTAATTCTTTTTCATGCTCTCTTTGTCTTAATACATTCATCTCATGATGCATCATGTATATAGTCCGATGCACAGCACCAGTTTCTTTTAGTTCCTCTTCAAGCTTAGCAACATATTCTTTCATTCCATCAATTCTATAACCTAATTCTTTAATCGGCTCATCTCTCTTTATTACTCTATATAGTTCCATACAGCCGATAATGAAAATAAATCCTCCCAAAATACTTTTAAAGTAAATTGAATAGCCTAGCAATAAAACAAGCCCTGCTCCCCAAATTTTCGTACTTACCACTGAAATAATTCGGCCACCATCTAGCGGTGAAACGGGAATTAAATTAAAGAAATTAATCATACTTCCAAGCAAAATAACAAGTGCCCAAAACGGCTCTTTTGTGATCATATAAAGTGGAATAGCTGGTAAAAATGAAAGTAATCCGAAAAGAGGCCCCATATAAGCAATATACGCTTCATCTTTTGCGTTTTTCGGCATCTCTTTCATTCCAATAAGAGCCCCCATAAATGGAATGAAGATTGCCGGTGATGTAGGTATCCCTTTTCTTCTTGCCGCCCATAAATGACCCATTTCATGAACAAATAACAAATAAACAAGTGCTACTCCAAATTTCCAACCATATATAACTGCGTATGCACCAAGTGATAGAAACATACTAAATACAGTTGAAAACTTTGCTAATTTAAAGATTGCGAATACCCACTTTAGCTTAGATAGTAAAAATAACCCTATTGCAACAATAATTCCCCATAATCCTTTTTTATTATTTCTCATGTCCCTCTCCTTTATCTTATTGAAATGAGCTATATGCACCCATTTCAGTTTATTCTATTCTCTATTATGACACATTTTTTTCTTTTCTTAGAAATAATGTTTATATCATCCATTTTTAGACAAAAATACAAATGAAAGGAGGTGGATACAAATGAAATTACAATCTCTCATTATAGGTGCTCTCTCTTTCTTAGCCTCAACTCTTATTTTTTATACCGTTAGCTACCTATTATTATTAGATTGGTTGCCAAATCACTTATTCATCGCTCTTATTATTCTATCCGCTCTTATGATTTCATTTCTTATTACACGAAAATCCATAAATGAGCCATCTGCAAAAGCAAAGTAATAGAGAGGGGATTCTCTCCCCTCTCTATTATCATTTCCTAGGAAAGTCCATATAGACTTTCCTATTCACTTTATCTTTGTAAATCCATTTTTTCACCATACTCTTTAACAATTTGAATGATATTTTGAAAAACGCCTATTTTTTCTTTTTTATTATTTAATATTTTCAAATCATAATTTTCATAATATGTTTCTAATGCTTTTAATTGTGATAATGAAGCATCTTTTATCGGAACAGTAACATTCAATTCATACTGTTTATACCCTTCCTTTACTTTTTCACCTGAAATCATTTCACTCTCTTTTGCTCTAATTAATTTTTGAACCTTTTCCGGGAAAATCAATTGCAAATAATATTCTTGTTCCTTTGCTAACTTGTTGTAAAGTGATTGCGAAATTGTATAACGTACCTTATAATTCATTTTTTGATCCCCTGCTTTAATATGAAACGCTGTAATCTGCAAATCTTTTTTCGTTACTTCTGTTAAAGGATCAACCTGTATCTCATCTTCTTTTTGTTCTAGAATCTTTGGAAATATAGACAAAAGTTTTTCCGTATCTTTTTCGTTCAACATGTACATAGCCTTTTTATATTGTAGCCACCCTCGTCGATCTTCTCCTCTTAACCATGCATAATACGTTTCTTTTTTCCCATCTCTACTAATTTGTATTTCATATTCAGGTTCACCAAAGCTACCTGTTATTTCTTGTTTTTCCGCATTATTTATAATATCTATTACGGCCTTAACTTCTGACTCCTGTAACTTTTTCTCTTTATGTTTTTTTTGTATAACAGTTATCCCTATTGTTTCTTCCACTTCATTCACCGTCTCCTCTACTTGTTTCGTTTCTTTCTTTTGCTCTGCTTGACCACACGATGCTAATAAAATCACACATAAAACCATTACATACTTCACTTTCAACTCAATCCCTCTTTTCTAATAAGAAATCCTTATAACCTTCATATAAGAAACAAAAACATGAGATCATATTAAATAAGCTATACTATACACTGAAGGGAGGATTTTACAATGTCCATTAATTTTCATGATGCAAATAATAAGTACACATATGCAACTAGAAATGCCCATGTTTCTTGGGAGGAAATGATAAAAAACATTACAGATATACAAAACAAACAAATAATTGACATAGGCTGCGGCGGTGGTATTTACACGAAAGAACTTGCTTTTATGGGAGCCAAAAATGTTGTTGGACTTGATTTTTCAAAAGAGATATTACAAGCCGCAAAAGAAAATTGTAGCGGCTTCCCAAACATTTCATTCATTCACGGTGATGCACATAGCATCCCATATCCTAATGAAACATTCGACATAGTTATTTCGCGCGCAGTTATTCATCATTTACAAGACATTCCTACATTTTTACGTGAAGCTTCTCGTATATTAAAGAAAAACGGTGTACTTATTTTACAAGATCGAACCATTGAAGATTGTACAATTCCAGGAAGCCCTGAACACATTCGCGGATATTTTTTCTCAGTATTTCCAAAACTCATTGAAATCGAATCAAAAAGAAGACCAAAAACTGCTACTATACAGCAAGAATTACAAAAGCATTCTCTTCACGTGTTCCCTTCGCAAACACAATGGGAAGTACGAAAAATACACGATTCTGTAGAAGCATTACTACAAGACTTATCTCCTCGAACCGGACGATCCATTCTATACGAATTAACAGATCATGAGCTTGCTCAACTTCTACATCATATCCAAATCGCATTACAAAACATCTCTCCTATTATTGAAAGAGATCGGTGGACAATTTGGAGCGGCAGGAAATTGTAAGGAAGGAAGCCTCACAAATGAATGTGAGGCTTCCTTCTTTCATAATCTAATTTTGCAACACTCTTGATATCCTCCACTTCTGGCCTGTGCACTCCCACACTTCGGACATACTAAATATCTAGACTGATTTGTCAACAAACTACCTTTTTGAAAGAGTAAAACTTCTGCTTGTTTAAACGAACGCGAATAATATAACCACATAAAACCAATTATAGCAATAATGCCAAATAATACTCCCATCGCAAGCATTTCAGTCACCTCTTTTGGTTTGTTCTTTCCAGCAAGTGGATTGTTTTATTATTCTCTGTAAATTCTATTAATACCTTCTTTACTCCTATAAATATCAACTTTCTCTACAAATTTTACATTTCTCTACAACTATTCACTCCTGTTTTACACTTCATCATTTCCTTCACAATAACCAATATCATCTTCGATATTTCCGCATATACATATATCTTTCAAAAAACATATTGACTTTCAAAAAAAAACATGCAACAATACTGTCAGAATACTTGAACTAAAATTCATTGACGAGAACGAGTACGTTATAGGACTGTTCCCCAGAGAGTTGGCGATTTGCTGAAAGCCAACGTTCAGTGCGTAGCCGAAAATCATCTCCGAGAAGTAGAACCGAATGTTACAGTAAGTTCTTACCGGCTGTCCCCCGTTACAAGGAACACGTATCATGTTGTACGTTGCAAAGCCGTATACATATAGATTTATTTCTACATGTATAAATTAGGGTGGTATCGCGGGTAAATATAACTCGTCCCTTTCTTTAGGGGCGAGTTTTTTGTGTTCTTACAAATGAATTTTAAAAAAGGAGGAAAAAAAAACAATGAACACTGTATCAAAAAAACATATTTTTTTCACAGGTCTTATGCTATTTTCTTTATTTTTTGGGGCAGGTAATTTAATTTTCCCTCCCATGCTTGGACAAAATGCAGGTGAAAACTTTTGGCCTGCAATGATTGGATTTTTACTAACAGGAGTCGGCTTACCTTTATTAACTGTTATTGCAATTTCTTTATCAGGAAATGGTATGCAACAACTTGCAAGTCATGTTCACCCATTATTCGGAATTTTCTTTACCGTAGTTGTATATATTGCAATCGGTCCATCTATGGGGATTCCGCGCGTCGCTAACGTCGCCTACGAAATGGGTGTTAGTTCTTTCTTACCAGAAACAATTCGCTCTAGTAGCCTAGCGTTATTTTTATACACAGTCATCTTCTTTGCTATCGTATTTTGGCTTAGTTTAAATCCATCTAAACTTGTTGACCGTATCGGAAATATATTAACACCTATTTTATTACTCTCTATTTTCTTATTGTTTGTTAAAAGTGTATTTACACCACTTGGGCAATCCGGACAAGCAATGCAAGAATATCAAACTTCCCCAATCTTCAAAGGTTTTATGGAAGGATATTTAACGATGGATACTATTTCAGCACTTGCATTTGGGATTATCGTTGTAAATGCCATTCGCTCTAAAGGTGTGAATGATCGTAAAACCATTGCCATTGCAACAGCAAAAGCAGGATTTATTGCTGCTACCGGACTCGTACTTGTATATGGTGCACTTGGCTGGCTCGGTGCGACTAGCGTCTCTCTCGGATACGCAAAAAATGGTGGACAGCTACTTACTGTTATCGTACAACAACTATTCGGTCCATATGGTCTTCTTCTATTGTCTCTTATCGTTACACTCGCTTGCTTAACGACATGCGTTGGACTCGTATCTGCATGCAGTCAATATTTCGCAACATTATTGACTACATTCTCATATAAAGCATTCGCGAGTATCATTTGCGCATTAGGGTTACTAGTTGCTAACTTAGGTTTAACAAAAATTATCGCCATCTCTGTTCCAATTCTACTTGTTGTATATCCAATTGCGATTGTACTCGTTCTCCTATCGTTACTACATAAATATTTCGGCGGTTATCGATCTGTTTATGTAGGTGCTTTATTCGGGGCAGCAGTTGTGAGCGTATTTGACGGATTAAAACAAGGCGGTATTCCAGTTTCATTTATCACACCCTATTTTGAATTTATCCCTTTATATAATGAAGGAATAGGCTGGCTAGTACCAGCATTAGCCGGAGCTCTTATCGGCCTTACTATCGCTAAGCTAAGCGGTGCGAAAAAAGTTCCCCTACTAACCGAATCCAGCGAAGCAAAAGCATCCTAAAAAAACTCCCGAAAGGGAGTTTTTTTACATTTGATAAGCAGTATGATTAAAACTGCTTATTTTATACGCTTTCGTATAATATTCAATATTTGTATCAACTGTTTCTACTTTGACAACATCATAGCAATCTTCTTGCTTTACTAAAAATAAATAATACTCTTCTGTCGCCTCAATAATTGCAATTTTATCTGTTTCAACATTATATTGTTCACAAAGCGCTTGTAATGCGTTCACATAGTCCCCTAATTTTTTAGACTTATCCATTCCGAATATAGTTTGAACTAACATATACATTCTCCCCTCTGTATGTACTGTTAACAACTTAATGATAACGCTTACATTATTTATCGTCAATAAAAAGATGCAACGATTTTACTGCCAAATCCAAATTGATGCAAGCTAATAATCAGCGAGGAATCTCCCCCGCTGATTAAAATTTCACTTTCCCCCGCATTAACGGGCAGTAAGACTCCCCCCTCAAAATTCAGCGAATACGAGGAAGGTAAGCGGGAGATAACTGCCCGTAAAAGCCCGATTGGTGAAGGCCAATAATCAGTAGGAATAACCCCCCACTGATTAAAGTTTCACTTTATCATTTCGTTAATTGATGTCTAAATGCATAAATAACCGCCTGTGTACGATCACTTACATTTAGCTTATTTAATATGTTACTCACATGTGTCTTTACTGTTTTGAGGGCAATAAATAACTCATCTGCAATCTCTTGATTACTTTTCCCCTCTGCAATTAATAACAAAATTTCAGACTCTCTTTCTGTTAACTCCTCATGTAAAGGTTGTTCTTTTTTCTGGCGCATACGAGACATCATTTTGCCAGTAACTTTCGGCTCTAATACCGTTTCTCCATCATAAGTAGCTCTTACAGCGTCTGCAATATCACTTGCTCGGGATGTTTTTAATAAATAACTTGTCGCTCCTGCCTCGATAACAGGATATAGCTTTTCATCATCTAAAAAGCTCGTTACAACTACAATTTTCGCTTCTGGCCATTCTTGAATAATAGCACGTGTCGCTTCAACCCCGTCCATTTCATCCATAACAAGATCCATTAAAATAATATCTGGTCTTAATTGCAACGCTAGCTCTGAACCTTTTCTTCCATTTTCAGCTTCACCAACTACTTCAATATCTGGCTGCGTTGATAAATATGCTGATACTCCCATTCGAACCATTTCATGATCATCAACTAGTAATACTTTTATCATGATTCTCCCCCTTTCTCAATCATAATTGGCACTTTCACTTCAATTTGCGTACCTTTTGCCGGAAAGCTAAGTACTTTTAATGTTCCACCAATTTCATGAACACGCTCTTGCATTGATCGTAAACCGTATGAACCCGCTTTATTCACTCCCACTTCAAAGCCAACACCGTCATCAATAATTTTTAAAATCGCATATTGATCTATTTTACGAAGACGTACTTCCGTTTTCTTTGCCTTCGCATGTCGTAACGTGTTTGATAGAGCTTCTTGTACAATACGGAATAAATGATCTTCTACACCTTTTTTTAATTCAATTGGCTCAATTAACCATTCAATTTTCATATGTTGCTTTCTAGACAGTTCTGTTAATAATTCTTCTATACCCTCTGTTAACTTCTTACCTTCTAACTGTACTGGGCGTAGATGTAAGAGCAATGCTCTCATTTCTGATTGTGCATTTACGACCATATTTTCAACAAGTTGTAATTGTTTTTTTGTCGTGTCTGGAATTTCAGCTACTTGTTCATTAATGGCTGACATCATCATCGACATTGCAAAAAGCTGCTGACTTACTGAATCATGCAGTTCCCTTGCTAATCTATGCCTTTCTTGAGAAATCGCCTCTTGCCTCATCTCTTCATTCCAATGGGCTCGTTCATTCGTTACTTTTTGAAATAATCCCGCTTGCTCCTCTAATCGACGAGCAAGGCCGATTACTTTTCGTTCCACTTCATGGAATTCATCATCCGCAGTAAATGAAACATCGTTCGGAAAATTCCCTCGTTCTACTTCAAATAGAAACGTATTTAATCCTTGTATACGCTGCTCAATATAATAGCCGATTGCATATCCTATAATCCCCCCGATAAGGAGACTTGTGCTCATAATAAACAAGCCAATTGGAACAGAAGCGATGGATTCTTCCCATAATAAATCATAAACTTGTTGCTCGCTTTTCCATACATACACAATTGTACAAATAAGTGCGATACTCACTGAGGATAACATCGAATAACGAATATACATCCACGAAATATTTTTTTGTTTTTTCATTATACTTTCCTCACTTCCGTATCACCTACTACAAGTGAAGAAATGATTTTTATACGACGAGGAGCTTCTTTATACTGTTCTGTTCTAAATGTAACATTACGATTAAAACCTGTTTCTTCATGCCCTGGCAGGAGTACTCGCCCAACAATTACAGAATGATTTAAAGACAATTCAATATCATACGGTACATATAAACGAATGTTACCAACGACACCTCGAATAACAATTACCGTTTCCCCCTCCGGAATCATAGCAGTTGTTAAATCAATCTCGACATCACAAGCACCATATTGGACGTTAATATCTTCAAGTTCATAAATATGATCCATCATTCGTACATTACCTACGAACATATTTTTTATATACGGTTCTGTACGATATATTTGTTTTTCTTCATCTATATATCCCTTTTCTTTAATTTCAACTTTCATTACTTTTTGCTGATGTCCTTGTTGAATCAGTTGATAACCAATTAAAGCTAAACAAGCAAATACGACAAGTACAAACGCTGCTGATGAAAATAAGAAGAATAAGAATACTATACCACCGACAAATAAAAATACATTCCCTCTTACGTAACGATTCTTCTTTCGATAATGTCTTCCAAACATAAGCATAATAAATGCAAAAATTAGACCACCCGGTTCAAAATGTCCAAGTATCATATCAAGAAATAGACCGAATCCAAATATGATGAGGAGCATCCCCATTAATTGTGTTTTTGAAAAGCGCTTCTTCATTTCAGCTCCCCCCCTCCTTGTCACATATACATAGAAGAAAAGGCATTGCTTTCCAACACCTTTTCTCCTATCACTATATCATAAGCCTGTTTTATAATATACTACAATTATTTTGTTACTTCTTTCGTTAACGATACTTCATTTTTCTCTTTCATTTCACGCTCAAGCTTTGCAATTTTCATATCAAATGTATCACGCTCATGCTCTTCATTTATACGAAGCTCTATGTCACGAATATGATCTTCAATTTCTTCGAATCGTAAGAACGGATTATTTTCATCCATTTTATGAATAGCAGTATTCATACGGCGGTTTGCATGCGCCATATTTTCACGAGCCATTAATTCCATACGCTTTGCGTTCATTTCTTTTAATTTATTTTTCATTTCTGAAAGACGACGCTCTAACTCATCAATTTGCTCTACAACACCAGCATACATTTCTTCTAAGCGAGTTACTTGCCCTTCATAATACGCCACTTCTTCTAATGCACGTTCATGCAGTTGTAATTCGCCTGCTTCTTGAGCAATGATAGCTTGCTTTGATCTTTTGTTAACAAAATAGCGTGCTTGCTCAAGCTCACGAGCGAAGTTAGATTTTAATGTTTTATGACGCTGAATTAACTTCTCAATTTTTGTTATTTCACGCTCACTATCGCGTAAATATTGGTTTAACATTGCAATTGGATTTTTTCTTTCTTTCTCATCTAACACATTATGAAAATCAGCTAAAATTGCATCGCGTACACGTCCGAATAAAGATTGTTTCATTATAAATCTTCCTCTCTTCTACTTTATTTATAATTTATTGTTTTATTGGTTTATTGTTTTAGTTTTTCATTAATTTGTTCCACTCATCTTCAAAGTTGCTATATGGTTTAGAACTTTCTGAAGCTGAATCAACAACTACATCTTTTTCTTTTTTCCATTCACGGTATCCGTAGTACAAAACTACCAATGCAGCGATACCAATTAATGCTGGTGAATGAGAAAGTGCAATGGATAAACCGATTAAACCAACAATGCCCCAAGCTAGCTTTCCAAAAAATGATTTAGCTCGCACAAATGATTTATAGCTCCAGTACACAACTCCTGCTCCGATTGCGAATCCTACAATACCAGCAAGACTACCAAGAGCAATTAAAGCCAAAATACCGGCCGCGATAAACGCTAGAAATTGTTTCATCTTGTGCTTGCCTCCCTTCGATTTGATACTCTTATCTTAACTATTTTTTCATTTTTCCATAACGAGCTTAAGAACCGTTTTCAACTCAGACTTAAGACCGAGATACATTCAGCCTTCTGTAAAAAACATAAGGTAGAATAGGATGATTCACTCTTTTACCACACATAAAAAAAACGTGCAGAGAATATTCTCTGCACGGTTTCAATTACTAAAGTTATCATTCATATTAAATTATGCTGTTTTATGATACTCTTTTTTCTCCGCCACTTTCGAAAACTTCGGAAATCCAATCAAAATCGAAACAATTCCACATACCCCAACTAAAATTGGATAAAATGCATACGGTAACAGTTCAATCGGAGATAAAGCAGCAAACCCTGCCGCAGTTAACATTTGAGCACCATACGGAATTAATCCTTGCACACAACATGAGAAAAGGTCTAATACACTTGCTGATTTACGGGGATCAATTTCATATTGATCTGCAATGTTTTTCGCAAGCGGGCCTGTAAAGATAATTGAAATCGTATTATTCGCTGTACACATATTCGTCATACTCACTAAACCAGCAATACCGAACTCTGCGCCTTTTTTCGAACGAATATTACGCGTTAAAAGATTCATTAAATATTGAATCCCACCATTATATTGAATTAGTTCAACCATACCTCCGATTAAAATAGCAAGTAATACTAACTCCATCATACCGCCCATTCCAGTCGTTACACTTTTAAAGAAACTCTCCAACGTGTAACTTCCATCTATAAGACCGATAGCGCCAGATAATACAGTTCCACCAGTTAACACAATAAGTACATTCCAGCCAAGTAGCGCGGTAATAAGTACTCCTGCATACGGTAAAATCTTTATCCAATCAAAACTATGAGCTTTAACCTGCGTATCACTTCCTGAAGTAATTATTACTAATAGTACAATTGTAATAATAGCAGCTGGCAATACAATTAAAAAGTTCGTTTTAAACTTATCTTTCATTTCTGTTCCTTGCGAACGAACAGCTGCGATTGTTGTATCTGAAATAAATGATAAATTATCACCAAACATCGCTCCACCAACAACAGTAGCCATCGTAAGTGCAATTGAGATATCAGTTTGTCCACTAATACCTACAGCAATCGGTGCTAACGCTGCAATTGTTCCCATTGAAGTTCCCATCGCTAATGAAATAAACGCACCTATAACAAAAATTCCAGCTACGATAAATCCTGGTGGCAAAATAGTTAACGCTAAATTAACAGTTGAGTCTACTCCGCCCATTCCTTTTGCTGTTTCAGAAAATGCACCTGCAAGTACAAAAATTAATACCATAATCATAATATCCGGATTTCCTGCACCTTTAGCGAATCTTTCTACTTTCACATTAAAACTTTCTTTACGATTCATCACCAAAGCAATTCCTACAGCAATTGAAATCGCTACAAGTATCGGCAATTTATAGAAATCACCCGTAATAATTCCAGAACCAATAAATAGTGCTAAAAATATCCCAAGTGGTAATAAAGCTAAACCATTTCCTCTCGTTTCTTTCAAAGTACCATCTCTCCCTAGTTTCAACCTTTTTTCTAATGAATAACAAAAGACCTCTTCCAACGAGAAGAGGTCTTATACATCTATAAGGAACGCTCTTCTCATCTTTCAAGCACATGCTTGCTGGATTTGGCACAGCACTCTAAAATCGAGTCCGCTGCCGAGGCATCGTAGGGCCAGTCCCTCCGCCTCTCTTTATAAGAAGGTTTCATATTTATTTTTTAATAATAATTTCTTCCCTAACTTTACTCGCTTACAAAACAAAAGTCAATTATTTTTTGTATAGATTTTTTTGGTAATTATACAAAAATATGAATACACCCATCATTTTAACTTTTCGATTTCTTTATCTAATATTGAAATCCAATAAAATTCACTATTGTTTATCGCTTCCATGATCCATTTCGTTGTTTGCCAGGCTAATTCATATTCTTCCTTTGTAACATCACTATTTTTATAAGCGTCCTCTAACTCATCTTCATCCAATACATACATCTTACCATTCGGCAATAGCACTACATCTAAATATAAATCATCAAAATACGGTAAACCCCGGTCGTCTATTTCGTATTCTTTCGTCACATCAATATAATATTGTACTAAATTCCCCTTATTATCTAACATAGCTGTAATCGCAAAGTTTTTCCCTTTTATGAAATACTGAATCCACGTATACTCATTACCTGCGATACAAATTTCTTTACCATCATATTCTTTATAACTAGGTTCTCTCACCTTTTTTATGTCCAGTATTCCTAGCATGCCCTCTTCTACTTGCTTAACCATATAATCCTTCTCTATTAGTCGCTTCCACGAAGAACCGTCACCATATTTACGTTTCATTACGCCCGCTCCTCTTCTATATATAGAAAAGCTCCCACATATATTATGTGAGAGCTTGTTCATATTATAATTAAGCTGCTTGACCCTTTTCAGATATCTCTTTTAAATAGGCTTGTCCTTTTTCAGCGTCATATTGACCTTCCCACTTAGACATAACTACAGCTGCTAAAGAGTTACCTACAACGTTAACTGCTGTACGAGCCATATCTAGAATACGGTCAATACCTGCAATAAAGGCTAAACCTTCTGCTGGAATACCTACTGTACCAAGCGTTGCTAATAATACAACGAATGATACGCCCGGTACACCTGCGATACCTTTTGATGTAACCATTAATACAAGTAATAATGTAATTTGTTGAGAAATAGATAAATCAATACCGTACATTTGTGCTAAGAAAATAGCCGCAATTGCTTGATATAAAGTTGATCCATCTAAGTTAAATGAATAACCTGTCGGAATAACGAAAGATGTAATTGCTTTCGGACAACCGAACTTTTCCATTTTCTCCATGATTTTCGGTAAAACTGTTTCTGAACTTGCTGTAGAATACGCTAAGATCAGCTCGTCTTTTAAAATCTTAAAGAATTGGAAAATGTTAATTCCAAATATTTTCGCTGTAAGTCCTAAGACAACTACAACGAAGAAGATCATCGCTCCGTATACTACAATTAGTAATTTCCCTAACGGAATTAATGAAGCTAAACCGAATGTAGAAACTGTAACACCAATTAATGCGAATACACCAAATGGTGCAAACTTCATAACTTGGTTCGTTACGTAAAACATTGCGTCTGCTACACCTTGGAAAAATTGTAGAACTGGTTTACCACGTTCACCAATTGCTGCTACACCTAAACCAAATAATACAGAGAAGAAAATAATAGCAAGCATATCACCATCAGCTAATGATTTCATAATGTTCGTCGGAACAATATTTACAAACGTATCCGCAAACGAATGACTTTGTACTTGCTCTGTCGTATGTGTATATTTAGAAATATCTGTTTTTGTTAACTTATCCATATCAACGCCTTTTCCAGGTTGGAAAATGTTCGCTATTAATAGACCCACTACAATTGCAAGTGTTGTAATAATTTCAAAGTAAATAATTGTTTTTCCGCCTAGTCGACCTAACTTCTTAACATCGCCAACACCAGCAACCCCAACAACAATACTTGCTACAACAATCGGTACAACGATCATTTTAATTAATCGGATGAAAACATCACCAATTGGTTGTAAGTACTTCGCAACTGCTGGATTATCAAAGAAAATCGCACCAACTGCAATACCTAACGCAAGACCTATTAATATTTGCCATGCAAGTCCTATTCTTTTCATATTTGTTGTAACCCCCTCTTCGATGTATCACTCTATCCCTCATTCTATCTCTATAAAACTAAGAAATTAAGAGTATTATATATTATTCGACAATTCACTACATTTTGTCCCTGTTAAAAATCATAAATCAAAAAATTAAATCTGACAACAAAATAACTTTTCCCGAACGCAAATAATTTTCTTGACAAAAATAAAACCCATGTCAGAAAACCTAACATGAGAACGATTCCTTACTAGTGTTTAATTGACTCCCTACATAATTTTTCGCTATATACAACAATTCCGTTTATTCCTTTATTTTATAAAAATACCTAAATATACCTTTATTTCATATATAAAAAAATATAACTTTCATGACAATTACTGTTGAAAAATGATAAATTCCGACAAAACTTAGCAATTTTATAAAATTTTCTTTACATTATGATTACAACGATAGACACACTTCTTCTTATGATATATAACATTCATAGGGAAAGGAGCCAGACAACCATGAAAAAGAAATTTGCAGCGTTTAGTGTTTTAGCAGCAGGAACGATTTTTGCTTCCCCATTACTTTCACCCGTATACGCTGAAACAAATCAAGATAAATTATCGAATATACAATCAGAATTAGACGGCAAACAAAATGACTTACAAAATAAATCAGCTGAGAAAGAACAAATAGAAAAAGAAATCCAAGATTTACAGAAAAAAATCGACGAATTAACTACTTCTATTAATAAAAACGAGGCTGAATTAAACGATACAAAAAAAGAAATTAGCAAAACACAACAAGTAATTGCTGACAAAAAGAAACATATAGAACAATTACAAACAAACATAGATACACGTCAGGAAGTTATTAAACAACGATTACAATCTATGCAAGAAAAACCACGTACAAACATCATTACAGAGGTATTAACAAACTCTGCAAACATTGCTGACCTTATTGATAATATGTACTCCGTCAGTTTAATTTTAAACAATGATACAGATATTGTGAAAAAACAAACAACTGATCAAAATGCTGTGGCGACAGAAAAAGAGGCTGTTGAGAAAAAAGAACAACAACTAAAAGAGGCCGAACAAAAATTAATCCAAAAACAACAAGAGCTACAAACAAACCAGCAACAGCAACAATCATTTATTAATGATCTACATACGAAAGTAGCAAAAGTAGATTCAGAGATTGAAGGACTAGAAGAATCAAAAGGCATTTTAGAAAATCAGCGTCAAGCTGTTCAAAAAGCAATTGAAGAAGAAAAACGTGCAGAAGAGGCTCGTAAAGCCGAGGAAGCCCGCAAGGCAGAAGAAGCTAAACAAGCTACTACATCTGCTCAAAAAGCTCAAGCTGCTTCACCGCCACACGATACAAATACTGGCGGCTTTATTAAACCAGCAGCTGGATCAAAAACTTCTGGGTTTGGTACACGTTCTTTAGATAACCATAAAGGTATCGATATTGCCGCTTCGGGAACGGTTCCAATTATTGCTGCTGCAGATGGTGTAGTTATCCGCTCGGAATTCTCATCTAGTTACGGAAATGTTGTGTACTTATCTCACCGTATAAACGGAAAGACATACACGACAGTATATGCACATATGAGTAGCCGTTCTGTATCAAATGGACAAACTGTAAAACAAGGCACTCAACTTGGATTCATGGGGAATACTGGCCAATCATACGGGCAACATTTACACTTCGAACTTCACCTTGGAGAATGGAATGTCGGCAAGACAAACGCAGTTGATCCATCTTCATATATCGGATTATAAAAAACTCGGTGCATACCGAGTTTTTTCTTTACACTTCACACACTATAGGCATTCTACATAGACTATAACTAAATGCCTATTGGTTACGGGGTGATCAAAGATGGATACACAATTACAACAAAAAATAGAAGAAGCTAGAGAAACGTATATTGGCCGGTTATTTACATTTGGCGGCTCAGCATTGTTTTTAATCGGTTCTTTCATCGCAGTTGTCACAGCTTATAAAGCATATAACCGCTTATTAAATACTCCTGCAACATAATAAAAAGACGGAGGAATCTCCGTCTTTTTATTATGCAAACATTTTAAATACGCCTATCGCATTTAAAAATACGATAATTACAGTTACTGGAATAACATAACGAAGCAAGAAGAACCAAATGTTAAATAACGTCTTCCCTTTCGTTTCCGTAACTTCTAATTCTTTCATTAATAACTCTTTACTCATTTTATTTGGTACAAATAGCGAAATAGCTAGTACCCCTAGCGGCAGCAATACATTACTTACCGAGAAGTCGACGAAATCAAAGAATGTTTTCCCAAATATTTTCACATCACTCATAATTCCAAACGATAATGCTGACGGAATTCCAACTGCAAAAATAAGAATACCAATTAATAATGATGCTGAAGGACGCTTCTTTTCATTACCTTTCGCAACAGATGCTACTACAATTTCAAGCATTGAAATAGCTGATGTTAAAGTCGCAAAGAAGAATAAAATTAAAAACATAATAAAGAAAAATTGTCCAAATGGTATTTTTGCAAATACGGCTGGAAGGACGATAAACAGTAATCCCGGTCCTTCCGTCGGTTTAACTCCTAATGCGAAAATCGCTGGGAAAATCGCTAATCCCGCAAGTACTGTAACGAAAACAGTTAAACTTACAATAGATGTTGCTGATTTCGCTAAATGTTCTTCTTTCTTTAAATACGAACTATACGTTACCATTACCGAGGCACCTACTGTTAGTGAGAAGAAAGATTGTCCCATCGCATATAAAATCGTATCTGCTGTAAGCTTTGAAAAGTCAGGTTTTAAGAAGAACTCTACTCCAGCAAAAGCACCATCAAGTGTCAACGCACGAATAATAATCGCGATAAATAAAATAAATAATAATGGCATCATATACTTACTTGCCTTTTCTATACCTTTCTCTACACCTTTACTTACGACAAAAATAGTACAAAGCATAAAGATAAATTGCGCTCCAATCGCACTTACTGGATTTGAAATCGCCTCACCAAACACACTCGCATAATCGACAACACCATTCCAGAAACTACCTGTAACACTGTAGTATAAATACAGTAAAATCCATCCACCTACAACACTATAGAAAGAGAGTACACTAAAACATGTTACAACTCCCATACGACCAATCCAAGGATATACTTTACTATTTGGCACTAATACTTTATACGCTGTAACTGCCTCTTTTTGTGTACTACGACCAATAACAAATTCTGCTAGTAATAGCGGCATCCCAATAAATAAAGTTAATAGTAAGAAGACTAGGAAGAATGCGCCTCCCCCGCCATTACCTGCAACATATGGAAATTTCCATATCGCACCAAGACCTACTGCTGCTCCGGCTGCTGCGAGTACAAAGCCTATTTTCGACGTCCATTGCTGTGTTTCTTTCATCATAAATTCCCCTTTTCTGAATATTTAAACTTTTAACAATTATACACTTTCATTTCATACTCGCACACCTCCTTTAGAAAATAAAAAAGTCCCCTACACGCAAATATGCATGTAGAGGACGATATATGTAATGTAAATACCGTGGTACCACCTCAATTGGACTGATAAATCCCACTTGTTCAAGTACAGGAATAATTCCGATACTCTATCCTTTTAACGGCGGAACCCGGGTTGCCTACTACAATGTTCAACATACCTCTCGCAAGCCCATTCTGTATATTTTATCGTACCGGGCTCACACCTTACCCCAGCTCTCTGAACGCATCAAATATACGTACTCTTCTTGCTCATCGATTTCATCTATTGAAGTTACTTGTGATTATAAATTATATTTTTATACTTGTAAAGCGCTATTTACTTTTTATCTCTTTAGAACTCTCTCCTCTAATTCTTGTAAAAACTGTTCTCTTTTCCCCTCATTTTGCACATATGCTGATTTCAATACTTCTTGTAGTAATATATGCCGTTCTTTCTTTTCTAACTGTAAGTCTTTTAACTTCACCCTTACTTCATATAAAAAATCTAAATATATTTCGTATGTTTCATCGTATTTATTCGCGATATCATCTCGAATTTTTTTTGCGAGTTTTGGACTTGCTCCTCCGGTAGAAACCGCTATATTAAGTAACCCACGATGAATCGCTGCCGGAAAGTGAACATTGCCACTTTCCGGGTTCGTAATAACATTTACCAATTGATTCTTTGCAGCATCTTCAGCAACTTGTTCATTTAATATAGAATCACTACTCGCCGCAACAACTAAAAAAGCATCTTTAATATCACTTTTTTCATACTCTCTTTGATACCAACGAATTTTCTTCTCCTCCACAAGTTTCACTAAATTTACATCTAATTCTGGACTTACTACTACTATATCCGCACCTTGTTTGAGTAAAGGAATTATTTTAAATCCGGCAACTTTTCCTCCGCCAATGACAACAACCCGTTTCTTATTAACTTGCACTGTAAGTGGATACATATGGATCTCCCTTCAATAACTCCTTCGTTTTCTGAATTAACATATCTTGAACCACTTCATTTTTTCCTAAATACGGACTTATTTTTATCTCATCCAACTCATATTGACGCACTTCTTTCTCAATCTGTTTCATAAGTAAGCCTGTAAATAACAAATAAGGTAATACAATAACACACCCTTCTTTTCGCTCTACAACTTCCTTTAATTTCCCCTCAAATTTCGGCTCCGCAGCTGCTAAAAAACAAACTTCTACTTTAGCAATTTTTTCTTCCGCTTGAAATAAAGTAGCGATCCTATTTATATCTTGTAAAGTTTCAGGATCGCTGCTACCCCTTGCAACAAGTAAAAGTGTTACTTCATCTTTATATTTTTCAATACCACTTCCGTTATATACCGACTTTATAAGTGTCTCTGATACACCAAACGGATTACCATACGTCACTTTAATATTAGGGTATTGATTATTTAATTTTTGTAATTCAAAAGGAATATCATTCTTCACATGCCCTGCTGCTAATAAGAAAACAGGAATAGCAATAATCTCTGTCGCACCACGCTTCGCACATGTACGAAATCCTTCTTCAATAGAAGGATTCGCCAGCTCTAAAAAACAAACTTCTTGAATAGCCGCTTCTATACGGCTCATACATGTCGTAATAAATTGAATTGCCTCTTCTTTCGCTGCCCTCAAACGACTTCCATGACATATATATAAGATGGCTTTCATTTTATAACACTCCGCTTACTTGATAAGTCTGTTCCGTTTGTTTTTCAAACCAATGAATTTTCTCTCTAAAACGGACAACTTCTCCAATTACAATCATACTCGGATTTTGAATTTGTTCTTTTCTCGCAACATCTACAATTGTCCCTAACGTCCCGACAACTGTACGCTGCATAGACGTCGTTCCCCGTTCAATAATAGCAGCAGGTGTACCTTTATCTTTTCCATGCTTCATAAGTTGTTCGCATATGTAGGGCAAATTACTAACTCCCATATATACTGCCAAGGTCTCTACACCTTTCGCTAAATTTTCCCACTTCACTTCCTCTTCAGCACCTTCTTTTCTATGCCCTGTCACAACCGCAAAACTCGCACTTGCATCACGATGCGTCACCGGAATACCAGCATAAGCAGGTGCAGCTATTCCAGCTGAAATACCAGGAACGATTTCAAATGGTACACCCTGCTTTGCTAACGCTTCAGCTTCTTCCCCCCCTCTACCAAATACAAATGAATCCCCGCCCTTTAACCTCGTTACAACTTTTCCTTTTTTCGCATATTTAATAAGAAATGTGTTAATTGTCTCTTGCTTCATCGTGTGATAATTCGGGAGTTTCCCGCAATAAATTAAATCCGCTTCAGGCTTTGCATATGAAAGCAATTCTTTATTCACGAGACGGTCATATAAAATAACATCTGCCTCCTCAATACATTTCAATCCTTTAACAGTAATTAAATCCGGATCGCCAGGACCCGCTCCAACTATATACACCTTCCCCATCATCTCTCCTCATTTCTACTATTAAAATGAAACTTCCATCCTTATGCATGAATGGAAGTTAGTATACGTTCGTATTTCAATGTTATTTACTCATGAACAACAAATGCCGCACCTTTTCGAATCTTCTTTTTTTCAAATAAGGAGATTTCCTTTACTTCTGGCAACGGTAAAAAATGCTTTTCAAGCTCAATCTCCGCAAGCTTAAATGCCTGCTCTTCACTTTGAGCAACAACAACAATCGGAACGATATTATTCGCTAACACAGCTTCAAATCGATATAAATCCATATTGCCCCTCCTAAGACGCTATTACTTCTTCTAACACGTTATTTAAAGCTATTTGCAATGTATCTACACCGATACGTCCGACAAAATCATAAAATGTTTCGGCAGGTAACTTATTCTCTTTAAAATAACTTATAAATGATGCGAGTACATCCGGTAAATCCTCGCCATCTATTTTCCCTTTTAACTTTTGATTATAGGCACCGCCATCTAACAACGTTCCACCTACATATATTTCAAATGCTTCAACAATCCCTTTTTCCTTCGTTTTCATTTTTACCCCTTGTAATCCGATGTCAGCAATTTGACGTTGACCACATGAATTTGGGCATCCTACCATATGAATTCGAACTGGAACATCAAGTGCAATTTCTGTATCTAAGTATTCTGCAATTTTCCGTAATCTTTCTTTCGTTTCTACTAGAGCAAGATTGCAATATTCAATACCAGTACATGAAACCGCATGACCAATAAATGATTTCGGACTTGCAGATATCGCTTCAAACAACGGTTCACTTAATAAACCCGTTACATTTTCTGGTGGAACATTCGGAATGATGAAGTTTTGTGAGTTACACGTACGAATTTGCCCATTTCCATACTGCTTTGCAATTCTTGCAATCTCAAACATTTCTTTTGCATGTAAACGACCTACCGGCACATTAAAACCGACATATTTTAATCCATCTTGCTTTTGATCTTGAACACCATAAAAATAACCTGCATTCCATCCTTTAAGTGCACTTTCTCCTTTACTTTGCAATGGTCCTGTATACTCTATTAGTTTCTCTTTAAATTTCTCTGCTCCCCAGTCTGCAACAAGAAATTTCAAACGAGCTAAATGACGTTTCTCGCGATATCCAAAATCACGGAATATAGTAGCAATCCCAATTGCTACCGCCTTCACTTCTTCTGGTAAAACGAACACATCTAATTCATCAGCTAAATATGGACGGGCTGATAATCCACCGCCTACTTTTATATGAAAACCAACTTTTTTCTCACCATCTATTTCTTTCGTAGCAGGTGTAAATGCAACACAGTTAATCTCTGCGTTTGCCGAGTTATAAACGTTAGAACTAATAGACATTTTAAATTTACGTGGTAAGTTAGAAAACTCTTCATTATGTTGGAAATAGTCATATACCTCCTTCACAATATGCGTTGTATCAAACAGTTCATTCGCATCAATTCCTGCAAGTGGATTACCTGTAATATTACGTGTTATATCACCACACGCCCCTGCTGAAGATAACCCAACTCTTGCTAATCTTTTAAAAATATCTGGCATTTGCTGAATTTCTAACCAGTGAAACTGAATCGCCTGTCTTGTCGTAATATCTATTACATCACGTCCATAATCCTCAGCGATAGAAGCAAGCACTTCCGCCTGCGCATTTGTAATAATCCCTGAAGGAATATTTACACGCATCATAAAATAGCCAGCTTCTTTCGGTCTTTGCAAATACAATCCTGCCCATTTAAATGCGTCCCACTCTTCTTTCGGAATAGATTCGAATCCATTTTCCGCATAGTAAGGAATATCATTAAAAATTTCCAAACCATCTTTTGCTAATTTATTTTTCTCAGTCTGATTTAATTTTTCATTATTAGCCCATACTTTTTCATAACTCATTTTTAAATCCCCCTATATAAAGTGAAACTTTAATCAACCCTCACCAATCGGGCATTTACAGCCTGCTCCAGCCGAATTTTGAGGTGGGCGTTTTACTTCCCAGCAAACAACGGGACAAAACTACGCTCTTGTAAGTACTTCACGATTTGTTCTGCACATTCTTCAATAGAATACTTGTGCGTTTCTACAATTAATTCCGCTCGATCTGGTTCCTCATACGGTGAATCAATACCTGTAAAATCTTTAATATCACCTTGTCTCGCTTTTTTGTATAACCCTTTTGGATCACGTTTTTCACACTCTTCAATTGGACATTTTACAAACACTTCTATAAACTCATCTGCCGCTAATAGATCCCTAACTTGTTTTCGATCTACTCGAAATGGTGAAATGAACGCTGTAAGAACAACAGTACCTTGATCTACAAATAGCTTCGCCACTTCGCCAATACGCCTTATATTCTCCATACGATCACTTTCAGAAAAGCCTAAGTCTTTATTTAAACCATGGCGAATATTATCCCCATCTAACACATAATTTCCAATATTCTTTTCAAATAGTTTACGAGCAACCGCATTCGCTACTGTAGATTTACCCGAAGCTGATAAACCAGTAAACCAAATTACAAAACTATGATACCCATTCTTCACTCTTCTCTCATTTTTCGAAACAGAAGCTGTGTGCCAAGTAATATTCGTATCCATCTCGTTCTCTCCCTATTCTGTTACTACTTCTTTTTTCAAACCTTTAATTAACACTTCCACTACTTCTTTACGACTAAATGTACTTGGCGGAATCTCACCATTTCTTAACATTTCTCTTACTTTTGTACCTGATAAAATGACACGGTCCTCTTTTCCATGCGGACACGTTTTCGTTGAAGCCATCGCTTCACATCTCGTACAGTAAAAGCTATGTTCAAAAAATAGCGGCGTAATCCCTAACTCTTCCACTGTAAAGTTCGTAAAGATTTCCTGCGCTTCGTATGTTCCGTAATAGTCTCCTACCCCAGCATGATCACGTCCTACAATAAAGTGGGTACACCCAAAATTCTTTCTTACCAATGCATGAAATATCGCTTCCCTTGGTCCTGCGTAGCGCATCGCTGCAGGAAATACACCTAAAAAGACACGATTTTTCGGATAATAGTTTTGAAGCAATACTTCGTAGCTTTCCATCCTTACATCAGCAGGAATATCATCTGACTTCGTTTCCCCAACGAGCGGATTTAAAAAGAGACCATCTACAATTTCAAGAGCAGATTTTTGAATATACTCATGGGCACGATGTACCGGATTTCTCGTTTGAAATCCAACTACTGTTTTCCAACCACGTTTTTTAAATTCTTCTCTCGTTTCAATTGGGTCTAAATGATAAGAAGGAAATTGCTTATTTTCCAAGCGTTTTATAAGCGTAATAGCTCCTCCAACATAAACATCTGGTCGTTCATATAATTTTTTCACGCCTGGATGAGCCTCATCCGTCGTTTTATATACAAGTAAAGCTTCTTTTTCTTTATCAGGTGCAAAAATATCTTCTATTTGAATGACACCATATATATTTCTGTCGTTAACAAGTTTTACTTCCTCTCCAGCTTTCAGTCCCTCTGCTACTTCTTCTGTTACCGGCAATGTAATCGGTATACTCCATACGCTTCCATCTGCTAAACGAAGCGTTTCTACGACCGAATCATAGTCTTTTTCCCCTAAAAAACCAGTAAGCGGACTATATCCCCCTGTCGCTAGCAGTTCTAAATCACTTAATGCAATGTTGTCTAATTCAATTTCTTTTTCAATTTGTGATACGTCGTATGTCTCATCTACACGGTTTATTAATTCGTTTCTTGTAGTCATTTTCTATATCCCCTCTTAGCTTTATTTCAAGATACATCTTATTGGTAATGAAGACCGCATTCGGTTTTCATTTTCCCGGTCCACCTACCATCTCTTGAATCACCACCGGCACCTACAGGTAACGTACACTTCTCACACCCGATACTTGGATATCCAATATCATGTAATGGGTTGTATGGCAAGTTATGTTTGTATACATATCGCCATACTTCTTTCCACGTCCAATGAATAAGCGGACAAACTTTAATAGATTGAAAACGATGATCTTGATTTATAAACTTTGTATGCTTACGCGTTTCTGATTGTTCCCTTCTTAAGCCCGATATCCACGCTTTTTCCGCTGTAAGTGATTTTTCTAACGGCAAAATCTTCCTAATCTTACAACAGAGATTCGGATTGCTTTCCCATAGTTTCTCACCGTGCAACTTCGCTTGTTCATCGAGTGTAAGTTCCGGCTGTTTTTCTATAATATTTAATGAAGGAAACCGTTCTCTTACTTTTTGAATTAATTCATACGTTTCTTGAAAATGAACATTTGTATCCAAAAATACAACTTTAGCAGATGGATTTACTTGGTTTATAAGATGCAGTAAAACCATGCCTTCCACTCCGAAGCTACACGCGTATACAATTTCATCTTTATATTCTTTATAAGCCCAACTTAATACGGATAGCGCGCCTTTCGTTTCATCTTCCTCTGAAAATGAAACACGATTTTCTTCCCACGTTTCATACGTCAACATGTTTTTTCCCCCTGTAAAAGCAAAAAGACGGTTTTAATCTATTAAAATAGATTAAAACCGCCTCTAGTTTTTCTAGTCAGCGCTTTTCACTTTAAACGTACTTTTTCACTTTTCTCTAATTGAATTACTTTTCCATCTTGCACCACAATTGTAATTGAACCATATTTCATATCAGCAAGCATCGCTTGAATTTTCTCAGATACTTCATCAAAATGTTCCCGTACGCTCACGCGAACAGCCCCCCTTTTTATTCATAAAAAAAATCTTTCCCATTTCGAAAAGACTGTTCGGTAATATATTTTACCTTATCTTTCAAAATGGATTCCATTTTGCTGGATTTAGCACCTTGCTTTCTATAAGCAGGTTGCCGAGCTTCTTCGGGCCAGTTCCCTCCGCTTCTCTTGATAAGCTTTGTATTTGTATTTTATCACAATTCTGATTTTTTTCAATCCTAGTTTTCCGATATATTTTAATTATTTTATTTTATCCCACTATTTGCGGGCAATACCCCCCCCACTGATTATAGTTTCACTTTATAAAAAAGGAATTGCCCATTCGAACAACTCCTTTTCCTTATTTAAACAAGCTCTTTAATACGTATGCGATCGTTCCCAATGATATTTTCGTATGTTTCACGTTCCACAACAATTTGCGATGTGCCACCTTTCGCAAAGACGACGGCTGGTCTCCGAATTCGATTATAATTATTCGCCATCGAGTACCCATATGCTCCCGTACAAGAAATTGCTAGTAAATCAGAAGAAGCAACTTTCGGTAGATTAATATCCCAAATGAGCATATCTCCACTCTCACAGCATTTCCCAGCAATTGAAACGAGTTCCTCATTCTCATCATTTCCTCGATTCGCTAACATCGCTTCGTAACGAGCGCTATATAAAGCCGGTCTTAAGTTATCTGTCATTCCACCATCGACGGATACATATTTCCGAATGCCAGGAATTTCTTTCACAGATCCAACTGTATAAATTGTCGTTCCCGCATCACCTACAATACTACGACCTGGTTCAACCCATATTTCTGGCAATGGATATTCACATACTGTAAATTGTTCTCTCACTGCACTTGTTACAGCTCGCACATATGTCTCAAGAGTTAATGGTGTATCTGACTCTGTATAGCGTATTCCAAATCCTCCGCCTACATTTAATACTTTTACTACATAGTTCGTTTGCTCTCTCACCTCTTCCAAAAATTTACGAAGAACTTCAATCGCTCGAACAAAACCAGCCGTTTCAAATATTTGTGATCCGATATGTGAATGAATCCCTAACACATTATAATTTGATTTTTGTAAAGCAAGCCCAATTGCCTGCATCGCTTGACCATTTGAAACGCCAAATCCAAATTTTGAATCCTCTTGGCCTGTCGTAATATATTCATGTGTGTGCGCCTCTACTCCAGGCGTTACACGAATTAATATGTTTACAAATTTCCCATGTTGCATTGCTAAATCGTGTAAAACTTCTAATTCCAAGAAATTATCTACTACAAAACAACCGATATTCGCCTGAAGAGCCATCACTATCTCTTCTTCTGTTTTATTGTTTCCATGAAAATGAATACGTGATGCTGGAAATCCTGCTTGGAGCGCAGTATATAATTCCCCACCCGAAACAACATCTAATGACATGTTCTCTTCACGAGCTACTCGGCACATCTCCATGCACAAGAACGCCTTGCTTGCATATGCTACTTGATAAGAGAAACCACTTTCTTTAAAAGCACGATGAAACGCACGACATTTCCCTCGAATAGACTCTTCATCGTATACATAAAGTGGCGTTCCGTATTGTTTTGCTAGCTGCGTCGTATCGCACCCTCCAATTTCTAAGTGTCCTTGCCCATTGATTCGGCTTGTGCCGTGTAAATACATTTGAATTCCTCCCTTATTTCCTCTAAAACTCATAACCCCAATCTTCTATTCATTGCAGCACGCTTTTAGATAGACAAAAAACGCGCGGAACAATGTTCACACGCGTTTCTTATTAGGAAAAATATATATTGAAAAAATAAACAAGTTGTTATCTTCTCAAAATAAGAAACCGCATCAACATCTCCAAATAGCTCTCCATAAAATAAATCTTATGACAGTACTACATTTATTCAATGCAGTCCCAATATATGAATAAGGTGGTTATTCTTATATTTCGGCAATAGTCCCTTTCAACCCATGGTCACAGATTCCACTAAATCTCCCATAGCTTACTCTTTCCTATCGCGGCCTCTACCTTTGAGAGTAGATGAGGTAAGTCTATTTAATTTTCAAACATCTAATTGTTGCTATTAACAATACCAAAGGACCATTTTATTTGTCAAACAATTTTTTATATTGTTTTTTTACAGTTTAATTTCGTATCATTTGGTAAGCGCTTTACTATTATCTTCGTTACTTCCCATTCGCCTTCTTCATTATTAAACGTAATAGTTACTTTTTCAAATGGCGGAACAATTTTCCCACCAATCTGTTCGTACTTCGTCACTTCAATAACCGTTTGAAATAAATATGTACCACTATACACTTTTTTTAAACTAATAATTTTAGGGCATTGATAAGGTTTCAAACTCCCATATTGTTTTTCAATTGCTTTATTTATTTTCGGAAATAAAACAGAATAAAGTGCATCTTCCATAAGAGGTGCATCATACTGAGCTACTGATACACTCGGTGAAGCAAAGAGTATAAAAATACTGCACATTATAAGATAAAATAATTTTCGCATTATAACCTCCGCACCATTACGCGATACTTTCTATGTTTAATGAATTACAATAATCGCGCATAGAAATTCTATTTTATTGTCTCCTACTTCTCTTTTTCTACTCAATTGTTGCAAAAAAAGCCCACAATCCTCTTTAATTTTCGTATAATGATACTCATAGTATAATAATCATAATAACAAAAGACTGTTCGTATATATAAAGTGAGACGCTAATGAAAACGGCTCGCAAGAACTGTCATGCTTTCTAGGAGAGGAGTATATTATGCTACAACATCTGTTTCCAAAATTACGATTTGCACTCGTTGCAGTCGTTTTATTATGGATTAAAACATATATTGTGTACAAGCTAGCGTTTGATATTAAAATTGATAACTTCTTTGAAGAATTTATGCTGTTTATTAATCCACTAGCTGCGTTACTTTTATTTTTCGGTTTAGCTTTATTTGCATCTAAGCATCGAAATCGAATTATAATTGGAATTAGTTTTATACTGTCATTTATTTTATTTGGAAATGCAATGTTTTATGGGTTTTATAACGATTTCGTTACCTTCCCGGTTTTATTCCAAACAAATAATATGGCTGATTTAGGGACGAGCATAAAAGAGCTCTTTACGTACAAAACATTACTTTTATTTGCAGATGCAATTATTTTAATGTTTATTTCACGTAAATTCCCATCATTTGGTGATAAAACACCACTTTCACGATCTGAGAAGAGAACTTTCTTTAGCGGTGTCACTGCGTTATTAGCACTACAAATTGTTGTTTCAGTTATTTATAAGCCACAAATGTTCTCACGCTCATTTGACCGTCAAACTGTCGTGAAAAATTTAGGGTTATACACATATCATCTATTTGATATTACGCTTCAATCTAAGTCTTCGGCTGAACGTGTATTCGCAAGTGGCGACGGATTCTCTGAAATTAAAAACTATACAGATGCAAAAGATAAGCAAGTTGATAAAAACTTATTTGGAGCTGCAAAAGGTAAAAATGTAATTTTAATTTCAATGGAATCTACACAAAGTTTTGTTATTAATAAAAAAATAAATGGAAAAGAAATTACTCCATTTTTAAATGAATTTATTAAAGATAGTTTTTATTTCGATAACTTCTATCATCAAACGGGACAAGGTAAAACTTCTGATGCTGAATTTATCGTTGAAAATTCACTTTATCCGTTAGACCGTGGTTCTGTATTCTTTACTCATGCAACAAATGAGTATACTGCCACACCAGAACAATTAAAGAAATACGGATATTCTTCTGCTGTCTTCCATTCAAACGATAAAACGTTTTGGAATCGTGACGTAATGTATCCTGCGCTTGGTTATGACCGTTACTTTAATTTAAATGATTACGTAGGTACGGAACAAATGTCTGTTGGTTGGGGATTAAAAGATAAAGAGTTCTTTGAACAATCTATTCCAAAGTTAAAATCTTTACCGCAACCGTTCTATACAAAATTTATCACTTTAACAAACCATTTTCCATTTCTTCTAAATCCAGAAGATCAATATGTTGATGAGTTTAATTCGGACAGTGGTGTTTTAAACCGTTACTTCCCAACTGTTCGTTACACGGATGAAGCTCTTAAATTATTTATTAAACAGTTAAAAGATGAAGGACTGTATGATAATTCAGTTATTGTCATTTATGGTGATCATTACGGTATTTCTGAAAACCATAACGCAGCTATGGCCCAGTTCCTTGGGAAAGACGCTATTACACCGTTTGATTCTATGCAATTACAACGCGTCCCTCTCATTATTCATGTGCCAGGTCAAGAAGGAAAAACGATTTCTAAAGTATCCGGTCAACTTGATATTAAACCAACGCTCCTCCATTTACTTGGGATTAAAACAAATCAATCCGTTGAATTTGGAACGGACTTATTTATTAAAGAAAAAGATCCACTTATGGTAATGCGTGATGGTAGTTTTGTTTCGGAAGATTATGTTTATACAAAAAACATGTGCTATAAACGAAATACAGGTGAAGAAGCTGCTATATCACTATGTCAGCCGTATATTGAAAAAGCAAAAACAGAATTAAAATTATCCGATAAACTCATTTATGGAGATTTATTACGTTTCGATCCTAACAATCGATATAAAACCGGAACGATGACAACAAAATTTGAATAGTGCAAGAAGCAACTTTATAAAAGTTGCTTCTTTTTCTACTTATTTTCCAAATCATTCTCCCATGAAATCTTTCACAAATTGGTAATTTCTTTCGTATGAGGAAGAAATTTATGGTATGATAAAATAAGTAAACTTTCATACACTAATTAAGAATTTATTACAGAAAGCAAGGGATCAGATTTTGTATAGAGCAGCTATTCCAAACTTATTTACGCTCGGAAATTTATATAGCGGATTTTTATCAATCGGCTATGCATCTTTAGGATATTATAAATCAGCTGCTATTTTAGTACTTATCGGGATGATGTTAGATAGTCTTGATGGTCGTGTTGCTCGTTTATTACGCGTTGATTCACAAATGGGAAAAGAGCTTGATTCACTCGCAGATGTTGTAACATTTGGCGCGGCGCCAGCTGTTTTAATGTATTACACATCTTTCTCAAACTACGGAATCATCGGATTATACATAGCGGGATTATTCCCTCTTTTCGGAGCATATCGTTTAGCACGATTTAATGTAACACCATCTTCTACTTCAATGAAATATTTCACTGGAGTACCGATTACAGCAGCGGGAGGGCTTGTTGCTTTCTTAACATTATTTTCACATACCATTCCCAAAATCGTTCTTATTACAGTCTTTGTAACGTTCGCATTTTTAATGGTGAGTCGTATTCGTATCCCAAGTTTAAAAGATGTACCAATTCCAAGATATAGCATCATTATTACATTATTTTTAGTTGGAATCATTATCACAATGTATCAAACTGGGATCGGTAATTTTTCTGTTTTCTTATTCATTGCTATTCCACTATATATTTTGTATATGCTATCTCAATTTATTAGACAAAGACCGTCTAAAAAAGCGAATAAAGAAAAATAAGAAAAACAAAAACCTTCCGTATTCGGAAGGTTTCTTTTTATCCCGCTATTTGCGGACAACCTGATTAATCGGGAGGCCTTACAAATTAAAGTCTCACTTTATTTTGTAACTAATACTTTTGGATTTACAGGTGTTACAGGGTCTTCACCGTTTAATACAGCTAAAATATTTCTTACTGCCATTTCAGCCATCGCATCACGAGTTTCGAATGTTGCATTCCCTACGTGAGGAGCAAGCACCACATTCTTTAATCCTTTTAGTTCTTCCGTAATTTTCGGTTCAAATTCAAATACGTCAAGAGCTGCTCCTTCAATTTCTTTCGTTTTTAATGCATAAGCAAGTGCTAATTCATTCATAATTGGTCCACGCGAAGCATTTATAATATATGCTGTCTTCTTCATCATTTTAAACTGTTCTTCATCGATCATATGATGTAATTTGGGATTATAGGCACAGTTAATTGTAATAAAATCTGCCGTTTGTAACAGCTCTTCTAATGTTACATATGTCGCTTCTAGTTCAACTTCAGCTTCAAGCTTACGATTTGGTCCTGTATATAAAACGTTCATTCCAAATGCTTTCGCACGCTTTGCAACTGCCTCTCCGATTTCGCCAAGACCGATAACTCCAATTGTCTTACCGTGTACTTCGCGGCCCAAGAAAAATAATGGCGCCCATCCGTTAAATCCAGTTGTACGACATAACGTATCTCCTTCAGGAATTCTACGTGCTGCTGCTAAAAGAAGTGCAAATGTTAATTCTGCTGTCGCTTCAGTTGATACTTTCGGTGTATTCGTTACCGTAATCCCTTTTTCTCCTGCATGCAAGTAATCAATATTATCGTAGCCAGCACCATAGTTTGCAACAATCTTTAAATTAGGTGCCGCATCTATAACTTCTTTCGTCACCTTTGTAGAAAGTAAGCTTAACAATGCATCTTTATCTTTTACACGCTCTGTTAATTCATCTAAAGAAATTAACTCTTCTTTATCATACATTTCTACATCATGATCTTTTAATAGTCCTAATCCGATTTCTGGAATTTTCCCTGCTACTAATATTTTTGCCACTACTAACACCTCTTCTATAGAAAATAAGATATCTCTTATATTTCATTGTAAGAAATCCACTTATAAAAACCAAGGAATTTGATTATAGTTTTGAAAATCGACACTTTTCCATGAAAAAAGAGGAGATGCAACTCCCCCCTCTTCTTACGCTTTTTCCTGCGATTCTTTTCCGAGCTTTACATCAATTGTTCCTTCTGCAACTGTATCGCTAATTTGCTCCTCAATAACTGATTGAGATGCAGCATTCGTTTCAGAAGTATAAGCTTGTTGCTGTGCACCTTGTACATTTTGTTTATTTTGTTGTTTCGCCATTTCTTACCCTCCTTTTTTTCTTTCTTATTTTGAACAAAAAGGAAGGTTTTCATCAAAAAATCGTGGGTCATTTTATAATTGTTATTTCTTCTTCAAGTAGTCTCATTACTCTTGCTCGTTTCGTAAATGTTGCGATATGAGTAATACCATGATTTCGTAATGTTTGCACATTTTCTTTTACGTATTTCCCTAAATCATTCGGATAATGAGCATCTGAAGAAATAGTAATGGGAACACCATGTTTAGCTAACACTTGTAAATACAGTGGACTCGGGCACATTTCCCGTACAGGATAACGATAGTACAATCCCGCATTTATTTCTGTTGCGGTATTAGTTTCTACTAATGCACGGGCTATTTTCTTATAATAAGAAAGCTGTTCATTCTCATCCAACCTGTAATTAAATACTTTTATGTTATCAAGGTGGGCTATAATATCAAATAATTCGGAACGAACTGCACTCTCAACTGTTTTGAAAAACGTATCATATAGTATATGTAAATCATGCTCTTCAAAATATTCTTTCGTATCTGGATTATCAAACCCCCAGCCGTTTAAAAAATGAACAGACCCAATTACATAATCAAAGTCTCCTAGTGCTAACAATTCTTTTAGCTCTTCTTCACAGCCAATAAAATAATCCGCTTCAATTCCAAGTTTAAGTGTAACGCCTCTTTTACTCCATCGTTCTTTCGCCTCTTCAATCGACTTTGTAAAATCGTATAGTGAAACTACTCTTACTTGGTCTAACCATTCCTTCTGTAAACGCCCAAGCTTCGAATCACTAATATTCACATATTTTTCATAATATACTTTCGACTCATGAAAGCGGTATAAATGATCCACAATCCCAACTTCTTTTATACCTTTTCGCAATGCCTCTTCTAAATATAAATCAATCCATTTCGCTGTAAATGGTCCTTCCTTCACACGTCTTTGCAGGCGTTCTTGCGTCTTCATAAGCCATTCGATAGAATGTCTTTCTTCTTGAAGCGGCTCATAATATTGTAGCGTTTCATTTATTTTGGCAAGCCAACCTATTGAATAAGGCCCTTCTTCTAAATGAAGATGATAATCCACTTTCATACATATTCCCCCTTATAACGTATCTATTTCTTTTCGTTCCCCTACTCTCGAAAGCTTTCCATTTCTTTCTTTCACTTCTTCCATAACATCTTCTAGTGAAATGTTTTTTTCGGCTAATAGAACAAAACAGTGATAAAACACATCAACCATTTCTTTTACTAGTTCTTTTTTATCATTATTTTTAGAAGCAATGATCACTTCAGAGCACTCTTCCCCAATTTTCTTTAAAATTTTATCTTCTCCTTTTGAAAATAAATAATTTGTATATGATTCTGGCAATGGATTTTCCTTTCGGTCTTCAATTGTTTCAAATAATAATTTAAGGACATCTTCCATCTTCATCCCCCTATATAACTTTATAATGAAAACATGTTTTCTCTCCCGTATGACAAGCAGGTCCTACTTGCTTTACAACAACTACAATTGAATCTTGATCACAATCTAAATAAAGGGATCGAACATACTGCATATTGCCCGATGTTTCTCCTTTATTCCATAACGATTGTCTTGAGCGAGAATAAAACCACGTCCTTTTTGTTTCTAACGTCTTTTCATACGCTTCTTCATTCATGTAAGCGAGCATTAAAACTTCTTTCGTATCTTCCTCTATCACCACTGCTGGTAATAACCCTTTTGAGAAGTTAGGCTTCATAGTCGCACCTCAACGTTTGCTTCTCTTAATTTTCTCTTTACATCCTGCACAGTCTCTTCACCATAATGAAAGATTGATGCTGCTAGCGCTGCGTCGACTGTTGTCTTTTTAAATACCTCTATAATGTGATCCGCATGACCACATCCTCCTGATGCAATTACCGGGACGGAAACGCTACTTGAAATTGCTTCTGTTAACTGAAGATCGTATCCATCCTTCGTTCCATCTGCATCCATACTCGTTAGCAAAATTTCTCCTGCCCCTAATTGTACGGCGTGCTTCGCCCATTCGATTACATCCATTCCTGTATCAACCCTCCCGCCATTTACGTATACATTCCATTTACCTTCTGCTACTTTTCTAGCATCGATTGCTACAACAATACATTGCGAGCCAAAATGTTCTGCACCTTCCTGAATTAGTTTTGGATTCCGTACTGCTGCTGAATTAATTGAAATTTTATCCGCACCGGCTCGTAGCAGATTGTATATATCTTGAACATTAGAAATCCCCCCGCCTACTGTAAGAGGAATAAATATTTTTGAGGCAGTTTTTTCTACAACATCTATCATCGTTTTTCGCCCTTCATGTGTCGCAGTAATATCTAAAAATACAACTTCATCTGCTCCCGCATCATTATATAAAGCCGCTATTTCAACAGGATTACCGACATCTTGTAATCCTATAAAATTTACACCCTTTACGACTCGCCCTTCTTTCACATCTAGACATGGAATAATTCGTTTCGCTAACATAGCTTTGTTACCTCTAGCACTTCTTCTAAATCAATTGTATTCTCGTAAAGAGCCTTACCAATGATAACACCATGTATATTCATATCATTTAATCTTTTCACATCTTGAATAGACGCCACTCCTCCAGAGGCAATGAGACGAATACCCACACTTTTTTGCAGTAACCCTAATTGCTCAAAATTTGGTCCTGCAAGTGTCCCATCTCTCGAGATGTCTGTAAATACAATCGTTTGAACACCTACACTCTCCATTTGCTTCGCTAAATGAATATAAGAAATTTCAGACACATCAAGCCAACCTCTAGTTGCTACGAAACCATTTTTCGCATCAATTCCAACAATTATTTTCTCTTTATATAGCCGAACTGCTTCCTCTAAAAATGACTTATCATAAAGAGCAGCTGTTCCTAAAATGACTTTTTTTACACCTGCTAACAATAACTTCTCCACTGCTACAAGCGATCGAATTCCTCCTCCAACTTGCACAGGAATACGTACCGCCCTGCATATTCTTTCAATGATAAACAAATTTAAAGACTCTCCAGCAATTGCACCGTCTAAATCAACAATGTGTAATATTTTCGCTCCAAGCTTTTCAAATATGATCGCTTGTGCAACCGGATCTTCATTCATAACCGTTTCTTTACTAAACTCTCCTTGATAAAGTCTGACACATCGCCCTTCTTTTAAATCGATAGCTGGGAAAATTTCCATGCTTCTACCACCCCTTTAAAATTCTTTAAAATTTGTATTCCGACTTCCCCACTTTTTTCAGGGTGAAACTGCGCTCCAAATACATTTCCTTTCGCTACAAAACCAGGTACTTGCACCCCATACTCGCTTGCCCCATACACAATTCCCTTTGGACAATCTGCATAATAAGAGTGGACATAATATACGAAAGAACCGTCTTCTATTCCATTCCAAAGTGGTATTTCTCCTTCTTTCTTCAATTCATTCCATCCCATATGTGGAATTTTATAAGGCACTTTTAATTTCCGAATAACACCTGGCAATAAACTTAATCCGCTACAGTCTTTTAATTCCTCACTTTTTTCAAATAAAAGTTGCATACCTAAACATATACCAAGGAACGGTTTCCCTAAATTTCCAACCTCTTTTAGCACAAATACTAATTTTTTTTCTTCTAGAACGTCCATCGCTTTCGGAAATGCCCCTACTCCTGGTAAAATAACGCCATCACTTCTCAATATTTCCTCTCTATCATCCGTTACGATATACTCTGCTCCAATATATTTTAATGCCTGTTCCACACTACGAATATTTCCCATCCCATAATCTACAATAGCAATCAATTACAACATCCCCTTCGTTGAATTTACACCAGTAATGTTGTCATTTTTTTCGACTGCCTCTCTAAGCGCTCGACCAAATGCCTTAAATAAAGCTTCAATTTTGTGATGTGTATTACTTCCGTATAAAATACGAGCGTGTAACGTAATATTTGCTGCATGAGCAACTGCTCTAAAAAACTCTTCCGTTAATTCTGTGTCAAAATCGCCTAATTTCGGATTTGTTAACTCGCCTTGAAACACAATATAGGAACGTCCACTTATATCAATTGCGACAAAACCTAAAGATTCATCCATCGGTACATATGCGGAACCGTACCTATTAATACTCTCTTTATTTTGCAATGCTTCTTTCAAGCAATTTCCGAGTACAATTCCAACATCTTCAACCGTGTGATGTGCATCGACAAACACGTCACCTTCAGCTTCAATTTGTAAACCAAATCGTCCATGCCTTGCAAATAAAGTTAGCATATGATCAAAAAAACCTACTCCTGTTTGAATAGAAACATTCGTACTTTCATCAAGCTGCAAACTTAATTTAATTTTTGTTTCTGTCGTTTCACGTACTTGACTCGACTGTCGCATTATTCTTCCTCCTCAAATCTCATTTGGACTGCTCTTGCGTGTGCGTATAAACCTTCTTTATTTGCCAGTTCTACAATATGATGTTGTACATTTTTTAACGCTTCCTCTGTATAAGAAAGAAAGCTTGATTTTTTTACGAAATCATCGACTGATAACGGGGAGAAAAATCTTGCTGTTCCACTTGTCGGTAAAACGTGATTCGGTCCTGCCAAATAATCGCCGAGCGGCTCTGGTGCATATGGCCCAAGGAAAATAGAGCCTGCATGTTTCACATAAGCTAGAGCATTCATTGGCTCTTTTATATGTAACTCTAAATGTTCTGGAGCAATTTCATTTGATAACTTTAGTGCCTCATCTAAAGAAGAAACGATAAAAATGGCTCCATTTCTTTTGATTGATTCACGAGCGATTTCACTTCTTGGTAATGTTTCTAACTGTCTTTCTATCTCTCTTCCTACTTCTTTAGCTAGTTCTATATTCGTTGTAATACAAATCGCTGTTGCCCTCTCGTCATGTTCTGCTTGCGATAATAAATCAGCAGCGATATATTTGGCATTGCCTGTTTCATCAGCGATAACTACAATTTCTGATGGCCCAGCAATCATATCGATATTTACTATTCCGTATACTTCTCGCTTCGCTAAAGCGACGTACAAATTTCCCGGTCCAACTATTTTATCCACTTTCGGAATCGATTCCGTCCCATACGCTAAAGCAGCGATTGCCTGGGCACCACCAGCCATATAAACTTCATCTACACCTGCAAGACCTGCGGCAGTTAATATATGCGGGTCAATTCCTTCTTGCCTTGGCGGTGTTACCATTACAATTTTTTTCACACCTGCCAGTTTGGCTGGCAATACATTCATTAATACTGAAGAGGGATACGATGCCTTCCCGCCTGGCACATATACACCTACATTTTCTAACGGTCTAATGAGCTGCCCTCTAATTATCCCATCACTTTCGCAATCAAACATAGATTGCCTCTTTTGCTTTTCATGATATGAGATAATGTTTTTTTTCGCCTCTTGTAGCGCCTCTAAAAAAGAAAGTTCTACAAACGCACTTGCTTGTTTTATTTCTTCTTCACTTACACGAAAATTTTTAACATCCGCACCATCAAGCTTTTTTGTATAGAAAGATAAAGCCTCATCTTTACTTTCTCTTACGTTTTGAACGATTTCCCTTACACTTCTTTGAACAGTTTCTTCTATTATATTAGCGTTTTCTCGCAACACTTTTATTTTGGATAATGCCTCCTTGAAGTCTTCATAAATGATCTCCATTGTAAGCCCTCCTATTTCCCTGATAAAATTTCTTGCTCCATCATGTTTATAATACTGAATATTTCGTCTTTTTTAGTTTTTAAAGCTGCCTTATTTACAATCATTCGAGCGGATATAGAATACATTTCCTCAAATACAATGAGCCCATTCTCTTGTAGTGTTTTTCCTGTTTCAACAATATCAACAATCGCATCTACTAATCCAAGAAGCGGAGCAATTTCTACAGAACCTTCTATTTTTATGATTTCTACATCTTCTCCCTTTTCGTGAAAATAATTGGAAGTGATGTGTGGATATTTCGTAGCAATTCGTTTCTTTCGGTAACTCTTCGGATTATACGTAGGAATAGAAGCGACACAAAATTTACACATACCCACTCCTAAATCCAACATTTCATATATATCTTTCTCGTTTTCCATTAAAATATCTTTTCCAACGATCCCAATATCAGCTACTCCATGTTCTACATAAGTAGCAACATCAACCGCTTTTACTAAAATAAATGAAATATTTGTATTTTTACTTTGAAAGACAAGCTTTCTCCCTTTATCTTTAAGCTCTGAACAATCAATTCCAATTTTCTCAAACAGCGGGATAACATGTTTCTCTAATCTTCCTTTCGTTAACGCAATTTGAATGTTACGCATGAAGTCTCCCCTTCTTTCTGAACGACCCATTTCTCTTTCCATACATATTCCACCAATGATTCATTCCTTGCCTCAACGACCGTTACTATTTTATTGTTTTTTGCAAATTGAAATGTGTCGTTTAAATTAGAGAATAAAGATAACTGGGCATTCTTCCCGTCCTTTCGAAGTAAGTTTCTTAACCTTTCAGCTTCCGCTAATCTATTCAATTCATAATGTATCATCATATCTATTGGCTCTCGTTTATAAGATTCTTGTTGCTCTTGAAGTGCCTTGACTATTTGATTTACTTGCACCGCGAGGCCAACCGCTGACACCATCTCTCCAAAATTCCCAATTAACTCATCGTATCTTCCACCACTAACAATCTCTTCTCCAATTTCATATATATACCCTTTGAAAATAATACCCGTATAATAGTCCAAATGTTGAATCATGCCTAAATCAATGGATATGTAAGGTCCATAGCCTAGCCTTTCAACCGCTTCATATATTTCTTTCACTCTTGCAATGGCCATTTTCATTTCATTACTTGAGGCGAGTTTTTCAGCTTCCTCAATAACCTCTAAATTCCCAAATAACCTTGGTAATTTCTCAAGTAATTTTACTGTTTCATCGCACCGATCTAATTTCTTTTCTCCGATAAAATTTGAGAGAGCAGCATAATTTTTGCTTTCTATATACGTTCTAAGTACTCTCTCTTCTTCATCATGAATAGAGAGCTTTTTTACAATACATTTATATAACTCTACCTGCCCAATTTCGATTGTAAAAGATTGTACCTTCAACCTTTGTAGTGCTTGCATTACACTTATCACACATTCAATTTCAGCTCTTATATTATCAATCCCGATAATTTCAATACCACTTTGTACAATTTCATTATATTTTCCAGACAGAGACTCATTCGCCCGAAATACATTTCCACTATATGTCACCTTAAGAGGCGTATCCCACCTTTGCGTTCCAATTACTCTCGCTAAAGGAATCGTCATATCTGGACGTAACACGATAATCCGTCCCTTTTCATCAAAAAATTTATACATCTTCTCTTCATCTATCGGCCGATTTTGAAAAGCAAACACATCATAAAATTCAATTGTAGGTGTCCTTATTTCCTCATAGCCTCTCTCTAAAAATGTATGTCTTAATTTTTGTTCCACTTCTTCAATTAACGTACATTCTTCAAATAAGTAATCTCTCGTTCCATTCGGATTTGCCCGCTTCCACTTTGTCATCTGAATTCACACGCCCTTCCCTTTCTAATGTATGCCCACTCCATTCACCCAAACCGAAAATAAAAAGAGCCTTGTAGACAAAATACCTACAAGGCTCTTTAGTAGAGTGTAGGTACAACGGGAATAACCCTTGTGCCTACACGTTTTCACGTTAGGTTCAAGGGTTTCATGTATGATGATGTAGTTGTGTAAGCATTTTAATAGATTGTACGATATTCATAATACTTACTCCCTTTCTCCTCTGATTTTTCCATAGTATATAACAGTTAATTCTGAATGTAAATACATTTTTAATATTCCGTTATTTCTTAATATAAAGCTACTTTTCTTTCATACTCTTCAATTTCTTGTTCATATTGCATCGTAATGGCAATTTCATCTAGACCATTTAATAATTTTTCTTTCCACATTTTCTCGATTGTAAAATGAAACCTGTGCGTATTTGTAGTAATGACTTCATTCTCTAAATCGACTTCCATTTGATCTCTCACATTTATTGTAGCAAGTTGTTCACGCATCTCTTTATCCATTACAATCGGTAACATACCATTTTTCATACAATTCATATAAAAAATATCTGCAAATCCCCCTGCGATAATAACGCGGAAACCATAATCAGCAAGGGCCCACGGAGCATGCTCTCTTGAAGAACCGCATCCAAAATTATCACCTGTAATTAATATACTTGCTCCCTTTCGTTCTTGTGCATTAAGGGGAAAATTAGGATTTTCATGGCGCTCATTATCGTAACGCCACTCATCAAATAAATACTTTCCAAATCCTGTCCTTTCAATTCTCTTTAAGTATTGTTTCGGAATAATTTGATCTGTATCAATGTTATCATTCATAAGTACTGCGGCAGTACCTTTATGAATACGAAATGGCTCCATCGTAACTCTCCTTTCTAATATCAACAAAATGCCCATATAATGCAGCTGCTGCTGCCATAGCTGGACTTACTAAATGTGTTCTTGCCCCTTTCCCTTGCCTTCCTTCAAAATTACGATTTGAAGTAGACGCACAATGTTCTCCTTCAGGTACTTGATCTGGATTCATCCCAAGGCACATTGAACATCCAGGCTCTCTCCATTCAAACCCCGCTTCTTCAAATATGTGATGTAAGCCTTTTTGCATTGCCCGCTCTCTCACACTTTTTGATCCTGGTACAACGAGTGCTCGCACACCTTCTTTTACCTTTTTCCCTTTTACAACAGATGCAGCAATTTCTAAGTCAGATAAACGTGAATTTGTACAAGAACCAATAAAGACATGCTTAACAGGAATTTCAAACGTACTTTGTCCAGGGCTCAATCCCATATATGAAAATGCTCTTTCATCATTTTCGTTATGCTTTTCTGGTAACTTTTCATCAATAGGGACACCCATACTAGGATTTGTTCCCCAAGTTACGTATGGAGCTAGACTCGTAACATCTATTGAAATATGTAAATCATAAATTGCATCTGAATCCGTATAAAGCTCCGAACATTTTTCCGTGAAAGATTCATAGTCTTTTGGTGCATATTTACGCCCTTTTACATAAGAAAATGTTTTTTCATCCGGTGCAATAATGCCTGCTTTCGCTCCTCCTTCAATTGCCATATTACAAAGTGTCATTCTCTCTTCCATTCCCATATCACGAATCGTCTCTCCGTAGAATTCCATTACATACCCAGTCCCAACCGCTACACCGTACTTTGAGAGAAGATGTAAAATAATATCCTTTGCATAAACGCCTTTCGGTAACTTTCCTGTTAATTCAATCCCCATCGCTTTCGGTTTTCGTTGCCACAACGTTTGAGTTGCTAATACATGTTCCACTTCACTCGTACCAATACCAAACGCTAGCGCGCCGAAAGCACCGTGAGTTGCTGTATGGCTATCACCACAAACAATCGTTTTCCCTGGTTGTGTGAGTCCAAGTTCCGGCCCGATAACATGAACGATTCCTTGCTCTTCATCACCAATATCAGCTAATCGCACCTCAAATTGTTTACAATTTTCACGAAGTGTATCCAATTGCTGCTTCGCAATGCGATCGGTAATATTCCAAACATCTTTCGTTGGAATATTATGATCCATCGTTGCAAACGTTAATTCCGGTCTCCGAACAGTTCGATTTGCAAGCCGCAAGCCTTCAAAGGCTTGCGGTGAAGTTACTTCATGAACGAGATGAAGATCAATATATAATAAATCCAATCCATTTTCATTTGTTGTAACTACATGTCTTTCCCAAAGTTTATCTAGCAACCTTTTCCCCATTATCTTCCTCTCCCTACTAGTGCCTGCTCTTCCATTTCTTGAACAACCGCCTTCGTAAATGAAGTTGTCGTCTCATCTCCCCCAATATCAACTGTACATTTTCCAGATTGAAGAACTGCAGAAATTGCCTCTTCAATCGCATATCCTTCTCTCGTTAATCCAAATGATTGCCCAAGCATCATCGCAACCGAACGCATCATCGCAATTGGATTTACTTTATTTTTCCCTGCAATATCCGGTGCTGAACCGTGAATAGGCTCATATAAAGATGGCCCGTTTTCCGCATGACTCGCTGATGGAAGCATTCCTAATGATCCTGCTAATACAGAAGCCTCATCACTTAAAATATCACCAAACAAATTCTCTGTTACGATAACATCAAATCTCTTTGGGTTCCGAATTAACTCCATAGCAGCTGCATCTACTAAAATATGCTCTAACTCAACATGAGGATAACGAAGAGCGACTTCTTCCGTAACAGTTCTCCATAATTTACTAGATTCTAAAACATTCGCCTTATCAATAGACGTTACTTTTTTCGATCTCTTACTCGCTAATTGAAAAGCATAAGAAACGATACGTTCAATTTCATGACGATGATACGTAAGTGTATCCGTTGCGACTTCTTCCGTTCGCTCTTTCGGATAAGAAAAATAAATACCACCTGTTAATTCACGAACGACAACGAAGTCAATTTCATCAGCATTTTTTAATGGGGATAAATGCGAAGTTGAGCTTTCTACCGTTACAGGGCGAACATTCGCAAATACACCAAGTCCTTTTCTTAAAGCTAATAATCCTTTCTCCGGTCTTTCTTTCGCACCATCCCAACGAGGTCCACCAACTGCCCCAAGTAAAACCGCATCACTCGCTAAACAAGCGGCAAGTGTTCGCTGTGGTAATGGTTGCCCCGTTAAATCAATAGCAACACCACCAAAGTGCTCATCTTGCAAATGAAAATGATGCCCATATAGTCTCTCTACCATATGCAATACTTCCTTTGCACTTTCCATAATTTCCGGGCCGACACCATCACCAGCTAAACAAACGATACGTTTTTCCAATTTTAACACTCCTTTTAACTGAATTTTCAGAACTTTTTTGATAGGTGAGGAAAGCTTCACTCACCTATCAAACCCTTATTTTACAAGCGCTATAAACGATTTCAATTTTCCAGCTGCATGAACATATGCTCTCGCCGATGCTTCCAATACGTCTTGCGCAACACCAAAACCTGATACTTGATGCGTTCCTTCTTTTAATTCAACATGAACATGAGCAAGTGCGTCTTGACCTTGTGTAATAGATTGTATGCGATAATCTGCCAATTCACATTCTAATCCTAAAATTCTTTGGATTGCATTGTATATTGCTTCAATACTTCCAGAACCAGTCGCTGCATCTTCGTATATAGTTCCCGCCTCATCTTTCAATACAACTGTCGCACACTGTGTACTATTCGATACGAAGTGTACTTGCAATTGCGTAATGTTATATTGCTGCGCTGCAAAAGCTGCTTCACCAAGCATAAGTGCACGTAGATCTTCTTCCGTAATTTCCTTTTTACGATCAGCTAATTTTTTAAACGCTTCAAACACCACATCGCGTTCTTCGTTTGTAAATTCATAGCCTAGTTCTTTCATTTTTTCTGTAAATGCGTGACGCCCAGAATGTTTGCCAAGTACAAATAGGTTTTGAGATTCTCCTATAAGTGCTGGTTCAATGATTTCATATGTTGTCACTTCTTTTAAAACACCATCTTGATGAATGCCTGATTCGTGAGCGAAAGCATTTGCTCCCACAATCGCTTTATTTTTCGGTACAACCATACCCGTTAACCTACTTACTAATGTACTTGTCGATTTAATCTCTTTTAGCGCCATCGAAGGCTCCGCCTTATAGAAATCTTTTCTAATATGAAGAGCAACTGCGACCTCCTCTAATGCAGCATTCCCTGCTCTTTCTCCAATGCCATTAATCGTTCCTTCTACTTGCAGTGCTCCACCTTCAACCGCAGCTAACGAATTTGCCACCGCCATCCCAAGATCATCGTGGCAATGACAAGAGAAAATCGCTTTTTCATATGAAGGAACGGATTCTTGTAAGTATTTAAATAAGGAATAGTATTCTTCTGGGTTCGTATATCCAACTGTATCCGGAATATTAATTACATTCGCTCCTGCACGAATCGCAACTTCTACTGCTTCAGCTAAAAAATCTCTTGATGTTCTTGTCGCATCTTCTGCAGAAAATTGCACTGTCGGAAATAAAGATCTCCCAAGCGTAACCGAGCGATAAATACTATCTAACACATCTTCTTTTGACATACAAAGTTTATATTTCATATGAATATCACTCGTAGCTAAAAATACATGTAAACGAGGAGATACGGCACCTTTCACAGCTTCATATGCTCTTCGAATATCACTTTCTTTCGCTCTAGCTAAACTCATAACTGTAGCATTTTGAATGGTATTTGCGATGCGCTTTACCGATTGAAAATCGCCTTCGGAAGCTGCTGCAAAGCCAGCTTCCATTACATGAATACCAAGTCTCTCTAATTGCCTTGCAATTTGCAATTTCTCTTGTTCATTTAAATTCACTCCTGGTGATTGTTCGCCATCACGTAGCGTCGTATCCATGAACAAAACCTGCTTCATATTATTTAATCCCTACCTTTACACGCGGTTGTACGAAAGGCATCATTTCACGTAATTTATGTCCAACTACTTCAATTTCATGTTCATTTTCTTTCTCATTTGTCGCATGGAAATTTGGTCTTCCTGCTTTATGCTCTGCAATCCATCCTCTTGCAAAAGTACCATCTTGAATTTCAGCTAGTACTTCACCCATCGCTTTCTTCGTATCTTCCGTAACAACACGTGGTCCTGATACGAAGTCTCCCCACTGCGCTGTATCTGAAACAGAATATCTCATATTTTCAAGACCACCTTCGTACATAAGATCAACAATAAGTTTCAGTTCATGTAAACATTCAAAATATGCAAGTTCAGGCTGGTATCCTGCATCAACTAGCGTTTCAAACCCTGCTTTTACAAGTGCAGTCACTCCACCACAAAGTACTGCTTGCTCGCCAAATAAATCTGTTTCTGTTTCTTCTTTAAACGTCGTTTCTAATACTCCAGCTCTCGTCGCTCCAATTCCATCTGCATAAGAAAGTGCCTTTTCAGTAGCAACTCCTGTTGCATCTTGATATACTGCAAACAGCGCTGGAACCGCACCGCCCTCACTAAACGTACGGCGCACTAAATGTCCTGGACCTTTTGGTGCTACTAGAAATACATCTACATTCGCTGGTGGTTTCACTTGATCAAAGTGAACATTAAATCCATGTGCGAACACGAGAGAGTTTCCGGCCTGTAGATTTGGTGCAATTTCAGCTTCATATACCTCTGGTTGCAGTTCATCAGGTAATAAAATCATTACTACATCCGCCTGTTTTGCTGCTTCTGCTACTGTATATACAGAAAATGCATCTTCTTTCGCTTTATCCCAAGACTTGCCTTTTCTTAAACCTACTACTACATCAAATCCGTTATCACGTAAGTTTTGTGCATGCGCATGACCTTGTGAGCCGTATCCGATGATCGCAACTTTCTTTTCTTTTAATACATTTACCGTTACATCTTTTTCATAATATACTTTTGCCATTTTCATTTCCCCCTATATTTAAATGATTATTGAATTAACATAACTTGCTTATCTTGCTTTTTCATACTACGTGTAAATGCTGTTACACCTGTTCTAGCAATTTCTTTCAAACCGTATGGACGAAGTAATTCAATTAACGCTTCTACCTTCTCCTGCGTACCTGTTACTTGCACAACTATGGAATCCTTCCCAACATCTATTACAGCGGCTCGAAATGGCTCAATTAAACTATATAATTCTGCTCTTGCTACAGACGTTGCGACTTTAATAAGTGCCAATTCTCTAGCAATCATTGCTTCTTCTGTAATATCTGATACTTTCAAAACATCAATTTGTTTATGAAGTTGTTTAATTAACTGCTCCACTTGCTGTTCATTTTCAACGTGTACAACAATCGTCATCCGCGATATGTCCGATGATTCCGTATGACCTACTGAAATACTTTCAATATTAAAATGTCTTCGTGTCATAACACCTGTAATTCGGTTTAACACACCACTTTGATTTCGAACTGTTGCTGTAACAATTCTCTTCACCTTTTTTCCACTCCCTCCATTTGGTGAACACCTTTCCCTGGCGCAACCATCGGCATTACCTTTTCTGATTGAAGTACACGGCAATCAATTACGAATGGCTCTTGTAATTCAATCGCATGCTGTATTTGCTTCTTTGCAAGAAGTGGATCATCTATGCGAATTCCTTTTATGCCATACGCATTCGCAAGAGCGACGAAATCTGGTTGGCACGATAGTAAAGAGTGCGAATATCTTTGATTATAAAATTCATCTTGCCATTGTCTTACCATTCCTAAAGCTTCATTATTTAAAATAAAAACTTTAACAGGCAAAGAATGTTCTTTTAAGACACTTAATTCTTGCAGAGTCATTTGAAACCCAGCGTCACCTACAATTGCAATAACTAGTTCTTCTGGCTTTGCAATTTGTGCACCAATTGCTGCTGGAAATCCGAATCCCATCGTTCCTAATCCTCCAGAAGTTACCCATTTATCTGGATTTTTCAACGGATAATATTGCGCTGCCCACATTTGATGTTGCCCAACGTCTGTTGTTACAATCGCTTCTCCTTTCGTAATTTCATATAGCATATCAATTGCGTATTGAGGTTTAATACTTTCAGGATTTCGTTTGTAAGAGAGTGGATATTTTTCTTTTCTACCCTTTAATAAAATGAGCCATTCATGATGATTTTCTTTCTTCCCTTCTGATTGAAGTAATACTTTCAAAGCTCGCTTAGCACTTGCAACAATAGGAATTTCAGTCGGCACATTTTTTCCGATTTCTGCTGGATCAATATCGATATGTGCAACAGTCGCCTCTTTAGCAAAATAAGCTAAATTCCCAGTAAGACGATCATCAAATCTCGCCCCAATATTGATCAGTAAGTCGCATTCATATAGCGCCATATTGGCTGTGTAAGAACCATGCATTCCTCCCATCCCTAGAAATAGTCCATCATCTGGCGGAAAACCACCAAGACCAAGTAACGTATGCACAACAGGAATTTCATATTTACGAGCAAAACTTGTTAATTCTTTCGAAGCTTTCGCATGCAATACACCTGCTCCAGCTAAAATTAACGGTTTTTTTGAAATCTCAATTGCTTGTAATAATTTGTTTATTTGGAGTAGATTCGGTTCATAATTAGGGTTGTACCCTGGTAAATCCATTTGCACGTCACTACATCGTTCCCCTTGTTCTACTACCATATCTTTCGGAAGATCAATTACGACTGGACCTGGTCTTCCTGTTCTAGCGATATGAAATGCTTCTTTAATAATTCGAGGTAAATCCGAGGCCTTTCGCACTTGATAATTATGTTTTGTCACTGGCATCGTAAGCCCCATAATATCCGCTTCTTGGAAAGCATCACTTCCAATTAACGTTGTTGCTACTTGCCCTGTAAATACAACAAGTGGCAATGAATCAATCATCGCATCAGCTAGACCAGTAATAACATTTGTAGCACCAGGCCCGCTTGTTGCAATTACAACCCCTGGATTTCCAGTAATTCTGGCATACCCTTCAGCTGCATGAATGGCCCCTTGCTCATGCCTTGTTAAAATATGCGGAATTTCACAGTCATAAAGCGCATCATAAAGAGGTAAAACGGCACCACCCGGATAACCGAAAATCACTTCTACGCCTTCCTTTTCTAGCGCTTCTAACAATAGCTGTGCACCAGTTGCCAGTTTCTCTTCCGTTTTTGAAGACATTGTTCTTATAAGCCCCCTTTAAAAAAAATTTATAAATAAAAAAAATCCTACGTCCACACTCCAGCTATGTGCTGAAGGGACGAAAGATTTCGCGGTACCACCCTTCTTCGCAAGAATACTCTTGCCTCAGTGACCCATAAATGAGTCTAGCTAATAACGGAGCTACCGTCTAAGCCTAACCAAATGCTTCAGCTTAGCACTCAAAGGCGATGTTCGTCGACGTGAACCATCGGTTTCCAGCAACCACCGACTCTCTGTGAGGCTTCACAATCAACTACTCCTCCCTATCAACGCTTTCTCATTTCATAAAGAGTTATTATCCAACTTTATTTTCTTCGTAAATTTTCTCTCCATCTTCTACAACTAATTTACGGAATTCTTCTAGTAAACGATTCGTATGTAGTCCCGTTTTTCCTAAACCAATCGTCCTACCATCTACTGTCGTAACAGCAATAACTTCAGCAGCTGTTCCTGTTAAAAATACTTCATCAGCTACATATACATCGTGCCTTGTAAATAACTCTTCTCTTACGTCATACCCAAGTTTTTCGCCGATTTCTAAAATTGCGTTTCGTGTAATACCTTCTAACGCTCCAGCAGAACTTGGTGGTGTAATTAATTTATTTCCTTTTACAATAAATACGTTATCTCCTGAACCTTCAGCTACGTATCCTTGATCATTTAACATAAGTGCTTCTTGTACTCCAGCTAATTTCGCTTCAATACGAACTAAAATATTGTTTAAATAATTTAAAGATTTTACTTGAGGTGATAAAACATCTGGTCGATTTCGGCGCGTTGCAACTGTTACAACTGGAATCCCCTTTTCATAATATTCTTGTGGGAATAAAGATAGTTGTTCTGCAATTACTACTACATTCGGTGTCTTACAAGAATCAGGATCTAACCCAAGATTTCCTGCTCCTCTCGATACAACAAGGCGAATGTATCCATTAGATAATTTATTTTGTCGAATCGTCTCAACAACAATATTCGTTACTTCATCTAACGAATATGGAATTTCTAACATGATGGATTTCGCTGATTCATATAACCGGACAAGATGCTCTCTCAAACGGAAAACATTACCGCTATAAACCCTAATGCCTTCAAACACTCCATCGCCATATAAATAGCCATGATCATATACTGAAACTTTTGCTTCGTCTTTTGGAACAAATTCTCCATTTAAGAAAATCCATTGTTCGTTCACTGGAAAGCGCCTCCTATGTTCTATGAATTTTTTATTGTTTCCTAGTTTACTCTCCTTTCTAAATAAATCAAGTAAATTTTTAGAAAATTTTTAATTTTTAATCGTACGTACATCTTTAATTATATTGATTTAACAACATTGTTAACGTTTACAAAAAGTCAAAAATTTTTTTCGCCAATTTCCACTAAAAAAAATATTTGTTTAAAAGAAGGATTTTCTCTAAGAGGTACGAATCTATTGTATTCAATAAACGGACGTCCGATTTTATAAATTCGGGAATATATAACGACTTTTGCTGAAAAAGGGGGAAAATAAAAAAATTAGTGCTGTGTAAAAATAACATTCATAATTTTTATTTCGAAATCATAATCCTATTTTTAAAAAACAATTTGTCAAAATGAAGGAGGAAATAAATATGGCATGTGTACAAATTAAAGGAACGAGACAAGAGGTAGTTGAAATGCTACAACTATTTGATCTAATGGATACGAAAGGTTTTTGTAAATTCGATAATTATGTAGAGGTAGAACCGAATAACAAAGAACATAATAATTTTATCGCTTCAATCGATATTCAATCTAATCCTTCTTCCGCACAGGATACATTAAACGATCAATTCGTTAGTCAAATGCTTACTGGTGTTTATAACGACTAAACAAATATATGCTTCCTACCATCTTTTCATAAATATATGCTATAGACTTGAGCATACTAGCAACTAGATGGTAGGAGGTGAGAATTATGGCTAGAATTGGCGTTGAAAACTCATTAACAGATGTTCAACAAGCTCTTCAGCAACAAGGACATGAAGTCGTTACACTTAACTCAGAACATGATGCACAAGGCTGCGATTGTTGTGTTGTAACTGGGCAAGATTCTAATGTGATGGGGATTGCAGATACATCAATAAAAGGATCGATAATTACAGCTCATGGTTTAACAACAGATGAAATTTGTCAGCAAGTTGAGAACCGCATTTAAAAGTCATTTCTCATTATGGTATAACACACAAAAGAAAGAGGACTCCTTTTAAAAAAGGAGTCCTCTTTTTTATATTCACCTAACGGGAAAGTAACATATACTGGATGAAAGCCCTACCTCTCTCTCATCATTACGGTTCCAATGACCGCTCCTTGATTCACTAGTATACATATATGGCTTACAAATACAATTTATAGGGTTTGTTCACAAAAGTTGTTGATAAAATTACCCGATCTTTCGCAAACTTTTCGTATTGTATTCATAAGAGATATTTACTTTACACTAGCTGTAACCGAGACACGAATTAAAATTCTAACACCAATTCGGTAACTTGTCAATATTTTTTACAAATTAAAAACAGACAGTAACGGTTTGTCTGTTTTAGAATGGAGCTTTTTCTTTTATTACATATACAACAAAGCCGCTTACTAACATAAATAAGCCAACTACTAAGTTTTTAATATTAATCATACATTCCTCTCCCTTATTCCACACATCTTATTATATATTTACATTTCAATTATTCCGATCATCCTAAAGCGCACTTTTTCTAATATATCACAATTCCTAAAAATTGCAAGTTCACTTTTGACGACCATTCACAAATTTATCTACAGTACTTGGTACAGTGTTTAAAGCTTTTTCAATTAAATGTGTACTACTGTTAAGATGCAATACTTGTACTCCGTTAGAACCAACTACTAAAAAAGCAACGGGACTAATGGAAACCCCAGCCCCACTTCCGCCTCCAAATGGATGCCCTGACTTATTCTCTTTATGCTGACCTTGTCCACCATTATGTTTTTCAGTAATGAAATCCCCTTTAAAGTCACTTCCACCAGCTCCAAAACCAAACGCCACTTGAGATACTGTTAATACTACATTTCCGTCAGCTGTCGAAACCGGACTTCCAACAATCGTATTTACATCTACCATCTCTTTTAAATTTGTCATCGCTGTTTTCATTAAATTTTCAATTGGATGTTCCATTATGTACTGCACCCTTTCCTCATTATTCCTTTTTATACTTTCCAAAATAGAGGAAGTCATACTAACTTTTCCTATTTCAAAAAAACAATTTTCTTCTACATGGATATTACTCCCTGCCTATCCTCGGATAAAAAAGAAAAAGAGATACATACTACTATTGAACCTTGTTATGAAAGGAGTCATGACTTTGACTGAGAAATTTGATGATTACAAAAAAAGAGATAGAATAGATAGTGATTATAGTGACTATAAAGAAGAATATGCAGCTGAAGTTGCACCACAGCGCATTGATTATGATTACGATAAGAAAGAAGATAAAGATGATGTAAGATCGTCTGCCGCTGGATCAACTGCCGGTTTTATCGCTCTTGCCTTATCTATATTATCACTCTTCACCTTCCCAACACTATTTGGTCTTGTTTCTGTGTTACTAGGAATTTACGCTTATAATCGCGGAGCTACTGTAACTGGTGGTATCGCTGCCATTGTTGGTGGAATTGCTGCACTCATCGCGATTTTATTCCGTGTAGCACTTATCGGTTTATTGTTCTCCCTTTTTTAAAAAGAAAAAGGTATCTCGCTTTATGCGAGATACCTTATCCTGTAAATACATCTTCTGATGGATATTTTATTTTTTGTTTTGCTGGGCGTGCTAAAGAAAACACAAGTGTTAGCGGTCCAATTAATCCACAAAACATAACAAACATAATAATACATTTTCCAAATGCTGATAGCTTCGCAGTAATCCCCATCGTTAATCCAACTGTGCCAAATGCTGAAATTGTCTCAAATAGTAGCTGAATAAAGCTAAAGTCTTCTGTAAGCATTAATACAAATACTGCTGTAAAAATAAGTATTTGACTGGCAACGACAATTGCTAACGCTCTCGTTACTGTCGACATTTTAATTGTACGCTGAAATAAAACAATTTCCTCCTTCTTTCTAAAGAAAGAAAGGACAGATGTAATTAAAATAACAAACGTCGTTAATTTAATACCTCCACCCGTCGATACACTTCCTGCACCGATAAACATTAAAACCATCGTAAATAATATAGATGATTCTTCCATCCCTCCATAGTCAACTGTATTAAAACCAGCTGTACGAGGTGTAATACCTTGAAAGAAAGACGCCCATAACTTTTCATTTAAAGATAAATTCCCTAACGTCTTCACATTATTATATTCCAATACAAAAATCACAATCATTGCTATAACATTTAGCGCTACTGTTCCAATAATCATTATTTTTGAGTGAAGTGATAATTTTCGAAAACTACGACTATACCATATATCAATTAATACGGTAAAACCGAGTCCTCCTATTACAATTAAGGAACAAATTCCAATATTAATAATAGGGTCTCCTACATACCTTGTTAAATTATCTGGCCAAAGAGCAAACCCCGCATTATTATAGGAAGCAATTACATGGAAAATACTATAGTATAAACCTTTCCCAAAACCAAACTCTGGAATAAAGCGAAACGATAAAAAGATGACTCCAATGAATTCAATACAAATAGAAAAAATAAAGACACGTTTTACTAATTTTACAAGACCACCTATATTTGTTTGATTAAATGCTTCTCCAATTAATAATCGATGGCGTAAGCCAATTTTTTTACCTAGTACCCAAACAATTAAAATGGCAATTGTCATAAGACCTAAACCACCTGTTTGAATTAGAAGCATAATAACAATTTCACCAAACATCGTAAACGTACTTGCAGTATCTACTACTCCTAAACCCGTTACAGTCGCTGCCGACGTTGCTGTAAAAAAAGCATCTACCCAACTAATATGTACTTTCGTTGCGAATGGTGACTTTAATAACAAACCTCCGGCCACAATTAAGCAGAAAAAACCTAATGCTAATATTTGTGGTGGGTTTAATTGTATAAAACGATTATACAAACTTTGTCTTTTTGTTACTTTCATATCACTAACTCCCTTTATTAAGTGAAGCTTCTATCCTCACATAAATACAGGTTTTTAAGAACCTACAAGTAGCGGGATAAACCTTATATTCTCATAACATAGTTGAGCATAATCCTTTTTTTCATAGATTTCAACTTTTATTTATATTCGAACTTTACTTCATTTTATGACAGAAAAACTTTCTATTATCTTTCTCTTAACTCTACAACTCTTGCAACAATAATTTTATATGTACTATTTTTCAAATCCCCATACCTTTCACTCTATGTTCACATGGGGGTCACATCTATCTTTTATAGTATATGTATCGAAGCTGTTCCTCCCTAATTTAAGACATTCCCCAGTGTCTTTGAATAGCTTCCATCCCTAATTAAATTGACATAAATTG
>NZ_JBPWGY010000003.1:0-531502 GCF_051780025.1 Bacillus cereus group sp. BceL062 | reverse complement strand
CAATTTAAACTCTGTGATGTCTGTTACCCATTTTTGATTCGGTGCATCTGCATGAAAATTGCGCGCTAAAATATTGGGTGCAGTTTTACCAACTTTCCCCTTATAAGACTTATATTTTTTCATACGCACAACACACTTTAATCCAAGCTCTTTCATAATGCGTTGAACCTTCTTGTGATTCACTTTTTGACCACGATTCGTTAACTCATCACGAATGCGACGGTAGCCATAACGGCCTTCATTTTCCTCATAAATCGCTTTAATTTCAGCTTTCAAATCGGCATCTAAATCCGGACGATTCATTTTCTTTACTAAATCATAATACGTGCTTCGTGGAATGTTAGCTAGCGCTACAAGTGCTTTCGCCGAATATTTATGCCTTAATTCATAGACTACTTGTGCTTTGTCCTGTTTCGTGATTTTTCCTTGTTTTGAACTAAGGCATTCAACTTTTTTAAGTACTCATTTTCCATTTCAAGCTGTTGAATACGTGCTTCAAGTGCTTCGACTGAACCTTCAACTGGTGTTTGTTTTGATTGTTTATTTGAATCTTTTTCCATGGATGGACGCCCCTTTTTCCTTGATTGAAGGGCAGCGATTCCTTGTGTTTCGAATTGTTTTTTCCAAACAATAATCGTTGAAGGGGCAAGAATATTAAAAATAGCTGCCGTTTCAAATAAGGACGTACCGTTTTCAATCATAAAATTTAGTACGTCTAGTTTAAATTGTTGCGTGTAATTTGTATACCGTTTTAGAAAAGCTTCCACACCGTAATTTTATATTGGTTTACCCAATTCAAAATTACGGTGTCTCTTATACCAACCGCTTTACTAATTTCTCGGTAACTTTCATTTCCGTTCAAATAACGTTGAACGATGTGTATTTTTTCATCAGCTGTAAATTTAACCATAGAAAAACTGCATCTCCAATTGTTAGACGGTGTCTAACAATTGGGGTGCAGTTCAATGTAATTGTGAGAGGGTGCTCGTTTTTTGTTATGAAACAGAAAAGAATTACTTCCAACCACTTATAAATACATTTTGATATTTCCGTCGCTAAACTACTAGTTTGTGTAAATGAGAGAATGTCCATTATGAAAGATTTCAAAATAAAGGTGACTTAACATGCAGCTAAATTATATTGGGAAATAGAAAAACCACTCTTATAGGATTGGTTTCTAATCATTATTTTTAGGCTATACATTTAAAATTAGGCTAAGTTATAGAAATAATAAATATTTTATTCGTTGTTATTATTTTGGTTCTGGATAATGATTGTAGTATGAGATTCTAATAAATTCTTGGTAGACATTTGTTAATTTAGCATTTCTAAGAGCATCGTTGAATTTTTGCATACGTACACTACCTTGAGCGTAGCCCCCACCAGGAGTATAAGGATTTCTAGCTTCAAAGTCATCCATAAATACTTTTAATTTTTTATAGTCTTGAGATTGATAGAAAGCCGCGGCCTCTTCAGGAGTGACATCAAAGTAAGAGGATGATGTTGAGTTATAAGAAGCTGCTTGAGCAGTAGGTGCCTCTAGCATAGTTGTAGCTCCACCGAACATAGTAAGCGCCATAGAAGATACAATAATTTTTTTGAACATAATAAAACCTCCATGTAGAATATTTGGATTAATAGTAATCCTGTAATCATTATAGTTACAATGAAAATGATTATCAAATGCAATGTTGCATAATTTATTCTTTGAATGAGAAGTTCCCCTTATATCTAAATGGAGGAGTGTAATAAGGAATTAATAGATTAAAAGAGGGGTACATATTATTCGAGGTAACAAGAAAATGAAATGAAAAGGCTATTTTTTAATTGGGGAAAGTTAAAAGTCCCTGTTATTAAAGAGAGGGACTTTCACAAAGGAATGAGAATTAACAGCTGAAGGTATCGTTATTGGGAATTTAATTTCGTTTATTTGTGTTGAGAAATAAATAGTATAAGTTGTATAAGGCGAAATGAAGGAAGATTTCTTATAGATTTTTCGCTTAACAAAGTATGTTAAACCTTGCTCAAAATCATGTAATAGACTGTGAAATAATCTTTCTAAAATATAGTTTGGCTGAAAATTAGAGGACATTAATTCATTGAAGTAGTAATTACTGTTTTTCAGGATAGGGGTCTCTTTTTTATTTAATAAAGAGAATATATTTTCTCAACAGGACAAATGGTAATCATCTATAAGTACTATTTATAAGGATAATAGGAAAATAGAAATAAATAATAAAGGAGAATGTGAAATGACAACATTACTATCTAATAGAAATCGAGTTAAAATCAGTGAAGAAGATGTAGATGTATTAAAGGTAATGGCACATCCCGTTCGATTACAAATTGTAAATGAATTAATGCACCATAAAATGTGTAATGTTACACAGTTAACGAAAATATTAAAACTCCCGCAATCCACTGTTTCACAGCATCTATCAAAATTAAAGGGGACCGTACTCCGTGCAGAAAGACGAGGATTAGAGATGCATTATTATATTGATAATGCTAAGGCCCGCCAGATTATAGGGATTTTAGGTTTTTAGGTTCATACTACGTAAAAAGTTTCCTCATATAAAATAGGGAACTTTTTTTGTTGAACAAATTGTACATATTTATAAATAAAATGGAAAGAAGTAAACTAGTAATTTAAATAGTGGCCTCTTTTAAAGATAATTAAATATGCCAAAATATATGATTACAAAGCGAAACTTTTGATGCCTTTTTTTATTTATTAGGTAAAAGCAATTGGGTGGATTTTCTTACAGTAATGGTTGGATAAAATAGAAGATTACTAACTTGAACAAAAGAACTACTAGTTACATATTTAACATACATATTTATCTGGTTAATTGCAGTCGTGTTTTGGAATCTGTATATAGTAAACTCATTTAAAAACTTGAAAAATATCAAAATGTGTAAATTTTATGACTATTTAGCTAATTTTGTTTAATATTTGTAATTTGTTGTTTTATAATGATAATCGGGTTGCTCGTGAATGTTTTAGATATTGCGATATATACTCAGATAAATTTATTTTAGGGAGGTTTCAGAATTGAGTAAGAGAGTTATTATAAGAGTTTTTACATTATTATCAGTACTGGCATTATTCCTTAATGTGTTTTTACCAAGGGCTAGTGCAGAAGTTATGACGCATGAAAAATATTCAATGGACTGGAGTTATAGTAATAGTCTAGGTAAGTACATTCGAACTGAAATTATTAAAAATTCAAGTGGTCAAATTGCTTATTGCTTAACTCTTGGATTAAAATCACCAAATGGTGAAGATCTTCCTGAAATGGGGAAAACAGATAATGTAGTATATAAGGTCTTATTAAATGGTTTCCCACAAAAAAGTACTGAACAGCTGGGAGTAGCTAATAAAAATGAAGCGCATTATGCAACTCAGCTTGCGGTCTGGAATGCATTAGGACAACTTGATGTAAATGAATTAAAACATGAGAATAAAAATGTTGAAAAAGCAGCTAAGGCTATTATTAGTAATGCTAATAATAGTGAAGAGACGCAAGATATTTTTATGAATGTGATTCCTGCTGAAAAGCAAAAAGCAGAATTAAAGGGTGAGTTCTTTGAAACAAACCTATACACAGTGCAAACAAATGCTAAGAGTGGTTCTTATAAGGTAGTAGCGAAAAATGCCCCTAATGGAGTTAAAATTGTTAGTGAAAATGGTGAAGTGAGAGATCAGCTTTCAGTTGGGGAAAAATTCCGTATCCAAATTCCTAAGAACACAAAAACAGGTGAATTTAATTTAAGTGTTGCTGCTAATTTAACTAAAGTTCAAGCAATTGCTTACCGCGGCACGGATACTGTTCAGAATGCTACAGTATTATTAGAAAGAAATGAAGAAAAGCTTAGTGGTGATCTTGCAGTAAATTGGGAAGCAACTGGTTCTTTAAAAATTAAAAAGGTTGGAGAAAATGGGGAAGTTCTAGCTGGTGCAGTATTTGAAGTCTTTAATGCAAATAATGAATCAGTTGGAAAAATCACGACTGGTGCTGATGGTACTGTAGAATTAAATAACCTACAAATTGGTACATATACAGTAAAAGAAATTAAAGCACCAACAGGTTATGTTTCAGGTGATAAACCACAAACTATTGAAGTTAAAACAGGGGAAACAGGAGCTGTTCAAGTAGTAAACAATAAAGTAAAAGGTAACATCGAAATTAAAAAACTTAGTGATTCAGGAAAGGTTTTACCAAATGTTGAATTCACAGTCTTCACTGAAGATGGAAAAGAAGTGAAAAAAGTAGTAACAAAAGAAAATGGAATTGCAAACGTTGAAGGTCTTACGTATGGTAAGTATTATTTCTTAGAGACAAAAACACTTAATGGATATATTGAAAATAAAACAAAGTATCCTTTTGAAATTAAAGAGCACAATAAAACACTTACTTTTACAGTGGAAAATACCGAAGTAAAAGGTAGTGTAAAATTACTTAAAGTAGATAATGAAGATATCAGCAAAAAATTAGAAGGTGCAGTATTCGAGTTAAAAGATGCAAGTGGGAAAGTTATTGGTGAATATAAGACAGATAAAAATGGTGAAGTTAACGTCAAAAATTTAGCATATGGTAAATATTCATTTGTAGAAAAGGCTTCTCCAAATGGTTATGTTCTTATTAAAGAACCAATTGTGTTCGAAATAAAGGAACATGGGAAAATTATTGAGTTATTAGCAGTTAATCATCTTATCAAAGGTGATCTAGAAATTACAAAAGTTGATGTAGCTGATGGAAACAACAAACTTCCAAATGCAGAGTTTACTATTTATAATGAAGCAGGAAAAGAAGTAGTAAAAGGAAAAACAGACGATAAAGGTATCGCGAAGTTTGAAAAGTTACCATTTGGAAAATACACATATAAAGAAACTGTTGCACCAAAAGGTTATGTATTGAATGAAGAAACGTTCTCTTTTGAGATCAAGGAGAATGGTCAAATCATTAAACATATTGTCAAAGATGAAAAGATTCCTTCAATAAAAACAACAGCTACTGATAAAACAGATGACACAAAAGAAATGCACACTTCTAAGTCTGTAACAATCCAAGATAAAGTGGAATACAAAGACCTACAAGTAGGTAAAGAGTACACTTTAAAAGGTAAATTAATGGATAAAAAGACTAATAAACCATTAGTTGTAAATGGTAAAGAAGTAACTGCTGAAACTAAGTTTACATCAAAAGAAGCAAACGGATCTATCACACTAGATTTCACTTTTGATGCAACTGGTTTAGAAGAAAAAGAAGTAGTAGTATTCGAAGAGTTACTGAAAGACGGAAAAGTTGTTACGACACATACTGATATCAATGATAAAGGTCAAACAGTTAAGTTCGTTAAGCCATTAGTAAAAACAACTGCTACAAACAAAGCTGATGGTGGAAAAGAGATTCATGCAAAGGATGCTATCACTATCCAAGATAAAGTGGAGTATACTAACTTAGTTGTTGGTAAAGAGTACACTGTAAAAGGAAAATTAATGAACAAAGCTATTAACGAACCATTATTAATTGATGGTAAAGAAGTAACAGCTGAGACTAAATTTATTGCAAAAGAAAAGAATGGTTTTGTAACATTAGACTTTACTTTCGTTGGTGCTGAGCAGCAAGGAAGAGAAGTAGTCGTGTTTGAAGACTTGTTACATGAAGGTCAAGTAATAGCAACTCACGCTGACATTAACGATGTAGGTCAAACAGTTCGATTTGTAGAGCCTTCTATTAAAACGACAGCTACAAACAAAGCTGATGGTTCTAAAGAGTTAGATGCTTCTAAATTTGTAACAATCCAAGATAAAGTGGAATACAAAGACTTAATCGTAGGTAAAGAGTACGTTGTAAAAGGCAAACTAATGGATAAAGCAACAAAAAAACCATTAGTAGTTGATGGTAAAGAAGTAACAGTAGAATCTAAATTTACAGCAAAAGAAAAAAATGGTTCTATCACACTAGATTTCACATTTAATGCTTCTGCATTACAAGGTAAAGAAGTGGTAGTGTTTGAAGAATTGTATCAAGATAATGTCTTGGTAGCTATACATGTTGACATCGAAGATAAGGGGCAAACAGTGAAATTTAAAGAAGTAAAACCGGAACAACCAAAACCGGAACAACCAAAACCGGAACAACCAAAACCTAATCAACCAAAACCAGATCAGCCGCATCCAGATAAAAGCATTCCAACACCAGAACAACAAAAAGCAGAAAAGACATTAAAATCAGGAATATTACCAGTTACAGGTGGAGATTTATCCATGTGGATCTCAATGGGCGTTGGCCTTTTATTATTAGCTCTTGGAACTGTATTATTTATCAAACGTAGAAACGCATAATAACTATATCATTTTTACAAAGAAGGTCTTCTAATAATTAGAAGACCTTTCATTTTTGAACTTAACTCGGATTTTGTTTGAGTCAGTTTGGACATTCGATTTTAAGCGTGAATAGCATTTAAAATCGAAAATTTATTCGTAGTAAATAATACATAATTTTGTTTTACCGTTTTAATTAAAATACGATCCGTTGTACCATATGCTGTTCCAATACGAATCACATTTGATTCTTCAACGCCAGCATAGGTAGAATCTTCGGTAACCTCAATCACATCACCTAATGGAATCGTAACCTTCGCCAACTGCCATGAAATAATTAACTCTTCCTTTGTTTTTTTTACATGAATACCTAGCATCATACCAAGACCTTTCTATAATAGAATGCTACACTTTTCATCTTATTATACAAATTTTCAGATTGTTTTTCTATATGTAGGAATAGAATGGATTTTATATATTGGAATCTTAAGAGTGGCAAAGAAATAGGAAGATATACTGTCATTTTAGTAAGGAATACTGTATGAAGAAAAGTTCACGTCAAATTAATATGGATTTGATATGGTTCAAGTATGATGAACGAGAAACAGTAAGCGTGTTAGGAAGGAAATGAATAATGAGAATTAAATTAGTAGGGATTTTCACTTGTATGATTGTGATACTAGGTGTCTTTATCGTTTACACCAATCAATCTATTGGTAAAGAACCAGAAAAGACAAATTATGAAACTCGTGAAAACTCCATAAATAATGAGAATAATAGTAAGCAAAATGGGACTTCAAATAAGATAGCAAGTTCTTTTGCTAGTATACAGGCTGTAGTAAATAAGGAATATGGATTGCCCGAAGACTATAAGCCAAAGGATTTAGTAGTACCGAATGTACCATTCTCATTTAGTGGAACGGTAGAAAAGAGTTATCTTCGTAAAGAAGCAGCTGAAGCGCTAGAAAAGTTATTCCTTCTAGCTAAGCAAGAGGGGATCCAGTTGAATGCTGTTTCAGGGTTTCGTTCCTATGAATATCAAAAAACTCTGTATGCCAACAATGTTAAAAAGAAAGGACAAGAGCATACGGATCGTTTCTCGGCAAAGCCTGGACATAGTGAACATCAAACAGGATTAACGATGGACGTTTCATCTAAAAGTGCAAATAATGAACTAGAGCTAGCGTTTGCGAACACGAAGGAAGGCGAATGGTTGAAAGAAAACGCGCATCGTGCAGGATTTATCATTCGTTATTCTAAGGGGAAGGAAAGTATTACAGGTTATGCATATGAACCTTGGCATATTCGCTATGTAGGACATATTGCTGAAAATATATATAAGAAAAACCTGACTTTAGAAGAATATATGAATCTGTGAAAATAGAATTGAAAAGTTAAACTGTATTTAATGTTTAAGAATCCTACTTTTCTTATTAAAAGGCCTAATTTCTCAATGTATTATAGAGAAACTAGGCCTTTTTCATCATTTTATCAAAGTATTTTTCAGTTAATGATTCGATGTACTGATTATATTTTCAAGTGTTCGCTTTGAGCTACATAGATATAGTTTTTGTTGCAACTGTTTGTTGAAATACCTTATCATGCTCAACAATAACCATTGTGGGATTAAATTGTTGAATAAGCTCTTCAATCTGCATACGCGAATAGATATCTATAAAATTTAGTGGTTCGTCCCATATATATAAATGAGCTTTTTATAGAATATTTCACGTAGAAATTCCCAATCTTCTGCTTGGGGACAAATTTCTTCAAGGATTTCATGAGTAAGTTTGTTCTTATCTGCAACAGGATAGGGGAAATAATTGAATTCTACCGAAGCAAGGATTTTCCCACTATACTCATAATTCCCTAACAATAAATTAAAGAATGTCGTTTTACCTCGTCCGTTTCTACCGATAAATCTCAGTTTCCAATCCGTATCTATTTGGAAGTTTACACCTTCAAAAATAGTATCAAAGCTACGTGGGTATGAAAAAGTTAAGTCTTGAACTTTTATCATTGACATAATAATTCTTCCTTTATATATCGAAACGTTTCATATAAAGGAGGAACATCCATCCATTTTTTAATTCCTCTATATAAGTTTGATGGATATTAACGACTTATATAGAGCATTACATGTGTAATAATAGTGTCTGAAGTACTCATTTTTTTCGCTCCTTTATTTGTTAGGTGTATGTAACAATTAATAAGTTTCAACTAACATAAAACGGGAATAAAAAAATCCCCCAATTTGTAATCGGAAGGATTAGTCTTTCGTCTATAATTAATAAGTACTTATTAATTATTTGAATCATGACAAATAAAGTATGAACTGAATTTTAAAAATGGATAGACTAACCCTATATTTTGTAGTTTGAAGTTATAAAATTCAACTTAAAATATAAATTAGTTAATCATTATTCATCCATCATTCCTTTCATAATTCTATTTTTAGAGTAACATTCTTTTTTGAGATGCAATATCAGAATCAGCTTCACCTAATCCTAAATCATTTATAATTCTTTGAGTAAGGAAATAAAACATTACCTTCTTTTTATAAATATCGTATTATTGTTCAATATTTCATGCCTTTTGTCCATTAAAAGGGGAGAGATTTGAAATTGACATCAATCTTGGTTGTAACTATAATAGTTACAGTTAGTTTCGTAAATTAATTCGAATTTCCATGTTAATGATAGTATATTTTCATTTCTTTTAAGTGTGATAGTTAGCAACTAAATATAATCCAATAGAGGATTATATTCTATCTCATATTTAAAGAGTAGTTAAGTTGTACCATCCAAATTTACTATGCACAAACACTTAAAAAACTACATTTTTCAACTTATCCTTTTTGGAATCCTCGGTATTAAAAATTGTAAACATATACAAAAAATTAACAAGACTGTTGTATGTAGAAAGAAATCTTTTAAAAAGGTCATAATATGGATAATAGGTGGCACACATTTTAATTAGTAGGAGTTGTGCCACTATCAAGACATTTTTTAATAAAAGTATAGAAAAAACTCAAGAAGGTGAGTCCATTGCGTAAACATGCATATGTGCAATTTTATGTATTGATATTGGCTTTAATAGCTTATATAAGCTTTTGCTTTATATTTTTATTTGTTTTTCCGAATCATTATTTCGTATCAGATTTTAATATCCGACTATCATCTTTAGTCATTGAAACTACTGTGTTTATCTCATTACTGTATTCTATATTAGCTAGAAAAATTAAGTTAGAAGTATTCTGGGTTTGCATTATTATTGCAATAGGGTGTTTCTTGATAGGGAATTTCATATCCGCTTTTCAAGTACTTAATGTGGAATTGCCAATACAAAATTTTAATATCTCTGATGTATTTTTGTTGTTTTTCTTATTCTTCTTTCTCTTTGCGTTCTTTTATAAAATCATGATGGAATGTAACAAGTGGGAGAAAGCGTATTTACTTTGTGATTTATGTATTGTTGTTACTGCTATTTTTACATTAGAGTGGTACCTATTTAATAAACCTTCTGCAAATATCTTATTTTTATCAATTGGAGATGTTTTTCTCTCATTTATTTTTCCGATTTTAGATTTATTGCTTCTATTACTTGGAGTTACCCTAATCTTTCGACCAGCTATTTTCAATACAAAAAGTAAATTGTTTATTTTTATCCTAGTATTAACCGGATTGGCTATTACGGACTACTTGTATTTTTATTTACAAGACGATTTATCAGATCGTTCAGTTATATTATTAAGGTGTTTGTATAGAGTTTTCCTATTATTTATCGCTATTGCTGCTACAATTCCAAAGAATGCATCTTCTAAAAGAAATTATTTTATTATTAATCCGACATTTGGAAAGAAAATTCTTGTCATTTTCCCTTATCTTGCAGTTACAGTTTTAATTGGCTTTACTTTGAAAGAGCAAACTTCTTCATCTACACTGATTATGGGAAATTGTATTGCTTTTGTATTTGTACTGATTCGTCATACAATCGTACGAATGCAAAACAAAGATTTAACTGAAACATTAAAAGTGTTTAATAATCAATTAGAACAAACAGTATCTCAAAGAACAATGGATTTAATAAACAAATCTAATGATTTGGTAAAAAATCAAGAGAGATTTAAGTCACTATATGAGTATCATCCGGATCCTATATTAACGATTGATTCAAATGGTACCGTATTAAATATAAACCAGGCTGGAAGTATGTTATTAGGAAAAGACAGTGCTGTATTAATAGGGAAAGAGTGCTTCTCTATTTTTTTAGATGAGGATAAATCTGAATTGGAATCGGCTATAAAGAAAGGAAAACGATGTAGTTCATCTTCGTTACAGTTACGTGTGAAAAATAACAATGAGAAGGACATACTCTTTTGGTATGTCACTATAGTTCCTATTATGATAGAAGGACAAACCTTTGGGAGTTATGTAATGGTAAAAGACATAACGAGGATGAAACAACAGCAGGATGAGATAAATTATCTTGCATTCCATGATACGGTGACGGAGATTGGAAATCGTATATTCTTCCAACAAGAATTAGAAAAATCTATTAAGCGTGCACAAAAAACACAGGATAAGCTTGGGCTCTTGTATATTGATTTGAATCGCTTTAAGACTATTAATGATACACTGGGTCATTCGATTGGTGACAGGGTTTTAAAAGAAGTTGCCAACCGTTTTAGGACATGTCTGTCACCGACTATTCCTCTAGCAAGAATAGGGGGAGATGAGTTTGCGATCATTATCCATAACCAAACAGAGCAACAGCTATTGGATTTGTGTGAAACTTTATTTCGTATAACTGAAGAACCATTTGTAGTAAATCAGCATAGTTTTTACTTATCTCTTAGTATAGGAATAGCAGTGTATCCGTTTGGAGGAATAAATACTACTACACTTTTACAACATGCTGATATCGCTATGTATAGTGCAAAGGAAAAAGGTAACAATGCTGTTTGTATGTATGACGAGACATTATCTCGAAAAATAACCCGTCGATTACGATTAGAACAGGATTTACCAAATGCAATTGAAAATAATGAGTTGTTTTTATTGTATCAACCACAGATTGATAGTAAGGCAGGTAAGGTTATTGGTTCAGAGGCTTTACTACGTTGGCAACATCCAGAGCTCGGGCTGATTTCTCCTTTTGAGTTTATACCTATCGCAGAAGAAACGTCGCAGATTATTTCAATTGGGAAATGGACATTACAGAAAGCGTGTCGACAGCTGAAAGAATGGCATTCTGCGGGCTATTCAAATCTAAAGATGGGGATAAATTTATCAGCTATAGAGTTTGAACAGAAAGATTTTGTCCAAATAATTATATCGACCATAGAAGAAATAGGAGTACCTGCTAGTTCTATTGATTTGGAATTAACAGAGCGAATAGCAATGGTAGATGAAAAAGAAACTTTATCGAAGTTAAAAGCATTAAAATCATATGGTGTACATTTATCAATTGACGATTTTGGTACAGGTTATTCTTCATTAGCGTATCTGCCACTGTATCCAATTGATACTTTGAAAATTCCGAGAGAATTTGTTAATAGGATCGAAACTTCTACTGATGGAGATGAAATTATACAAACCATTATTTCACTAGCGCATACTTTAAATATGAAAGTGATAGCAGAAGGGGTGGAAACGAAGGGACAGTTAACAGTGTTACAACAAAATGCATGCTATCTAATTCAGGGCTATTATTACAGTAAACCTGTAAATGAAGATGAGTTTCTCATGTTTTTAAACACGATGTGGAATGAATAAGTGAGAACTCCGTATATGTGAAGTAAAGTGAAAAGAAGTTCTATCTATATTGAGTAGAACTTCTTTTTTATACTTATTTATCAATAGATAATTAGTTAGACCTTCAACCTAAAATATAAATAGCTTTTCTAAATGTGAAGAAGCCTAGATAGTTATCTGTGAGAAACAGAAGTAATTAAAAAGTTAATTAAAGTTTGTAACAGTTCATCAGAGCAGTCAATACTTTCTTTTTCATACACATCACTTCTCGTAGCCATTCGATATAAGGTACCCAATAAGATATGGGTAATGGTTAAGGCAAGTAATCGAGGATCTATATCTTTACGGAATGAACCATCTTGTATTCCTTCTTCGATTAATTCTTGTAATGTGAATAAAGCTTGCCCTGTAATAGATGTATATTTTTCTTCTAACTCTGGTGTAGGATACGATTTAGAATACAATTGATCAAACAAGCCTATGAAGCGGAATTGGGAGGAGTTTGTTTGATATTGATGACTAATAAATTTAAACATAGATTCCATCTTTTCGAAAGCGTTAGTTCCGTTTTGTACTTCTTCTTTTTCAGCTTCTAGTAACTCTGTTAAGATTCGGATTTGAATATTAAATAAAATTTCATGAATGGATTTATAGTATTTGTAAAGGGTAACTCTACTAATTTTTGCTTTATTAACGATATCCACAATAGTGATATCCATTAATCCCTTTTCTAAGGCCAACTCCAATGCAACATCTAAAATTTGTATTCTTCTAGCATTACGCATCTGTTCTAATTCTTGTTCCCGTGTTGAGACCATTAATTTGCACTCCATATTGTAAATAGTTTTTATTTATTAATATTACTCACCATTTTAATATGAAATAAATTACAAATCAATATTAGTCATATGGTAATCAGGTTATATAAAAACATATAGTATCAGTTTATATTATTACGTTACTAAACAAATTGCTTATTTAGTAACGAGTTTGTGATTTTGGTTTTTGTGCGTATGTTCGTTTTAGTGTTCAAATTCTCAGCTGCGTCTGTATTTACTAATGTAAAAACTATACCTTCTTTTAAACTGAAAGTACTTGCTAAGTAATGTTTGTTATTTCCTGAATTTTTTCATTCAACAAGTTCCTTAGAGCTTTTGTATAGTGTACAAACTATCATTTTTAGAGAGGATAAAGGTATTAACATCGTGTAAATACCCTAGCGATTTGAATTATATATGTGTGTTAACACGTTGTAACTATCTTTTTGTGAAATTCTTAATTTTAAGCAAGATTATATATCTGGTCTAGAATTTTTAGTATTGTCTATTGCACACAATAAAAATGAGTGTTGACATTAAAAAAACTTAGGGTTACTATTTGTTTGTGGTGTTTACACGGTGTAAACACTTGGAGTGATGAAGGGAGAGAATTTTTCAGTTGAGGTAATTTACTATAGAGTAATTTATATTGTATCTATATAATCTTTTTATAAAGATAATCAGATTTATATTCGTGAATATATATTACTCAAAAAAGGAGAGATAGAAAAATGAAGTTAAAACCGTACATAATCGCTTTCAGCCTATCTGCAATTCTAGCATACAATACTATGTTAGTTTCTGCCGATAGCACAGAACAACCTATTGTTCTCGGGTATACCTTATATGGTACATCCACTGATTCTCTAAAGGTAACACAACCAGCGATGAATCAAGTATCAACAGATAACTTTTTCTTTTATGCAGATGGTACTGTGCAAGGGGAAGCACCTAAAGAAGTATTGTCCTATTCGCAAAAAAATAAAATAAAAATTTATGCAGCTTTATCTAACTTTAATAATGATATTAATTACTTTGACGAGAATTTAGCTCATAACGTTCTTTCTAATTCAGGGAAAAGAACAAAATTAATAAATCAAATATATAATATAGTTGTTAAATATAAGTATGATGGCGTAAATATTGATTTAGAAAATATTAAGCCAGAAGATCGGGACTTACTTACTACTTTTGTAAAAGAGACATCAAAAAAATTCCATGGTTCAGGTCATTCTGTTATGGTATCGGTTCCTGCCAAGAATGAGGATGATCGTGAGAATACATGGACATGGCCATTTGATTATGCTCAATTAGGTGAAAATGTAGATTTTCTTCAAGTAATGACTTACGATGAACATGGTACATGGAGTCAACCAGGATCTACTATTAGTAAGCCATGGTTAGAAGAAAATCTAAATTACACTACTAGAGTGGTAGATAATAAAAAAATTATTATGGGTATCCCTGCATACGGAAATGATTGGGATTTGAGTGATAAAAGTAATAGCAAAATGCTTGCTTGGAAGGACACAAATGAACTTATTCAAAAAACAAATGCAAAACCGCGTCGTGATGGAGCGTCTGGTTCGATGGTGTTTACGTATACGGATAAAAATAATCATAAGCATGAAGTTTGGTATGAGGATGAAACAAGTATTAAACAAAAAACTCACTATACAATCACAAAGAATCTTGCAGGGGTTTCCGTTTATGCAATAGGACAGGAGAATAAACAATTCTGGACAGCAGTATCTAGTGGCTTAAAATAATTCCTGGACATAATAATAAATCATATTTATTTTATAGAAATTATAGGTTATACTAAAGTTAGGTGCAAAAATGCACTGTTTGAAAAAGAGTGAAAAATAAAAAGGAATCCGTAAAGGGTTCCTTTTTGTTTTTTTCAATGAAGTAATATTCTAATTATCCCTGTCTTTTTTATATGCAAATGAACTCACTCATTATAAATTTAAAATGAATTTTGGGGAGATTTAGGAATTCTTGCAATAAAATATAGGACACCATTTTGGTTGTCTGCTCGTGGAACAAATGCCAGAAATACTTTTTAAGTAATTGGCTGTTCTTTTCCTTGCCAAAACCTTCAGTTATAGGAAGAGGTTCAATGAATTGCGTCTTAAGTATTATACGTTATACCCGAATAATTTTAAATCTTCTCCTGAGTCTGAAATTATCTTTTCGAACTGCAATCCTACTTTTTCTAAAAGCTTTCCTGAGGCGGTGTTATCTATTGAAGTAATTGCTACAATTCGTTTCAGTCCAAATTTTTGTACACCGTATTCGATTACCGCAGAAGCAGACTCGTGGCCATATCCTTTTGAACGGAATTTTTCTAAAAAGGCAAAGCCGATATCAACATCTTCTAATGAATCTCTTTTAATAAGACCGCACATGCCAAGTGGCGTGAGGTCTTCTTTTCTTACTACTAAGTAAAGGCCAAATCCGAGTTTGTTATACATATCGACTGGTCCGTTTACGATATAATTTTTTGCGTCTTCTAAGTTTCTAACCCCTTTATCGCCAATAAACTGAATCCATGCAGGATCGTTTACTAATTCAAGAATAAACGGAGCATCTTTTATATCGAGCCAACGAAGAGTGAGTCGTTCAGTTTCAAGAACTATCAATCTATTGCACCACCTTTAAATGTTATAACAATTAGTATGGATTGCGTAATACAAAAGTGCAACATATTTTAATTACGCTCTACTTGTTCACATAAAGTTCGTTTGTTTTGTATAAAAGGATATTTTATAATTAGATTTGATTGTAAAGAGTGAGATGCTTATACAATAACTCCTAGGTGACTAGGAGTTTTTACTATATAACTATCATTATTACTAAATATGACACACTACACATTCTACTCAAGGAGGTATATAATGAAAAAATTATATAATGCATCGTTTACGTATTTAATTATCGGTTTATTGTCAGGAATATTTGCTAGGGAGTATGGGAAGTATAAAGGGATTTTAGGCTCTACTTTATTAAATCTTTTACATACACATACACTTGTACTTGGTTTTTTCTTCTTTTTAATTGCTTTAGGATTAGCAAAAGTATTCGCGTTTCATGAAGTGAAAGGATTTAATAAATGGTTTGTTTTACATAACATTGCATTAACTTTAATGTTAGGTTCGCTGGCAGCGAGAGGGCTTCTTCAATTAAATGGAGAGGATTTTAAAGGGTTAACGTATATTGTAGGTTTCTCTCATTCATTGATGGCAGTTACTTTAATTTGGTTTATGTTGTTAATAAAGAAGTCATATAAAATGTAGTTTAAAAAGAACTTGTAGCGAGTGCTGCAAGTTCTTTTTTGTATGTTTAAAGTTAAAAATCTCATTTTTCTAATTATTTTGTATAAAAATGGTATACTTATTTTAAAATTAAAAAAGGAGAGTTAGTTATGGAAATAACAATTGAGCATTTAGTAAATGAATTAAAGGATATACTTCCTGAAGAGCGAGTAGTAATAAATGAGACAGTAAGAGAGTTACATAGTAAAGATGAATCTTACCATACTAGTAGTTTACCTGATGTAGTTGTTTTTCCAAAAACGACCGAAGAGGTTAGCGGGATAATGAAAGTAGCGAGTGAGCATAAAAGATCTGTCGTTCCATTTGGGGTAGGCTCTAGTTTAGAAGGACATGTAATTCCGTATGAAAAGGGAATCACAATGGATTTTTCTCTTATGAATAAAATACTTGAAATAAGGGAGAAAGATTTTCTTGTGAGAGTACAGCCAGGAGTGACCCGCTCTCAGCTCAATAAAGAACTGAAGAAATACGGTTTGTTTTTTAGTGTAGACCCAGGAGCCGATGCAACGTTAGGTGGAATGGCTGCTACAAATGCAAGCGGAACGACAGCGGTTAAGTATGGCGTAATGCGTGATCAAGTTCGTGATTTAGAAGTGGTTCTAGCTGATGGAGGCATAATACATACGGGGAATTTAGCAGCGAAGTCATCATCAGGTTATCATTTAAATGGTATTTTCGTAGGTTCAGAAGGGACGCTTGGATGTTTTACGGAATTAACTTTAAAAGTATATGGTATACCAGAGCATGTTATGGCTGCCAGGGCATCGTTTCCAACTATAAATGATGCAGTAGAAGCTGTAATTAACATATTACAAGCAGGTATTCCAATCGCGAGAATTGAACTCGTTGATGAATTATCTATGAAACAAGTAAATCATTACAATGAAACAAGTTACAGAGAAGAACCGACGCTGTTTTTAGAGTTTCACGGCAATGAAGCAGGGTTAAAGCAAGATATTGAATTTACGAAAGAAATCGTTCTTGATTATAAATGTATAGAAATTGCGTTTGAGACGGAAACAGCAGCGAGAAATAAACTGTGGGATGCAAGACATAACTTAGCGTACTCTTACGTGCATAGTTATCCTGGTAAAAAGCTAATGAGTACAGACGTATGTGTGCCAATTTCGGAATTAGCTGGCGCAATTCAACATGCGAAAGAGGTATTAGATAAAGTAGGCCTTATTGGTGGTATTCTCGGTCATGTTGGGGATGGGAATTTCCATGTACTCTTAATGATTGACACAAATGATAAAGAGGAAGTGAAGAAGGCAGACGAAATAAACGAAAGTATCGTTCTGTATGCTCTTAAACGAGGAGGAACGTGTACAGGAGAACATGGCGTTGGAATCGGAAAACGAAAGTATCAAGAAGAAGAACATGGGGCGGCATTATTTGTAATGGAGAAAATAAAGAAAGCTCTTGATCCGCAAAATATTTTGAATCCGAATAAGGTGTTTCAATTAAAAGATAGGGGCTGAGTGGATGAAAATACTAGAAGCGATAAGTAATATAGCTGGAAAGTATTTTGCATTTTGGACCGGCTGCTGCACTCCCAAGTGTATTAGCGGCAGTATGGCATAACATTGCAGGGCCAATATTAGCGACAGTTTGGTCAAAAATACAAAGGGGAAATTTATCAATAAATATAGAAAAATAAGAGATAAGCATTTCATTTGAAATAGAGGAATGATAAATAATGCAAAAACGTATTGTACATTTTGAAGGAATGGTTGTATTTTTAGCCACGATTTATATGTATTCGATATATGAATTTAGTTGGATTATATTTTTTGTATTCCTTTTAGCGCCGGATTTATCCATGTTAGCGTATGGGATCAATAATCACGTTGGTGCTAACATTTATAATTTATTTCACACATATATCATATCGATATTAATTGTTATCATAGGTGTTTATTTTAAGATAGATATAGTTATTATGATTGGTTTAATATGGATAGCACATATTGGAATGGATCGAATGTTTGGATATGGGTTGAAATATGAGACGGATTTTAAGGATACTCATATTCAACGGTTATAATTTATTTTGAGAAGAGGGATACGTTGAAGCAGAGAATTGCTATCGAAGAATATGATGTCAAATGGGAAAGTGAATTTAATAAAATGCACACTCTTATTAACAATGTAATGGAAGACAGCATTGTATCTATTGAACATGTTGGGAGTACATCTGTTAAAGGGCTTGCATCAAAACCAATATTAGATATTGATGTTGTAATAGAAGAGTACGAAATTTTTCATGAGGTAGTAAAAAAACTGGAGAAGATAGGGTACTATCATCAGTTAGAATGGAGCTTTAAAGGAAGAGAAGCGTTTGGAAGAAAGGATGCGTTCGTTCCATGGAACGAGGGAAATACAGTTTGGATGGAACATCATTTATATGTGTGTGATAAAAATAGTGAAGAGTTGAGAAGGCATATAGCGTTTCGAGATTACCTGCGTGAACATACTGAAGTAGCTAATGAGTATGGAAACTTGAAGGAAGAGTTAGCAAGAGAGTCGAAAAATCGATCGAGCTATGGCGAAGGTAAAACAGCATTTATTACAAATATATTTGGAAAAATAAACTAAGGTCGCATTAAGTACATGCGACCTATTCTTATTAAATTGAATGCTGCCACTATAAAATAATGACAAAATGGCCCTGTTGATTGATGCGATTACTAAATATAATAGGAACGAAAATAGAAAAGAGCGGAAAAGAGGGAGCTAATGTACATACCAAAATATTTTGCAATACAAGATGAAGAGATGAAGTACGAAACAATTGAACAAAATAGCTTTGCGACATTATTTTCTCAACATAACGGGGAACCATATGCAACGCATTTACCGTTGTTGCTAAATAGGGAAACGCTCACGTTATATGGTCACTTCGCACGTCCGAATGCACAGTGGAAAGATAGTGAGAATCAGCAAGTATTAGCTATATTTCAAGGGCCGCATAGTTACATCTCTCCGTCATGGTATGAAACAAACAAAGCTGTACCAACATGGAACTATGTTGCAGTACATGTATATGGAGAGTTAGAAGTTGTTGAAGATAAACAGGAATTATTAAATTCTCTTCAAGACTTAGTACATAAATATGAAGATCCACAGAGCACCTACTCACTTGATGATGTAGACCCGGATTATATGGCAGGGTTAAGTAAGGGGATAGTTGGGTTTAAAATAAAGATAAATAAAATAGAAGGAAAAGCGAAGTTAAGTCAAAATCATTCTATAGAGAGACGGAATTTAGTTGTGGAGAAACTTGAGAAAGTTGGTAGTGAGGGGAGTAAGAGGATTGCGGAGTTGATGAGAAAATAAAACCTGCATGAAAGGGAAATATTCTAAATAAGCGTATTTAAAAAGACCTTCTTAATTGAAGGTCTTTCATTTTTTAAAGTGCTTTTTCAGTTGTTGTTGAGTTGTAGTCTGTACTTACGCCAACGGATTGAACAAGGTCAGGTCTTTGTGGTGCAGGAAGATCAGCATGACCCGCTTGGTATGTAAATGAACTATGAATACCAGTAGCCAAAATACCGAAAACAGATAGTCCTAAAAAAACAGAGCTAATTTTTTTTATCATTTCAATGCCCCTTTCTCAAACGTTTTTTCTTTTGCTTGTAACGCTTTATGAAAATATTCACTTGCCTTAATGTGGTTATTTTCACTATAAAATTTAACAGCTAATTTTTCTGAGTATTCTTGAGTGTAGTTATATAATAATTCTTTGTCGAAAAACGTAATTCCTTTAAGAATAATTGTTTCTAATTCTTCAGAACCAACATTATTATTTAGTTCGTTTAGAATTTTAAAATGATATATATATTCTTCATTATTTAATTCCGTACAAATTTTTAACCCTTTTTGGATTAATCCTTCAGCGAAAATTGTTTCATCTAGTTTAGAGTGTTCTCTTGCTTGCAAGAAGAGAGCTTTGAAATGTGTAGGCTTCTTTTCAGTTACTTCTGATAGGTGACGGATTGCGAGTGTGGAGAGGTTTTGACTCGCATATAACCAACCCAAATTATTACGTACACTTAAAATTAATTCTTTTTCATTAGATTTTTGTAAAAGGTGTATTGCTGAATTATATTGTTCTTCCGCTTGTTCATATTGTTTTAAATATACAAATGAGGCACCTAATGTATTTTTACATAATCCAACTTTAACTTCGTAGCCAGTTTGTTTATCGAAAATCTCTTTAGCTTTAGTTGCATATTCAATGGATTCAATTGGTTGGTAAAAGTGATAATGGAAAATCGCCATTCGATAATAAAATTCAGCATGCTCTAGATTATCAGTGTTATTTACTAATAATAACTTAGCCTGTTCATAATGTTCGCTAGCTATGTTATAGTCTGTGGTTAAAGTTGCATAAATGCCTTTAAAGAAGTGATAGTAGTAAGACAGTGGATGGTTGGATGAGATTACGTAAGAATCTATTTTATCAAAGCTATCTTTTGAAATACTTAAACTATCTGTCAAAACTTTATGTCGAAACTCTAGTAAGGAATGATATAATGCTAAATTTTCATCTTCCTCGAAGTTTAGTTCCTTTTCCTCAATTTCATGCTTTAAGTTTGTCGCTTGGGATACATCTTGTTTTAGCATAGCCAAATACCAGTCATTAAATAATTTTGTAATTTGTTCATTACCTTGTAGTTGAACGTTCATGAAATCCCCTCACTTTTTGAATATTCTTATAAAATATAGTATCAAAAATAAAAATATTTAGAAATGATGTTTTATATTTCTCAATATTTGTTTAACAAGCTTACGAGTAAGTCTATTGGAATAGTGTAGAATTTGTTTTGGATTAAAGAAATGGCATCGAGGGATGTGCGTTTTAAAGTTTTAGTTGAGTGGGGGGATATAAAAAGGGTGCGTTCACACAATTGGTATGAACACACCTTGTTACATATTAAACAATCAAGTCCCACAAAAAGTACGATAAGGACGATTCGTCGGCGCAGGTGGAACGCAGTATTCGTCTTGCTCTGCAGAATAAGCATAAGGATTTGATAAAGCTTCAAGAAGTTTCTCCATTATGCTATAATCTCCATCTGTAACAGCTGCTTCTAATGCTTCTTCCACACGGTGGTTCCTTGGGATGATCGACGGGTTATTATTTTTCATCATCTCATAGGCGTTCTCTTTTGATTCTTCTTGTTTTTCTAATTGAGATTGCCACAGTTTGTACCATTCTTTAAATGCAGGACTTTCAAATAGAGCTGTATTTTCGATAGTATCAAGAGTTAAAGAACGGAAGGTATTTGTATAATCCGCTTTATATTTCTCCATCATTTTTAAAAGTTGCTCAATAAGTGATTGATCTTGTTCCTCGTTGCTAAATAGTCCTAATTTCTTTTTCATTCCAAGGAACCAATTGTTTTCATACTGTACGCTAAATTTTGAAATTTCGTCTTGTGCAATCTTTAATGCTGCTTCTTCATCTTCATGTAGGATAGGTATTAAAGATTCAGCTAAACGAGCGAGATCCCAAGCAGCCATATATGGTTGGTTTCCATATGCATAACGGCCTTGTGTGTCAATAGAGCTAAATACGGTTCCTTGGTCGTAATTGTCCATAAATGCACAAGGACCGTAATCAATCGTTTCCCCACTAATCGTTATATTGTCAGTGTTCATTACACCATGGATAAATCCAACAAGTTGCCATTTAGCGATAAGACTTGCTTGTCTTTTAATGACTTCTTGTAGTAATGCAGTATATGGATTTTTATGAGATTCAATTTCTGGATAATGCCTTTTGATTGTATAGTCAGCTAGTGATTGAAGATCCTCGGTAGAACTACGAGCGGCAGCATATTGAAATGTGCCAACACGTATATGGCTACTAGCAACCCTAGTTAAAATTGCTCCGGGTAACTTTGTTTCACGATATGTTGGTTCGCCAGTTGAGACAACTGCTAAACTTCGAGTAGTCGGAATATCAAGTGCATACATTGCTTCGCTAATAATATACTCACGTAGCATCGGACCGAGTGCAGCACGACCATCACCGCGGCGTGAATACGGAGTAGGGCCAGAACCTTTCAGTTGAATGTCAAAACGTTTACCGGAAGGAGTAATTTGTTCGCCAATTAAAAGGGCACGGCCGTCGCCTAACATATTAAAATGTCCGAATTGATGACCGGCATACGCTTGAGCTAATGGATGAGCTCCTTCAGGGAATGCATTACCAGCGAAAATAGCAATTTCAACTTCTTTTTTCAATTCTTCAGGATTAAAGCCGAGAGATATTGCTAGTGAATGATTTAGTTTAACTAGCTCCGGTGAACTTACGGGAGTAGGGGGGATTTCTGTATAGAATGATTGTGGTAAAGTCGTATAACTATTATCTAAATTCCAACCAGCTTCATTATTTTTAGTCATTTTATCTCCTCTTCTTTTGTAATTAGGATATGTATTTGTACGTATGTATTCTTTGTAAAGTTAACTAAAAGTATAATATAATATTTCCCCTTGCAATCTATTGTAAGGACTTCATTGCACAATGTCTATTTAACAGCAAATTTAAAACCTCCATTTTAAGAAAATGGAGGTTTTATTATTATTTCATTTTTACAATTATTTTTCCTTTTGCTCTTCCAGACTCTGAATATTCCATTGCTTTTTGAGCATCTTCAAAAGGGAAAACTCGATCGATTACAGGTTTGATTTGTCCAGCTTTAATATAGTTTGCAATAGTACGTAATTGATCCCCGCTTGGCTTCATAAATAAAAATGAATATTGAGCATTATGCTTTTTTTCAAGTGCGGTAAGTTTTTTGCTGGCTAATGAAAATAAGAGAGTTTTAAAGAATCCTGAACCAAATTCTTTACCGAAGCGAGCATTCGGCATGCCTGAAACGGAAACAATGTTTCCTCCGCTTTTTATAATATTGAATGATTTTTCAAGTGTTGCACCGCCGATTGTATCAAATACCGCATCATAATTTTTTAGTATATCTTCAAATTTCTCTGTTTTATAATTAATAATTTCATCTGCGCCAAGAGACGTTACTAAATTTACACCAGCTTCACTAGCAGTCGTTGTAACAGTGGCACCCATTATTTTTGCTAACTGAATAGCAAAAGTACCAACACCACCGGATCCAGCGTGAATTAAAATCTTTTGTCCTTTTTGTAATTGCATGATGTCATGTAATGCTTGATATGATGTTAAGCCAACGAGTGGAATCGAAGCAGCTTCCTCAAAACTTAAATTATTAGGTTTTAAAGCTATATCATCTTCATGAATGGCTATATACTCCGCGAAAGTACCAATCTTATTTTTTCTTGGGCGTGCATATATTTCATCACCGACTTTAAAGTTAGTCACTTTTGCCCCAATCTTTACGATGACACCGGAAAAGTCATTACCAAGTATTAGGGGCATTTCATATTTCAGTAACATTTTTACTTTTCCGTCGCGTATTTTAAAATCAATTGGATTAATGCTAGCTGCATGAATTTCTGCAAGCACTTCATACTCATTTATTTCAGGAGTAGGTACCTCTGTCATACGCATTGGGACTTTTCCATATCTATCAATTATCATTGCTTTCATTTCTTATACCTCCAAATACCGTATCTTTATTTCAATAAAAGTTGTGCAACAGCTTTTCAATATCTAACACAAGATTTTTTAATAAACCTAATTTTGTACGTATATCAATATAATAAAAGTTTTTTGTGCCTTCTTTTCGCATTAAAATAATACCAGCTTCTCGTAAAATCTTAAGGTGATGTGATACTGCTGGGCGGGAAAGGTGTGTTTGCTTCGTAATTTCTCCTACACGTAATCCGGTTTGACATTCCGTTTCCATGAGAACTAACAAAATAGCTTGCCTTGTTTCATCGCCAATTGCCAATAATACTTTTTGAGAATCAATAAAATCTTTTTTTATAACATTTAATTGTTCTTGTTTATTCATTTCAATCACTTTGCCTCCAATAAATTAGTCGAAAGGTTTAAGATGATGAACCATTGCATCGATACGATAATGCTACATGATTGTTGTATGAGCTGCAATATTGGGAAAGAAAATCGAGACGAATGAATTTTTTATTGTTGAAAATTATAGAGGGATAGAAAAGGGATTGGAAGGATTACATAACTCAATAGATGAAGTTTTAAAAATGAAAAATGATTTAACAATAAAATAAGCGATCGCAACCTTATATAATCCATAAGGTTATGATCGCTTATAATTTTTGTATTATTTCTGATTTCTATAATAAAACATGGCTCAACGTAAAGTAAGTTCTTTTGTTTTACTCTTTCATACACACACAATTCAGGTGGATTATAGATGTATGAAAAGGTAAAAGGGATTTTGGGGCGTAATCTATCTATATGATAATTCAAAATGAAATATAAGTCTATATTTTAATGGTTTTTTTAATTATATTTATGATACTGAGCTCAGAACAATGATGTGGAGGATAAATATATGAAAGCAAATTATGTACCAGTTTTAATTGTTGGAGGGGGATTATCAGGATTAGCGTCTGCGTTATTTCTTGCAAAACATAATATTAGGTACTTACTTATTGAAAGACATCCGTCTACTGCAATTCATCCGAAAGCAGGCGGGCTTACTTTACGTACAATGGAGTTATTTCGAGAATTAGGTTTAGAAAATAGAATTAAATTGGCGGGGACAGCACTAGAAAATTGCCGAGGAAGAATAGCGGTTCGTACAATAGCTGAGGCGAATAAGGAAGAATTGGAAAAAATGAGAGCCACTCAGTATGGAAACGATGAAAAGTTACTTCAAAAAATAGAAGAGATTAGCGCATCAAAACAAACTGCTTGTTATCAAATTATTTTAGAAGAAATGATGTTACAAGAAGCGAAGACATTAGGCGGAGAACTATCTTTTTATCATGAATTAATTTTATTTGAACAAAATGAGAACGGGGTAAAAGCAACGATTCGAGATCGTGAAACAGAAAAAGAGAGTGTCATACATTGTGATTATGTAATTGCAGCAGATGGGGCGAAAAGTAAAATACGTGAGCAGTTAGGGATTAAAACTGAGGGTCGTGGAACCATTGGTGGCTATTATATGAATATTTATTTTGAAGCTGATTTAAGTGAGTTTATACAAGGAGACGCATTCGGTTTTTCTATGGTACTTCATCCGGAGGTTCTTGGTGCACTCATCCCGGTTGATAACGTAAAAAAATGGATTTATCATGTAGCCTACGATCCATTAAAAGGAGAGGGGCCAGAGGATTTCAATATAGAACGTTGCAAACAAATTATTCAAACAGCAATTGGAAGTACAAATGTTGAATCAGAAATATTAAGTGTTCTACCGTGGGAAGCGAGTGAAAGTACAGCGATAAAATTTCAAGATAATCGCATTTTTTTAGTTGGTGATTCTGCACATATTATGCCGCCAACAGGAGGATTTGGTTCAAATACGGGAATACAAGATGCGCATAATTTAGCCTGGAAGTTAGCTGCTGTTATAAAAGGGAAAGCAAAACCGAAATTGTTAGAAACATACCATGATGAGAGATACCCTGTTGCAAAATTAACGACGGATTATGCGAGTAGTTTATTATTTCGTGCTGCGAATAGAGAGGAAGGCAGTTTGAATAATATGGATGGTTTAGCTGTAACTGTTGGGTATCAGTATTGTTCAGAGGCGATTATAGATGACTCCAACACTCCGCATAGAATGGATGTAGTAGAGTTGAACGGAAGACCTGGCACGCGAGCACCACATTTTTTTGGGGCGTATGAAGGGAAAGAAGCTTCTATACTAGACTTATTCGGTAACAATTTTGTATTACTTACAGGAATAGAAAATTGTTCTTGGGATGAAGCTGCACATGATGCTTCATCTAAATTAGGAATAAATATAAAAGTGTATCGAGTTGGTCTAAGTGGAGACTTTATTGCTCAAGAAGATGTTTTTAGCAAATTATATGGGATAGAGAATGGAGGTGCTGTATTGATTAGACCTGATGGCTTTATAGGGTGGCGTTCAGGGAAAGAGGTTATATCTCCAATAAACACAGTACTTGAAGAGGTTATGAACAATTTATTATGAAATTTTCAAATAAATAAGGAAGTGTGGTTGTATATAAATTATCCATTTTTTAACTAAGAATTGTAAAAAATGAAAGTTATTATAAAAGATAATAATATTATGTAAATAAAATAGTTGATAAAAACAAAAAGACATTATAGCTAATCATTGTCCATAAAAGTCTGAGCAGTGTGGACTAATACTCAATGGAGGATGCATAAAACTTGGTTGATTGAAGTTTTACTTTATTAAAAAATCATATTCACAAAATTTAATAGGTTTGGTATGATTAATTTCGACAAGTTAATAGAGGCCGGAGATATTTGAGAAAAGCCATAAATTTATTTAGGGATACAGGAGTGTCCTCTAAATAAATTATGGCTTTTTTTATTGAATGAACCGTACACAATAGGGAGTTACATGTGAAAAGGAGGCTATAGGAATGAAATAGTTTTCTTTATTAATAACATAGAGAAAATATATTTGTAAGATTGGAATTTTAATATAGGCTTATAAAAATAATGAAAGTATGTCTTCTATTTCGTGTAAATCTCATTAGCTTGTTGAAATTTGCAACGTAGGAAGGGTTAGAAGGATGAGAAAAATTATTAGCGTTTTAGTTATTTTCTTTATGACGGGAAGTATCTTTGCTGGGGGAGCTGTTCATGCGAAATCAGAAGGGAAGCATGAATGGAATACGAATAAGTTTTTAAATATTGCACATCGCGGAGCAAGTGGACATGCACCTGAGCACACTTTTGCTTCTTATGATTTAGTGAAAAAAATGAAAGCGGATTATTTGGAGTTAGATATTCAATTAACTAAGGATGGCCAATTAATTGCAATGCATGATACAGCAGTTGATCGCACTACAAATGGTACAGGGGAAGTACGAGATAAAACATTAAGTGAAATAAAAAGCTTAGATGCAGGATCTTGGTTCAATAAAGCTTATCCAGAAAAGGCTAAGCAAGAGTACGTTGGTCAAAAGGTTCCGACTCTTGAAGAAATCTTCCAAAAGTACGGAAGAAGCATGAAGTATTACATTGAAACAAAATCACCAGATGTGTATCCAGGAATGGAAGAGAAATTATTAGCTTTATTAAAAAAATATAATTTAGTAGGTCAAAACATGTCTTCTAGCCGTGTTATGATTCAATCATTTAGTAAAGATAGCTTAACAAAGATTCATAGTATGAATAAAAATATTCCGTTAGTTCAACTGCTTTGGTATTATCCAAATGAAAACAATGAGATTGTTGAGTGGTCTAGTATTACACATGAACCGAAAAGTGTAACGAATGATGATTTTCAAGAAATTAAAAAGTATGCAGTTGGTATTGGGCCAAACTTACGAAATGATAACGGAGAACTAATTATTGATGAGTCATATATGAAAATGGCTAGGAAAAATGGACTGTTAATTCACCCGTATACAATAAATGAGAAACCAGATATGAGATTGTTAATTAAATGGGGTGCTACAGGAATGTTTACAAATTACCCTGATCGATTACATAGTGTGTTAAAAGAAAAATAAACGAGATAGGAAAAAGAGTATACCAATGTTTTTGGTATACTCTTTTTTATAATATGAAATAGAATTTTCTACTTTTATGCTAGATTATAGTAATAGGATACATATTCTTCTAGACCATGAACCTCTTTTTCAGGTGGCTCAATACCACCTTTTCTACCGTAGCAAACATTTCTCAAGTATTCTCCAAAAATCATAGAGCGACTCTTTTCATTTTCCATCCAATTATATCTATTAATTATAAACTCACCATCGAAGCTTGTATCAAATATATATGGGATACAAGTAATAGTTTTAGGTAAATGTTTTTTTAATACTCTATATTGCCGACCAGCTCCTAAACTTTTGCATACAAATAGCAGCCGATTAATCTTTGTGAAATCAAAAATCTTTTTCGCTTCAATTATATTAGCGATAGAATGGAGGGAGTTTGTTTCGAACATGATAGCATCTTTGGGTACGCCATGTTCAATTAATTTATTTACAATTACTTCTGCTTCTGACAAATCCCTGTAATTCCAGCTCGGATGTTTCATACCATGTAAACTAGTACCACCTGTAACGATAATTTGATTTCCTAAACCTTGTCGATAAGCTTCTAGAGGAGTTTGCCAATTGCCAGGATGAGAACCGCCGAAAACGAAAATTGCATCACATTTTTGTGGTGTTATTTCTTTTAGAAAAGTGATTTCTGTAATTTGATCGATTTGTTTTTTCGTAAGAGTAGGGACATCAGGATATTTAGGGATTACCATTTGAAAACCTCCTATATAGTGAAATGATAAATTCATTATATAGCGATTTTGTCAGGTGAAAAAAGGGAAACTTTTCATTTGAAAGTACCTCTTTTAAGATAACTCTCCAATAAACCAAATCTCTTTTTTATCGATTGCATCTTCATCATAAATGACTTCTTGAAAGTGCAACAGTTGGGTAGTAGGGCAAATTGAAATTCCACATGTTTCCCAAAAATTAATTTCATTTGAAAGAGGGATCCATTTTTGAGATTCATTATTTCTATTGAAAAAATTTTGAAAGTAGTCATTGTTTTTAAATACGATAATTTGCGATCTCCATAAATTTTCTATAGAAATTATAGTAACAACTCGATATGTATGTGCATCACTCGGTTTTATTTTAATTAAATGATTTACTCGATCTATTAAGGTTTGTATACATAATCGTTTTACTTTTCTAGGTGTTTTATGAGACTCGATAAAAGCTTGTGAAACAGGTAAAGGCATATACCAATATTCATCATGATAGAAAGTAGAAGGGAATGTATTCGTATATTCCTCAATTCGTTTTATCATAGTGTTTGTTTTTCGTTTCATACCACGTATTTTCTTTTCACGCATTGTGGATCATCTCCATAAATTTTTGTAATGCAGCTGAGTGAAAAATATCTTTTCTAGTAATAAAAGTAGTAGGGATTTTTTTGAAGCTATTTGGTAAAGGGTTGAATGATACGTCATGTTTATGACCATTTAAAATAGATTTCATCATAATTGCTATGCCCATACCTGATTTTACACATGCGAGTATCGCTTCAATCGTTCCAAACTCTAAAACTCGTTTAGGTGAAATTCCTTCTTCTTGAAGCCAGTCTTCTAATAACCTTCTATAATAGCACCCGTGACTAAAGGTAAGTAAATTCATGTCTCCTATGTCTTGGAAAGAGGATAAAGGATTTTTGCTAATGAGAACTAATTCTTCTTCACGAAATACATTTGCACGAAGTTCAGCGTGCTGAGTAGTTCCAGCGATAAATGCTCCGTCTAGTTTTCGGTCTAATACGAGATGGGTTAGCTGTTCCGTCGTATTTGTTTCTAAAACTAATTCGACTTGTGGGTAATTCTCATAGTAGTTCGCTAATATGGAAGGAATCCGAACAGCTGTTGTGGATTCTGTACATCCGATTTTTAAAGTGCCTTTTGGTTCGGTTCCATTACTTTGGACCGCTTTAACAGATTGCTCCATTAAGTGGATGATTTGTTTTGCGTATGTTAATAAAATCTCGCCGTTAGAAGTTAAAGTAACACCTTTTCCATTTCGATAAAATAAAGGCACACCTAATTCGTTTTCTAGTTGTTTCATACGCATCGTTACGCCAGATTGCACATAGTTTAAATTTTTTGCTGCATGAGATATATTTCTTTCTTTTGCAACTTCGTAAAAAACAGTTAAATCTTTTATGTCCACGTATCATCCCTCCGAAAAAGGTATCAATTTTTTTGATGGATTATATGATTAATATTTATTTTATATGATATCAAAAATTTCATACAATGGAAGGGGATGGAGGGATCTTAATGTTAATGAAAGAGAATGTGAACAGTACTTATAAGTGGATGATGTTAATTTTTGCGACGATTGCTCAAACGACAGCGACACTTATAACGTATGGTGTCGGAGCTTTCGCTTTATTTTGGAAGGAAGAATACGCACTTACCAATATGGAGAGTGGGTTATTAGTAAGTGTTGTAAATATTGGACCGCTATTTTGCATGCTTTTTGTTGGGAAGCTACTTGATCAATATAATGAAAAGTGGTTAATTACTATCAGTTCATTTTTACTCGGAGGTTCGCTCTTACTGACTAATATAGTAAATGGATTTAAAGGGTTACTCTTTGTCCTTTTGTTAGTAGGAATGTTTTATAGTGTTTCCCAGCCGGGAGGAAGTAAAGTGATACTAAAATGGTTCTCAAAAGAAAATCGTGGGTTAGCAATGGGGATCAGGCAAGCCGGTATACCGATTGGTGGTGTACTAGCGGGAGTATTAATTCCGTTACTTGTAATAAAATATAATTTGTCTTATGCGATACATGTAATAGGAAGCATTTGTATAATAGGTGGTCTTTTATTTTCTATATTTTATCGAGATTCATGTGTTCGGAAGGAAGGGAAAGAAGAACGTATAAAAACCTCTTTTTGGGTGCAGTTAAAATCAGTGATGCATAAAAAAGCGTTGTATCCAATTTATATAACTGGTATTTGCATGATTTCATTACAAATGGTGTTAGTTGGACATTTTATAAATTTTTTAGTAATGGAACAATCAATTACACCTATTTTAGCCGGAAAAGTATTTTCAGTTATGTTCTTTTCTGGAATGATTGGTCGTATTACATTGGCAGCTGTTAGTGATTTGTGTTATAAGGGAAACCGGCGCATCCCTTTATTTATATCGGTCTGTACTTCTATCTGTTTTATTCTTATGTTAGTAATGAATATACATACAATAAGGAGTGAGTTCTTGTATGTTGTAAGTGCATTGTTAGGGTTCTTTTCGATTGGCTGGTTCAGTCTTTTTATAATTGAAGTTGCAGAAACGGCAAGTGAAGAATCTGTAGGGATGACAGTGAGTTTTGCTCTGACATTAAATCAAATTGCTATTATTGTTGCACCTGTCTTATTTGGGTATATTGTAGATCAGAAAGGGTATACGTATGCGTGGTTGTGTATAGTTGTATTACTAAGTATTTCAGTACTCAGCTTATATAGGGAGAATAAAAAATAAAGGAAAGTTAGCAATGTGAATTTTTGGTGAAGAAAATATAAAGAAATGCCATATGAGCGACATTTCTTATTGAATATGCTGTATAATCAAAAAAAGAAAATGAGATTCGTTTTCAATTACGTTCATTTCCTCTTTTGAAATTACCTGTAATTTTAGCCATAATCAGTTGTTGTTCTTTATCGTTATTTGCATGATTTATTTTGTTTAAAAATTTTTCAGCGTCATTTCCTTTTAAAAGCATAATTTGTTTTCCGTAATATTCAATGAAAACTATATTGTTCTTTGTTATCCGATAATGAAACATTCTATCATCTAAACGATTGCGTCTATCGGTATTTTTCATATTACATCTCCATTCTGTATGATGTGTAATAAATGTTACATAAGAAATTGAAATTATAGTCAGGTGCATCCGATTGTATGCTGGATATTTTTTAAGAAAGAAATACAATAGAGAGTAGTTGAAAGTTGAATGTGATAAAAAGGAATCTAATTTAAATAAAGAGAATAGCAAGTAATATTATAAAATATCTGAAAATTAAAAGATATAGAATAGAATGGATGCACGTTAAGTGAAACTAGAAAAAGAGGGTTCCTATTATGTTAAAGAAATGGTTAATCGTTTTCTTTATTTTTGCTGTTTTTTGTGGGAGTGTCGTTGCACTAATACATGCAAAGAAAGATAAAAAATATGATATAAAGGCATTTTCGAATATAATTGATAAGCAAAAGGACGAGCAGCAAGAAGTTAGTATAAACGAGAAAAAACGCTATGAAAGTGCAGCGGGAAAACTAGATCAATATTTAAAAGATAAAGGGTTTAATGGGAGTGTTCTAGTAGCTAGCAAAGGTCATGTGATTTTACGAAAAGGTTACGGCTATGCGAATGTGAAAGATAAAATGTTAACAACGCCAAGAACGAAGTATCGTATCGGTTCCATTACGAAAACAGTCGTTGCGATATCTATTATGCAACTAAGAGAAAAAGGGAAATTAAATATTGAAGACAATGTCAATAAGTATATTCCATCGTTTCCGGCAGATAAAAACATTACGTTACGAAATTTGTTAACACATACGTCCGGGTTACCAGAACAGGGGCAAGGGAGTGTTGATGCAGCGTCACGTTTAAAGTTAGTAACGTGGATTGGTGCGCAAACGTTACAATTTCCTGCAGGGACAGGATGGAAATATACAGATTATAATTATATGGTGTTAGCGTATATTGTCGAAAAGACTACGAATAAACCGCTTGCTGAATATGTGAAAGAAAATATTTTTAATCCTGTTGGAATGCATGAATCTGGAATGGGGGCAACTCTACCGGAAGATATTTTCTTAGCAGAAGGTTATACGAAAAAAGATAATGAATTAATAGATGCGCCTCGCTTAAAAATGAACTGGCTATATGGTTGTGGTGAAATGTATACGACTGTTGAAGATATGAAAAAATTAGATGAGGCTATTATGGATGGGAAATTGCTTTCTAAGCAAGGCTTATCTGATATGTTTACTGTATCACCTGCAAGAAAATATGGATTTAGTTTCTATATTTACCCAGACTATTATCATAATCATGGGGTATTAGCTGGTTGGAACACATTTAATAATTTTAACTGGGATAAACGAACGTTTGTTATATTATTCTCTAACGTACAGAATGGTATGAATGATACGTTTAATCAAGAGTTTAGAAAAATGGCGAATGATTTAATAGAAGAAAAATAAATGTTTAAAAATCGGTATTGATATGAAATGATCAATACCGATTTTTTTATTTAATAATGTTTTATTTAGTGAACAAGCAAGTATGAGAAGGGAGTAAGATTAGAATAAATTTATGAAGGAAGTTAAAAATAGTAATGTTAAATAGAGGGGGTTACTTTGTGAATGCCCTCTATTTTTATTGGAATTTTACGATTATCACGTGGGAGAATAATTGGTAATTTTTACATCGATGAAAAAGCTTGAGCTTCACACTATGTGAAGCTTTACATTATTGAAGACAAGAACAGGAGGGGCAGAAAATGAAAAAAGTAGTGAAGTTTTGTTTGATAGCTACATTAGCTACAACGATTATAAGTGGATGTTCTTATGAAGGTGGAAATGAAAATGCAAAAGGGAAAGAGAATGAGAAGGTAGAGGTACAGAAAAAGATTGGAAAATACACGATGCCGGATGAAACAGATAAACATGAAGGTACATGGCTACAATGGCCACATGAATACACATATGGTCAAGAGTATCAAAAAGAAGTTGAACCTATTTGGGTTAAGATGGCAAGTGCTTTAACTACGGGTGAAAAAGTCCACATTGTTGCATATGACCAGGAAGAAAAAGAGAGAATCAATAAGCTTTTAACAGATGAAGGGCTAAATATGGAGAAGGTTGATTTCATTATAGCACCTACGGATGATGTATGGGCAAGAGATAGTGGACCAATTTTTGTTTATGACAATGATAAAAATCTAAAAATATTAGATCCAGCATTTAATGGTTGGGGGAATAAAACACCTTACAAAAATGATGCTCGTATTCGTGAGAACGTTAGTAAGCAATTAGGGATTGAAAGAATTGATTGGGGGAAATTTGTCCTTGAAGGTGGCGCAATTGAATTAGATAGCAATGGGACTGCTTTATTAACTCGAAGTTCTGTAACGAATAAAAATAGAAATCCTGATTTATCGGAAAAGGAAATTGAAAAATATATAAGTGACCTTGGGGTGTCAAACATTATTTGGTTAGATGGAGTACCTAATTTAGATATTACGGACTTTCATATTGATGGATTTGCTAAATTCCATAATAAATCTACAATTGTAACGATGAAAGAAGACGACCTAGCCGAATGGGGTTTGTCTAACAAAGATATGGATACATTGTTAGATGCAAAAAATGCTTCAGGAAATAAGTATAAGTATGAATACTTACCACTTAGTAAAGACAAGGTTGCTTTAGAAAATGGGAAAACTCTTGATTATAAGGGATCATATATCAATTATTATATTGGGAATAAAGTGGTATTGGTGCCTAATTATAATGATCCAAATGATAAAATCGCAAACGACGCGATTCAGAAGTTATACCCGGATCGTAAAGTAGTAGGTATTGATGTGAGAGAGCTTTATAAAAATGGCGGTATGATTCATTGTGTGACACAACAACAACCAATTCAATTGAAATAGTCGTTTGGAGTTTCGTTATACTGCTGTATAGACAAAATAGATGAAATACTATCTTTACCTATTTTGTCATGCTTTATTATTCGTAAAAATAAAACGTTTTAATATAATGATAATCGGAGTATAGTGTATTGTCGCTTTTCGTTTTATCCCGCTATTTGCGGGTAGTAAGACTCTCACCTTAAAACTCGACTCGAAAAAAGAAGTTAGGTGGGAGTCGGGCTGTCCATAAACGCCCGATTAGTGTGGGCTAATAATCAGTAGGGGGTGAACCCCCCCCTACTGATTAAAGTTTCACTTTATATGGAAAAGGAGAAAATGTTTGTGTTAAAGAACTTAAAAATAGTATTTTCGTTTTTCCCTATCGTTCTACAGTACATTTTAAATGTAGCTTTGATTTGTTTAGGGGTTGTTCTAAGTGTGTTTCTTGTGAAAGAAGTCATTCAATTTATACAAGAACTGAAATTAAATGGTGAGGAATCTAGTTATCATTTGATCGATAGTATCGTCGTATTCTTTTTATATTTTGAATTCATCGTAATGATTATAAAGTATTTTCAAATGAATTTTCATTTTCCATTACGATATTTTATATATATAGGTATAACAGCTATCGTTCGTCTCATTATTATAAATCATGATAGTCCAATAGATATATTGTTATACGCCTGCGCGATTCTTGTATTAATTAGTGCTTTATTCATTGCGAACTCTAAAATAATGCGTCGTGATTTAGAATAGTGAACATTTGTTGTTTAAATTTTAAAAGTGGTATATCTTTTGGCTCAAAAAGGAGTAAGAGTATTGAAAGAAATAATTTTCACCAGTTTCGTAATGATAGGGTTTATGATTCTACTATTTAATTGTATACTTTCGTAATTTTTAAGGATAAAAAGTTAAAAAGGGAAGAGGCTTTTGTAAATATGGTACATTACAATAATCAAAATAGTTTACATCGAATATTTACATTAAAGGGAACAGTTATAAGAGATATTTTCCCACAAATTTTATTATATATGTGCATTTCAACAGTAATCACTGTGATTAATTACTATTATGTAGCAATAAAAATTAATCAAACTCCTTGGGTAATTGTTGGAGGAGCTTTAGGTCTACTGTTAGTTTTTCGTACGAACACTGCCTATGATCGGTACTGGGAAGGTAGAAAGTTATTTGGCACGATTGGTGCTTCTACTAGAAACTTAGCAGTTAGTTTTTTATGTCATTGGGAGTCTGAAGAGAAAAAGACGGATCAGGAAAAGCTAAAATTTTTACATTTATTAATTGCTTTTCCTAAGATAGCGAAAGGGCATTTGAGAGACGATAAAGATCTAACTGAAATAAAAGCATTGCTTAATATTTGTTCCGAGAAGGAAAAGGAAATATTGGCGGAGTCTATTCATTTACCAATTAGTATAGTTTTTATGTTAAAAACTATACTATCAAAAGGTTTAAAAACGGGTCGAATTCATCCAAATGTAATAATTAATATGGAAGCTGATTTGAATAATTTGCTTACGGCTGTGGGTGGATGTGATCGTATTAAAACAACGCCTATCCCATTTGCATATTTTGCTCATATTAAAATTTTACTGCTCATATTTTGCGGGACTTTACCGATCGGGCTTGTTGATAGTCTTGGATGGTTTACAGTACTTGCAACTACGTTTATAAGTTTTGCATTTATAGGGATTGAAGCAATAGGGGTTGAAATTGAAGATCCATTTGGCCAGGACCCAAACGATCTTCCATTAGAAGGGATTTGTATAGGAGTAGAAACACATGTATTAGATTTATGTAATCAAAACGGTTTGCTCGAAGTAATGGATATGAATCTTGATAGAAAAATCAGCTAATCATTCATTGGGTATGATAATTATATTTTTAATGTTGTATGAAAAGCGTTATTTTCAAATCTTGTCAAGAGTTACTTTACGGCTTAACGACAGCTATATATTTTTTATATAAATATATAATATTTCTCCGTGCTATAATCCATTCATGAAATGTGCACGTTTCAAAAATTGTAATGGAAAGAGAAATGGATTGGGGAATAGTTGGCTGATTGAAATCAGTTATGTAATCCTTATTAAAAAGCGAGGTAAATAAAATGGAACAAAAACATAGTGGCATTATTTTTACTGCAATACCAGATGAATCGAATGAATATTATCAACCATTGTATGAAGACATTATTTACTTTAATGAATACTTAAATGAAAAAAAATCATTTACCGATCAACTTATATCTTTATCTGTTGAAGAGCAAGACTTTCATACAAACTTCTTTGAGTATGATGATATTTGGCTAAGAGATGTTGCGCCAGTTATAACGAATCATCTTGTTAAATTTAAATATTACCCAAACTATTTACCAGAGGATCAAGGGCGATATTTAGATCAACAATTTAATAAATGGTTGAAGAAAAATGAATTTGAGTATGTGAAATCACCATTAATATTGGATGGTGGCAATCTTATTTGGAATAAAAAAGATACTGTTATATTAACAGAACGCATATTTGATGACAACGATGATTGGACGGAAGAGGAAATAATTGAGCAATTAGAGTGGGATTTAGATGTAAGCCGGGTTATTATTATTCCTGCTGAAGAAGGAGATGTACTTGCGCACGCGGACGGAATGGTTAAATTTATTGATGAACACACAATGTTTATTAGTGATTTTCTAGGTGATAATGAATTTAGATATCATGTGCAAGAGATTATTCAAGAGCAAATGCCAGAAGCTGAATTTATCGTTGTTCCTTCGTCATATACAGAGAAAGGGCAATATGATCAAGAAATTGCATCGGCAAAAGGTTTATATATAAATATGTTAGAAACATGTGACGCCCTTTATGTTCCTAAGTTTGGATTAGCAAAAGACGGAGAAGTTTTACGATATATTCAACAGCATACGGAAAAACAAGTCATTCAAATTCATGTAGGAGAAATATCGACAATGGGAGGTGCAATGAATTGTTTAACGTGGTATTGTCCGAGCCATTTATTGCCTTTAAAAATGAAAAGATTGAGCAATCAGAATGAAAGTTCTTCAATTAGAAAAATTTTTGATTGGTTTTAATAAGGTGAAACTTTAATTAGAGGGGGTCATCCTCTCTAATTATTAGCCCATACCAATCGGGATAAATAAGTTTATAAGAAAATGTATTCAAGGGGTATTTATATGTATACAATTACTGAATTTTCACGGATTTGTAAAATGAGTACACGGATGCTAAGGCATTATGACAAAGAAGAGATATTAAAACCAGCATATGTGAATCCGGTAAATGGATATAGATATTATGAACAAGGGCAGCTGGAAGTAGCGTTAAAAATTAAAAAGCTGAGGGAGTACAAGTTTCCTTTACCAAAAATTAAAGTCATTCTCCAGTCAGCAGATCAAGATTCGTTTGTTGAACATATGCAATCTCAAATTATGGAGTTGTCTCATGAAGTGAAACAAAATTTACAGGTTATTTCAGAAATGAATGAAATAGTAAATATGAATAAAGGTCTAAATATTGCTCGCCATAGAAGTTACGATATATTAATTGGAATGAGAAATGAAATAACGGTAATTGCTCAAAAGTTACAAATAGATATAGATGACATGGATGATTATTTTTATGACTTATATGAACAAGTACAAAAAAATAGCTTTCAAATAGTCGGTTCTCCATCTACAGTTTTTTATGATGAAGAGTATATTCCAAATCGCAGCCATATAGAATTAAGAATTCCGATTATGGATGAAGATAATAAAAGCGTATTACAAGAGTGCGACATAAAAAGGCTAAAGCAGCATCAAATTGTTACCACTATGCATTATGGCAGCTATGACTATATAGGTTATGCTTATATGGCGTTAGAAGAGTGGGTTGAAAGGAATGGCTATATACTAGAGAGTCATCCATATGAAGTCTATATAAAGGGACCAGAATGTGATTGTTTAACAGAAGAGTATGTGACACAAATTTGCTTTTTAGTTACGAAAATAGAATGAGAATAAGGATTGACATTAACATTATGTCAATCCTTATTCTATATACGAAAGCAATTTATCCCGCTATTTTTTGGGAGTCAGGCTGTCCGTAAAAGCCTGATGGATATGGGCAAATAATTAGTGAGGGATGGAGTCCACCACTGATTAAAGTTTCATTTTATCATAATAAAAAGGAGAAAGAATATGAAAAGAAAAATCATGATTATTTGTTTGATTCTAAGTATGGTATGGATTTCAGCGTGTACGCCTGAAGTAGGAGAAGGTGAGAATGGTAGCTCTGCTCTACCTAGTCAGTTGCCCAAAAATGTAGTGTTTAAAAATGGTACAATTTACACTTCTAATGAAAAGCAAGAAATGGCAGAAGCTATAGAGATTAAAGATGGGAAAATTACTTTTGTCGGTTCAAATAAGGATGTAGAAAAATTGATTAATAAAGATACGAAAGTGATAAATCTACAAGGACGTCAACTTCTTCCTGGTTTTGTGGATAATCATAATCATATTTTCGAAGCGAAATCACCAGCAGCAGGGAATTGTAGTGTCTCACCAGATGCTGCGTTGCAAGAACAACGCTCGTATTTAAATGCTTGTAAAAAAGATGTGAAAGATGGGGAATGGATAAGTGGAACAGGATTTAGTTTGGAAGAGCTGTTAAAAAATATGGATGAAAAGTCAGAACAACAAACGCCATTACAAGTTCTTGATGAGCTATTTCCTAATAACCCAGTATTAATTATGGAAAGAACCTCTCATTCTGTATGGGTTAACTCGAAAGCATTGGAGTTGGCGGGGATAAATAAAGATACGAAAGATCCACAAGGTGGAAGAATTATTCGGGATCCAGAAACAGGAGAACCGTTTGGTATTCTTTATGATACAGCTGGAGATATCGTAATGGAAAAAGCATGGAATGCCCAACCGAATTTGTTCGAAAAAAATTATGAAGGTTTGCTGGACGGCTTAGATGAAGTTGCGAAGAATGGTATTACTACAGTGGGGGATGGACGTCTCTATTGGAAACGAGGCTGGTTAGATGTTTGGAATAAAGTAAATGATGAGAAAAAGTTAACGTCACGGGTAGTACTTCGTCCGTGGGTGTATCCGAACTTAAATGAAGCAGAACAAATCGAGTATTTCCAAAAGATTAAGCGAGATGATTTGTCGTCACGCATGCTTATTAATCAAGTGAAGATGTATAGTGATGGAATTAGTATTAACAGTACAGCGAAAACGCTTGAAAAATATAAATTTGAGTGGTTTAAAGGAACCCCGTATGGTTTGAACTATATTCCAGAAGAAAAAATGAAATGGTGGTTAACTGAACTTAATAAACTTGGTTACGGTGCACTTATTCACACAATTGGAGATAGTGGAGTAAGAGAGAGTTTAAATGCAGTTGAAGCAGCGAAAAAAGAAGGGGCAAAACAGCCGTATACGCTTACGCACGTGGAAATGGTAGAAGATAGTGATATGAAGCGTTTTGCTCATTTAGGAGTTAGCGCTGATTTTCAAGTCGGCCATGATTTTGCGGAAGATCCTAAACAAAGCTGGGCAAGTACGTATTTTACAGCCCAGCAAATGAAACGAATTATGCCGTTAGGACAAATTTGGAAAACAGGTGCAAATGTATCACTTAGTAGTGATTGGGATGTAAATGAATTGAATCCACTTGTGACGATTTCGAACGCATTAAGTATTGATGAGAAAGGCTTGTCTAATGTACAGGCTGCTATTGATGCTTATACAATTAAGCCAGCTAAGGCACTAGGACTTGATAAGATTACTGGCTCAATTGAAGTAGGAAAATCGGCTGATATCGTAATACTAAATGAGGATATTACTAAAATGAGTGTCGATAAGATTCCGAGTGTGAAAGTATTAATGACAGTTTTACAAGGAGAAGTAGTGTATCACAAGGGAGAATAAAGAGTAACGTTATGAAGTAGTTACAAGCAAATGAATATATTGTTGTTGACCTTAACACGATGTCAAAGTATAGACTGGACTTACATTTAGAGAAGGGGTGAACATGTATGAGAAATATAGAAAATAGTTTGTTTTATATGCCTGCAGAATGGGAGAAACATGAGGGGACATGGCTCCAATGGCCTCATGATAAAACGCATAGAGGTGAAGGTTACAGAGCTAAGTTAGATGATATTTGGGTAACGATGGCGAAGGAGCTTCATTACGGAGAGAATGTGCATATTGTTGTATATGATGAAGAAGAAAAAAAACATGTCCAATCGAAGCTAATTGAAGAGAACGTAAATATGGATAAAATTGATTTTTTAGTTCAAGAAACTGATGATATATGGATAAGAGATAATGGACCGATATTTGTAAAAGATAAGGAAGAAAATCTCTGCTTAACGCACTGGATTTTTAATGGTTGGGGGGATAAATATCCGTATGAAAATGATGCTGTTATTCCGGACGAAATAAGTGAAATGTATAGCATCCCAAAAGTTGCAGCAAGTGTTTGTCTAGAAGGTGGAGGAATAGAGATAAACGGAAACGGGACCTTAATGGCGGCAAAAACTTCTATTATAAATGAAAATCGAAATCCTACACTAAGTCAGGAAGAGATTGAAATGGAGTTAACGAAGTATTTAGGGGTAACGAATTTTATATGGATAACTGGTATTCGTGGTGAAGATAATTATGATGAAGATACGGATTATCATATTGATGGGGCAGCACGTTTTGTAAATGAAAATACGATTCTTTATGAATATGATCCTTTCGGGGAAGGAGAGGCGTACCTTTTGGATGCGCAAGAAAAGCATTATCAAGAATTGCGACAAGCGAGAAATATAGATGGAAGTCCATTTCAACTCATCCCAGTACCAGTAACAAGAAAAGTGGTAAAAGAGGCAGACTGTAAAGGTTCGTATTTGAATTTCTATATTGGAAATGAAGTTGTATTGGTTCCTATATACGGTGATGAACATGATAAGTTAGGACTGCAAATCATTGAAGGGCAGTTTCCAGGAAGAAGAATCGTTGGTATTCATGTAAATGCACTGTATGCGTATGGTGGTATGATTCATTGTGTGACGCAGCAACATGTAGAATAAAGTGATTCGAATGAAAAAAGCATGCAGAGTATATACTCTGCATGCTTTTTTTATAATGCTGAAAATTCTTCAACAAGTTGAGTGAAGCGATTTAATGCACTTTCAATCGGTTCTGGCGTAGTTAAATCAACACCAGCTTTTTTCAGTAGGTTTAATGGATAGTCAGAACTTCCGCCTTTAAGGAATTCGATATAGTTTTTCTGTGCATTTGGGTCACCGCTTAATAATTTATCCGCAATTTGAATGGCGGAGGCGAATCCAGTTGCGTATTTGTACACGTAAAATGGACGATAGAAATGAGGGATTCTAGACCATCCATATTTTACTTCTTCATCAAATACAAGTGCATCACCGTTATATTCTCTAAATAGCTTTTTATAAATTTCGCTAAAGACTTGGGCGTTTAATGGTTTACCTTGTTCGGCCATTTCATGTGTGATTTTTTCAAATTCTGCAAACATGATTTGTGTAAAGAAAGTACCTTTAAAGCTATCGATAAAGTAGTTAATTAAATGATTACGTACGTTCGTTTCTTTCGCTTCTTTTAATAAGTAGTGAATTAATAACACTTCATTTACTGTAGAGGCGACTTCTGCAACAAAAATGGAATAGTGTGCAGAAATTCTTGGTTGGTATCCGTGTGAATAATGCGTATGCATACCGTGACCACACTCATGAGTAAGTGTGAAAAGGCTATTTAAATCATCGTGATGATTTAAAAGAATGAAGGGGTGAACGCCGTATACACCAAAGTTATAAGCGCCAGAACGTTTTCCAGGCGTTTCTCTCACATCTATATATCGTTTATCTTTAAAACCTTTTAATGTTTCAATATACTCTTCTCCTAAAGGAGCAAGTGATGCAATCATAGTATCAAACGCTTCGTCATATGGAATGTCTTGTTTTACACCTTGTACTAAATCGACGCTTAAGTCGTATTGTCTTAGTTCGTCTACATTTAATTTTTCTTTACGAATTTCATTGTATGTATGTAATGTTTGAATGTTTTTTTTCGTTGTATCAATTAGGTTTTCATATACCTCTTTCGGAACCATATCGCCAAATAATGATTTCTCTAAAGCTGATGGATATTTTCTTAGCTTTGAAACAGTAACATTATTTTTAATAGCAGAAGATAATGTAGAAGCGATTGAGTTTTTTAACTGAACATACGGTTTGTAATATGCCTTATAAGCTTCTTTACGTTTCTCACGATTCTCATCTTCTATTAACTTCGAATACATTCCACGTGTTAAGTTCACTTTCTTTCCATCATCATTCGTCACTTCACCAAATGATATATCTGCATTATTTAGCATACCAAATGTATGTTGCGGAGAGGAAAGTGCTTCACCCATTTGGGATAAAATTTCTTCTTGATCCTTATTCAATACGTGTTTTTTATAACGGTATAATTCAAATAAGTCTTCTTTATAGTATAGTAACCCTTCCGTTTCTTCTATGTAAGAGTGTAAAGTGTTTTCTTCTACGCTAAGTAAGAATGGGGAGAAGAATGATTTCGCTGCGCTTACCTTTACATGTAATTGTGATACTTTATCGACAAGGGATTGGGCGTCAGTATCGCGTGTATCAAGATCAGATTGTAATCGCGCATAAGCGAACATTAAAGATAATATGCTAGATATTTCTTCACTCTTTGTTAAATAAGCTAATAAACGATTGCCATCGTTAATATCTCCATTAAATTCTTTTAGTTCAATTGTTAACATTTCTATTTTTTTATAATCATTTTCCCAATCATCAATCGTATCGTAAATATCTGTTAACTTCCATTTTTCATTATCGGGTACTTGTAATCGATCTTTAAGTTCTGTCATAATCATTTCCTTTCTAAACGTGTAGTCATATTCCTATATAACTATGAAATACAACAAATTGCAAAAAATCCCTGCTGAAAATTGAAAAGCCTTGCTGTAAATAGCAAGGCTTAAACAGTTATAGTGTAATTCCGAACTTCGAATGTAAAAGGTTTGTATATTGCTCGTCTGTAACTTCTTCTTTAGATTTTGTACCGTCCTTTGTTATTGTAAGACGATCTTTTGTTAAAGAAACGTGTCCGTCATGTGTAAGTTTTACAATAAGAGGTACTTTGTTAAATGGTGAGCCCTCATGTTCAACGATGATTTTTTGTGCTGTATTCGCTTTCGTTTCATGCACTTCTTCTATATAAAATGCATAGCCTAATGTCCAATCATCAGCAGAAGATTGATCCAGAAACTCATTGTTTTTACGCATTTCTAAAATGTAATTTCCTTTTTCAGTTGTTTCTTTGCGAATACGATAATCTCCTGTTACTGAGTGAACGACTTCACCTGAGAAAGGAACAGGTGCAAGAGGTAAGTATGATCCGAACCCCACTTCAATTAAATAAAGTTCATGATGATGTTTTAAAACAGTTGCGATATGTCCGGAATCGACAGCCCATATAGAGTTTGCAGCATTGTAAACTGTTCCTGAAACTAAATAAACATCCAATCCAAAGTCTTTAAGAAAGTAATACATAGTAGGATTTAGTTCATAACAAAGACCGCCACGGTTGTTTACTAAAATTTTTTCTTTTAAATTCTCTTTTGATATTTCTTTAAAGTTATTTTCGAGAACATTTAAATTTTCAAATGGAACAGTTTGCGCCATTCCATACATAAGTTGAGATAAATCTTCAAATGATATGGTTTTTTTTTCTTCTATATGTAAACGTGCGAAAAATTGTTTTTGAAAGTCTGTCATAGAAATCCCTCCGTCATACTTTTATAGATAAATTGTATACAATTTTGAATACGATGTGAATTTTAAACTATGTGGGGGTACTTGTGGAATAGTTAAATTCATATTTTGAAAAATAATGTGAGAGATTAAAAGATTGTTACTTTACTAACTGTAGAACGAATATTATAATAATTTTAATGAATTATGCAAACGTTTTCTTGAAGGGGATGGTGTAAATATGTTGAAAAGGATTACGGTAGTCTGTTTATTATTTATTTTGCTTTTTCCTAATATATATGGGAGGAATAAGGCAGAAGCAGCAACGATAAATAATGGAACATTAATGCAGTATTTTGAGTGGTACGTTCCGAATGATGGGAATCATTGGAATCGTTTGCGTTCTGATGCTGAAAGTTTAGCTCATAAGGGAATCACATCTGTATGGATACCACCTGCATATAAAGGGACTTCGCAAAATGATGTAGGGTATGGGGCCTATGATTTATATGATTTAGGGGAGTTCAATCAAAAAGGAACGGTGCGGACGAAATATGGGACAAAGGCACAGTTGAAATCTGCAATTGACGCTTTACATAAACAAAACATCGACGTATATGGTGATGTAGTTATGAATCATAAAGGTGGGGCTGATTATACTGAAACCGTAACAGCTGTTGAGGTAGACCGTAACAATCGAAATATTGAAGTATCAGGTGATTATGAAATTAGTGCATGGACGGGTTTTAACTTTCCGGGGCGCAGAGATGCTTATTCTAATTTTAAATGGAAATGGTATCATTTTGACGGAACGGATTGGGATGAAGGAAGGAAATTAAATCGAATTTATAAATTTAGGGGCATAGGTAAAGCATGGGACTGGGAAGTGTCTAGCGAAAATGGAAACTATGATTATTTGATGTATGCAGATCTTGATTTTGATCATCCAGATGTTGCGAATGAGATGAAAAATTGGGGGAAGTGGTATGCGAATGAATTAAATTTAGATGGATTTCGTTTAGATGCTGTTAAACATATTGATCATGAATATTTACGCGATTGGGTAAATCATGTCAGGCAGCAAACGGGGAAAGAAATGTTTACGGTGGCTGAATATTGGCAAAATGATATCCAGACTTTAAACAATTATTTGGCAAAAGTCAATTATAATCAATCTGTATTTGATGCACCGCTTCATTATAATTTTCATTATGCTTCAACAGGAAATGGGAATTATGATATGAGAAATATTTTAAATGGAACAGTAATGAAAAATCACTCTGCACTCGCAGTTACTCTCGTTGAGAATCATGATTCTCAACCTGGGCAGTCATTGGAATCTGTAGTAAGTCCGTGGTTTAAGCCGCTGGCATATGCATTTATTTTAACTCGTGCAGAGGGCTATCCTTCAGTTTTCTATGGTGATTACTATGGGACAAGCGGAAATAGTAGTTATGAAATTCCAGCGTTAAAAGATAAAATTGATCCAATTTTGACGGCACGAAAAAACTTTGCATATGGTACGCAGCGTGATTATTTAGACCATCCAGATGTGATTGGCTGGACAAGAGAAGGCGATAGTGTACATGCTAAGTCTGGTTTAGCGACATTAATCTCCGATGGACCAGGAGGATCAAAGTGGATGGATGTTGGAAAGAATAACGCTGGGGAAGTATGGTACGATATTACGGGTAATCAAACAAATACTGTAACAATTAATAAAGATGGATGGGGGCAATTCCATGTAAGTGGAGGCTCTGTTTCAATATATGTTCAACAGTAAATTGGTGATGAAAAAGAAGAGGTAGACTGAAATATAAGTTTCCTCTTCTTTTTACATTCTGTATAGTTATAAAAGTATGACACCTTTACTTCTTGCAAAACATATAGTATGATGATTTCAATAAATTAGATTTCAATGACCATAAAATATAAATTAATGAGAGGTGCTTTTTGTGAGTGCGGTAGGTATTAAATAGGAAAAATTTAATGAAATAAATCGGATAAGACCAGGGGATTTTTATGTATATCATACCCCTAATTTTGTCATGCGTTTATTTCGAAACCTATGAAGATACCTACAATACTTTATAAAGCGTGTAATGAGAGGATTGCCATTCGTTTTTTATGGTTTATTTCCTCATATGTTATTACACATGCCTTGTAAATGTAAAAGCTGCGGTATCCCCGCAGCTTTTTTGTATATGTTTTAAATGTATAAAAATGGTAATTGAATAATGTAAAACTCATTGGGATCTAATGAGTAGGTATCTTCATTTATGATAAACATCAATCATAGTGAGGAGAAACAAAATGAATACGATGACTTTTGAAAAGTTACAATATAACGAATTAAAGGAAATAGTGAAATCTTATTGTGTAAGTGGATTAGGTAAGGAATTATTAAATAAATTAGAGCCGAGTACAAGTATAAAAGTAGTGAGAAATCGTTTAAATGAAACGACAGAAGCAAGGACTATATTAGATGCAGAAGGACATGTGCCTTTTTTCGGAATTTCAAATATCGCGAGTACAATTCAAAAATTAGAAAAAGGGATGATTTTAGATCCAGAGGAATTAGTAAGTGTTTCAGACTTTTTACGTGGATGTAGAAAGATTAAAAAGTTTATGTTAGATAAAGAATTTTTTGCACCAGTATTAGCTTCTTATGCAAATTCAATGACTGAATATAAAAGCATTGAAGAGGAAATTAACTTTTCAATTAAAGGAAATAGTATTGATGCAGCTGCAAGTAAAGAGTTAAAACGAATTCGAAATAATATCGATTCTGTAGATGGAAAAATAAAAGAGCGTTTAACGAAGTTTTTAAATAGTAGTGCAAATAAGAAATTTATTCAGGAATTCTTTATTAGTAAAAAGGATGACCGTTATACGATTCCAATTAAATCTTCCTATAAAAATCAAGTTACTGGGAGTATTGTTGAAGCTTCTGCAAAAGGTTCTACTGTATTTATAGAACCACATACGGTTACAAAGCTAAATGTGGAACTAGCAAGTTTGAAAGCAGAAGAAGCAATGGAAGAGTATCAAATATTAGCGACACTATCAGGAATGGTAGTAGAAAATATTTATAGTATAAAAATTAATATGGAACTGATAAGTCAATATGACATGGTATTTGCGAAAGCGAAGTTTAGTAAATCAATCGATGGAATAGAACCGAAGCTAAACGATCACGGAAACATTCATTTAATGAATTGTAAGCATCCGCTTTTAACGGGGCAAGTTGTACCGTTAAACTTTGAAATTGGTCAAGAGTACCGTAGTTTAATTATTACAGGACCAAATGCAGGCGGCAAAACAATTGTGTTAAAAACAATCGGACTATTAACATTAGCGACAATGTCAGGCTTTCATATTGCGGGAGATAAAGAAACGGAAATTGCTATTTTCGAAAATGTATTTGTAGACATTGGTGATAATCAAAGTATCGAAAATGCACTAAGCACATTTTCATCTCATATGAAAAATCTGTCTGAAATTATGAGGATGTCAAATAATAATACGTTACTACTATTTGACGAAATAGGGAGCGGTACAGAACCGAATGAAGGTGCGGCGCTTGCGATATCTATTTTAGAAGAATTTTACCTTGCGGGATGTATTACAATTGCGAGTACGCATTACGGTGAAATTAAACGCTTTTCAGAAATGCATGGTGATTTTTTGAACGCAGCAATGCAATTTAATAGTGAAACACTAGAGCCACTTTATAAATTAGTTATCGGTAAATCAGGTGAAAGTAATGCGCTTTGGATTGCGAATAAAATGAACGTAAAAGAACATGTACTGCAAAGAGCGAAAGAGTATATGGGAAATAAAGAATACGCTATAGAAAAAGTGAATGAAAGTAAAATTAGAAAACCGAAATTTGTGCAAGCGAAAAGAGAATCTCATTATGAGTACAAAGTCGGCGACCGTGTGAATTTATTGGATTATGATGATTTTGGTATCCTTTATAAGGAAAAAGATAATTTCTATAACGTCGTTGTATATTATAACGGTGAATTCGTTGAAGTGAATGTAAAACGCATTACTTTAGAGGTAGCAGCGAAAGAATTATATCCAGAAGGGTACGATTTAAGTACACTATTTGTTGATTATAAAGAAAGAAAAATGCAACATGATATAGAGCGCGGATCGAAAAAAGCACTTCGTAAAATCCAAAAAGAAATAAGAAAGAATAGAGGATAATATAGAATGGTAACGATTAGACAAGAACAAAAAAATGATTATAGAAAGACAGAAGAAGTTGTAAAAGAGGCATTTTTAAATGAAGAATTTAGTGATAAAAAAGAGCATGAACTTGTAAAACGTATTAGAGAATGTGACGCATTTATTCCGGAGTTATCCATCGTTGCAGTAGATAAGGAAATAGTCGGTCACATTATGTTATCGAAAATTACAATAGAACAAGGTGGGACTACTGTAGATTCATTAGCACTTGCACCAGTGTCAATAGCACCAAGCCATCAGAAGAAAGGAATTGGTGGAAAACTTATCACGGCTGCTTTAGAAAAAGCGAAAGAATTAGGATACGGGTCAGTTGTAGTATTAGGGCATCCAGAGTACTATCCGAAATTTGGTTTTGAACGCGCAAGTCAGTGGAATATAAAAGCGCCATTTGAAGTGCCAGATGAAGTGTTTATGGTGATGGAGCTACGAGAGAACACTCTTCAAGGTGTAGAAGGAATTGTACAATATTCGAGTGCTTTTGCTGAGTAGAAGTATTGGCTAAGAAATGTAATCATAAAAGATGCTATCTTTTTGTAGAGATATACAGAAAGATAGCTTTTTTTATTCAGCAGATCTACTGACGTATATTTTGCTCAATGAATAATTGAGGTGGTAAAATTGATATAGAAACGTAAAGGGAGAGAATAGAATGAATAAGCGAGAAACAAATAGCAATGAGAATGTAGTTACGTTATATGTTACAAGACATGGTAAAACAATATTAAATACGAACCATCGCGCGCAAGGTTGGGCAGACTCTCCGTTAGTAGAAAAAGGTGTGGAAGTTGCCTCAAATTTAGGAACAGGATTAAAAGATGTTCATTTTACGAATGTGTATAGTAGCGATAGCGGCCGAGCGATTGAAACTGCTAATTTAGTATTAAAATATAGTGAGCAATCAAAATTGAAAGTTGAGAAAAGAAAAAATTTACGAGAATTAAATTTTGGTATTTTTGAAGGTGAAAAACTTGAAAATATGTGGGATGCGGTTGGAAAAGCTGCGGGTGTTGCAGCACCAGAAGAACTTATGAAGCTTTCTATTCAAGAAGTAATTAATCTTATTAGAACAGCAGATCCTACGAAACAAGCGGAAGATTGGGAATTATTTTCTGCCCGTATAAAAACAGAGATTGATAAAATTAGTGAAGAAGCTGCTGCAAATGGAGGCGGTAACGTTTTAGTTGTCGTTCATGGGCTTTTGATTACTGCCTTAATAGAAATGATAGATAGTAGTAAAACAAAACTTGGAGTAGAGAATGCAAGTGTAACGAAAATTTTATATAAAGATGGGGAATACATCGTCGAGTCGGTTGGAGATATGAGGTATGTTGCAAAAGGGAAAGAAAGTGTGGAAATATAATTAAATCTCAAATAGAGATAAGAAAAGGAGGCTAGAAAATCTAGCTTCCTTTTTAAATATGAACGATTATGGTATCAATAAAATCTTCCCTGTGCTTTTACGGCTCTCTAATAATTCATGGGCGCGGGCACCGTCTTGTAAAGAGAATGTAGTAGGACTCGCAATGTTTAATTTTCCAGTAGTGATCCAATCAAATAATTGAGTAGAGCGCTGCTTACGTTCTTCAAAAGTAGTAAGCACGTTCCAAAGGTCTCCGCCAGTTAAAGTTTTTGAAGTATCCATAAGCATACGCGGATCAACAGGCACGGGATTACCACCAGCCATTCCGTAGCATACAACGGTACCACCAACTTTAGTAACTTTAAAACTTTCCTCTAATGTAGAACCTACTGATTCATATACAACATTTACTCCGGCATCATTAGTCAATTCAAGTACTTTCGTATGCCATTCTTCAGTATATAAAAATACGCGATCTGCACCAGCTAACGTGGCTACTTTTGCTTTTTCTTTTGATGATGTGAGGCCGATTACTTTTCCGCCCAGTAGTTTAATTATTTGTATAAGAAGTTGACCAACACCACCAGCCGAAGCATGTACTAAAGCAACATCACCTTGTTTTATTTGATAGCTATCTTTCGTTAAATAATGTGCTGTTAAGCCTTGCAATAAGACAGAAGCGGCTGTTTCAAACGGGATAGAATCTGGAAGTGGAATTGCTTTCTCTGATGGAACGGCAACTAATTCTGCATTTGCAAATGGGACGTCAGCAAATGCAATACGGTCTCCAGGATTGATAGTAGTAACGTCAGCTCCTACTTGTTCAACAATACCAGCCCCTTCATAACCTAATATATATGGCGGGTTACCAGCGAGATGATAATCACCGCGGCGTCTATAAATATCAGCAAAGTTTAAACCGATTGCTTTCGTGCGGACAAGAATTTCATTTGAATTTATGATTGGATCATGTATTTCTTTATATTGTAGTACATCCGGATTTCCGAACTGTTCGAAACAAAGTGCTTTCATATGGAATACCTCCATTTATATTGTTTGTCGATGCTCTTTATCATACAATATAAACATCGATAGACAAAGAGGATTATTTCGATGGAATCAATCGAAAATACCGATTGAAAAGAGGGATGATAAATGGAGATAAAACAATTAATTACATTTAAAATAGCCGCGGAAACTTTGAACTTTACACAAACTGCGAAGAAATTAAACTTTGCCCAATCGAGTGTTACAGCACAAATTAAAACGTTAGAGGCTGAGCTCGGTACACCACTATTTGAGAGGTTAGGGAAACGTCTTTTCTTAACTGAAGCAGGAAGAAAGTTTCAACTATATGCGGACAAGATAATCGCACTTAGTAACGAAGCGAAGACGGCTGTGAAAGATGATGAGGAAATAGCAGGTACGTTAATAATTGGTGCACAAGAAAGTCAATGTACATATAGGCTTCCTTCTATATTAAAGAGGTTTAAAATACAATTCCCCAAAATAAAGCTTATATTTAAACCAGCGCATTCCAATAAAGATGCGAAGGAACAATTGATGGAGGGGAAAGTCGATCTTGCATTTATTTTGGACGAATGTAAAACAGAAGATGCTTTGCATGTGGATCCACTTATAAAAGAAGAATTAAAAGTGGTAGCTGCTCCAGGGCATCTTTTACTTGAACAGACTACTGTTTCTATAAAAGATTTAGAGAGTGAAACACTGTTACTAACAGAATTAGGCTGCTCATATAGGACTTTATTTGAAGAGCTATTTCGCGGGGAAGACGTATATCCAGCAAATAAGATTGAGTTTGTTAGTGTCGAGGCAATTAAACAATGTGTCATTGCGGATTTAGGTATAGCAGTTTTGCCAGCAATAGTAGTAGAAAAAGATATACGGGAAGGGACGTTAAAGGAGTTAGTGTTAAAAGAAACAATAGCTCCGATTTATACACAAATTGCTTGGCATAAAGATAAATGGATGACAGTGCCACTGCAGCAATTTATTGATGTAACGAGGGAGTTTTTTACAACGGATTAAGTGGAGAAATATTTATTTTATATAAAAGAAAAAATGGCAATTTTGTATAAAGAACCGATGCTTGAATATAACAAGTATCGGTTCTTTTATGTTTTAAATTAAGAATGCTATAAAATGTGTATTTCTCAACTTTTTTTCTTACAAGGATAAGTAAAATTCTTCGTATATTCCAATAATCATAAGGGAATTTACAACGTTTATTCGTTTCTGTAAGATGCCTCTAGGAAGCGTGAAAGGAGGGCTTACATAGGGGATAGATTGTCTTTAGTATACGTACTTATTGTGAGGGGGGAATTTAATATGTTTAAAAAGTTAATGAAAGTATGCGGGTTAAGTGCGGCAAGTATAGGTGTATTATTTAGTTTCCAAGGAAGTACATTGGCAGCTACTGATTTAAGTAGTTATTATGACGGAAAAAATCCAGCAACAACGAAAGTATACGGGGGAAGTACAACGTGTGATGCAGATGGATTTAATGCAAAGTCTACAGCAGTTTATGAAGGTAGTAAAAAAGTAGGGACAGTGTATTTACGTTACAGTAATAAATGTCATGCAGCATGGTCTAAGCTTGTTTTAGATCAACCAGCACCAGCTGTTTCGGGAGGAGTGTATGCGTACGCAGTTGTAAATAAATATAAAAATGGTGTATTCCAAAAATCAGTTACTTCTAATCAGGGGAACGGCACAATAAAAACAGGTCAAACGAGCACGTATACAGGAATGGTATTTGATTTAACTGCAGATTTCGGATACACAGCAGATGCTGAAGCGGTTACGTTTAATAACGGTTACGGTAAAACAGCACGTTATTAATAAAGGAGTGAAATTATATGAAGCTATTAAAAAAGGTGAGTGCATGTTTATTGCTATCTTTACTCGTTGTAACTAGTATGTTTAGCACGACTAATAGCGATAAAGCATACGCAGAAGATCATTCATATGATGGGAAAAGTCCTTACTATAACAGCTGTGATCAATCTGCAGTAACGAAAGAAAAGAAGTGGATTGATTCAAATTCTTATGTAGAATTAAAATTTAGCACGACTTGTAAGACAGCATGGGCAAAAGTTACTGTAACCCGCCCAGCAGTTTATAATAACGAAGCTGATGCAAGGATTGTTAGAAAAACAGATGGAAAGGCATACACTTGCGGAAGTGCTGGAGGAAATGGTGTTGTAAATAAAGGGCAAACATCATGCTATACGCCAATGGTATATGACTTAGATCCAAGAAAGGCACAAGCGCAGGGGAAACATGCCATCCCGAATAGCGATGCTTATAATTATGCGGAGACTATTTGGTATTGATGAGGATATGGAGATTGTAAGATAGCATATTTTAAGAGCATGTTTTGATTGGATTTCAAAACATGCTCGATTTGTATTCATTCTAATTTTTTCAGTAATCATGGTCCATTGAATTAACTAAGGTCTGTATTAGGAGGAGCATATCCAAGATGAAGAGCCATCGATACAATTTGTCCTTTATGATGAAATTCATGTGTCTCTGTATGAGTTAAAAGCCATAGCGGAGTTGTGCTCCAAGGTTCTTTTTGCCATTTTACTTCATTTGCTATATTTTCGAGCCATCGGTCATTATATTCATCTAAAAAACGTAGTACAACCTCATCTACTAACTTAAATCTAGTACGAACTTTTTCGACATCTGCATGCTCAACTTCATAATCGCTGGCAAAGGAAAAGTCTGCTCGTTTTTGTTTGAATGCGAATGATCCAAGCCAGTATCGATAGCAATCGGCTACATGAATATGTGTCTTTATAATACTGCCGCTCCCGAAATTAGGAATTGTGCTATGTAATTTTTCTACTGGGATTTCTTCAAAAAACGAAAATAGAGTTTCTCTTGTAGAGCTAATAAGACTATATTGTTGTTTTAAAATATGTAACATGCCATTACACTCCTCTTTTGTTTACTAAAATATTTGTGCAGTAAGTAATTCTATATTTATGAGGAGTGAACCTTTGTTATTATTTTTACTAAGCATATTAGATGTATTTCTTAATTGTTTCTGATAGATTATACAAGGTGAAACTTTAATAAGTTGAACACTCTTAGTTCATAATAAATTGTACATAAAAAAGGGGAGCGATAAAATGAATAGACTAGTTGGTTTAAAACAATTTGAAATAACGCGTGGAGCATTACTGAAATTCATGGAAACGTTAGATGATAATACTGCGGATACGCAGCCGGATGGCTTTAACAATACAATTCGCTGGCATATTGGTCACGTGTTAACGGCAGCAGAAACTTTCATGTTTGGAAGAGAATTTAAACAATTACCAACTGAATACCCAGGTATGTTTGGATATGGTACACGACCATCTAAATGGGAAACAGAAGGGCCATCATTAGAAGTGTTAACGGCTCAATTAAAAGAACAAGTGAAGCGTATTAACGAAATGCCAGCAGAAGTATTTGAAAATAAACTTCCAGAACCATTCCTAGGATTAGAAACAGTAGGGGAGCTTTACGGTATGATGCTTTATCATGAAGCGGATCATCTTGGGCAAATGAAGGCGATGGAACGAATTATTAAAGCTCTTTAGTCTTAATTGCATATAACAAGCAATACAGGTGTAATGTTAAATAATATATACAAAAAAGGGAGATAAATTATTATCTCCCTTTTTTGTATAACTTTTTGAAGGATTAGGGATTATCATCTTGATGCTGATGAAGAAAGATAAAAAACAATATATAAGGATGAATGGATTTCATGATTTTTATGGTGTGATTATTAATTATAGTATTCCTAAATATGGAATATACGTATAATAATAGAGAAGAACTAGAAATAGGGGTGAATACTATGATTACATTAGAACAAAAGTTGGAGCAATATAAACATACATATGTACAGTTAAAGGGAGAACTAAAATGGAAAACGAGTGATTCTCGAACAGGAATGATGATTGCTGCTATGTATGCAGGTAGTGATAAATTGTTTGATCTCGGACGTTTTTTAGAAATTAGTAGTTATATTAAAAATCAGGTAGGGATGTTTTCATACTTAAAGTCTTATCATCGTTTTGTAGTGGCCGCAACATTAGATATTCACTTTACAGATTACAAGAAAGCTTTTCGGACGTTTTTAGATTTATATGAACAATTGGTCACTGGTGGCTTTAGCCGGAGTATATTTACTTATCTCGCAGCAGCTGTACTTTTAACAGAAGAAGATGAACAACATGGCGCGTACATTCAGCGTTCGATGCAAGTATATAAACGCATGAAAAAGGATCACCTCTTTCTTACAAGTACAAATGATTATCCGCTCGCAGTTTTATTAGCAGGACAATCAGAGCATGTAGAAACACTTATGGACCGAGTGGAACGTCTTTATCAGAAACTAGCGACAGCTGGTTTGCGTAAAGGGAATGATCTTCAATTTTTGAGTCATATTCTTTCACTAAAGAAGGATGTCAGGGAAGAACTATTAGTTGCAAAATGCACAAATATATGGAATTTGTTAAAGCAAGAAAAGGTAAAAGTAAAACAGATGCATTACCCAGCTATCGGGCTACTAGCGTTACTCGAAGACGGAGAAAAAGAGATTCATTCTATTAGAGCATTTATTGAAAAATTGCAGGGGGATAAATTGTTCCGTTGGCATACAGATACAAATATCCTTATTGCTATTCAACTGTTCGTAAGTCAGAAAGGTGAGGAAAGTAAAACTACCAACACAGGTTTACAAACAATGATAGAAGTCCTCATACAAGCACAACAGGCAGCCATGATGGCAACGATTGCGGCTTCATCTGCAGCAACATCTTCTGCTAGTAGTAGTTCATAATGTGCAACTGCTTATATTCTTGTAAATTATAACTCCTTTGATAAGGACGCTTTAAAAAATATTACTAAAAAAAGCCCATCACTCTCTAATGAGTGATGGGCTAACTGTTTTTACATAATCAGCATTATCTTTTTGATTGCTTCAAATGTTTGAGTTGCGTAACAATCATAATGCTAATAACAACGAGTAAAAACCATGAGCTAATTTTGCTTAAGTGAACGAGGTTCCATGCTTCTCGTTGATTTGGATATTGCCATGCTCCGAAAAAAGTAGCGATGTTTTCTGCAATCCAAATAAAGAATCCGATAAGGAAAAATGAGAGTACGAGCGGCATTTTATATGTAACGCCTTGCAATGAAAATTCTACAAATGTCCGAAAGAAAACGATGAATAAAAGTAAAGTTAATACCCATCTAAAGTCATGTAGAAAATGATGTGTAAAAAAATTGAAGTAAATTATAGCTCCTAACGGTATGGCAAAAATGGCTTTTGGCCAATGGTGCATTTGTAAATGCAATCTTCTCCATGCTTGGCATATGTAACTTGCGACACTTGCGTACATAAAACCGCTGTAAAGTGGAACTCCAAAAATTTTCGAATATGCCTCTTCAGGATAACTCCATGAACCGAAATGTACTTTATATATTTCTAGTAAAAGTCCAATTAAATGAAAGACAGTAATTACTTTTAGTTCGTCCTTTGTTTCAAGACCAGTTTTATACATAATCCACTGCATCAGAAGACATACGATGAGTATGAAATCATAGCGATATAACCCTGGGATAGAAATGATTTTTGAAAGGGCTAGTGTTAAAAAAATAGCGACTGGGAATAAACAAGATAATGCTTGTTCGTAAGTGAAATGTAGTAGTTGTTTTATATAGAACATTGGGTCTCCTTTGATAAGTTTGTTAGAAAACTCGAAATAATGACTAAGTATACTACGATTTTAAAAATAAGCTAGTAGTCTATTTTGCATGTATTTGTAAGTTTTAGAAGGGAATTGTAATAAGTATTTTAATATTTTAACAAAGTAAAAAATAGTTTGCTATTTAAAAAAAGTGGCGATATAATATCTAAATGAAAATGATAATTATTATCAATAATAATTACAAATAAAAAATAATTATAAAAAACAACTGAATATAAAGGATGAAATGAAACATGTTACATAAGTCTACTGTACATGCTGGTAATAACCGCTGGATACATATTAAGTTCATATGTTTCATGAGCTTAACAATTTTATTTTTAATTGGGTCTATATTTTTAGCCATTTCATTGGGTGCAAAAGATATTCATTTACAAACGGTGTGGGCAGCGGTTTTGGATTACAATCCGAAAATAACACAGCACCAAATTATTTATGAATTAAGGCTCCCGAGAGTAATTGGTGCAGCAGTTGTAGGGGCAGCTTTTGCGGTTGCTGGTGCTGTTATGCAAGGTGTAACACGAAATCCTTTAGCTGATGCAGGTGTACTCGGAATAAATGCAGGTGCGATGTTTGTAGTAGCGCTTAGTTTTGCTTTTTTCCCACATATGCCGTATTCCTATTTAATGATTGTTTCCTTTATTGGAGCTGTCTTAAGTACAGTACTTATTTTTGTTATTGGATCAGCAACATCAGGCGGGTTAACACCAATGAGGTTAACGATTGCTGGAGCGGTTATGGCAGCACTTTTACATTCGTTAAGTTCAGGTATTGCAATTTATTATGATTTAAGCCAAGATTTAGCGTTTTGGTACGCTGGTGGTGTTGCAGGCGTTAAGTGGGAACACTTGAAATTTTTAGTTCCTATTATTTTTATAACGATTGTTTTTGCGACAGTGTTAGGGCGATCGATTTCACTCATATCAATGGGAGATGATGTTGCTACAAATTTAGGAGTGAAAACGAACCGAACGAGAATACTAGGGATGATTATAGTAGTTATTCTGGCAGGTGTTTCTGTTTCAGCTGTTGGTTCTATTGGATTTGTAGGACTAGTTATCCCGCACATTGCTAGAAAATTAGTTGGTGTTAATTATAGACTCATTATTCCTATGTCAGCATTATTAGGAGCTATGTTATTAGTTGTAGCTGATTTAGGGGCAAGAACAGTAAATCCTCCTAAGGAACTTGCGATAGGGATTATGGTAGCTCTTGTTGGAGTTCCGTTCTTCCTCTATATAGCACGTAAAGTTGGGAGGGAATTATAAGTGAAGGATCTTTTTAACACGGATAAAAAGAGAGCTATTACTGTAACTACAATCTTCGGATGTATAAGTATCGCTGTAATTTTAATTAGTTTAAATACAGGGACACTGAGTATAGCGCCACTTAGAGTAATTGAAACACTTTTGGGTTATGGTGATTTTGAGAGTGCAACCGTACTATATGATTATCGTATGCCAAGAATAATAATCACGATGTTAGCCGGTATTGGTCTTGGTATTTCCGGTGCGATTTTGCAAGGGTTATCCCGTAATGCACTTGCAGATCCTGGTATTTTAGGGTTGCATTCAGGTGCATCTTTCGGTCTTATCGTATTTGTTACTCTCTTTCATTCTATTAATGAGAGTGCATCCATTTTAATACCGTTATTTACATTTGGCGGAGGAGTATTAGCTGCATTTCTTATTATTTTACTTGCGAGTGATCGGTCAAAAGGTTTACTTCCCATTAGACTTATTCTCGTTGGTATTGCAGTTTCAGCTGGCTTTAGTGCAATTTCGCTATTTTTCGCTCTCAAGTTAAATGATGAGACGTATACATTCGCTTCTAGATGGCTAGTTGGTAACGTGTGGGGAAGAGACTGGATTCATGTGCTAGCATTATTACCTTGGATTTTCATACTAACCCCTTATGCGTGGCTAAAATCTAAAACGTTAAATGCATTGTCACTAGGTGATAGTGTAGCAGCAGGACTTGGTGTTTCTGTGCAAAAAGAACGGTTATTACTTTTAGCTATAGCGGTTGGATTATCTTGCGCAAGTGTATCGATGGCAGGGGGGATTGGCTTTATCGGCTTAGTTGCTCCGCATATCGCAAGAAAGTTAGTAGGTACTACCTATCAACACTTTCTTCCGTTAGCTGGCATAATCGGAATGATTATTTTAGTGCTCGCAGATACGATAGGACGCTCTATATTTGAGCCGAATTCTATTCCGGCTGGTGTAGTAGTAGCGGCTTTAGGAGCACCGTATTTTCTTTATTTACTTACAAAAACAAAATAACTACTTCAAAGAGGAGAACATATGAAAAAGAAACTTACTATTTTATTTAGCATTATGTGTATTTTAGTATTAGCAGCATGTGGTCAAACGAAATCTAATGAAGAGGCAACGCAAAAAACGGAAAAAAGTAATGATCCAAAAATTGCTTCCATGTCTATTCACTTAACGAACAATTTACTTGCATTAGGAATTACACCAGTAGGTTCTGTTATTGGTGGAGATTTAAAAGATTTCTTACCGCACGCAAAAGAGCAGTTGAAAGATACGAAGAAACTTGGTGTTGTAACAGATCCGAATATGGAAGCATTACTACAATTAAAGCCATCTGAAATTTATGTGGATGAAAAATATGCTGGCAAAGATTTAGCGAAATACGAAAAAATTGCAAAAACACATACTTTTAATTTAGATGAAGGTACGTGGAGAGATCATTTAAAAGAAGTAGGTAAACTTGTAAACCGTGAGAAAGAAGCAGATAAATATATTCAAGACTATGAAGAACAATCAAAACGAGTGAAAAATTTAATAGATAAAGAGCTGGGTAATAACGAAAAAGTAATGGCAATTCGCGTTACTGCAAAAGAGTTACGTGTATTTAGTACGAAAAGACCGATGGGACCAATTTTATTCCATGACTTAGGATTACAGCCTGCAAATGGTGTAGAGAAAATTGATGGAAACCGCCCCTTCGAAGTCATTTCACAAGAAGTATTACCTGACTTTGATGCAGATGCGATTTTCGTTGTTGTAAATAGAGACGATAAAGCGAAAGAAGCATTTAAACAACTTCAAGAAACACCAATTTGGAAAGACTTAAAAGCTGTTAAAGGTAAGCACGTATATACTATTAATGACCAACCATGGCTTGACTATTCTGCTTTAGGAAACAAAATGGCGATGGATGAAGCGGAGAAAATGTTTACGAAATAATACAGTTTTGCTATTAGGAAAGACCCTCTAAATTTGGAGGGTCTTTTTGTAATTCTTATTGTTAGAATAAATAAAAAATTATACAATGAAGTTAATTTAGTATAGAGGAGATGTGCCAATGTCAGCGCTTATTGTAAGTATCCCGTTTATAAAGCAGTTTATGGAACAAGGGGATAAATAGGCTAAAATAAGTATCCCCGTTACTTAAAAAGGGGGAGTTTGAAATGACAATGAATCTTTTTCAAAATAAAACGATTAAATTATCAGCTAGTAGAGAAAAAGATATTGAAGTAATGGCTATGTGGCAAGAAGATAGTGAGTATTTAAGAAATGTAGATACAGATGTAGCATTTCCGCAATCGTTACAAGAAATAGCAAGTGATGGCCTATTAAAGGGACGGAGATCGAATAGTGTTTCTTTCATGTTAAGAACACTTCAAGATGATCGCTTAATTGGTTTTGTTGCAATTCATGGCATGGAGTGGAATAACAGAACGGGTTTATTAGCCATCGGTATAGGAGATGCAAATGATAGAGGTAAGGGATATGGAAGAGAAGCAATCCATCTTATTCTAAAGTATGCTTTCTATGAATTGAATTTACACCGCATCGGTCTCGATGTTATTTCGTATAATAAACCTGCCATTGCATTGTATAAAAAGATAGGTTTTCAAATGGAAGGCTGTATGAGAGAAGCGGTTCAAAGAGATGGAAAGTGTTTTGATCGTATCATTATGGGGATATTGCGGGATGAATGGATAGAGCTGCAAGGTTAGAAAGTACATTCGAAATTATATATGTAGTATGCAGGAGATATAATGGTAATTGGCGAAAATTTACAGTATACTGATTGAATTTATAAGGAGTCATGCAAAATGAATTTGGAAAAGGCAAAACCAGTAAATGAAGAGGTCGCCGAATTAAAAGAACTTATTAAAGAGTTACACGGAAGTGTACATCAACTTCAAAGCGAAGTGCAGCAACTAAGGCACGAAAGACAGGTTGTTGAAGTGAGAAAAGGTATTCAATTATCACCGACAATTGTCGGGCAAATTGGTGGTATGATATTAGGTGGATTAGCAATTATCGGTATATTTTGGTGATGGAAAAAAGGTTTGCAGCACTATGCTGCAAACCTTTTGTATTTGACGATAGAATTTCATATAGTACAACTTCTACATTAAATAACGTAAATAAATGTAAGCATGTGATAACAATAGTGCAATGATTGTTAACGGTAAACCGATTTTTAAGAAGTCCATATAAGAAAATCCATGTCCTTCACGTTTTGCAATACCAGCAACAACTACGTTTGCTGATGCTCCGATTAATGTTCCGTTTCCTCCTAAGCAAGCTCCAAGAGATAACGCCCACCATAGCACTTCGATTTGCGGCGAATCAACAGATAATCCGAGGCCAGTAGCTAAATCTTGAATAAGAGGAATCATCGTTGCGACAAATGGAATATTGTCAATTGTCGCAGATGCGATGCCAGATACCCATAAAATAAGTATAGCAGCGAAACCGATATCACCATTTGTTACGTCGATTACTTCTTTTGCGAGTGAAGAAATAAGTCCGATATCAATTAATCCGCCAACGAGAACGAATAGTCCGGCGAAGAAGAAAATGGTTACCCATTCAACGTGGGCAAATATATCTTCTATTTCATGTTCTTTTACGCCGATTAACATAAGAAGTGTAGCGCCTGTCATTGCGATAACGGCAGCATCTACATGAATAATAGAATGAAGTACAAAGCCTAAAATAGTTAGTCCTAAAATTGTAATCGATTTTAAAAGGAGGCTTTGATCTTTAATATAATCTTTTTCGTTTAACGCCATTAGTTTTTCGATTTGTTCAGGCGTTGTTTTTAGTTTGTTACGATACATGAAGTAAATAATGCCAAGTGTAACGATAGAAATAATAATTACGATTGGAGCTAAATTTAGTAAAAAGGCATTAAAGTCTAAATGCTTATTAGCTGATCCAATCATAATGTTCGGTGGATCACCGATTAAAGTTGCTGTTCCACCTATATTTGAAAACAGTACTTCTGAAATCAAATAAGGAACAGGGTTAACTTTTAAAATACGTGTAATGGATAGTGTAACAGGAACGATTAATAAAACAGTCGTTACATTATCCAAAAATGCAGAACCGACGGCGGTTAATAAGGATAGTAATAATAAAATGCGAATCGGTTTTCCGTCAGCTGCTTTTGCTGCTTTAATAGCTACAAATTCAAATACGCCTGATTGACTCGTAATATGTACGAGAATCATCATCCCGATTAAAAGGGTGATCGTTTCCCATTGAATATGTGATGTGAAAGCAGTGTGTAAATCTACAATTCCAAAAATAATCATAATAGCAGCACCGAATAGTGCAATTACAGCACGATTCAATTTTTCAGAAATAATAAAACCATACGTGACTAAAAATACGGCAATTGCAAAATAATATTGCCAATTTGCTACTTCATGTGCTGATTGTTCCAAGCGAGTCACCTTCTTTAAAATATGTATTCAATTGTCAAAACGTATCCCGATGCATTCATACGGGATAAAATATATTGTAGCAAATTCAAAAAAGAAAGAAAACTATTTAACGAAGTGAAGGAAAAGTTCTGAATTCCACATATGATAAAAAAAATAACAAAACACAGTGCAAATTATTAGGAAAAGTGAGCGTTGTCCTCTAATATAGAGATAGCAATTTACATTATTTTTGCGTAAAATGGTTTAAAGAGGTGAATTCCGATGGAAATAGTAAAAGATAGTTCTCTTATTCAAAATGAAATTGAACGTTTTGTAAATAAAGATGTATATATTCATTTAGAAACAACGAACGGAGCGTATGCGTCACACTTTAATGAAAAGATGATGACAGTTGGAGCATTCATTCGAAATGCAATTATTCGCTTTGAGCGCGGGAAAATAACTGGAACAAACCCATACCGAGTTGGTTTGAAAATGGATCATGGCTGGGTATATGCAGAAGGTATTACGCACTGGGAAGTAGACGATAAAGAGCGTTTATTACTAGCAGGGCATGATAACCAAGGTCGCTTAGCGGTAGCACTTGAGTTAAGCTTAACGCCATTTAAGTAAGAAGGAGGGAAACTTATGGAGAGACATGTACTTGTTGTATTTCCGCATCCAGATGATGAAGCATTTGCTGCGGGAGGGACAATTCGCTTATTAACAGATCAAGGAGTACCTGTAACGTATGCATGTGGTACTCTTGGACAAATGGGACGTAACATGGGGAAGAATGTATTCGCTAACCGTGAAACGATTCCAAATATCCGTGAAAAAGAATTAAAAGATGCATGTGAAGCGATGGGGATTCAAGATTTAAGAATGCTCGGTTTCCATGATAAAACGTTAGAATTTGAAGATGTTGATTTCGTTGCAGATAAAATCGAAGCGATAATTCAAGAAGTAAATCCATCTCGAATTATTACATTTTATCCAGAACACGGCGTACATCCAGATCATGATGCATTTGGCCGCGCTGTCGTTCGCGCTGTATCACGTATGCCAAAAGAAGAACGTCCAGTTATTCATGCGGTTGCGATTACGAGAAATCGTGAAGCAGTGCTCGGTGAACCGGATGTTGTAAATAATATTAGTGAAGTATTTGAACATAAATTAGCTGCACTAGGCGCGCATCGTTCACAAACAGAAGCAATGCTTGAAGAAACACATGCAAAAATAAAAAACAAAGATGCAGCAACATTGAAATGGCTGCAACTTGAACAATTTTGGACTTATAAATGGGAGTAGGCTAGAAGTATATCTTCTAGTTGCTCTTACATAGAAAAAGCGCCGTCACTTGTGATGGCGCTTTTTCTTGTTAAAGACTATATTTCTTAGAGATGTGCATTGAAATTTCTTCATTAACGTGCAGTATAGCCTCCGTCAACAAGAAGTGTTGTACCATTAACAAAACTAGCATCATCACTTGCTAAAAATAAGACAGCTTTAGCCACTTCTTCTGGTGTTCCAAGTCTGCCTTGTGGATGAAGGGAAGCTAAATATTCTTTCTGTTGAGGATTAACACTACCAAGCAAAGGGGTATCAATATAGCCAGGGCACACCGCATTAATACGTATTCCATATTTAGCGTAGGCAGTACATAAATTTTGAGTTAATAGTTTTACGCCACCTTTTGCAGAGGAGTATGCTGTTGGGGTAGGTAATGAAACAAAACTATGAATCGAACCAGCGTTAACGATGACACCGCCTGTACCTTGTTTAAGGAATTGTTCAATCGAATATTTATCAGAAAGGAATACCCCAGACAAGTTAATATCAATGGTTTTCTTCCATTTTTCATAGGACAGTTCGTTTGCCGGTGCATCATCAGCAACGCCGGCATTTGCATACATAATATCTAATTTACCGTATTTACTTACTGTCTCATGGATTAGTTGTTTAATATCTGCCTCTACTGTTACATCAGTTTTAATAAATAACGTATCATATCCATTTGCGTTCAATTCATCTGATAGGTCTTTTCCACGTTCAGAAAAGTCAGCGATAACTACTTTTGCACCTTCTTCAATAAAAAGACGAACGGTGGATTCGCCAATCCCGCTTGCACCACCAGTTATGATTGCTACTTTGTCTTTTAATTTCATATAAACCTCTCCATTCATTAATGAATTTAAGTCGAATTTTTTGAGCTGGTTATGTCACTATTAACCTTAAATAGTAAGTAGATAGAAGAACAAGTTTGCGTTTACTTAACTGTGAAAGTACTGACTTTTCTTTATTGTACTTTTTTTATACAGTGATAGACAAAAATACTAATTGAGTCAATTTTAACATTAGATTGAATATTCGGTAAAGTATTCTCAGATAGAGTGAGTGCTGAAGCTAAACGACTAACCTACATAGATATAACGAGGGGTATTTACATATAGTTGCTCTTTTTTATTTTAGTGATTAACAAATTTTTAAACTTGCTGATGATGTAGTGCAATTAAATAAATCGGTTGTTTTTAGATTTAACTAAAACTAAAAAACAGTAAAAATAAAATGTTATATAATAATTATTTATTGAAAAACGATAAATACAGTGTTAATATCAAATTGAAAATTAGCAAGAGAGGTGCTTTTTATAAAATGTAAAACGAATGTTATGTACTAAAAAGAAATTGATAGAAATTAGGAAAGTTATATATCTTAATAGCAAAAGAAGAAAAAGGAGTTAGAGCATGATTAATAAAACAGTAAAAAAAGTTATCTTGTTTGCAGGTGGTTTGTATATTACTTATTTAGTAGGTGTAGTTATTTTAGCGGAATCTATACCGTATCCTACATCTCAGCAATTAAAGGCAGCTGAAAAAGTAGTTGAACGCTATGTAGGTGAAAATAATGGAGTGGAAATGATAAATACATCTAGCAGCTTCACGGCTGAGATGTTCGATCGTACAATTCATATTGAAGGAAATTCAAAGGAGAATCCGGAACAAGTATTTCGAATGGATTTAGACCGAGTTTCTAATGAAAATGAAAAAATAACCGAAAAATCGATAAATAAAATTTGTAAATCAAATGGTGCAGGAGAGAATTTTACGTGTGCTGATACTGAAAAGTTAAAATGAACATGCAGTGTTAATTATAGTATATAGCTAAAGATAGGAATGCGTAACAGCACAACTACTACTCTAGTTAAATAGGAAAAGCCTCGCAGGGGGGCGAGGCTTTAAACAGGGTATTAAAAATTATTGATTCATTAAGAATAATTTTTTCGAATAAACTAATTTTAGCATGATAACTCATGTATATGTGTTACGAATTTATGAACAAAAAATCAATCATAAAAATACGGGGAAGATGATAATTTATTTGAAATATGTATTATTACATAAGCTTCAAGTGAGAAATAAAAAAGCAGCAATGAGCAAAATAATCTAGAGCCGCATTATATTAAACATAAGTGGTACTCCTAATATTAATCTGCTTCATTATATTGTTATTACCAATGCTACAGAATGCGTGAAGTGGTTTAGTAATGTTAAAACAAGAAATTCTCAGAATCTACGGGTTTAAAATGAAAAAATTTTAGTCATTGGACACAAGGGGGATTCTAAATTAATTGGTTAAGTGGTTGAAAGAGAGACTTTGTTTATTTCGTTTCTTTTGCACTTAATTCATTAGAAATGATATTTAGAAATGATACATATGAAGCGTATATTTTGAATTAACTAATAGAATAATATATATTTATATTGATTTAATGATTTTAATTTATTAAAAATGAGGAAATCAATATGAAGATTAAATTTGATGTAGTAAAAGATGAAAATTTTGATTTTAGTTTATTAGAAAGAAAATTACTGAAAACCTTCAAAGAAGTGGATTGTGAAGCAGATATTGTAAAGGTTGAAGATAAGATTTTTGAGGGAAATAATATTCAAACGAATTTAGCTGAAATCACCATTAATGTTACTGGAAAAAATATAGGCTATAGGTCTGTTTCAGCTAGTATATTTATTGTTCTAGAAAGTTTATCATTACAGTTATTTCGAATTAATATTAGTTTACATTAAGCAGCTAAAAAAGAGAATTTCTTCAGAAAATTATACTGACTATAATGAGTTGTAAATATGAGAATGGTGATTTAAATAATAGTAATTATTGTGGGTGCTCCCGTATGTTGGATTGCACCTTGTTTGTTATTAAAGAAATAAAAAAGCCTTTAAATAAGATGAAAGTCTTTATGAAACGGCATATAAAGAGTGTTCAGGATACGTTATGAAAGTAGAATAATTCAATACTTATTCATATCGCATGTTATTTAAATACTTATTTATACAGAACATGGAAATGTGTAAATAATTCAATTAGATTGTACAAATAATTTGGTACGCGAATATACGGAATGTATTCACGGGTAAGAGGGTTGTCTCATAATATATATAAATTTTTCTATTAAGATGAACAGAGGGTGTGAATATATGGAAGATGTTTACGCGAAAATTGACAGCCTAAAAGCAGAGCAAAAAGAAATTATGAGAGACATACGTACTTTAGAAACGCGTACCACTATTAATGAGAAAGACATAGCAACAATCAATAAGCAATTAGAGAAAATAAGTACAAACACAACTTGGATTTTGCGAATTATTATTAGTGCGATAGTAATGTCAGTTTTAGGATTGATATTAAAAGGGATGATTTAGTCTTGTGAAATAGTTCGATATAAACGAAAGAGGGGCAATTCTCCCTCTTTTTATTATACGAATGGGAAATTGCTTTCCTCCAAGCGTTAAATGAAGGTGGAGGACGAACCTATTTTTTGCAAAAAAACTGAAACAATGTGCTAAACGAGTTTTATAAACTAAATCCAATTAGGAATGGATACTATGAGAACCGAGCATTATTTGTCAACGAAAAGAGTATTTAGGTCCTTCATATTATAATTGGCACAAAGCATATAGCAGTTAGATAAAACATACTATGCATGTATACGTATAGAAAGTTTATTTTTAGATACAAATCAATTATAAATACTGAAAAACAGACCTACATAAATAGAGTCCTTTTTTAGTTTTAAAATTTTTAATTACTACTAGAACAATATGGATCTGTTGAAAAATGTTCTAGATTGTAGCCTCATGTAGAAAACTTTGTAATAGAATCAAACCACTTACCTTAAGTTGATGAACATATGTGGAGACCGTTTGTTTTGTAATTCAAATAATTAGATTAATGTGATAACATTTTGAGGTAGGGTGTAAATGAAATACTGAGGAGGATAAGTATGCAAAAGAGACCAGGAACAAATGAATATAACCCATACTATTCAACGTACATAAAATTAGTACCAGATGGAGATATCATACATATTCTAGAGCAACAAATGAAGGAAACGAATCTTTTATTGAAGGATATTTCTGATAGTGAGGGACATTTTCGATATGCTCCTAATAAATGGAGTATAAAAGAAGTAATCGGTCATATTGCAGATACTGAACGTATTATGGTATATCGTTTGCTGTCCATAGCAAGAGGTGAGACAGCAGAACTTCCTGGATATAATGACGATATGTATGTTCTTAGAGCAGCTTTTGATAAGCAAGCTATGCAAGATCTTCTTACGAATTTAACAGTTGTTCGCCAATCTACTGTGCATTTACTTAAAAGTTTAGATAAAGATGCCTGGTTACAAAGGGGAATTGCGAACAATTCTGAAGTCACGGTTCGTGCATTAGCAAACATTATTGCTGGTCATGAGCTTCATCATCGGCAAATTATAAAAGTACGTTATTTTGGGGCTAATGCATTTACAGAATGTTAAAATACGGAAAATAAAAGATGATGATTTGTAAAAAAATTGCGATTCATTATCTTTTTATTTTTTCTCAATGACCAAATATTACTTAACAGTGGCAAGCTTAATTTATAAGAAAAGAATGACTACATTAGCAACAAGGGTTTAAAGGAAGGGGGATTGATAGTAAGTTGTTTAATTAAAATGAGAGTAACTTTCACCTTACTTTTTGTTATAAATAAAGGAGCAGTTAGCAAAAGCTAACTGCTCATCTCCAAGGGGAAGCAAGGAGAAAAATCTAATGTCATCTACAGTGTTGACGGAATATGGAGTTTTATTCAGGGGATTTACTGATTATGTAGGTTACATAAAAAGTCCTATTAACATCCAGGCTGTTCCGATTAGAATTAAAGATTCGAGTGTAATCCAAAACTTTTTTTCTGGCTTTTGAAATTCTAAAAAGCCTTTTCGTAAGAGCAGAAATAAACCCGCTTCAAGACAGAGGAAAACAACTAGACCCAGGAATTAAAAGTACAAAAGGGGTTTATTATGAGAGTAAGGAAGAAATCGAAATTACCTTTGAATACTTAAGAAAAGAAATTGATAATGATGATGAGAGTCAGCAAATTATTACAGATTACAAAGAGGTATCTTAAAATAAAACTAGAAAAGCATCCAAAACTATTGTTTTTTCTTTTTTAATATAGAAACTACACATTAAACATATATTTATACGTGTTGTTACTATACGCTAAGGAATAGTAATAAAAAAATGATGCTGATAAAACTGTATAAAAATAAAAAGAATCCTAAGATGGGGAATGTTTTATGAAAGTTGATCATGATAAACCTCCTTGATATATAAAGTATTTTAATATATTGTTGGTCTATTTAGAAGGAAAAACATAATTTGGTACATGTTAAACGAAAATTTGAACAAACTAGATATTGGAATAAATGATGCCTTCCTTAAAATAACCTTAATTAAAATATAGCTTTAATAACATTCGGAAATTAAATGGTATAATTTTCTAGGATAACCTAAATAAAGTTTATTTTAGAAAAGAGGTAGAGGGGAAATGTTTCAAAAGCTTAAGTTTTATTTAATGAGCATTTTAATTAGTTCAATGTTAGGTGGAATTATTATAGGTGCTAATTTCTTGGTCCATAACATATATAATTTGGTTGCAGGTAAAGAATATCATTTTAATATGTGGTCTTCTATTATTATATTTAGTGTTGTATTTATTTCGGGCTTCTCGTACATGTTGAAGAAGGGGTCAGATATATTTGTTAATGATTAAATTAATAGCAATTATCAATAGGGGTTGCCTTGATTCGGTTGAAGTCTTTTCTAGCGTGTTAGTTATCTCAATATATATGTATCTCTTGGCACTTGGGCGAGGGTGCCCTCTTTTGTATTGAGAGAATAATAAAATTCATATAATATGATTAATAGATTTATATTTAAATCTTAGGGGTACAAATTCGATGCGACGTAAAAAGGATTTGTTGAATCAATGGAAGGTGGATTTACAAGCTATTCAAGAAGAGAAGAGGATGAAGAAGAAGGCTAAAAATAAGAAATATAGCATTCCTGGTAATACAGCTGGATTCATGAATGGAAAGAATACTTATCGTAAAGAGAATGGGGTATGGAAGCAAAGAAATAAATGACGTGAGGATAAATAGATTTCATTAAGTTTGTAGCATTATTCTAGGCGCTCCCACGATTTGGGTGGCGTCTTGTTTGGTGTTTATGAAGTAATCCATAAACGTATTATATTATTGTTTTTTATTAACAGATATAAAAAATGATTTATTTGTTTTATTGATAATTTGTAAACGTTATTATATTATGTTTGTATATGTATAGACTTAAAACGTTTTTGTTTGATTTTATTGAAAGGTAGGGGATATCGATAACAATAAAATAATGGGCATATCACCTACAAAGAGCTGCAAAAAGAATGGAAGCAGTATGGAAAAGGTGCTTTCGTGAAAAAATTCAAAAAATAAGCATTATTAGCTTTTGAAGAAAAATGACTAGAAAAGTTACAACTAGATGGAGAATAAGGTTATACAAAAAATCTTAAAAGGGGGACAAAATTATGGAACAAGGAAAGTATTCAGTAACACCTCAAGATCGAATGAATTATTTATTAGGTCTTTATTCTGCAGATCAACAAATTAATGCGGTTCTTTATTTTCCTGTAGGTCTATCAAAGGAAATACTTGAACAATCAGTAAGGATAACGTTACAATTGCAGCCAGTTTTGAATAGCCGATTTGTAGAAAATGATACTCCTTACTGGGAGGAACATTCATCTGGCACTAACTCATCTATTTGCTTTTTTGCAGAAGGAAATGATCAAGAACTTGAAATAATGGCAATAGATTTTATTAAGGAACCTGGTGATCGTATTCAGGGGCCTATGGTTCAAACAAAATTATTACGAGGCACTACAACAGATATGTTAGTTGTGAAATTATCTCATCTATGTTCAGATGGTGCAGGAGTCAAGGAATATATTAATTTGCTTGGAGCAATTTATACGCACCTTTCCTTAGGAGGATCTAAGGATCAAATTATAAAGGAATTTGGTGAGGGAAATGAGAGTTTTCGAGATCAATCACATGTATTCAAATATGCTGGAATATCGGACGTAAAAAGTGCGTATCGTCCTAACCAAGAACAGCAGGCATCGTTATGGTCTTTTCCATCTCAACCCAACAAAAATAAATCCCCAAAAATGTCTGTAGGGCGGTTGAGCCGTGAGCAAACTCTATGTCTAACCAAATGGACAAAAGCACAACAGGCTACCTTGAATGATGTAATCATGACTGCATACTTCCGTACTTTATCACATTTCACTGTGTATGCAGAACCTCGCACCGCAGAAAAAATGATCGGTTTGACAATTGATTTACGTCGATATCTGCCTAATTATACGACTGGTGCTATTTGCAACTTATCCGGAATGGAAATGCCAGTGATTAAAATGGAAGATGATGAATCATTTAATCAGACTCTTGTTCGAGTTAAACAATCAATGGATAAAATAAAGGGCCAAAATCCAGGTCTTTCTTCAGCGGCAGGAATGGAGATACTGGCAGGTATGAAGCTATCTACGGTGAAGGAAATGTATAATCAGCAATACGAGCAGGCTGTACAGATGGGGATGGCGTTGCCATTACTGACAAATTTCGGGGTGATCGCTGATGAACCTATTCAGTTTGGTGAAATTCAAGCTGAGGACGGGTATATGACATCACCCATTATGTATGCACCATTCTTTTCAATGGGAGCAAGCACTTATAATGGAAGACTTACATTTACGATTGGTTATCATGCGCCGGAGACATCAAAAGAAAAGGTAGACAAATTTTTAGAATGTGTTATTAATCAGCTATCATAAATAAAATAAAAGACAATATAGCGCAAAATTTTCTAACAGAATTGTATTTTAGGCGCTCGTCTTATGTACGGCTAATCCCTTTTATAAACGCTATATTTAACGGAAAGGCCTTACTCCAGATAAAAGTTTATCTTCAAATGCTTCATAAATTATTTTTGTTAAATTTTCTCTGATTGCACCTATCTTTATGTTTTAGATTTATGGGGAATCGTAGTGAAAAACAATTTGCAACACGAGAAAAACAAAATAGATCAGCATAAGAGTACTAAAAAAGAGAGAAAAGAGCTGACTTAAACTATATTTTGAATCAGCTCTTTTTACTGTTTTTCGAAATGAATTAGTTTTCAGATAATATAAAAATGATAATCTTCTAACAAATAATCAAGGCATCAACACTAGAAAAGTAGAGATAATATGTAATATAATTGAAAAAGTATATTTAAAAATCAATGTTAATATTACCCTCCTATAAGTATTAACATACGTAATTGAGGTGTTTTCTTTGTTGTTTTATGATCGGATTTCTATAATGGCCCCTCCTGTTCCGTAGCTTAGGAAAGTCTTTTTATTTCTGAGATTTTCAAAGTTATAGGAGGGTATGAAAAATGAAAAAAGTCTCAGTACCATCACTTTGGTTAATGATTATTCTTGTAGCATTTCCGCAAATTAGTGAAACAATTTATACACCGTCTTTACCAGACATTTCAAAGGCGTTACATGTAAGTAATAATGAGGTGCAGTTAACGCTTAGTGTTTATTTTGCTGGATTTGCTTTAGGTGTATTTTTTATTGGATGGTTATCCGATATAATTGGTCGTCGCCCGGCGATGTTACTTGGAATTGTCATATATGGCGCGGGGAGCTTCTTATGCTTTATTGCAAGTTCCATTGAATTTTTATTGTTAAGTCGTTTTATTCAGGCGTTTGGAGCAAGTGCAGGATCAGTTGTGACGCAAACGATTCTTCGTGAAAGTGTAGAAGGGCATAAACGTCACATTATGTTTGCTCAAATTTCGGCAGTCATTGCTTTTACACCAGCAATAGGACCGTTAATTGGTGGTTTTCTTGATCAAATGTTTGGATTTAAAATAGTATTTTTAAGTTTAGTAGTTATGAGTATCGGAATTTTGCTGTATACGTTTGTTTCTCTTCCAGAAACAAAAACGGGTGCAGTAACGGATAAGATAAATGTGTTTTCTGTTTTAAAACGGTTGATTACAAATCCGAAAGTAGTAACATATGGGCTATTAATTGGAGGAGCGAATGGCGTGTTATTTAGCTATTATGCAGAAGCGCCGTTTATTTTTATTGAATACTTTCAGTTATCGCCTAGTATGTACGGATTTCTAGGAATTGTTGTTGCTTCCGCTTCTATTATTGGAGCGAAAGTTTCAAAGCGGTTACTTACCACTTATAAACCAGAGAAAATTATATATATCGGTTGTTTTGTAATGACAGGTGGAGCAGTCGCTTTATCTATTATTACTTCAGTTGGATCAAATCCAAACATAATATATATGATTGGATTTTTAGTAGCGATGTTTATATTGCTATTAGGAATTGGGGTAGCATTACCTAACTGTTTAAGTTTAGCATTAGTAGATTTTCAAGATGTCATTGGTACAGCTGGAGCATTGTTTAGCTTAGGGTACTATATAATAGTGACGGTGACAATTTGGGGAATGAGTCAACTTCATACGGGCTCGTTACTGGTGATGCCACTTTATTTTCTAGCTATTGTAGCTATCATGTTGGTGTTTACTAAGGTGTTTATTGTTGGTAAACGAGTTGAAAAAGCAGTTTAATTATGTATTAGGAAAAGAGTCTCATTGGAAAATGAGGCTCTTTTTTATTATTTTTTAATAAATCATTAGAATAGTTTTAAAATTAAGTTAATTAAAAAGAAAGAAGGTACAATATGAACGGTCTAAATGTTAAAGCAACTACACAAGAAGATTTACAACAAATTTTAAAACTATGTACAATTTATGATCAAGCCATTTACGGTGAAGTTGATACAACGGTAGAGGATATTACGAACTCATGGAAAGGTATTGATGTTAGTAAAAGTTCTTACGTTGTTATGAAAGAAGAAGAAATAATTACTTATGGTATTTTGACAGGGAGTGAAAGACAGTTTCCATCTGCTGTACTTATTCATTCTAATTATATGAATCAAGGTATTGAACAAATAATATGGTCAAAGCTTGAAGGGTGGGCTAAGGAGCTTGTTAGTAATTCGTCTTGCTCGAATGGCACGATTGTAACACAAGCAAATAATTTCTATGAGGAAAAAATGTTAGAAGAAGCTGGTTTTATTCCAACTCGTATTTGGTGGGGGATGGGGATTGAATTGCAGGGGAATGTTCCATCACCAATATGGCCAAATGGGGTTACAGTGCGACATTACATACCGGGTGTGGATGATGGGAGATCACATCAAGCTTTTAATGAAGCCTTTGCGGAGCACTGGAATTCGCAACCTTCTACGTTAGAAGAGTTTTTGCAACGTACTGAAAGAGATGGGTTTCATCCTACATTATGGTCACTAGCAATGGCTGGGGATGAGATAGTTGGTTTTATATTTAGTAAAAAGGGTACTGATAATAAAGCTGAAATTACGCATCTAGGTATAAGATGTTCTAAGCGGAAACAAGGGTTAGGATTATCACTATTAAACCATGCATTTAGTCAATTGTACGAAGAAGGGACTTTAAAAGTTCAACTGAATGTAGATTCTGAAAATATTACAGGCGCACCTCGCGTATATGAAGCAGCTGGAATGGAAGTACAGAGTAAATTTGTTCGCTTTGATAAGGAGATCCTTGCTAAGGGTGTATATGGTATGTAACTTTACTAATATATTATATTCTTGTTTGAGATGTTAATAGAGTGTTTAAAAAGTATGAAAATAAATTTTGAAAATGGTAGTAGCAATAGGAATGAAATTCTTTTAAAATACGTTAGCAACTATAAATATTGAGTTATATGATATATGAAACCGAGGGAGAACTGCTCTCCTCGGTTATTTATATTGTAATAATATTCATATCGGCACCATTTTGAATAGATGTATTTTATTGCTAATTCAGTTAAAAATTAAACATCATTATGCATATTAATTTATTGAAAAAATAATTGAATTTTTCAGATAAATGAATTAATATAAAATAAGTAATTTTAAGATTTATAGAATATTGGAAGATGAAAGGTTTTGAGAATTTTGTAAGAGGCAAAAAACGATTTTAGGATAGCTTTAAAGCTAGTGTAAAATGACGTTTGCTTCATCATTTTCAGGCCAAAAGGAATTAGGGGAAAGCATCTTGTTTTAAAATGCGGCTATGAATCATCTAAGAGGGGGAAGTGAAGTGGCAAACAAAGAATTGAAAAGAGGTTTAGAAGCACGTCATATTCAAATGATTGCTTTAGGCGGAACAATTGGTGTTGGTTTGTTTATGGGTTCAGCTAGCACGATTAAGTGGACAGGTCCGTCAGTAATGCTTGCCTATGCAATTGCAGGTATTTTTATCTTCTTCATCATGCGTGCCATGGGAGAAATGTTGTATATGGAACCAAGTACAGGTTCATTTGCGACGTTCGGTCATAAGTATATTCACCCGTTAGCTGGTTATATGACAGCGTGGAGTAACTGGTTCCAGTGGGTTATCGTTGGGATGTCAGAGATTATCGCAGTTGGAGCGTATATGCAATATTGGTTCCCAGGTCTACCGGCTTGGATACCAGGTGTGATTGCAATGGTTATTCTTGGTGCAGCTAACTTAATTTCTGTTAAGTCATTTGGTGAATTTGAATTTTGGTTTGCGATGATTAAAATCGTTACAATTTTATTAATGATTATTGCTGGATTTGGCCTTATTTTCTTCGGAATTGGTAACGGCGGAGAAGCGATTGGCATATCTAATCTTTGGTCAAATGGCGGTTTCTTTACAGGTGGTTTTTCAGGATTCTTCTTTGCATTATCACTTGTAGTTGGAGCATATCAAGGTGTGGAATTAATTGGGATTACTGCTGGTGAAGCGAAAGATCCGAAGAAGACACTTACAAGAGCGATTCAAAGTACAATTTGGCGTATTTTAATATTCTATATTGGTGCTATTTTCGTTATTGTAACTGTGTATCCGTGGGATCAATTAAGTACAATTGGTAGTCCGTTCGTGGCAACTTTTGCGAAGGTTGGTATTACGGCAGCTGCTGGACTTATTAACTTCGTTGTTATTACAGCGGCGATGTCTGGTTGTAATAGTGGTATTTATAGTGCTGGACGTATGCTGTATACGTTAGGTGTAAATGGACAAGCACCGAAATACTTTACGAAAATTTCTAGTAACGGTGTTCCATTATTTGGTACAGTTGGTGTAATAATTGGTTTAGCGGTTGGTGTAGTTTTAAGTTATATTGCGCCAAAAAACTTATTCGTATATGTGTATAGTGCGAGTGTACTTCCAGGTATGGTACCATGGTTCGTCATTTTAATTAGTCAAATTCGTTTTAGAAAAGAAAAAGGGGCAGAGATGAAAGATCATCCGTTCAAAATGCCATTTGCTCCTGTTACAAACTATTTAACGATTGCCTTTTTAATTATGGTATTAATCGGAATGTGGTTTAACGATGATACTCGTATCTCACTAGTTGTAGGTATTGTTTTCTTAGCTATCGTTACAATTAGTTTCTATGCTTTCGGAATAGGGAAGCGAGCGCCATTAGATACTCAAAATGATCAAGAAATTTCAAGTAAATAAAGAAGAGGCTGTTCATCTGGAACAGCCTTTTCTTATTGTTGTTATTTGTCGATAAATCGATATATCTTGTCAAATTATTGATATAATTTGATTTGTGGTAGATATATTGGAAAAATCGTTGATATAATTTCACATACTATCTGTCACTATCATGATTAAAATTTCTCTAATACGATTTTTCCAATGGTGTGCCCGCTTTCAAGTAGTCCATGTGCTTTCTTTAAGTTTTCAGCGTTAATTGGTGCTAATGTTTCATGTAAAGTGGTCTTTAACATACCTTCATCTAATAATTCGCTCACTTTATTTAATAGTTCATGCTGCGTAATCATATCACCAGTTTCATACATCGGCTTTGTGAACATAAACTCCCAAACAAAGGTCGCACTTTTACTTTTTAGAATGCCCATTTCAAGAGGATGTTCATTTTCTACGATAGAGCAAATTTTACCTTGTGGTTTAATTACTTCACCTATACCTTGCCAATGCTGATCTGTATTATTTAAGCAGAAAATATAATCTACATCGTTGAATCCAAGGCTTTGTAGTTGCTCTTTTAAAGGTTTATGATGGTTAATTGTATGGTCAGCTCCAAAGTTTTTCACCCATGCTATCGTTTCATCGCGAGACGCAGTTGCGATTACATTTAATCCAGCCCATTTCGCAAGCTGAATTGCGATTGAACCGACACCACCAGCTCCGCCGATAATTAAAATGTTTTTAAATGTATTTTCGCTTTTCTTAGCGTAATTAATGCCTAAACGCTCGAATAAACCTTCCCACGCCGTAATAGCTGTTAAAGGAATTGCTGCAGATTCAGTATCACTTAAAGTTTTAGGTTTTTTACCAACGATTCTTTCATCAACTAGGTGGTATTCACTATATGTACCTTGTCTCGTAATACTTCCAGCGTAAAACACTTCATCGCCTTCTTTAAATAACGTACAACTTTCGCCAGTTTGTACGACAACACCACTAGCATCCCAGCCAAGTATTTTCGCTACATCTTCTTTTTTATCTTTCGGAGAGCGAACTTTTGCATCAACTGGATTAACGGAAATCGCGTTAATTTTAACAAGTATATCTCTTCCTACGGCAACAGGTCTTTCAACTTCAATATCAATTAAACTGTTTTCTTCTTCAATAGGTAAGTATTCATGTAAACCAATTGCTTTCATTTGTAGTCCCTCCATTAAAGTAAGAATCATTTACTCCTTTATTATAGATGGTGAAATGCTGTTATGTAAAAAGTACATTTTTTTGTATGCTGGAATGAAAGAGTAGAAGGAGTTTATTTCTAAAAAGTAGAATTTTTTACTGTATTGTTTTATTCAAAACGAAATGTAAAGGTGGATACATAATGACGGTAAAGAAGCTTTATTTCGTGCCAGCTGGTCGTTGTATGTTAGATCATTCTTCTGTTAATAGTACGCTCACACCGGGGAATTTATTAAACTTACCAGTATGGTGTTATTTATTGGAGACAGAAGAAGGGCCAATTTTAGTAGATACAGGTATGCCAGAAAGTGCGGTTAATAATGAAAATTTATTTGACGGTACATTTATTGAAGGGCAGATTTTACCGAAAATGACTGAAGAAGATAGGATCGTGAATATTTTAAAACGCGTTGGTTATGAGCCGGAAGACCTTCTTTATATTATTAGTTCTCACTTGCATTTTGATCATGCAGGGGGAAATGGTACTTTTACAAATACACCGATTCTTGTGCAGCGTGCTGAATATGAGACGGCACAACATAGTGAAGAATATTTGAAAGAATGTATATTGCCGAATTTAAACTACAAAATCATTGAAGGGGATTATGAAGTCGTACCAGGTGTTCAATTATTGTATACACCAGGACATACACCAGGACATCAGTCACTATTCATTGAGACGGAAAACTCTGGCCCAGTGTTATTAACGATCGATGCATCGTATACGAAAGAGAATTTTGAAGATGAAGTGCCGTTCGCGGGGGTTGATTCGGAATTAGCTTTATCTTCAATTAAGCGTTTAAAAGAAATTGTTAGGAAAGAGAACCCAATTGTTTTCTTTGGACATGATATAGAGCAGGAAAAGAGCTGTAAAGTGTTCCCGGAATATATATAGTGCAAAAAGTCATGAGCTTACGTGCTCATGACTTTTTCGTTTAAATAATTTTTTTAAATAAGTTATAAACCTTTTTTGAGCTATCTTCATTTAATTGATAGTACGTAAGGTTTACATCATCAGGAGTATCTTGCTGAGCAATCATCACTTCGTTACTATGATGGTCAACTATCCATACGAAATATTTTTTATAAGTTCCATCTTCGAAAGTAATCCACATATCACAATCTATTAAATCTGATCCTTCTTCATCTAATGTTAATTTGCCTTTTTTTGCGGTATTCATACTGTTAATAAACGTTTTTAATTCATCTGTTTTTGTGAGAAAGATATCCTTTTTTGTTTTAATTGATTCTACATGTATATCTTTTATTTCCTGTTTTCCTAAAAAAACAGGGGGCTCATTTGGATCTCGCGAGCTTGAAATAATAGTAGCTTTCTTTTTCGGTTTATTTGCAGTATAGAGATCTTGAATAGATTTTCCCGAGTTTATAAACCATACAATTCCAGAAATAATTAATACGCTACCTAGCAATAAAATAATTTTTTTAATAGGGTTTTCTCCTCTCTATTACTTCGTGTGAAGAGCTTTTCTATTAATATATGATAGGTAAGCGTAAAGTATTATAGTTGAACTTGGTTATGCTTCACAGTTTTTATCGGGCGATCTATGAGTAAATTGTAAGTGAGCCCAATTAATACGAAAATGCCACCAATAACTTTACCGATTGAGAGTTCATTTGTCAGGAAGAAATCAATAATAGTCCCCGCAAATAATTGTCCGATAAAGATGAGTAATGTTAAATAAAAGGCTGATATTTTAGGAGTAATATAGTTGGATAATGAAATAACGATAACGCCTACTAATCCACCTAAGTACACGGCGATAGGAATAGATTGCAACGTATGAATAGGAATATACAATGAATCTGAACTGAAAATTAAAAATAACATAGAGAAAAATAATCCAGTAATATAATTGAAAAACGTGCCTTCCCAGTTTCCAATTTCCTTTGCTAAATTCGCGTTAATAATTCTAGCAACGACGATAGAAACACCAGCTAAAATAGCGATCGTAATATATAACATATTTTTGCCCCCATTAATATATTGTCATGATAATAATCCCAGAAGAGATGAATGCCAATCCAACTAGTTTTTTCTTTTCAAACTTTGCAACTTTCATTCCTAATAAGCCGAAATGATCGATAACGATGGAAGTAATAGATTGACCGAGTAAACTTAACGCGATTGTAATAGAGGCACCGAGGACGGAGAAACTTATATTATTAAAAAGAACAGTGAATACTCCAATTGCTCCAGCGCTATATAAAAAAAGCGGAATACTTTTATCGAAATGAATTTTATGTTTGTTTAAGATTAAAATGAAAATAACTGCAATTAAACCGACAAGGTGAATGACAACGCTTGCTGTATACTTCCCAATTAACTCGGATAAAATTCCATTCAATGGAAGCATAACGGCGATGAGCACACCAATAAAGACAGAAAGAAAGTTATACAATGTAATATCCCCTTTATATTTCATATTTGTAATGACTGTATCATGCTGAAATTGTGTATTGTTATGACATATGTCATAGTGGAAGAAGAAAATTTTGATTACAATGGGGATGAGTTGTAAAGGTGGGGGACTATGAAGAAAGTATGTAATTCTATTAAATTAGCAGAGTATATGAAGCAAAATAATATTGATTCATTTTTTAGTCATGATATGAAGCCATATATGGAACTTATATTTTTTAAAAAGAATGAGTTTATTTGTAGAGAAAATGAAGAGATAGATTATTTATATTTCTTTGTTGAAGGAAAAGCAAAAGCGTTTAACACATTAAGTAACGGGAAATCGGTATTATTATGTTTTTACGATAGTTTGCAGTTACTTGGAGATGTGGAGTTAATTCATTCTCAAAGAATCACTTCAAACGTACAAGTGATGGCAGATTCGTATTGTGTGGGGTTACCTTTAGGAAAAGTGAGAAATAAGCTATTTCATGATGCGAAATTTTTAAGATGTATTTGCGGATCATTAGCACATAAATTAAACCGACTTTCAAAAAACAGTACAATTAATTTATTGTATCCGCTTGAAAATAGACTTGCGAGTTACATGTTAGCAGCAGGGGAACGAGCAGTTCAGCATGAAAATAGAATTGTATTTAGTGGGAATTTAACGGAAATAGCGGAATTGTTAGGAACGAGTTATCGGCATTTATTACGTACTTTGAATCTCTTTTGTGATAAAAATATAATCAAGAAAAACAATGGTTGTTTTGAAGTAGTGAATGTAGAAGTTTTGAGGGAATTGGCTGCGGATGTTTATAAATAATATATTAAAGTAGGGATTAAGATGAAAATAGCTATAATTTCAGATATCCACGGAAATAGTCACGCTTTAAAATCGGTATTAAAAGATATTACACGTCGCAAGGTCGAAATGATAATAAATTTAGGAGATAGTGTGTATGGGCCGTTAGATCCTTTAGGGACAATGGAAATATTAATGAATAGCGAGATGATACATATTAAAGGCAATTGTGATCGCATGCTTTGGGAACCTATACAAGAGCAATCTACTACACTAACTTTTGTTCAAAATCAATTAACAAATTATCATATAGGTTGGTTAAAACAACATCCTTCACAATTTATTGTAGACGATATGTTATGTTGTCACGGTACGCCGACTTCGGATGAGGTGTATTTATTAGAAGAGATGGACGAAAATGGTGCAATATTAAAGAATGAAAAAAATATAATGGATCAACTCCAAAATATAGAACAAAAAATAATAGTGTGTGGACATACGCATATTCCTAGAGTTGTCTATTTAGCGAACGGAAAGATCATTATAAATCCAGGAAGTGTAGGACTTCCAGCATACAAAGATGAGTTACCTGTTATGCATAAAATGGAATCAGGAACTCCGCATGCAAAATATGTAGTGATAGAAAAGGTTTTGGGAGAATGGACAATTGAACAAATTTCAGTTCCTTATAATTGGGAAGAAGCTGCTGAATTGGCTGTTCAACAAGAAAGATATGACTGGGCACAGGCGCTAAAGACTGGGAAGATAGAATGAAGGGGAGTTTACTTTATGGTAAACTGCTCTTTTTTATTTTGAGTAGATATTGAATTATATAAAAATAAAATGTTATGATTATGGAAACGTATGAACATATGAACAAGTATTCATATGTAAGAGAAGGAGGGATTAGAATGAAAGACCTAATTATTATTGGAGCGGGTCAAGCTGGATTAACAATGGGACATTACTTGAAGCAAGAAGAATATAATTTTTTACTACTCGAGGCAGGAAACCGAATTGGTGATTCATGGAGAAATAGATATGATTCTTTACAGCTCTTTACACCAAGGGAATATAGTAGTTTACCAGGGATGATATTAAAAGGAGAAAAGAATGAATTTCCACATAAAAATGAAATTGCAATGTATTTAGAAGAATATGCACAGTATTTTCAACTACCGGTACAATTGCAAACGGAAGTTATAAAAATAAGAAAGGAGGAAGAAATATTTGAATTGCACACTCCTACAGAAATTTTACAATCGAAAAAAGTTATTATCGCATCAGGTGGTTTTCAGCAACCGTACATCCCCTCATTTTCACAACATCTTTCATCGCATGTTTATCAAATACATTCATCACAATATAAATCACCATCACAAATTCCTAAGGGAAAAGTACTAGTAGTAGGTGGAGGAAATTCGGGAATGCAAATTGCAGTAGAACTTGCAAAGACTCATGAAGTTACAATGTCTATTAGTCATCCTTTAACGTATTTACCGTTACATCTTTTTAGAAAAAGTATTTTCAATTGGTTAGAAGAATTGTGTTTATTGTACGCCGAAGTAAATACAAAGAGGGGGAAATGGTTTCAAAAGAGAAAGGATCCTATTTTTGGATTTGAAGGTAAGGAACTCATTCGTAATGGAGCAATACAACTACAGGAAAAAGTAGTAAGTGCATCAGAAAATAACATTATGTTTCAGAACGGTGAAACATATAGTGCAGAAAGCGTTATATGGTCAACTGGTTTTGTTCAAAATTATAATTGGATTGAAATTGAACAAGCAGTGAATGAGAAAGGATTTCCTAATCATATAAAGGGAATAAGTCCAGTAAAAGGATTGTATTATATCGGATTGCCGTGGCAATCTCAAAGGGGTTCTGCACTTATTTGTGGTGTAGGAAAGGATGCAGCATATTTGCTTTCTGAAATCAAAAAAATAGATCAGTAGCAGCGACTACTGATCATCCATATGTACATGAATTAGGAGAGGTCAAACATTTATTAACTTTATTATAATTGATTTTCATAAGAATAAAAACTGAAAATTCTAATTTTATGTTGAGAAAGTTTTTTGTATCGAAATATATGAAAGAATAGGGGGTTTTTAGTAAAAGGAAATATGATATTTATATTTTACTAAAGTGTGATATAGTCAATATAGGATTTATTTCCTTAAATTGGTTTTTGTAGTCATTACATTTTTAAAGCAGAAAGGGGAAGTAATTATGAAGTTTGATGATCAACGCTTACTAGGAGTTCGATTAGGTTCTGTACTTGTGACAGAGGAAAATCAATATTTAGTAATTAAGAAAAAAGATCATTATGCACTGTTAAATATACATAATTTAGAATGCACTCATGTTGAAGTGCAGTTAGAACATTTGGAAGAAATGTTGCGGGAAGATTTCCAAGAAAGTATAACGGAAATTATCGCACCAGAACATATAAAAATTGTTGCGAAAAATGTTATATAGATAAAGAAGCTGGAAGGAACAGCTTCTTTATTTTCATTATAAGGATAACGTTTTTACAACCTCACCAATGATCCCTTCCATTTGATGAACACCTAAATCGGAATTGGTCATAATAACAGCACCATCCCCACAGTATGGATAACAAACCATCATACATTGAAATCCGACGCCCCATCCGAGTGAATAAATCTGTAATTCTTCATTAGAATCATCTAGAAAAACACCTAATCCAGTCCATTTTGAGCAACCTTGAGGAGAAATCATGTCTAGTACAAATTTTTGAGAAAGTTTTAGTTTGCCCTTTCCTGGTAAGGAATGAATGATTTCAATGACTAAAGCTGATAAGTCAGTTGGTGTTGTCCAAATGCCTGAAGCAGCTGCGAATGGATAAAATGGAAATCTCTCATTTGCTACAGTTCCATCTTTATTATGGCCGCAAGCAAAAACATCAGTTTTATCTATGTCTTTTGGAGAGAAGAGTGTACTATTTTTCATTTGTAGTGGCTGGAAGATATGTTCTTCTAATAACTGATTAAATGATTTTCCTGTAATATCTTCTAGTAGTAGCTCGATTATACAAAAGTTTGCGTCCGAGTAATGAAATTCACTTTCTGGTTTATAAGCTACTTCTATAGGTACGGGGCAATATAGTGTTTTACCGGAAAGGAGCTCAGACATATTAGGTAATCCTTTTGCAGGTGTATAATGTTCAAAACTATTAGGTGGATCAATGAGTCCAGATTGATGGCTTAATAAGTTTCTCAAAGTGATGCTTTTTTGTGAAGTAAATAGATTGGTAGGAATGTTCCAAGATGTGAGTTTATCATTTACGTCTTCATCTAAATATGCGATACCTTGCTCTGATAATGTTAGTACGAGCATTGTAGTGATGAATTTGCTGATAGAGCAAGAATTAAAGAGAGAATTTGTAGTAACAGCTCTAGTTGTTCCAGCTTCAAGTGTTCCAAAGGCAGTCGCTTCATCTAGTTTGCCATTACGTATAACAGCGAGGCTTAAACCTGCAACGGAATATTGATTCATTTTCTCGTATATATTGCTACTTTTTAAGTTCATGGTGACTCCTTTCTTTAAAGACAGAATATTATTTTTATTATACAGTAGTAAAAAAAAGAAAACACTTCGTCATTCACCAATGAAGTGTTTTCTTTTTTTAGTTAGTTTGAAGTGAACTTTTGAAAAAATTTGTCTCGGTACATGTACATAACCCATGAGAGTGTTATTAAAGAAATAATGATTTGTTTGTTTTTAATTGGTGCATTGAAAACAAGCCAACCAACTATATCAAATAATAAATGTAGCACGATTGAAAGAACTACAAATTGAAGTAACGTATTTAAAAATCTTTTCATAAAGTGTCCCCCTAAAATAATAGGTTTTATTAACAGTTTGATATAGTAGTATTATACATTAAATGTTTGAAGTGGTAAAATTTACATAAGTTAGTGAAATAAAACAAATGAAAGTTAGTAAGGGGCAACATTCATGGAATTCTGGATGGTTATACCGATAGTAGCCTTTGGTTTCATTTATATCGCTGAAAAATTAACTACAATTGAAAAGAAAAATGATGCGCGTTTAAAGAGAATTGAAGATAGATTACAATTAATTACGAAAGAAATGGGAATTATAGAAAGAGAACCTGAAATTAATAAAGAACTACGCCAGCTTGTAGAAGAAGGCAAAAAAATTACAGCAGTTAAGAGAGTAAGAGAAGCTTTTGGTTTTTCCTTACTAGAAGCGAAGCAATATGTTGATAAATTATAAAAAAGATCATCCATTTGGGTGATCTTTTTTCACTGCACCATGCGTGTATTTACATAAGCGGCGATAATAAAGTGTCCAATTATAATGATAGGAATAACGATCGTGACATTAGGAGTAGTGAAGACACTACCGATTGTGGCAATGACACCAGCAACTAAATTATAAAGACCAACTATTTTTGATAACTTCACTTTATCAGGCACGCGGCGTTCGTTGAATCCTGATAAGAGCCAAGTGTATTGTTTTACTCCAATGAAATAAGCTAGTGCAAATGAAAGGATTGCCACTATGAATAATGATGGGGAAGCGAAGAGAGTCATTGCAAACACCTCCGTTAATGGACTATAAATAAATTATAGTCCGAATGTTATAATTTAACAAAATATAATTTTGGTTTTAAGTGTAATAGAAAAATGGAGTATTGGTAATGAGGGGAGATTAAGTATGAATATTGTGGAGTTTCAGAGGTATGTATCAAATTTCAGTAAAGAAAAAGGATTTCAAGATACAACAATTGAAGAGCGCACCATATATACGATGGCGGAATTAGGTGAATTAGCGGAAGTCATATTAAAGCGTGATACAATACAAGATGCGAAAAGAGAGATCGGTTTAGAAATGTTTGATGTAATTTGGAATGTATGTGATTTAGCAAATAAATTAAATGTTGATTTAGAGAAGGCGTTTGAAGAAAAAATGAAAATTAATAAAAAGCGTGAATGGTAAGTAGAATTTTAATTTGTAAAGATGGGTGATATGAATGAAAAAGAAGCTTTTTATAGGAGGAATCTTTACTTTAATTAGTGTAATAAGTGTTGTCGTTTACTTAGTTTTTCAAGGCATATTCATTCCGAATCAAATAAGTGCTGATAAGTATGAAATAAAAGGTGTAGATGTCGCATCGTATCAAGGGGATATAGATTGGAGAGAGTTGGAAAAGCAAAATATGAAGTTTGCGTTTATAAAGGCGACTGAAGGAAGCTCGTTTGTGGATGAGTACTTTTCGAAAAATTGGACGAATGCGAATAAGACAGATATGCGCATCGGAGCGTATCATTTTTTTAGTTTCGATAGTAAGGGTGAAACACAAGCAGAGCAATTTATACGAACTGTTCCAAAATATAAACAAGCACTGCCACCCGTAATTGATGTTGAGTTTTACGCTAACAAAAAAGATAATCCGCCTAAGCGTGAAGATGTTACGAAAGAGTTGGCGGTCATGATTGAAATGCTGGAAAAACATTACGATAAGAAAGTAATATTATATGCAACGCAAGAGGCGTATGATTTATATATAAAGGATGCGTATCCAAAATGTGATATATGGATTCGTAGTGTTCTTACAAAACCGAGTTTATCTGATGAGAGAAAATGGACGTTTTGGCAATACACGAACCGTGGGAGATTAAGTGGTTATAATGGAAAAGAAAAGTATATTGATTTAAATGTGTTTTATGGGAATGAGGAAGAGTTTGAGAATTATGGAATGGAAGATTAAGTTTTAAAGCGTACAAAATTTTGTACGCTTTTTTGTTAATTACATAAAAGTATGCAAATGAAGATGGAACAAACATTTGAGATGAATTGTCTAATATAGGTAATAACTATTTAGCTTGAAAGAAAGGGTTGATAACATGAAAAAGAATACGTTGTTAAAAGTAGGATTATGTGTAAGTTTACTAGGAACAACTCAATTTGTTAGCACGATTTCTTCTGTACAAGCATCACAAAAGGTAGAGCAAAAAGTAATAAAAAATGAGACGGGAACCATTTCAATATCTCAGTTAAACAAGAATGTATGGGTTCATACGGAGTTAGGTTATTTTAATGGAGAAGCAGTTCCTTCGAACGGTCTAGTTCTTAATACTTCTAAAGGGTTAGTACTTGTTGATTCTTCTTGGGATGATAAATTAACGAAGGAACTAATAGAAATGGTAGAAAAGAAATTTCAGAAGTGCGTAACGGATGTCGTTATTACACATGCGCACGCTAATCGAATTGGCGGAATAAAAACGTTGAAAGAAAGAGGCATTAAAGCGCATGGTACAGCATTAACCGCAGAACTAGCAAAGAAAAGTGGATATGAAGAACCGCTTGGAGATTTACAAACAATTACGAGTTTGAAGTTTGGCAATACAAAAGTAGAAACGTTCTATCCAGGGAAAGGACATACAGAAGATAATATTGTTGTTTGGTTGCCACAATATCAAATTTTAGCTGGAGGCTGTTTAGTAAAATCTGCGGAAGCTAAAAATTTAGGAAATGTTGCGGATGCGTACGTAAATGAATGGTCCACATCGATTGAGAATATGCTGAAGCGATATAGAAATATAAATTTGGTAGTACCTGGTCACGGGGAAGTAGGAGACAGGGGATTACTTTTACATACATTGGATTTATTAAAATAAGAAATTGTAGAAATACAAACGAGAGGAGAAATAATTTTCTCCTCTCGTTCTTCTAACTATATTTAAATGCTGAATCTGTCGATTACGCCAGCATATATTACTGAGATTTTAATTCCAAGTATACAAATACTAGTACTGTCATAATTGCAATAACAACGTAAGTAGCATCAAGCATTATAAGTGTTTTTAAAGTTTCAGTCATCGTAATTCACCCCTGTTATAAAAATATAACATGATCTTTTTATTGATTAGATTAGAGATCATAAAGATAAAATGTATATGAAATTTCTTAAGTAGCTTCTATATAAATATATCATATAAATAATGTAAGTAATGTTAAGATAGTGTAAATGTATTGTAAATAAAGAGGTTTACAATAAAGGCTTTAATAAAAAAATGATAGTTCCTTAAAATAAAAAATACGCTATTCTTTCTATTGAATGATAGAAAGAATAGCGTATTTTTATGTCTATTTTCATATGTGATGAATTGCAACTATTTGTATAAGGGATTCAAAAAAATTTTTTCATTGTATATATTTCTCCAAATTAATTATTTAGTTATTTAAAAGTATCGAAAGATGTGTGCACACTAATGTATATTTTTGGATGTCAATAAAAATATTATGTCAACAATATGAACTGTCACAAATCTTTATATATTATTGTGATTGATATCACATCACTTTTTTTCAATGGGTATTATGCTTAAGGTGTAATGAATGATTGGGAGAGGGTGGGATGATATGTTTTGTTATCAATGTGAACAAACGCCAACAGGCGGTTGTAAAGTAATGGGTGTTTGTGGCAAGAATGAAACGATTGCGAGTTTACAAGATACGATTGTGTTTGGGCTAAAAGGAATTGCAGCTTATCGCACACATGCTGCTCAGCTAGGGTATACGGATGCATTTGTAGATGCTACAACACAAGAAGCTTTATATATGACATTAACAAATTCTAATTTTAACGAACAAGAGCATATTGATATGGCTATGAAAGTTGGGAAATCAGCTTTACGGGTGATGGAGTTATTGGATGAGGCACATACGAATCATTTTGGTGTGCCAGAACCTGTACAAATTACACAAAATCGTGTAGAAGGTAAAGCAATTGTAGTTACGGGCCATAATTTATTTGCATTAGAAGAACTATTAAAGCAAACAGAAGGAAAAGACATTAATATTTATACGCATTCTGAAATGCTACCAGCACACGGATACCCGCAGCTGAAAAAATATAAACATTTAAAAGGAAACATCGGTAAGGCATGGTATGATCAAAGACGCCTTTTTGAAAAATTTACTGGTGCCATATTAGCTACAACGAACTGTGTTATGCCAATTAAAGGCTCGTACTCTGATCGATTCTTTTCATATGACATTGCAGGTTTAGAAGGTGTACAAAAAATTGAAAATGATGATTTTACACCATTAATTCAAAAAACGCTAGAACTTCCAGAAGTACATATGGAGTCGGATGAACAGTTAGTGACAGGGTTTCATCATAATACAGTATTATCATTAGCTCCAGAAATTATTGATGCAGTAAAAGAAGGGAAAATAAAGCGTTTCTTTGTTATCGCCGGTTGTGATGCACCAGGGAAAGGTGGGGAATACTATCGTGAATTAGCAACATCACTTCCACCAGAAACAGTTATTTTAACAACTTCTTGCGGGAAATTCCGCTTTAATGATGTGGATTACGGTGTTGTACCTGGCACGGAAATTCCGCGTTACATTGACTTAGGACAATGTAACAACTCCATTTCTACAGTGAAAATAGCGGCCGCTTTAGCAGATGCTTTTCAATGTGAAGTGAACGAATTGCCAGTAAGTATTGTCCTATCATGGTTTGAACAAAAAGCAGTTGCCATTTTGCTCGGGCTATTTAGTCTTGGAATTCAAGATATCCGCATCGGTCCAAAGGCTCCTGAATTTATTTCACCTGGCGTGCTTGATGTATTACAAGAAACATTTGGTTTAAAACTAATTACAAATGCAGCAGAAGATATGGCTATGATGTTATCGTAGCAAAAAATGATCTGTCTTATTAATAAGAAGAGCTAGCCATATTCATTAACTTTGGTATAGTATAGCGCCCCAAAATAAAAATGTAGAATTTTTGTTTTGGGGTATTTTCTTTTCTTAGTGGGATAGGTATGGGGCAAAATAAAAAAAGAAAATAGGCTGTATCGAATAGGTAATAGTTGATTTTAGAAAAAATATAAAAATCGAGTTGACATTCATCGCTACTTAGTCATACAATGTACTTGTAATAAGCAATACTGAGTAGTGTTGTTTCTCAAAATATTTTCAGTAGAAAATAGGTAATAGCGGATTTTAGAAAAAATTTGAAAAGCAGTTGACATCTATCTCTACTTAGTCATACAATGTAGATGTAATAAGTGATACTGAATAGTATGAATTCAAAAAAACTACTCAGTAAAAAATTCGCCTTAGTACTCTGTGATACTGAATATAAGTCAGACAGAATAGGGGGTAAAGGAGGATCAGGACATGGAAAATTTAACTGAAATGCTGAAAGGTTCACTGGAAGGGTGTGTACTGGAAATCATTAGTCGCCGTGAAACGTATGGCTATGAGATTACCCGCCACCTGAATGATCTTGGGTTTACAGAAGTTGTGGAAGGTACGGTGTATACCATCCTCGTACGATTAGAGAAGAAAAAGCTTGTAAATATTGAAAAGAAACCATCAGATATGGGACCGCCTCGTAAGTTTTATTCATTAAATGAAGAAGGCCGCCAGGAGCTTGAATTGTTTTGGAAAAAATGGGATTTTGTATCGTCAAAAATTAACGTCTTGAAGTCAAAATAGGTTCATAAGATAAAATGTTCTGGCCGATACTTTGGGAATTTCTTGTTCGGTTTTATAAAAAAGGAGGAAAATAAGATGTTAGAAATGTTCAAAAAGTTAATTGGTGATAAAAAAGAGTACAAAATGATGATGGCACGAGTTGAGGCTCTGCCAGAGGACTACCAATTTGTATTTAAGAAAATTCAAAACTACATGTGGAATTTCTCAGCGGGTAACGGGATGGATATGTTACACATACAGTATGAATTAATCGATTTGTTCGAAGCGGGTGCAGCGGAAGAAAGACAAGTGCTTGACATTACTGGGGATGACGTGGCTTCCTTTGCTGACGAACTAGTGGCAAACGCTAAAACTTACGTCTCCAAGTATCGTGAAGATTTGAATGAAAGTATTATGAAGAAATTGAGAAAAAAATAAATGGAATAAGTAGTACCGACTGATTAGCTGGTTACACATATGAATTGCCACCATAGCTATTCAGTTATATTTTTAACTCGGTACTAAGTAATACAGAATATCAGTGATACTAAATAGATAGAGGTAAATAAATTATCTTCGCAAAACATTTTTATCCCGCATTAACGGGCAGTAAGACCCCCACCTCAAAATTCAGCGTAAGCAAAGAAGTTAGGTGGGGGATCAACTGCCCGTAAAAGCCCGATTGATTCAACTAATAATCAGTGGGGGATGAACAAAACCCCCACTGATTAAAATTTCACTTTATAGGGAGGAAAAAAGTATGAGTAATGCAGCGATTTCTGTAAAAGGCTTGAAAAAATCCTTTAAAGACAAGGAAGTTTTAAAAGGGGTAGATTTTGAGGTGCAGCGTGGAGAAATTTTCGCGCTGCTAGGCTCAAATGGAGCGGGAAAGACGACAACGGTCAACGTCCTTTCGACACTAATGAAGCAAGATAGCGGTGAAGTAAGTATTTGCGGATTTGATGTACAGCGTCAACCAGATCATGTTCGTCAAAGTATCAGTTTGACAGGGCAGTTCGCAGCTTTAGACGGTATGCTGACTGGGAGGGAAAACTTGATAATGATCGCCAAGTTACGTGGTGTTTCCAATCCCGCTCAAGTTGCTGACAATCTACTTGCAAGATTTAGCCTGACTGATGCGGCAAACCAAAGGGCAGATCAGTATTCAGGCGGGATGAAGCGCCGGCTTGATATTGCGATGAGTTTGCTTGGGGCGCCAACAGTTATTTTTCTTGACGAACCAACGACTGGACTTGATCCTGAAGCGCGAATCGAAGTGTGGGATACAGTCAAGGAACTTGCTGGTAGCGGCACAACGATATTGCTTACGACTCAGTACTTGGAAGAAGCAGAACAACTGGCAGACCGTATCGCTATTTTGCATGGCGGAAAAATTATTACGACAGGTACTCTTGCTGAACTAAAAGAGATGTTCCCGCCAGCAAAAGTAGAGTATATCGAAAAGCAACCGACATTGGAAGAAATCTTTCTTGCGATTATCGGTAAAAAGGAGGGGATGTAAATGAAAAGTAAAACAGGTGTATTACTAGGTCGTTTAATGCGTAACATTATGCGCAGTCCGGATACAATTATTACAGTAGCGATTACACCGATTATGATGATGCTATTATTTGTTTACGTGTTTGGCGGCGCAATAAAAACTGGAACGGAAAACTACGTTAATTATTTATTGCCGGGAATTTTGCTAATGGCTATCGCATCCGGTGTAGCTTACACTTCTGTGCGACTATTTTCGGATGTAAAGAGTGGGCTGATGGCACGTTTCATTACGATGCCTATTAAGCGCTCATCGATATTGTGGGCTCACGTTTTAACCTCTCTAGTTGCTAATGTACTTACTATCGTGGTGGTTATTCTTGTTGCACTCTTAATGGGTTTCCGTTCTAGTGCTAATATTCTAGATTGGCTCGCGGTAGCTGGGATACTTGGGATGTTTACGCTGGCGCTAACATGGCTAGCTATCATTCCAGGATTGAAAGCGAAGTCTATGGAAGGGGCGACTGCTTACTCGTACCCGCTAGTCTTTCTTCCATTTATTAGTTCGGCCTTCGTACCTACTGAAACGATGCCAAAAATTATTCGTGCATTTGCTGAGAATCAGCCTGTAACTTCAATCGTGAATGCGATCCGTGCTTTATTATATGAAGGAACTGTTGGCAACGACATTTGGATTGCGCTCGCTTGGTGCGTAGGTATAATGGTTATCTCTTACATTTTCGCCAGTAAAGCATTTAAACGTCAGTTAGGGTAAGAAACGAGATAAACGAAACCTTCAGGAATAATATATACGTTTAGAAAAGCACGGGAGATTTTCCGTGCTTTTATTATTTTTCATGCTCTCATTGTAGTAAATGAAATGGTATTTAAAAATAGGATGATTGTCCAGTGATAAAGCTTAATATTTGAGGCTCACTGCTTATGGAATATATAAGCACACTCGTTTTTGTAAATCTGCTAATACTTCATCGGGTATTTCCCTGATTTTAATATCCTTCCCTAGGAAAAGTAGCCAATTTGTTATTTCCGTCACTTCATCGGGATTGTTAACATTGATAAAAGTTTTTAAAATGGCTGTAGACTGGTAAGGATTTGTATAAGATATTGATCCTTTTAAAGGATGGTATTTTTTGAACTGGGCAATCGCTTTTGGTCCAAGTTCAAGTACCAAGTTGATTATTTCGTCCTTCTTACTTAGTTTTTCTAAAATCTTTTTCTTATTTAGCCTTTTTTTCGTCGTGTATGGTTCGATATTGGTGAGGTCATCGACAGGAAACATTATCTTCTTTTCTTCTTTTAAGTCAAACCCTTCAATGATCCAATGGCTTTTTTCTTGATAAAGGTGTAGTAGATAAATTGGATAAGATTTGATTTCCTCTTCTTCTTTGATGGTAATCAATAAATGGTTATCCAAAAGAAGGAGTTGGATGAGTTTTTCTAACATAGGATGGGGGAGGTCAGAAAGCTCAAGTAGATCGGGATTATGAGGGTTAGTCCCTTCAAACAGCAAGAGTTGATTTAAAAGAACAAGGTCATCTTGCTGGGTTTCTGAAATGAGTCCTAGTAGTTTTTCTGCTAATGACTGACGACTTTTTAGATAGGGAAGTTGTTGATTCCTCGTAGCCATAAAGGCAATAAAAAGAGCTTTCACTTCATTATCAGTAAAGCGAACAACGGGCAGGATAGAGTTATGCATAACAAAATATCCTCCGGTCCTTCCAACTTCAGCGACAAGTGGCATCCCCATAGCTTCAATTTCTCTAATGTCTCTAATAGCTGTCGATCGTGAGATGTTAAATTCTCGTATGATTTCAGAAATTGTAAAGTGGGAGCGGTTGTTGATATACCGCATAATTGTATTAATCCGTTCGACTTTTTTCATTTTGGTCTCCTAAACAGTATCATTTTTTGACATGGTTTAAAGGTATTATAAACGTATCAGATGAAAAGATAAATCGTTTGATTAATAAAAAAGAGGCAGGTTTTGCAGATGAAAAATTATACTATAGAAGAAAAAGATAGCTTTATCGTGTTAGGTATTGGAACTGAAATTAAGAGTGAATACACAGACTTTGCTGGAATAAATAAAGAAAAGGAAGACTTTTGGTCGGCTGTTAAAGAAGATGGAAGGCTGGACACTTTAAAAGCTTTAGCTACAAATGAATACATTTTTTCCGTGAGCGAAGCGGTGAATAACAAAATGATGTATTATGCGGGTGTCATGACAGAAGCACAAATAGAAGAAGAATCTAGAGTGATTCAGTTTCCTAAGGGGGAATATGTAGTAGTGAAAGGTGAAGGTAAGACGGCTGAAGAGCTAAGTAATAAGCTTACTGGCATCGCCTTCGGTCAAGCTTTACCAGAAGCAAAGGATTTTGCCTATGTTGGTGGACCGAATACAACGGTTGAGATGGGGCAGAGAAATGGCTTATTATTTGGTGAAATGTGGATTCCGGTTGTTAGGAAGTAAAGTGATAAAAGGTGCGAATATGGAAAGTAGAGGCTAACGATCTTGTATTGTTGGCCTTTTTTCTGTGAACATAATATTTATAGTCAGCTACACACTATATTCTGATAAAAGGGAATTACTGTAAGATTGTGTTGGGTGAACAAAAAAGGCTAGGAGTTCTTCTAGCATAAGGGTACAACTTAAAGTCGTAAAAGATAAAATAAATTAACGTTGTAATTAAACTTTAAATGTTAATTACTGTAGCAGTTAAATTACTTTCATTAATAGTGTTAGTTGATGTACCAATTCCCGAGGCATTCAGATTTAGATTGTATATATAAGTGCCGGGGGAGGGGTATCTATCCAGACTACTGAAACATTGTGTGTTCAATTAGTTGAAACATTCGCTGGTTTTTGAATATTATCTTGAGATTCTGACTGAACCGTAATAATAAAGGCATCTCTTTTCAGAATAAGAATTGAAGATACACTAAATTCTGTGAGAGGAATTAGAGAAGTATAATTAGTTCGGAAAACCCCTTCTAACTTTACTATTTCATTAACGCCTACACTAATAGCTGGTAATACGAGGGTAGTTGGGCTAGTTGCAGTATTATCACTTTGGTTAAATGTCAGTGAAATAATGCCAGGCGGCCCAGTATCGCCCTTTAGGGCACTATTTTGGGCACTAAATCAGGTGCCTTTTTACATTGGAATCGATGATACGATATTCCTACAGTTACTCGTTCTTTGAAAAGAGCATAACGTGGGGATAACGTATCTATGCGCTCATAATCAATGATCATAGCCGCTTTTCAAAATGTTACTGGAGAACTGGTATGGGCGGTAAGAATCCGCAATAAGGACTAAAAGACCAATTACATTTAAATATTTAGCCACGGTGCGTGAGTGTCGTGGCTTTTGTGTTTCTTATTGAGTTTAGTGTTTTCTATACTAGATTCATAAGTGATATTAAGGAATTTATAAAAAAGGTTACTTCTCATTAACTTTAGATACAAGGATAGTGTAATAGTGAAGATTTTGCTATTCATTTTTTGAATATTACTTTAAAATTTAGATAAAAAGATAGTATTACTTTTGATTAATTTTAAATGTCGAAATTGAGGGTGAATGCTAGTGTCTAAATTTACACAACAGGACCAAGAGGGTTTTAAAAAAAATCTGCTTTATAAAAAAGATAAGAAATTTGTTGAATTTATCGTGGATAGTTATGTACATACCAAGGAGTTTTCTAATGATACTGATAGTTTATCTAATAAGGATAAATTAATGGAGTTAGAAAAAAATGATTTAAAGTATGTGAAAGCAAGAATAGAAAGTTTATCTGAGTACCATGATCCACTTAAAATGGATTCAATGATTCTACCAGCTGTTACGGTTTTATTTTCTGTACTTGCAACTGGATTTTTCGTTAATGCAAAGATGATTAATGGATCCACTAATTCTATGCAGATTAGTGGATTTACCGTAACAGGTTTCTGGATTTTTACAATCATAACTTTTATTCTTTTCGTATTGAGACCTGGTAAAAAGAAGCATAGTAAGATTATTTTCTTTAGTAAACTGGTTGACATATGTATTGAAGAGAAAGAACAGAAAAAAGAGCAAGAAGAAAAGAGAAGAGAGCAGAAAGAGAAAGAACAGGAAGAGCAGGAAAAGCAGGAAAAGAGAAGAGAGCAGAGAGAAAAAGAAGAGAAAGAAAAGCAGCGAAAAGAGAGTGATTATAAGCTAGTACGTTTATACCTTGAAAAACTAGTTATGCAAGAAGAAATGAAGGAAGTAAAAAGAAGCAGAAGAAAAAGATATAAAAAAAGATGATTCGGTGAAAAGCGCCCATTTAGGTGCTTTTTTTGTACAAAACAAACGGACTCAATAAACGAAAAAACAGCGATGTATGAGAGGTGTATTTTATTACATTGCATTTAATTTAAAATAAAATGTGAAACTTTTCAAGAATAGCTATTTTTATTTTGTATAATAAATTTTAGGCGAACGATTCAAAACGTTAAAACAGGGATGTTCAACAATAAATACGCTATGATAATCCAGAATGGCTAAGCGAAAATGAAGATATAAGCGAACTTAATGTGAAAGATAAAAGAGAAAACGCTAAGAATCGTTGGCAAGGAAATGCAACCGAAACAGCTTATAGTAAATATACCGATTTTAAAGATTGGAACAAGTAAAAGTAGCGAATCCGCTTCTTTTTTATTTTGCATAGAAAAAAGGAAACCATAAAGGATTCCTTTTAAATTACGCTGTCTTATAAATTTTATTTTTAATCCTATTTTTAGTATCTATAAATGCGGCGTATGTAGCTATAGCACCACCTAAATAATAGACTTGGAATTTGTGGTCAAAAGCTAATCCTGTAATGAAATTGTAGCTGTATATAAAACAAGTTATACTGAACAACCGTAACATGAACTTTAAATCTTTTAAGCTCAATCTATAATTCTTAATTCTTTTCCACATATGTATCAACTCTTATTGTCATGAGGCTCTGTAGTTTTTCTTTTTAAAATCACGCATGTTGAGGAAAAAGAATAAAAGGAAGATAACAGCTGCGATGCCATTAATCCAGTAGTATGTGCGTCCTGTTGTGAATCCGTTATAGAAGGAATAGACATTCCAAATTATAAGAAGTACTGAACAAACAGTAGAGATCATTAATGAGCCAAAACTTCTCATGATTTTCACCTCGATTCAAAATGTTAAAACTTATTTATAATTTTACATTCAAATAATTAGATTTACAAGAATAGGATGTAATAAAATGATTTAAAGAAATTACCATGAAAATTATTTGAAAGAACTTGGTAAAGGGGAAGGGGGAAGATTGGATGCATTAGCGGATGAGCTAAACGGTGTAGTAAATAACCATTGGTATTCAATCAAATAAAAAGTGCTAACAAGTTTGCAAACGAACTTGCTAACACCTATACGAATTAGACATAAAATGCCGTTGATATTTCATTTAAAAAAATAGACTTATTCAAGGAGATTTTAAAGTTTTACTTAAGGGAGCGAGAAGTATGAATCTTTTCTCTCCTCAATCATGATAAAATGTACAATAGGAAATTTTATGTAACATAAAGGGGGAAGGTTTATGGTCAGCTTGAGTACCTTGGTAGCTTTTGCAATTGTTTCGCTTAGTATGGTTTGTTCACCTGGGCCTAATATGATTTACCTCATTTCCCGTTCCATTACGCAGGGACGTATGGCGGGATTTATTTCTTTATTGGGCATCATGCTCGGATTTGTAATCTATATAATCGCAACTATGTTTGGACTTACAGTTCTATTCGTTGCTGTTCCCGCTGTATATGAAGCAGTAAAGTGGGCAGGTGCTGCTTACTTGCTCTGGCTCGCCTGGAATTCGATAAAACCGGGTGCTACATCTATTATGGAACCTCGTATGATTTCTAATGAGCCACCAAGGAAATTATTTCTGATGGGACTCATGACGAATCTTCTGAATCCAAAGATTGCTATTTTATATGTATCACTTCTACCTCAATTTGAAGATCCAGAGAAGGGATCGTTGCTTTTTCAAGGTGCAGTTTTGGGGCTTACGCAAATCACTGTTAGCTTTATAGTTAACCTTGTAATTGTATGTACAGCAAGTAAAATTGCAAAATGGTTTGGCACACGCCCAACATGGCTACGAGTACAGCGTTGGCTTATGGCAAGTGTTTTAACGGGGCTTGCTGTACGTCTTGCTTTTGAACGTCGACAGTAAGAGCCTCTTTATCTGCAGTTTCTATAATATAACCTAATAAATATTAATATAAGTTATGTATAGCAGATATTTACCTTATAAAATAAGGGGGGAATATTATGACTGAGACAAACGAATTTTCAGGAGTCAATTTGAAAAAAGATGTGAAGTTTTCCATTATAATTCCTGCGCATAATGAAGAAAAGTACATTAGAAAATGTTTAGATTCAATTGCAAAGGCATCAGAGGCATATAAAGAGCAAACGGAAGTTATAGTTGTTTTAAATCGTTGTACAGATAAAACAGAGGAAATAGCAAAATCTTATAATTGTATTACATTGAAAAATAACGATAAAAACTTATCTAAAATTCGAAATGCAGGGGCTAAAATAGCTAGTGGAGAAATAATCGTTACTATAGACGCTGATACCATAATGACAGAGTCTACGTTGTCTAATGTAGATAAATATTTAGCTTCAGGTACATACATTGGTGGTGGGGTGAATGGGAAGTTTGAAAGAATATCTTTAGGAATATTTCTCTCCGCAATGTTAATCATAATCCCTTTACTTTTTAAGTACGGAGCTATATCTGTAGGGATTTTTTGGTGCTATAGAAAAGATTTTATGGCAATCAACGGATTTAATGAAAACATGCTTATGGCAGAAGATGCAGATTTCGCTAAACGTTTAAAAGAATGGGGAAAGAAAAATAATAAGAAATTCGGTACTATTAAAAATGGAATGAAAACTTCATGCAGAAGATTTGATACATATGGAGACTGGACTTTACTTAAAAATCCAAAAGTAATTTTAGCTTATTTAAAAGGAAATGATAGAAAATACGCAGATAAGACATATTATGATAACCAAGAAAGATAAAAATGGAGAAAATCGGCAGAGGATAGCTAGTACTTTTTTAGATATAATGAGAATCCAACTTAATTTAATAGATATTATAAGAAAACCATCAATTTGCTTATCCTTTTTCAAATTGATGGTTTTTATTTTATAAATAAATATGTATTTTTTTATAAAAGTATTTTTTGACCCCCATAAAACTATGTATTCCTCCGAATATGTATAGTGAAGAAAATAATATAGAAGAAAAATGACTAGGAAAGAATATAGAAGCATTAATAAAATTACTAGATTAAGTGGGTATCCAAAATAAAAGGATGAAATTACCAATGGCATAGAGGAGAGTTATTCAAGGATTGCAGATAAAATAGAAAAAGAATAAGCAAAACGAACGGTAGAAAATAAGAAAGTAGATAAAAATACAAACTTAACTTTAGTGCCGAGAGAAAAGGAAAATCATTAAGAAAACGTTGGAAAAAGTTAGACTCGAAAAATATAACTAACAGCAAGAAAACAAGACCGAAGAAAAGTACCAAGAAAATCTGGTTAAATGGTCACTTTTGTAGTGGCCATTTTGCTATTTGAAGGAGGCTGGGAGATTACAAGTGTTGAGTTTAGTAATGAAGATCTTAAGAAAACCGAAAATAGAAGATATCGTATGTAACATACAAAACAACGAAGAAGATAAAGAAGCATTTATCGTACAGTATCAGCCTTTTATTAGAAAATCAATCTCATCTGTCTGCCGCCGATATATTACAGAACAGGATGATGAATATAGCATTGGATTGTTTGCGTTTAACGAAGCAATTGAACAGTATTCATATACAAAAGGAAAATCCTTTTTAGCGTTTGCTGATCTTCTTATAAAAAGAGATGTAATTGACTATATACGTAAGGAGTCTAAACATAACTTTGTCTTTTTAAAAGAAGATGAGCAAGAGGAAATGTTAGAAATGCAAGTGTCGCTTACGGAGTATATGAAAGAGATGGAAAATAGTAACCGTAAGGAGGAAATTCTTCATTTTCAAAGTGTGCTAGCTGAGTTTAAAATCACATTCTCAGAGCTTGCTAAAGAATCTCCTAAGCATCGTGATACGCGTGAGCACTTAATAGAAATTGTGAAAATTATTATAAAAGAAGAGGAAATGATGGAAGAGCTGTTCCGAAAGAAAAAGTTACCGCTTAAACATATTGAACCGCGTGTTAGGGTGAGTCGTAAAACGTTGGAACGACATAGAAAATACATTATTGCAATGTGTATTATTTTTGCAAACAACTATACATATATTCTGGATTACATAAGAGGGGAAAAGCATGATGAATAAAGGAATTGTGATGGATATAAAAAAGCATAGCGTAGTTGTTTTAACACCAAATGGAGAGTTTATTACATGTAAAAGAAAAGGGGATTCTTGCATAATCGGGGAGGAAATCTCATTTGATGAGCAAGAACAAAAAGCATCGCATTTTTCGATCCCTTCCTTTTTAAAACCTGCATCAATACTTGTTGCTTGTTTTCTATTTGCAGTGCTGTTTTTCTACAACCAACCAGAAGAAAAAGTATTTGCTTACGTCTCAGTTGATATAAATCCAAGTTTAGAGGTGAGCGTAACGAAGGATTTCCGTGTTATAGATTTGCAGGCTTGTAATGATGATGGAAGGCGTATTTTAAAAGAATTGAAGCAATGGGAAAATAAACAATTGCAAGAAGTAGTACGTACTATTATACAGCAAAGCCAAGAGGATAAGTATTTAACGAATGATAAGCAAGTTATGCTAACAGCTGTTGCAAAGGACAAGGCGCTAGAACCACAGTTAGAAAAGGCAATGAAAGAATTGAAGAAAGAATATGAGTTAAAACATATTACAGTTGAATATCAAAGTAGCACGATGCAAGTACGAGAGAATGCTAGAAAAGCTGGAATTGGTACAGGTGTCTATATAAAGCAAGAGAATGAGAAAAACAAATCGCTTACTCCTCCTGCCACGCCGCCTAATCCGGTGGAAAATGAAGAAGAGGTGCAATCACAGCCGGAGTCATCTCCTGATGCATCAATGGATTTATCTCCTGTAGACGAAAAAAAATATGAAAAGCAAGAGCAGAAAGAACAAAAGAAAACAGAGGAACAGCCATCGAAGCAAATAAAAGAAAACAATGGAAGAGGATCACAGCAAGAAAATAGAGGGAATCAACAGGAGAATAACAGTAGAGAATCACAACAAGGAAATAATGGGAATCAGCAAGGGAACAACGGAAGAGGATCACAACAAGGGAATAATGGAAATGGGCAAGGGAACAACGGAAGAGGATCTCAACAGGGAAATAACGGAAACGAGCAAGGGAACAATGGAAGAGGGCCTCAACAAGGGAATAATGGAAATGGGCAAGGGAACAATGGAAGAGATCCTCAACAAGGAAATAATGGGAATCAGCAAGGGAACAACGGAAGAGGATCTCAACAGGGAAATAACGGAAACGAGCAAGGGAACAATGGAAGAGGATCCCAGAAAGAAAATGATGGAAACGAGCAAGGGAACAACGGTAGGGGGTCTCAACAAGAAAATAGAGGCCACCAGCAAGGGAATGAAAAGAAGAATCAATAGAATCTGGAAGTGAGAGATTCATTTCAAAGCTAAAAGGATGTATCTCGCTATTGTGGGCAGTAAAACTCCCATCTCAAAATTTGGCTTGGGAAAAGAAGTTAGGTGGGAGTTGAGCTGCTTGTAAATGCCCAATTGGTGAGGGCTGATTAAAGTTGCACTTTATTATTCTATAGTTCTATTAAGAAGGAGTATGTGAAAAATATAATGGAGAAAAACATTCAACAAGAGAAAGATAAAGAAAAACCTGTTTTTTATGATCCGAAAGGAAGGAGAAACATAGCCTTTATTTGGTTTCTATGTATCTCAATAGTTAGTGTAAGTGTTGTATTTTATTTTTTCTTTCAAAGTATTTTTTCAACACCAGAAATTCCAAATATGAATACCGCTGTACAACAAGATACTAAACTTGTACCAATTAATCAAAAACTTAGTGATCAGCAGTTAAAGAAGGAAGAATTTAAACTAAATACCGAAACGAAGGATAATAAAAATTTGGTGAATTCGCCGAAGGATAGTAAACAACCTAAAGAAGTGTATGGTTTTTATGTAAACTGGGATGAAAATAGTACCGCTTCTTTAAAAGAAAATATCGATTCATTAACTACGTTAGTACCAGAGTGGTATCATTTAAAAGCAGATTTAACGATTAGAAGTGAGATAAAACCTGAGATAGTAAAGTTGGCAGAAAAAAATCAAGTGAAGATTATGCCTTTGCTTACTAACTATACTGAGGAAGCTTCTGGTCCTGATAGTGGGCTAATTCATAAGTTACTGAATTCTTCAAACGATGTAAAGACAAAGTTTATTAATGATTTAGTAAGCCAAGTTAAAAAGAATCAGTTTTCAGGTATTAATATTGACTTTGAGGCTGTACCTGAAAGTGATAGAGAAAACTTAACAAATTTTATGAAAGAACTTACTACGGAATTTCATGAACATGATTTACTCGTTACACAAGATGTTCCAGCTAATGATAAGGCTTTTGATTATAGTGCGTTAGCAAAAATAATAGATCGAATGATTGTAATGATGTACGATGAGCACTATGGAGCTGGGGAACCAGGACCAATTGCTTCAAATAAATGGTTCCAACATACATTGAAAGAACTGAATATTCCGTCTAATAAGCTTGTAGTTGCTTTCGGTAACTATGGATATGATTGGGAAGTAAATAGTAAAGTAGCTGCGAAGTCTTTAACTTTCTCAGAAGTTATGGCAATGGCTCATGATTCAAATGTGAAAATACAATGGGATAAGATGAGTGGAAACCCATATTTTAGATATAAAACAGGAGAGAAAGAACATACTGCTTGGTTCTTAGACGGTGTTACTCTCTATAATCAAGTGAAAATCGCAATGGATAACAATGCAAAGGGGTTTGCATTATGGAGACTAGGAGCAGAAGATCCTACAATATGGAAAGTTTTAAAAAATCCTATTGAGGTACAAAAAAATCCTAATGTATTACATAAAATCAATAGTTTAGATGAAGTAAATTATTCTGGACAAGGTGAAATTTTACAGATTGAGAATGAAAGAAAAAATGGATTGAGAGATTTTAAAGTAGGCAAAGATGGTTATATTACTGATGAAGTATATCAATCCTTACCATCTGCATATGAAGTGCAACGATATGGAAAACCAAATGGAAAACAAGTAGTACTAACATTTGATGATGGACCAGACCCGAAATATACGCCAGAAATATTAGATATATTAAAAGAGAATAAAATAAATGCTGCTTTTTTTGTACTTGGTGAAAACGCGCAACTAAATACTAGTATTGTAAAAAGAATATACGATGAGGGGCATGAAATTGGCAATCATACTTTCAAGCATCCTAACATAGCTGATACGTCTTTATTACGAACGAAAGTAGAACTTAATACGACGCAACGTTTAATTCAGGAAGTAACTGGACATTCTACGGTTTTATTTAGACCACCATATGAAGCGGATGCTAACCCGGATTCATCAAATGAAATATTGCCTATTTTACGTGCACAAAATATGAACTATACAATGGTAGGGGAAAAAGTTGATCCCGAAGACTGGGCAACACCATCAACAAATGAATTAGTAAGACGTGCTCTTAATCCTATTTATAAGGGAGAGGGAAATATTATTCTTCTCCATGATGCGGGAGGGAATCGTACCCATACAGTAGAGGCGCTCCCGATCATTATTAAAGACCTAAAAAAGCATGGATATAGTTTTGTAACAATTTCAGATTTAATGAATAAAGAACGAGATGAAATTATGCCTCCTGTTTCTTCTGAGGGGAAGCAATATTTACTTTACAATAAAGCTGTCTTTTCAGGAGCTGGATATTTTAAGCATATATTAACTACTATTTTTTATATTGCTATTGGATTAGGGATTTTTCGATTTTTATTCTTAATTTATTTTGCATGGAAGCAGAAAAGAAAAATGTTATCTCGCTATATTAATTCGTCCTATCAACCTTTTGTTAGTGTTGTCATAGCAGCATATAATGAAGAAAAGGTGATAGCCAAGACGATTCACTCAATTTTGGATAGTAATTATAGAGAATTTGAAGTTATTGTTGTGGATGACGGATCGACAGATGGTACGTCAAAAGTAATGGAAGAAACATTTTATAAGCATTCTAAAGTTCGTTTAATTCAGAAAGAAAACGGCGGAAAATCATCGGCAATGAATTTAGGGTTTCAGCAATCACGAGGAGAAATCATTGTTACGTTAGATGCGGATACTATTATTGCACAAGATGCTATTTCTTTAATGATTAGACACTTTGAAGATCATAATGTAGCGGCAGTTTCAGGGAATGTTAAAGTTGGGAATAGACGGAATTTATTGACTACTTGGCAACATGTTGAGTATATTACAGGATTTAACTTAGAACGTAGAGCTTTTGATGAGTTAAATTGTATTACAGTTGTTCCTGGAGCGATTGGAGCATGGCGTAAAAAGAATGTAGTTGAATCTGGTTATTTAAGCGAAGACACATTGGCAGAAGATACGGATCTTACTATTACATTTTTACGTCAAGGACATAGAATTGTATATGAAGAAAAAGCATATGCTTTTACGGAGTCACCTGAAGATGTGAAAAGTCTCATTAAACAACGATATCGTTGGTCATACGGTACACTCCAATGTCTTTGGAAACATCGAAAAGCGCTGTTTCATTCCAAACATAAAGCATTAGGATTTATTGCATTGCCCAATATGTGGTTATTCCAATATGTTCTGCAATTTATTGCACCTTTAGCAGATATATTAATGATTATGGGGCTTTTTGGTAGCAATCCGCTAAAAGTATTAGGATTTTATCTTGTATTCTTTGTCATAGATCTTCTCGCTTCACTATTTGCATTTAAATTAGAGAAAGAGAATCCAAAACCATTAGCATGGTTAATTTTACAACGCTTTATTTATCGTCAATTTATGACGTATGTTGCCATTAAATCTATATTCTCATCGATTCGAGGAGTAGCAGTAGGGTGGAATAAACTAAAGAGAATGGGGAGTGTTAAACATTCCACGGAACATAAGGAGGCATCATAAGAGAGCAGATTATCTGCTCTCTTTTTCATTGATTTTAGCTAGTTGAATATAGAGTAGTAACATAAAACCTTCTGCTTCCATAACGAAATTTCTATTCATTACTGATAGTGAAACGTTATGTTAAGGCACTCCTTTGTTTTCGGGGTAAGGTTTTTTTATATTTTTTTAAAATGACGGACACAAAAACGTATATGCTTTCGAATTATATATATGGATATCATTAATATTTATATAAAAGGGGAGAAAGAAACATGAAAGAAAAAAAAGAAATGTATGTAGAAATCGCTGAAGTATTAAAGGTATTGGCACATCCTGTCCGTTTATCCTTAGTAAAAATAATGCTTGCAAAAGGCGCTACGAATGTAACAACAATGTATGGGAATTTACAAATGCCCCAAAGTACAATTAGTCAACATTTATCCAAACTAAAGGCTGCTAAAATCGTAACAGGTACTCGAAAAGGATTAGAAATTTATTATGAGGTAACGGACAATCGTACAAAAGCGATATTAGCATGTTTAGTTTAAATAATGACTTCTATTTCAAAATAAAAAACGCTATTCTTTTCTATGATTTTACAGAGAGAATAGCGTTTTTTACTTTTAAGGAGTATCTTTTTATTAGCTTGATGGTGATAGGGTATTATCTCTAAAATACAAAAATATTGATTTCGCTTTTATTCTTTCTCAGGAGTTTGAGCTCAAAAGGCCGACTATCACTTTGTTCCAATGAACTGGACAGTGGAAGAACTTATATTTTTGAATAGAGGGTATTCTATGTTTTTGATATATTAATAGCTGGGGAACAGAAATAAGGGGGGGGATATAGAAATGGAATTATTTGATTACTATAAGCGAAAAGGAAAGATGAAACTGTTAATTGGAACGGGTATTTTTATTCTTGCTTTATGCGCTGTATATGAAGATTGGGGACATATTAATTGGGGGCAGTTTATCTTTTTTGTTATCGCTGCTTCTATCTTTTTTGGAATCGGATTTTGGCAGTTAAGAAAAGGAAAGTTGATACAAAAGAATATGATAAAAAGTAATGCAACATTTTGGGATGTTGATACTTTAGTTGTATTAGAATTACCTAAACGAAACAAGCAATTTGGTTTATATCATCCTGATGGTAAGTATATAGCAGGAACAAAGATGGTTTCATCAAATATTCTTTTTTCAGTAATACCTTTTTTACATAATAAAGATGTTTATGGATTAGAAACGAGTAGCGGGGAAATTCTAGCTTATTTTCATACTGAAGTGGACGGATATGATTGGGTAATTTATGACTCGAATTATAACCAAATTGGTATGTTTAAAGAAAAAATGATACAAGGATTTACTATGATACGTGGTACTTTGATGACAGATAAAGCCACAAAATTGTCAGATGTAGAAGTTGAGTTTGATTTTATTCAAAGTACTCTCCGTACAATAGATGGACGTACATTAGCAATTGGTAAGCAGGGATATATGCCTATAGAATGGAGTGAAAGGTTTATGGGCTTAAATGTACCTACTATTACCTTAGGTTCTAATGCGTCTAATAATGAAAAAATTCTTGGTTTAGGGGTGCTTCTTTATAGCTTACGTACAATTGAGATTAGAAAAAGTAGAGCGAGCGTTTAATGAGGCGGAAGTAGTGTTTATATGCGAAACTTTATAGAAATCTCATTTTTCTAATTGTATCTTTTTAGATTGATGGATGTGGGGTCACGTCCATCAATCTAAGAAAACAAGTTAGCTAAAAAATGATGAAAATAAACTTTATAAAAATAAAAAATATGAACGTAGAGGATTAAACAAAGTATATAGTGCTTTTTTAGTCATGTAATCTTTTAATCTGATGATCTTTTCCCCATTCAAACAGATTATTCATTATTTGCATTAAAGATTTTCCGTATTCACTTAGTGTGTACTCAACCTTTGGTGGTACTTCTTGATATACGGTACGATAGATAATCCCGTCAGCTTCAAGTTGCCGAAGTTGTTGTGTAAGAACCTTTTGTGTAATGTTTGGGATTTCTCGTTTAATTTCATTTGTTCGCATTTTTCCATCCGACAAAATACATAAAATATGAACTTTCCATTTTCCACCGATTACATCGAGTGTTGTTGCAATTGGACAATTATCATTTTGATTCATATAACACCTCCAAAGGTACTTCAAGGTTCCTATAGTACCTGAAAGTACGTACTTTTCAATTATATGTAACTCATTCATACTAATACGTAAAGGATTGATTAATTTATAAAGGGGCTGGAAAATGATGAGAACACTTGTAATTGTAGCACACCCTCATATTGAAAAATCAAAAATTAATAAAAGATGGATAGAAGAACTTGAGAAACATTCAGATGAAATTACGGTGCATGAATTATATAAGGTGGCACCGGATTGGGAGTTTAATATTGAAGAAGAGCAAAAGTTATTAGTAGAGCATGACAGATATATATTTCAATTTCCGCTTTACTGGTACAGCACACCACCATTATTAAAAAAGTGGTTCGATGATGTATTAACATATGGATTTGCATACGGATCACAAGGAGATAAAGTGAAGGGGAAAGAATTTGGTGTAGCTATTTCTATAGGTGGATTAGAAAAAGACTATGAAAATAGTGGGATTACAATGGATGAGTTGACGAAACCATTCCAAGCTACATGCTTATATACAGGTATGGAATTTATACCTTCTTTTTATTTATATGGTGCAGAATATAAACTAAGTGATGAAGAGATTGATAAAAGTGCACCTGAGTATGTGCAATATGTGATGAACAAGAAGTATTCTAATATATAATGAAAAATAGCCATTTACTTGTGAAGTAAATGGCTATTTTATATTCTTCTTATATTCACTAAGTGTAATCTTTAGTAAATTAATAGTTAATCTGGTAAAATAAAAAACCTAACATATATAAAGGGGAGTTTTACTTGAGAACGATGCGACAATTATTACAAAAGAGAGCAATGCAGTCACCAAATTTGGAAGCGCTTGTAGGGGGGAAGAATAGATATTCGTTTCAGCAATATAATGAACGAGTAAATCAGCTTGCACAATATTTGTTACATAAGGGTGTGCAAAGAGGAGATCGTATAGGAATACTATGCAAAAATAATCACCCATTTCCAAGCGTTATGATGGCAAGTTTAAAAATTGGAGCGGTATTTATTCCGCTAAATCATCAGCTTACTGTTTATGAATTAGAAACGATTGTAAAAGAAGCGAAATTAAAAGTGTTAGTTATTGATGAAGAGTTTAGTGAAGTATTATTAAAGGTTGATGCTGTTAAAGAAATCCCTTATGTAATTCAAACGACAAAAGAAGGCTTTGGTTCATTTGAATTAGAGTTGCAAAAACAGCCAACGACAGAACTGAACGTAGAAGTTCATGAAGAAGACGATGCCATTTACTTATTTACTTCAGGAACGACTGGACAGGCGAAAGCATGTGTAATTGGACATAAAAACTTACATCATTATTTTGCTGAAATTGCGGGACAAAGAGAAATCCCAGCAGGTGAACGCTTTTTATCTGTGCATCCATTGTTCCATATGAGTGGCGTGCTTTCTATTTTAAATTGTATTTATCATGGCGTTACAATGATTTTCTTAGCTGATTCGAACCCTACTCTTATTTGGGATAAGATTGAAGAAGAGAAAATTACTACGATGCTTGCGTTCCCAGCTGTTTATAGTTACATGCTTGATGAATTAAATAAAAAAGAACGTAATATTTCAACCTTTAAAGTAGCACAAAGCGGTGGTACAAAAGTGCCAGAAACACTCATTCAAAAATATATGGAAAAAGGAATATATATGGTGCAAGGCTATGGTAGTACAGAAGGTTGGGTTGTAACCTCATGGCATCCAATGATGGGAAAAGAAAAGATGTCTTCTGTAGGAAAAACCTTGAAAAATGTAGAGGTGAAAATTGTTCATCCGGAAACAGGACATGAACTAACAACAAATGAAGTTGGAGAGATTCATGTGAAAAGTCCATACATGTTTAAAGGGTATTGGAATAATGAAAAGGCGACAAAGAAGGTAGTAAAAGATAACTGGTTTAACATGGGTGATGCTGGCATGATAGATGACGATGGATTCCTGCATATTATGGGAAGATATAAAGACGTGATTATACGCGGTGGTGACAATGTATATCCAGATCAAGTAGAAGATGTTATTCATGAAATACATGGTGTTTTAGAAGTTGCAGTAGTTGGAGTTCTAGATGACTTTTGGGGAGAGGTTCCAAGAGCTTTCATTGTGAAGGATAGCGAAACAATATTAACAGAAGAAAGTATTACTCAGTATTGTAAGCAGAAATTAGCCAGTTACAAAATACCAGAAGTGGTATTCATAGATGAGTTACCGAAAAACGCTTTAGGAAAAGTGTTGAAGAGGGAATTACGAGATGTAGTTCTTGTGAAATAGAAAATTATGAAACGATGGAGAACCCAGTTATGTATAAAGCATGACTGGGTTTTTGTTAATGTTTCTGTTAGTGGAGAGTATAAACGTTTTTGTTTTTTTGATGCAATTTTTTAGCTTGGTAACGCTCGAACGATATTCGGTTATTAGGCAATTTAAACCTCGCTACCTCCACTTGAAATTGTTATAATTAAAATGTTTTTAATATTTCAATAATTAGGGAGCTAGAGAATGAAAATTGCGATAGTCTGTTTCGATAACTTTACTGATATAGATGTTTTTTTACCATGGGATTTATTAAATCGTGTACGTTTAGTTGGCGGTATTTCTGATTGGACTGTCCAGCTATTAGGAACGGAAAAAACTCATATATCCATGTCTGGCTTACGTATCCCCATGACAGGAAGCATATCTGATATACCTTCCGCTGACGCAGTAATATTTGCAAGTGGCAAGGGGGTCCAAGGTTTATATCAAAATCAAGAATATCTTAATAGCATTCATGTAGATCTTCAAAGACAATTAATAGGCTCTATGTGCTCTGGTTCACTACTACTAGGAGCTAAAAAATTGTTAACTGGCAAAAAAGCAACTACATATCCATCTGTAGTAGAACAACTTAAAGAATTTGATGTAGACGTTATTGAACAAAGCTTCGTAAATGAAGGGAATATCTCGACTGCCGCAGGTTGTTTTGCTGCTCAAGATCTCTCAGCTTGGATTATAAGAACCTTGATTAATGAAGAAATGGTTGACACTGTGCTTGAAACTGTTCAGCCAGTGGGCAAAGGTTTATATTTTAAATAATCAAGTTAGAAATAGATAATCTGACTTGATTATTTAAAATGACGTTTTTGTATAATTTCTTCTTTAGTGAATCCAAGTAATTCTCCTAAGGAGGGCGACCGTCACATCGTTATCAAGCCAAGGATTTGGAATTACCTCAAAATGAAAAATTTCCCCTTGTACAGTTAATTATAGAATTCGACTTATTTTTTTCGTATTGGGGAACTACCGATTTCTTAAGTTGATGGGCATAAGGTTTGTTACTAGATTTTGTATTTCGTGTAAGATAACAAAGAATATTCAATCAATTACTGGAGGAAGAGATGTAAATGAAGCTGCCGCTATTACAAGTAGAGACAGAGAAACTTATGATCCGTCCATTTCAAAAAGATGATTACGAAAGTTGGTTAGATGGATTTAATAAGAGACTGCCATCGCAGTATAAATATGATGATGGCTATCAAGTTATGGCATCATCAACAAAAGAATGGTTCACGGAATGGATAAGGGGTTTTGATGAAGCAGTGCATCGAGATGAGATGTATGTATTAGGTATTTTTCGTAAAGAAGATGGGGCTAATATTGGAAAGCTAGAGCTAATAAAAATTTTACGTATGGACTATCAATGGGCAATGATGGGCTACTCTATTCATAATCAATATTGGAGAAATGGATATGGTGTTGAAAGTGTGAAAGCTGCCTTATCGTTATTTTTTAATGGCCTTGATTTTCATAGAATCGAATTACATATACGTGTTGAGAATGAGCTATCAGTGCGTCTTGCGGAAAGAGCAGGTTTTTCATTTGAATGCAAGAGAGAGGCGTTTTCATTAGAGAATGGTAAGTGGATGGATTTTCTTATTTATTTTAAAAATAAGGAGATGAGTATATGAGAGTGGTTATTACGGATAGAAATTGTAGATTGGAGGTGCAGTGGTGAAGTACGATCTTACAGTCATCAAAAACTTATTTGGCCCTTCTAAAAAAATATTAAATGGCTTACCAAAGGCAGTAACGATTGAAGAAATAGAAGAAGATGTTTTGTATAACGTACAAACATATAAAGAAAAGATAAGTAGATTTGAAGAGGTTTGTTTTAATTGGGAGTTAAAAAGAGCAAGTATTGTATTAAACAAAAGGTTTCGTAGTTATAACTCAAGTGTGAAAGTGTTACTTGATGCCGGTTTTTCTTTGTATGCCGCAAAGATAGAAGTATGTAGAGAATTGAACAATGTAGAAGAGCTTGAAAGACAATATACATATCGATCAATAGCAGAAGGAACGTTATCGGAAAAAGAATTTAAATATATTTGGGAACAATGTATATCGGGTTCAGGGAATCAAACTTCAATTTTAACTATCGATGAACATTTTTATTCAGTGCAAACAGAGTTAGGTAAGGGTTGGGAAAAGTCATGTATTGTTTTTTATGATAAAACTGAGCCAATTGGTATGTCCATACCGCATATAGAAACTGGATCAGAAAGTGAAGGACGATTATTTTACTTTGGAGTAATGCCTTATTATCGTGGGAAAGGAATTGCTTCTCATATGCATTTTCAATCGTTGCATATGTTAAAGGAAATGGGGGCTACTTATTACATCGGAAGTACACATACTTCAAATGAAAAGATGCAGAGGATATTTTGGAGAAATTATTGTTCGGTGAAAACGGAGACAGAGCTTTATTATAAAATTTTTAAAGTAGATTAGGAGAAAAGAAAATGAAGACTATAAACGTATTTCATTACGACGCATTTACGAATAAACCAAATAAGGGAAATCCAGCAGGTATTGTATTAGAAGCAGATGGATTAACGGAAGAGGAAATGCAAATTATTGCTGAAAAAGTTGGATATAACGAAACAACTTTTGTTCTTTCCTCAGAAGTAGGAGATATAAGAATGCGCTATTTTACACCTGGTTTTGAAATGGATTTATGTGGTCATGGGACAGTAGGGACGATATATGCCTTGTGCGAAAAAGGTTTATTAGAAGAGAAAAGTAACCTTACGATTGAAACGAAGGCAGGGATTTTACCAATACAAATAGGTGTAAATGAAAATGGAGAAACCTTTATTAAAATGAGGCAGACAGCACCTCAGTTTAAAGATTTTGCAGGTTCAAAAGAAGAATTAGCTCATAGTATTGGTTTAGAAGTAAATGATTTAGATGAAAGTTTACCGATTGTATATGGAAGTACGGGGAATTGGACTGTAATTGTACCGATTAAAAATCTAGATGCGTGTGAGAGAATGAAACCTAGTAATGATACATTTCCATCAGTATTAAGAGAAATACCTAATGCTTCTATTCATCCAATTTGTCTAGAAACTTATGATGAACTAGCACAAATGCACGGCCGTCATTTTTCATCAGCTTATGCTGGGACGATTGAAGATCCAGTGACAGGAACAGCTTCAGGTGTAATGGGAGCGTATTATGCGGAGTATTTAGAGAAAGATTTTGAACATGAATTGGACTTAATCGTTGAGCAAGGACAGGAAATAAATAAAGATGGTCGTGTAACTGTTTATGTAACGAAAGGGATAGAAAACGAAAAGTTACAAATAGATATTGCTGGAACAGCGGTGTATGTGAAAGAGTTTGAAGTTTTAATATAAAAAAGAAAGCCCGGCATACATCCGGACTTTCATTATCTGTTCAACACTTCAATATACGAAGCATCTCCGGTTGTTCTTAAAGCAGAGCGAAAATTGTTATTTTCTAGCGTTTTAGCGACTTGTTGTAATTGCTGTGCATCATCATGATGGATAAGTAAGCTGTCAGCACCGCTTTCTTCTATATGAATATGTTCGACGTTTCCAATGGCATCATGTACAGCTTTTAAAAATTCAGGTTTCATGGTGTCCTCCTATATGTATGTAACGTTTTTATTTAGTATTTCCTCATTTTTGAAATATAAAAGTAAATGAAAGGAGAAATAAAATGAATATAAAGCAGTTTAACGAACATATAACATCACTATTTGGAGAGCATCTTCATAAATACGGCGATGATGAATATGGTTTTACTCATATAAGTAAAGATGAATTTCACAAAATCGGTTACACAACAAATTTAACGTTAGAAACTATTGAAGAAGCGTATAGAAATGGAGTCGATATGATAGTTACACATCATGCGCCGTGGAGTTTTTTATTTGGTATGGAAGAGGCTTGTATTGAGAAATTGAAGCAATATGAAATGAATCATTTTTGGGTTCATTTGCCGTTAGATTTTGTAAAGTTTGGCACGTGTACATCGTTATTTAACGGAATTGGGATAGATACAATACTGGAATATTCCACGTATGAGGAAGAAGAACTACCGGGAATAGGAGAATATAAAGAAGCGATTCCTTTTTCAAACTTAGTTGGAAAACTTGAAGAAAAAATGGAAGAGAAAGTGAAGAGCTGGAGAAATCACGATAAACCAGTAAAACGGATTGCGATTTTAACCGGTGCAGGAAACAATACAAATTTGATTGAACGTGCATTAGAAAAAGGGTGTGACACGTACATAACAGGTGAAAAAACATTATATACAGTTCAACATGCGAAATTTAAAGGGATTAATTTAATTGTAGGCAGTCATACGTTTACAGAAGTGTTTGGTGTAGAAAGTTTGGCTCATAAATTACAAGACATAGACCCTGCAATAGAAATTATTAGAGTATATGAAGAGCATTTAGAGTGATAAAATCACGTTATCATAAATGGGATATTGAAGAAAGCCATTGTAATAAAATAAAATTGTTGTTTGTTATATTAGGATGGTTGGGAGGATTTTCCTTGCGTTTGTCAAATAATAGTAAAGTTGTCTTTTGAATTAAGGGAATCTTCCGAATTAAAGGGTGAGAGAATGGACATTTCAATAATCACTGCACAACTAGTTAAGGAAAAAGTTATTTCACATTATCCAAATAGCGTAAAAGCATTAAACGGGGGAACGGCAAGTACTATATATTTGTTAGATGAACAATACGTTGTAAAGTTGAATGAATCGGATGTCATACGTGAAGAAGCTTATTTTCTTCAGTTTTATAAAAAGGACGAATTATTTCCAAAGCTTTTATATAAGGAACCTTTAAATCGCTATATTGTTTACTCATTCCTTGAGGGCACAACTTCTTGCAAACTAGGCTATAAACGGAGTGTTCTTTGTAAACTTGTAAAAGAAGTTATCAATGAGTATGAAGTAGCTACAGAGGTTGATGGCTGGGGATGGAAAGAAAATCCGGTTCAATCTTGGAGTGAATTTTTAACGACAAATGTGATGGAAGCTCATGAAAATGTAAGGCGTTACATAAGTGAAGAAGAGTATAGAACGGTTCTTAAGTTAGCGAATAGGGACGCTGGAATAAATCAGCCGTTTTTATTGCATGGTGATCTTGGATTTCATAACTTTATATTTAAAGAGAATGAGCTGCACGGTGTAATTGATCCTTTACCAGTGTTAGGAGATCCTATATATGATTTAATTTATGCGTTTTGTTCAACTCCGGAAAATTTAACAAAAGAAACAATCGATTATGCGATGAAACAATGTGTATTTCATAAAAAAGACCGTGATTTATATGAAGAAATAGTCATAGGCTTATATTTACGTATAGATACGTGTTTACGGCACCACCCGAAAGATTTAGAAGATTATTTAGAAGCTTGGCGTTATTGGATGGGTGAGGTTGAGGTGACTTTATAGTACAAATATTTTTGGGGAGATAGTGAGATGAATGTTGCAGAAGCGAAAAAGGATTTAGCAATCAAAACGAAGAGAGGCTTACCGATTATATTAGCCGGCGTTTTATTTTGGATAGTTATGAGTATAACGGGATTTGTTCTTTCTGAAAAACAAGTGGTGTGGGTATATTTAATCGGTATGGGCTGTGTGTTTCCTTTCGGCTTAATGATAGCTGCTATATTGAAAATTGATATGTTTGCGAAAGGAAATCCGTTAGGGGTTTTGGCAGGCTTAATTGGTGGGATAAATGTATTGAATATTCCACTTGTATTACTTGCCTATTTTCAATTTCCAGAATGGTTACCTTTTGTAGTAGCGATGTTAATAGGTGTTCATTTTATTCCGTACGTATGGATTTATGAAAGTAAAAGTTATGGTTTATTGTCAGTAGGGATTGTATTTGTAACGTCAGTTTGCGGGATTCTTTTTGCAGAAAAAGGATTTACTGTAATTCCGTTATCGGTTACAGTTGTCTATTTACTTACTTTTATAAGTTTATTAATTGAAAATAAAAAAGCAGATCATTATCAACAAAAATCAGCTTAATAAAAATATAGGGATAGGGGAAATTATTATGAAAAATTTCGTTTGTACAACGTGTGGCGTGCAGTATGCAGCGAGTGTAGAAGAACCGGTGAGCTGTCATATTTGTGATGAAGAGAGGCAATATGTGAATCCCAAAGGACAATCTTGGACGACACTAGAAAGCTTACAAATTGGTGATACATATAAAAATGAAATAATCGAAGAGGAAGGTGGACTTTATAGCATTACAACAAAACCAGGATTTGCAATCGGCCAAACGGCATTTGTAGTGAAAACAGAGTCATATCGTTTACTGTGGGACTGTATTACGTATTTAGATGAAACGACAATTACGAAAATAAAAGAGCTTGGCGGATTAGATGCGATTGCATTGTCTCATCCTCATTATTATTCAACGCAAGTAGAATGGGCAGAGACATTTGATGTACCAATTTATATACATGAAGATGATAAAGAGTGGGTGATGCGTTCGAGTAGTCGTATTATTTATTGGTCTGGTGAGTCTTTACAATTAGCTGATGGATTAGTCATTCATCGTTTAGGGGGACATTTTAAAGGTGGATCTGTCTTACATTGGGAAGAAGGTAATGACGGAAAAGGGATTTTGTTAACAGGTGATATTATTCAAGTTGTAGCAGATGAGCGGTGGGTGAGTTTCATGTACAGCTATCCAAACTTAATTCCATTACCAGCGAGAAAAGTGGAAGAAATGGTGAATCGAGTGAAGCCATTACAGTTTAATCGTTTATATAACGCTTTTCATCGAGTAGTAAAAGAAAATGCAAATGAAGCAGTTGAACGTTCTGCTGACAGATATATAAAAGCAATAGAAGGAAAGTTATTTCATACGTAAAAGGAGAGTAGCTTAATGAAAACGTTAGTATGTTTTGGAGATAGTATTACAGCTGATGATGTATTTTTTGATGGGATACCTAGATTAACGCCAAGGTTACAAGTAATGTTTCCAGATTGGAAAGTAGTGAATGCAGGTGTTCCAGGTGATAATACATTCAATGCGTTAAATAGAATTGAAGAAGATGTAATATCATATAAACCAGATTTCGTAACAGTTTTTCTTGGTACGAATGATGCAGTTTCTTTTTCTCAAGTGTCATTACAAGTATATAAAAAAAACTTAGAGAAGATTGTGAACCAAGTTTCATCAGATAAAGTACTACTGATTAGTCCTGCACCAGTTGATGAAGAAAGACAGCATAATAGAACAAATAGAGTGCTTAGTCAGTATGCAGACGTGGTGGAGGAAGTGGCGAGAGAAACAGGAAGTTATTTTCTAAACGTATTCGCTGAAATGATTCAAGAACAGGATTATAAAAGATTTGTAGAAAATGATGAAAAAGACGGACTACACTTTGGGCCAGAAGGTTATGAGTATGTAGCGAAGTTAATTGGTGAAAAGTTAAAAGGGATTTTATAAGGAGCAAAGCACTTAGTGCTTTGCTTTTTCGTATTTCTTTCGTAGTCCATAAACTTATTGATTGCTGTAATTTGGACGGATATTTTGCATTTTTATCCCGCATTAACTGCCCGTAAACGCCCGATTGGTGAGGGCTAATAATCAGTGGGGGATGAACAAAAAAACCACTGATTAAAGTTTCACTTTATGTACGTAAAAGGCTAGTGCTGTTTTAAAGTAATATAAATTTATTTTTAAAAATTTATATTTCGTAGTTGAAAATTAATAAAGGTGTAACTATAATAGTTACAGTAAATGCGTTGTTTTGAAATGTACACATTGAATTACAAGAATGAAGGGAGTTTTTATGTAAATCAAAAAGTTATAAAAATCTTTTAATTTTTATAATAAGATAAAATATTTTTCGAGTCATACACATTATTAAATATGTTATTTCTAATAGAAAACTAGAGGTGGAAAAATGAAGGATTTTAAAGGTATGTTAATATCATCACTTGCAATTACAACTTTTGCTGGGATAGGTACGACATTTGTAACAAATACAGTATATGCTGCTAATAACGATTCTAGTAAAATACAAGTTCGTTCTAATAAGAGTATAAATACAACAACTGGCTCGAGATTGCCTGTACTATCAGTCAATCCTTATGATGAACCTAGATTTTCGAGACAGGGATATCTTGAAGAGGCACCTTTAGGAATTAATGCTCCTTATGCTTGGGGAATTAAAGGAGGAAATGGTCAGGGAGCAACTTTTGTAGATTTGGAAGAAGGCTGGTTATTAAATCATGAAGATTTAGTCGGTCAAAATATTGAATTTATGTCTGGAAAAATGAGTAATGATCTTTCTCACGGTACTTCAGTTCTAGGTGTTGTTTCTGCAGCTGACAATGGGATTGGGAACATTGGGATTGCACCAAAAGCAAAGGCAAAAGTAATTTCAGTAATCCGAGATAATGGGAGAATTGATGTAAGAGATGCTATTTTAAGTGCCGTAGATTCTTTACAGGCTGGAGATGTTTTATTAATAGAAGAGTCCTTTAAATATGATGGATATGGAGATGACCCTTTACCAGTAGAAGTATACCCGAGTATATTTAATGCAATTCGCAAAGGTACAGATAAAGGCATTATTATTGTAGAAGCAGCTGGTAATGGTGGGATTGATTTAGATGAATTTAAAGACCGTAATGGTAAACAGATTTTAAATCGAAATAGTCAAGACTTTAAAGATTCAGGAGCTATTATAGTTGGAGCATCTACTGCGAGAGTTCCTCATAAACGTTTAGCTTTCTCTAACTATGGTAGTAGAATTGATGTATATGGTTGGGGAGAGTATGTTGATACATTAGATACATATCAAAATCAAAATAATGAAGGACAAAAAGTTACAGATCTGAACATAATTAATCGTTATACTTCTAATTTTCGTGGTACTTCTAGCGCTTCGCCTATAATTGCTGGGGCTGCTGTATCGATTCAAGGGATTGCTAAAGAACATTTGGGTAAGGCATATACACCAAAAGAATTGAGAGCAATTTTAAGTAATCCTAATACAGGCACAAAGTCTAATAACCCATCATCTGATAAAATAGGGGTTTTACCAGATTTAAAAGCGATTTTGTCTAACCTTGGATTTCATAGTGATTTGACTACCAATGATCCTATGGTATTTCCAGATAACGTAGAAAAAAATGAAGGAAAAGAAAATTCAACCTTCGTATTTCCAGGTGAAGAAACAAAAAGAGCAGGTGATAAAAATTCAACTGTAACCTTCCCAGAAGAAGATTTAAAACAGGAGGAAAAAGAAGAGGGATTAATTGTTTTTCCTGATTAATAAAAAAATACTACCTTCCATTTGGAGGTAGTATTTTTTATTTCTTGTCATTAACAAGCAGGCATGAAATTTGTATTTGTTTATCTTTCATAATGAATTTAACTAAAAAAATCGAATATTTGACTGTTAATTTACTTTTTTGTCTCAATCAATTACATGAATCAATCTAGAAATGCTTGCTGCAATGCTCTCAGTCCATCACTGTAAATGCCATGAAACAGATTAATTGCCTCTTCATCACTAACTTCAACAGGAGTGAACGTACCAGACCACTCTACTAACGATGTGTTACTTTCAGTACCTTCTTTAACCTGGATTGTAGATAAATAATTAGTGACTGGGAACGGTGCATTCATGATTGAATACGTGTAGTAGCGCTCTTTATCATTGAATACTTCTAATCGTTCTATAATTGTATCGCCATCTGGATTAGCTAGATGACGTACACGACCGCCTTCAGTTAATTTACTGCTAGGTATATAAGGTAACCAGTCTGGAAGGGAGTTGAAACCTCCGATTAATTGCCATACTTGTTCAGGTGAAGCAAAAATTTCCATAGATGTAGTAGTATGTGCCATATTCATTACGCTCCTTTTCATCCCGGTATTTACGGGTAAATAATCAGTGGGGGATGCTCCCACTGATTAAAGTTATATTATTATTTTACGTTGATTGGTAGTGGTGCATTAGGTGCTACTAATTTTTGTTCGCGCATTTCTTCCCAGAATGCTGCTGGAATTACTGTGTTTAAGGCATTTTGGTCTTCTACAATGCGTTCTGGTTTACTTGCACCAGGAACAACAGCAGCAACTGCTGGATTGGCTAGTGAAAATTGTAGTGCAGCAGCTTTGATGCTGATTTCGTGACGATCTGCAAGAGCTTTGATTTTCTCAACTTTTGCAATAATTTCTGGCGATGCTTTTTGATATTCGAAGTGAGCGCCACCAGCAAGAATACCTGAGCTATATGGGCCACCAACAACAATATCCATATTATGCTTTACAGCTGCAGGCATTACTCGTTGCAATGCACGTTCGTGGTCTAATAATGAATAGCGACCAGCTAGTAAGGATATATTTGGTTTCGCTTCTTCTAAATCAAGCATAAGTTCAATTGATTCTACTTTGTTTACTCCAAGCCCCCAGCCCTTAATAACTCCTTCTTCACGTAAACGTGTTAGCGCACGGAATGCTCCTGTTCGAGCTGTTTCAAATTGTGAAATCCACTCATCACCATAAAAGTCTTGTGCTAAATCATGAATGAAAACAAAGTCTAGACGATCTGTTTTTAAACGTTTCAAACTTTGCTCGATAGAACGAAGTGTTGCATCTGCGCTATAGTCATTGATCATTTTATTTTTGCGACCAAATTCGAAAAGTCCGCCTTTTTCACCTAAATCACGTGCAGATGGATCTTCTAGTTCATCTGAAATCGTTCGACCTACTTTGGTGCTTAAAAAGTAATCATCACGATTTCTTTTTGACAGTGCTTCACCAAGACGGATTTCCGCTAATCCAGATCCATAAAGTGGAGCTGTATCAAAGTAACGAACGCCATTCTCCCAAGCAGCATCCACTGTAGCGATTGCTTCTTCCTCTGGGATATTACGGTACATATTTCCTAGTGGTGCTGTACCAAACCCGATTTTTTCTTTTAGTAATTTACTCATTATAGATATCCTCCTAAAATGTATTTGAAAATTATTTATTCATTGTGAATGGATGTGAAAATGAAAACATGTCATTTCATCGTCTGACAAAATGTATGATAAAAATACTCACTTTAAAGTACAGGTACTAACAGGTAATTTCTAACACTGCATGACTCACTCAACTCTTACAAATGCTATTATGAAATGTATTTTACATAATGAAAAGTACGTACTTTAAAGTGATATAGATACTAAAAAGTAATACAGGTACTTTTTGGTGCCGTACTACTCATCTGCTGTTTACGTATGCTATTATGAAACATGTTTAACACAATAAAAAGTACGTACTTTAAGGTGCTATAGATACTTAAAAGTAATATTTAAATATTTTAGCTTATTTGTCTTATAAAATTATTAAAGGAGATTTTTATATGAAAACATACAATATTCCTGTAGAGGCAACTTTAGAGGTTATCGGTGGAAAGTGGAAAGTAGTTATCCTTTGTCATTTAAAGAAAGACAAAAAGAGAACGTGCGAATTAAAACAATTAATGTCTGGTATTACACAAAAGATGTTAACGCAACAATTACGTGAATTAGAAGAAGATGGTGTAATCGAGAGAAAAGTGTATAACCAAGTGCCACCAAAAGTAGAATACTCTTTAACTGATTACGGTCATTCTTTAGATTCTATACTCGATACTCTTTGTAACTGGGGAGAAAATCATCTTGAAAAGAATGGTAACACGTCTATGCTTATAACCGCAGCTGAATAAAGAAAGAAAAAACGAACGAGAATACGTTCGTTTTTTCTTTTTGTATAGAGGGAGATTTTTAAGCAGCATAATTACTTTTTTGTAATATAGGTACTTTTTTGTGCTGTAGGAACTAAAATGTGCCGTATAGAAAATTATTTATTTTTACGTAACAATAGATAAGGAATTTATAAAAAAGGAGAGGAGATCGCGTGAAACAATATAATATACCTATAGAAGCAACTTTAGAAATTATCGGTGGGAAGTGGAAGGTCGTCATTTTATGTCACTTAACGAAAGGGTAACTAACTGTTACGATTTATTTAACCAATTATAACGAAAGTTAATTAAATATTTCAGTAAGCCCTGCTAGTCAAGTGATTGGCTAGTAGTGAGGGTTAACTGCGGGCAATCCCTAAAGCTGATTGAACTACAACGTGGCTAGAAATAGCGAGCGTGAATGTTGCGAAAGCAGAAAAAATCAATCAGATCGTGCAAGGTTAAATCCTAAACACTAGAACAATGGGTCTTCCGCCTCGAATCATCTAAGTCAAAATTGATAGGATGAACGTTCAACGACTATCTCGTATAACTGACGAGAGTACATCACAAGCCTATGGTGATGGAAAAATCCTCTATCTCTAAAGAGATAAACATATAGTCTGCGCTCATGTGAAAACATGAGAAGTTCATAAGAGAACTGGCTAAGGAATTGCGCCCTTAGTTGAACGAGATAAATTTAATTAAATCTATCAAACCTCATTGAATATATCGAACGTATGTGCTATGTTAGGTTCAATGAGGTAAGAATAATAATGAAATTTTTACGAGTTAGTCAAGTATCAGAATTAACAGGTTTGCATCCGATTAGTCTTACGAGAATGCTGGTGGAACACGCTACTATTCAGAGGAATCCATCTTTCATTATCTAAAAGGTGAGTGTCCGAATAATCGCACAGTAAAGGAGTAGGCTTCTGATGATATTGGCGAAGAAAGTTAGACTAATTCCAACGCCTGAACAAGAACAAGTGCTTAGAAATCATGCTGGTGCTGCAAGATTCGCTTATAACTATTGTAAAAGAATGAGTGATAGGTATTATAAGCTATTTGGAAAATCTGTTTCACAGTTAGCTTTACAGAAACGATTTACAAAGATCAAGAAGCGAAAGAGATATGAGTGGTTAAATGACATCAACGCACAAGTTCCTAAACAGGCTTCAAAAGATTTTGATAAGGCGAGAAAAAATTCGTTCAAAAAGTACAAAAATGGTTCTCACACTTCTTATAAATCCAAAAAAGATTTGATTCAAGGATTTTATGCCAATTATGAAAGACTGATTATAGGAAAGAAAGTAGTTCATATTCAGTCTATTGGAAAAGTAAAAACAAGCCAACAACTACCAAGAAACAAAAAACCATCCAATCCAAGAGTTACCTTTGATGGTCGTCACTGGTGGATTAGTGTAGGATTCCAAGAAGACTTTGAATCACAAGAACTAACCGATGAGTCGATTGGTGTGGATGTGGGTTTAAAAGAGCTATTTGTAGCTTCTAATGGTACGAAAGAACGAAATATAAACAAAGATGCCAAGGTTAAAAAGCTTTTGAAAAGGAAAAAATCAGCACAAAGAGATATGTCTAGGAGATTTAAAAAAGGTGTGAAAATTCAATCTGCCGGATATGAAAAAGCGAAAGCTGAGCACCTGCGGTTATCTAGGAAAATTACGAATATCCGAAATAACCATATCCATCAAGCAACAGCTAAATTGGTGAAAAACAAACCAATGAGGATTGTTGTGGAAGACTTACCTATCTCAAACCTGTTAAAAAACAAAAAACTATCGAAAGCATTTTTATTTCAAAAATTAAACTTCTTCTTTCAATGTTTATCATACAAGTGCGAGAAGTATGGCATTGAGTATATAAAAGCTGATAAATGGTTCGCATCAAGCAAGATTTGCTCATGTTGCGGCATGAAATACGACCATTCAGTTCAACCAGAAGGACAGTGGAGTTTAAAAATACGTGAGTGGCGTTGTGCTTCATGCAATAGCCATCACGATAGGGATGTAAATGCTGCGATAAATTTATCAAGATGGGTAAAATAAATACTTGATAATAGGAGGTAACGATACTGCCTCGTGTGGAGTGTTATACCTCTCGTCCCTTTGGGGCTGCGAGAACACGATGAAGCACTAACTTGTGTAAATTTGATTGAATTGTATAGATTTAGTTAAGTTTATCGTATCGGACGAAGCGAACGAGTGAGTTGCAACGTCTAATTCCTGAAATTTCTGTGAGAATGTTAACGCAGCAACTACGTGAGCTGGAAGAAGATGGTGTGATTACACGTGAAATTTACAAAGAAATTCCCCCTCGAGTGGAATACTCCCTAACCGATTATGGGTGGTCTTTACAAAATGTATTAAATCAATTAACCGCATGGGGAGAACGATGCATAGATAGAAAAAACACAGAAGTTAAGTGAAATCTCTATATGTAATATTGAAAACACCACCTAATGACGAGGTGGTGTTTTTCATTTTAAAACTTCAGAAAATTTTTATGATGAAAAGTAAAATTTTTGAGGACCTGTTTCAGTCATGGGTACTTAAAAGTGCCTACATCACTTTAAAGTACGTACTATGCTTCATAATATAACCGTTTTATAATGACACTCGTAGCAAGAAGTCATAACGATTTTAAGCTATGTTCAAAAAGACTTATTAACTAGTAAAGTTTTTTGTTCAATTTTTTAGTAGGAGATGTTTTTATGGTTGAAGAACTTTTTTATAAAAAAATACTTAAAAATCTGTTTTCAGATTCAGTTCAAATTACACTTTGGAATGGAGAAACAATACAATATGGCGAAGGGGAACCTCAATTTCATATAACATTCCATAAGCCGCTCCCAAAAAAAGAAATTGCTAAGGATCCTTCTATTGCATTCGGTGAAGCATATATGAATGGGGACCTTGAAATAGAGGGGAATCTTGAAAAAGCAATTCAATCTATTTATAAAAGGCAGGATAGCTTTTTAGGTGATAGTAAGTTGCAATATTTCAAAAGTAAATGGAATTTCTCAAAACAAAAAAATAAAGAAGATATTGCTCACCATTATGATATTGGGAACGATTTCTATAAATTATGGCTTGATGAGACAATGACATATTCTTGTGCGTATTTCCAAAATGAACAAGATTCTTTAACGACAGCTCAACATAATAAAGTGAATCATATTTTGAAAAAGTTGAACCTTCAAAAAGGTTATACGCTATTAGACATCGGTTGCGGGTGGGGTGAGCTCATTACAGCTGCCGCTAAGCAGTACGGTGTGAAAGCGATGGGAGTAACATTAAGTGAGGAACAATTTGCAAAGACTTCCGAGCGAATTAAACAAGAGGGACTTACGGATTTAGTTGAAGTATCTTTACTTGATTACCGCGATATTAAGAATCGTAAATTTGATAAAATTGTTAGTGTAGGTATGATCGAACATGTAGGAAAAGACAACATTTCGCAATACTTTGAAACAGTTAACAAACTACTAAATGATGGCGGGATTTCTCTGCTGCATTGTATTACTTCTCCGGCTAATGGTGGTGCTACGAATGGTTGGATTGAAAAATATATATTCCCTGGTGGGTATGTTCCTGCTGTTAACGAATTAATCACGAACATGACAAACGAACAATTTTTCATTGTTGATGTGGAAAGCTTACGTAGACATTACGGGAATACATTACAACGTTGGGCTCAAAATTTTGAAAACGTACTAGAGGAAGTTCGCAAAACGAAAGATGAGCGATTTATCCGCATGTGGCGTTTATATTTAAATGCATGTGCAGCTTCATTCTTTACAGGTAATATTGATTTACATCAATTTGTATTTACAAAAGGGATTAATGATACAATTCCGATGACACGTTCTTATATATATGAATAAGAGCATGTAACCAAGGAGCTCTCTAGTCATCGAGTGTAAATAAAATGATGATAGGACATAAGTCTATAACTTAAAGTCGAGATGGGGATCAGAAAATGATTTCTATCTCGACTTTTTAATATATAATTTTAAAGTCAAAACTATATACTTTTAAAAATAAAAATATATAATAAATGTAGAAATGAAAATTTATGAGCAAGGAAGTTGAAGAACATGACATTAACAATGGGCTTTATTGGATTTGGAAAATCAGCTAACCGTTATCACCTACCTTATCTGAAGACACGTAAAAATATAAAAGTAAAAACGATTTTTGTGCGTCAAATAAATGAAGAATTAGCGGCTCCATATGAGGAAAAAGGTGTTTACTTCACTACTGATTTGGACGAATTGCTGAATGACAAAGAAATTCAAGTAGTGACGATTTGTACGCCAGCACATACGCATTATGAATTAGCAAAAAAAGTTATACTAGCCGGAAAATCAGTTATCGTTGAAAAACCATTTTGCGATACAGTAGAACATGCGAAAGAATTATTAGTTTTAGGACGAGAGAAAGGTGTAGTCGTTATGCCTTATCAAAACCGTCGTTTTGATGGTGATTTTTTAGCTGTAAAGCAAGTAGTTGAACAAGGATTCCTTGGTGATATTATTGAGATTGAATCACATATTGATTATTTCCGTCCTGGTTCAATCACTCATGAAGCTCCAAAAGAAGAAGGTTCATTTTACAGTTTAGGTATTCATACGATGGACCGCATGATTTCACTATTCGGCCGTCCAAATACAGTGACATACGATATTCGTAATAATGAAGTGGAAGGTGCGGTTGATAACTATTTCGATGTTGGTCTACATTATGGAAATCAGTTGAAGATTAAGCTGAAAACAAACCATGTCGTAGCAAAAGATTATCCACGCTTTATCGTTCATGGAACAAATGGCTCATTTATTAAATACGGTGAAGATCAGCAGGAAAATGATTTGAAAGCGGGTATTATGCCTGAGAGTGCAGGATTTGGTGAAGATTCGCCGATGTATTATGGAATTGCTAAGTATCGTAATGCAAATGGTGACTGGATTGAAAAACAAATTAAAACGCCGCTTGGTGATTACGGTCGTTTCTATGATGCAGCTTATGACACAATTGTAAATGGTGCACCAAAACTTGTGAAAGATGAAGAAGCGGTAACGAATATTGAAATCTTAGAAAATGGATTTGCTGCCCCATCACCTTCAGTTTACAAACTTGAGGCTTTACATTTGAATGAATAGAAGAGAGTTTGCAGTATAAAGGAGGTATGGAAATGGCAAGCGGATCAACACAAGTAAAATACCTCGGCATTTATCAAAAGATTAAACAGCAAATTTTAGACGGTGAATATAAAATCAACGAAAAAATTCCGAGTAGCCCCGTCCTTGCTGAAGAATTCGATGTTTCAGCACTTACTATTAAAAAAGCGCTGGATCTATTAGTTAGAGACGGCTACATCATCCGCCGGCGCGGAAGTGGAACAGTGGTGCAAGATTGGCGTCAGCAGGAAAAAGCACGAATGATTCAAACTTTAACAGGTACGAAAGCTGTTTACGGTAGTGAGGTAGAAAGTAAAATTATCGAGTTTGCGATTGTTGGTGCTGATGAAGTAGTTGCTGAGAAATTGGGAGTTTCAATCGGTGATTTCGTCTATAAAATCATTCGCCTCCGCATCATTCACAGCATTCCAACGATTATGGAGCATACATGGATGCCAATTTCGATTATCCCAGGTGTTGAGGCTTCTGTTTTAGAGGAGTCGATATACTCACATATTCAAAATAAACTTGGTTTTGAAGTAGGGACATCTGTTGTCAGGGTTAAAGGAATTCGCCCAGATGATAGGGAAAAGCAGTTTATGAATTTAACAAATCAGGATTTCTTAATGAGAGTTGAACAAGTGGCCTACTTAACGGATGGACGAACCTTCGAATACTCTTACGCAGATCATCTACCGGAAACCTTTGAGTTTGAAACAGTCATTACGGCAAAAAATTATAAAGAGACATAAAAACCGGTTGAGGCAAGTATTGTCTCAACCGGTTTTTTATAACCTCGATAGAATTTACACATATAGTAGGAGCAGTTATTATTCATCGGCTGTAATCAGCATGGATGTGTTCCCGTTTTTTTCAAGATGAACTTCTCCCCAGGAACAGAGGGAATCGAGTATAGCTCCTAAAGACGAACCGTAATCCGTTAAAGAGTACTCTACTTTTGGTGGTACTTGGTCATATACTTTCCTTTGGATTACACCATCTTCTTCTAGTTCCCGTAATTGTTGCGTTAACATTTTTTGCGTAATACCAGGCATTAAACGTTTTAATTCACTCGTTCTTTTTGTTCCTTTTTTTAAATGACAAAGGATAACAACTTTCCACTTTCCGCCAATAACTTCTAAAGTCGCCTCTACAGGAATATTGTATGTTTTCATAAAAAAACCTCCTTTGATGAGTTTAGATTTCCGTTTTGGGGTTACATATGTTTTCGTGCCAAAATTATTACTTTTTAGTGCCTATAAAACTTTAAAGTGCGTACTTTTTATTATGTTAAATATATTTCATAATAGCACATGTAAGCAAGAAATGAATAAAATGTACTTTAAAGTACATTGGGAATTGGTTAGCGTAACACTATAGGGACATTCATATAAAACAAATAATTTGTTACGTTCAATAGAATATATCCAAGACTTAACATTTGATTAATAGAACTGTAAAGTTTAAAATTACAGTATAGTTTTTAGAAGTGAGTTGTTATCGTCTGTAAAATGTAGATAAATTAAATATTCTCGAAAAAATAATATTATGTGTATTTGATTCTAAACTGTAATTTTTTTTAATACATTTCAATAATCCATATTTAAAATAATTGTACGTTTGATAAAGAACATTAAAGGAGTGAATAAAGTATGGTGATTTTATATACGACAGCAAGCTGTGGTTCATGCCGAAAAGCAAAAGCATGGCTTGAAGAGAATCAAATTGATTATACCGAAAAAAATATCGTATCAAACTCTCTTACAGTCGATGAACTTAAATCAATTCTTCGTTTAACTGAAGAAGGGGCTACTGAAATTATTTCAACTAGATCCAAAATTTTTCAGGAATTAAATATAAATATCGAGGCGCTTTCGCTTAATGAATTTTATAAATTAATAATTGAGTATCCTCAAATGTTGCGCCGCCCAATAATGTTGGATGAAAAAAGATTGCAGATTGGTTTTAACGAGGAAGAAATTCGTAAATTTTTACCACGTAGCGTTCGAACAGTTCTGAACATAGAATTGCAAAAGTTGGCTAATTAATAAGTAATATTTTTAAAAGGGAATTTTTGGAAGGGGGAAGCAAGAGATGATTGAAGTATGCGTTACAGTGAATTATAAAAATAGAAACTATCAAACAAATGTTATTGTGAGCAAAGATACAATCTGGACAAAAATTAAACAATTGGCAGAAGATCAAGTTAAGAAACAGTGGGGTTTTTAAGTTTGATTATTAAAAAAATGAAGTTATAGGTTAGAGATTCTAGCTAAATCCAAAACTTTTCAGGGATTAAATATAAATAAGTGAAATTTTTTTGAAAGGAGGAAGCAAGAGATGATTGAAGTATGCGTTACAGTGAATTATAAAAATAGAAATTATCAAACAAATGTTATTGTGAGCAAAGATACAATCTGGACAAAAATTAAACAGTTGGCAGAAGAACAAGTCAAGAAACAGTGGGATTTTTAAAATTATTTTTAGACTTAAAAAACATAAATGATAATAGGTAGTTCAAAAAGATAAATGTAACTAATAGACATCGGTGAGCTCGTATAGAATATAAATGAATGTATTTCTTCATAGTAAAAATTATTTATAAATCTTAACGTTTGACAAACCTATCTGTAATATTTATAGTTACAGTAAGTTGAAAAGTGATTAGCAATTTATATCGTAGGAGGAAGACCATGAACAGTGACTTTACCTTGGCCATTCACAGTTTAACTTATTTAGCACTACAGCCAGACCGGATGTCAACAAGCAATGCTATTTCAGAAAGTGCAGGTGTTCATCCAGTACGCATTCGCAAAGTGCTAAGTTTGTTAAAAAAACATAAGTTTATACAATCAAAAGAGGGAATTGGTGGAGGTTTTATTTTCGCTCGAGATTTAAGTGAAGTTAATCTCTGGCATATTTATCAAATAACCTCTGAAGGTGCTTTGCAACCTAAATGTCCAGAATCGAATGACCAGTGTATTGTAGGTTCGAATATGCGAAAAGTTCTTTTCACTATTTTCTTAGGTGCTGAAGAACATCTAGGTGAATATTTAAAGAACTATACGATGAAAGAAGTAGTCGATCTAATCAATCAAGAACGATAAACGGCTTAATTTCTATATGGCCGTGGAGTTCTTAATATCTAAATGTAATGGAAAATATTACAGTTAGAGTTGTTTTGTCTATCTTGTTTGTCGTCTCTAAAAAACGAGGAACGAATCCTAATAAATTAATTCTAAAATCATTTGTAGGAAGGTGAAAAAGTATGATGTCAAATAATCCTGTTTTAAAAGTAGGAGATTGGGTTCGAGGAATATCAGTAGAGGGTGAATTAATACTTGGTTATATTGAATCATTTGATCATGTAGGGGAAGTAGTTAAGGTTAATGTTGTTAAATGTGACAACAGAGATACAATAAGTAGAACAATGTCCTTTTTAAGTAAACACGTAAAAAAACTCCCTGAATCAAAAGCAATAAACAAGGAACAAATCCTTTATCTTATAGATCTTGCATTATTAACAGGGGATGAAGAATGGTTTATCAAGCTTTCTTCAAAATTAAATTCGATAAACGAGCTAGTGAATGGGGGAGTTTAAAAATTATATTAAATATAATTTTTTTTGGTATCTTTAGTTGTGATAAAATCAATTGTTTTGTGTGAAAAAAACCCATTAAATTAGGGAGTTCAGGAGAAATTCAATAACATGATTTATAAAATTAATATTTTAAAATAAAAGCATTTCTTTGTAATGAGAAATGTTTTTATTTTTGTTGAAATGAAAAGGATATTTTATTAACAATAATAATATAATAAAAAACAACTAATGTTTATTGTTAAACAATAAATGATGTGATAAAATCATTTTGTTATTAAATAAGCGAGGTGCTTTTATGAAACAAGTTACGACACTCTTTTTAAAGCTAGCTATTATTTTTATAGGAATCCTAGTCCTTGTATTGTGCATATTATTGGTGCCTAAGATTGGGGATTTTGCTGGAGAATTGTATCCAAATATTGCTTATATGAAATCTCTCGTTTTAATCGATATGTACGCGGCAGCGATACCTTTTTACCTTGCTCTGTATCAAGCATTTAAACTTTTAAGCTATATTGATAAGAACGAAGCGTTCTCGGAATTATCGGTAAAGGCTTTAAAGAATATTAAATACAGTGCCATCACGATTAGTACCTTGTACTTGCTAGGTATGCCACTCTACTATCTTATGGCGGCAAGAGTTGACCCTCCAAGTTTTATACCAATTGGATTGGTTATTATTTTCGCCTCTATGGTAATTGCCGTTTTTGCTGCTGTTCTACAAAGACTTTTACAAGAAGCTATTAATATAAAATCAGAAAATGATTTAACGGTCTGAGGTGGAGGATATGGCAATCATTATTAATATTGATGTGATGTTAGCAAAACGAAAAATGAGCGTAACGGAGCTTTCAGAGAGGGTTGGGATTACGATGGCAAATCTTTCTATTTTGAAAAACGGGAAAGCAAAAGCGGTTCGTTTTTCAACATTAGAAGCGATATGTAAGAATTTGAATTGTCAACCAGGTGATATTTTGGAGTATAAAAGAGACGAAGAGAATCAATAAAAATAGACAATGATTATTTTGTAAATAAGCCTTCCATATGGGGGGCTTATTATATTTTTCGGCTTAGCGTAGTTTTTGTAAAATGCTAGCGGGTTTCCTTATTGTCATCAAGTTAAAAAACGTATTGTCCGAAAAATGAGTTCAATTCTTATAGAAAACTTTGGTGGAAAAGAGATATACCTTTCCAATAAATGTATATAAATTCGATATTAATAATATATATCCCAAAATTTATTTTTCTATTTTGGAAATATATTCATTAATTATTTATTACAATAGTTTTAGTATATGAGGTGGAATGTATTAAGTAACTGGTATATCTTAAAGTAATGGAAAAAATTACTGCATTATGGCTGAAATTCATTATATATTGAAAATTTTTCCTGGTAAAAAATCTGAAAATATAAAAATATTAATTTTATAAATATACACGTTATAATGAGGGCGTCGAGAGAAATTTTATTATCTCTGGAGAAAATATAAAAAATGCGATTACTAGTAAGAAAGGTGTGTGATTAGAGGCGGAAATGTATGTAAAGTGCTTCAGTGGCTTGTGTAATCAATACCATAAATGCTGCCGAAGTTATTAAAGTGATGTGTAGAATTGAGAAAGAAATGCCTCATAAATGAAGAGAGGCCGGTTTAGCTGAAATTACTGTTATAAGTAAAAAAAGAGAAACCACTAAAGTAATACACTGTTATTAGAAATGTTGCAACGTATTTATGAAGTCTATTCTATATTGTTCTCTTAAGGGTTCTTTATATAAAGAGCGGATACTACGAGTAAACTTTTTTGTTAACGCTAACAATTATATTAGGACGCTAACTAGCGAATGTTTCAATTTGGATTCATTATGATGAAGGACATGCAATGTGGGGCAACTTGTAAGGAATTCATTTTCCAAAAAAGGAAGATATTCGTTAGCTATAAAGAGAGACGTAAGAATAGGATACAAGGGGGAGTTATTATATGAACGGGAATACTGCAAAGAAAATAGAAGTTCAAGCTGAAAATACCGCACTAAAAAATGAGCAATATGCAGATCCGAAAAAGTGGCATAAGCAGGATACTACATGGGCATTGAGCCTATTTGGAACTGCAATTGGAGCAGGGGTGCTCTTTTTACCGATTAATGCAGGTTCAGGTGGTTTATTATCATTACTACTAATTACATTGCTTGCATATCCAGTTATGTATTACTCACATAGGGCACTTGCTAAAATGATATACGCTTCTAATTCTGCTGATGAGGGGATCACAGGTACAATTAGAGAGTATTTCGGAAATAAAGCGAGTATCATTTTTAACATCGTATATTTCGGTTCAATTTATACAATCGTACTAATGTATTCGGTTGCGCTTACAAATACTGCAAGTAGTTTTATCGTGCATCAATTGCACATGCCAGAACCTCCAAGGGCTATTTTATCACTTGTATTAGTTCTTGGTCTTATCGCTATACTGAATTTTGGTCAAGATATTACTGTAAAGGTAATGAGTATGCTAGTGTATCCTTTCATAGCTTCTCTACTTTTTATCGCAATATCTTTAATTCCACAGTGGAATACGTCAATGCTTAGTTTTTCAGCTGTTTCTACTGCTTCAACAGGTACAGGCTATTTTGGAACGATATTAATGATTCTACCAATCATCGTATTCTCATTTAATCATTCACCTATGATTTCATCATTTGTTGTGAAACAGAGAGCTACGTATGGAATAGAAGCTACTGATGCTAAATGTGCGCAAATACAAAAAGTTTGTTATATCATGACATTCGCTGTAGTTATGTTCTTCGTTTGGAGTAGTACATTAAGCTTGACTCCAGAGGATTTAAAAATGGCAAAAGAGCAAAACTTATCAATCCTTTCATATCTTGCTAATGAGCTTAATTCACCTGTAATCACGATTGCAGCTCCAATCATTGCTTTTGTGGCTATTACAAAATCTTTCCTTGGCCATTATATCGGAGCATTTGAAGTAATGCGTGACATGATTATTAAGTTCGGTAAATCACGTGGAAAAGATATAGAAGAAAAAACAATTAAGACAATCGTCCTTACTTTTGTTGTATTATCATGCTGGTTTGTTGCTTATACAAATCCAAGTATTCTTGGACTTATTGATTCTCTAAGCGGTCCATTAGTTGCTGCTATCTTATGTCTATTACCGATGTATGCAATCAATAAAGTACCAGTACTAGCTAAATACAAAGGGAAAATGAGTAACGTATTTGTTATTATTGTAGGTGTACTTACAGTTTTAGCAAGTATTAAGTCATTATTCTAATTCACTACTGTTGGTTTTAGTATCAAAATAATTGGATCTGAGAAAATAAGGAGCAAGTTTTGAATAGTTTTTTTCAAAACTTGCTCTTAAAATATTCTAAGCAATTAATTTTACAAATAAGTTTATTCATATTAGTCATCTAGCGTTTTGGCCATATACTCATCCAATATTATCAAGACCTAAATCGAAAAATTTTAAATATCAAGCGCCTAACGTATTATATATCCCTAATATGTTAGGCGCTTTTATTTTGGATAATAAATTTTGAACCTAAATTTGAATAGTATATTTCTCTATTTGATGCTTATTTAATATTGTAAAATTTGTATTGAAAATTCGAGGTTTTAAAAGTATCATATACATATTCAAACATTTGAAGATGTATATGATACTTTTTGAAATTGAGGAAAAGTAACGGAGGGATTTCAATGGGAAACGAAATGCAACAATTTAAAGCAGATTTCTTTAAAGCCTTAGCACACCCTTTGCGAATAGGTATCTTAGAATTATTGTCAGAAGGTGAAAAAAGCGTAAACGAAATTCAAGATATTCTAAATAAGGAAGGTTCAGCTGTTTCTCAGCAATTAAGTGTACTACGTTCAAAAAATATTGTTGTTGGTAGGAAAGATGGAAAAAGAGTTTTATATTCTTTACGAGACCCTATTATTGTGGATTTATTGGTGGTTGCACGGAAGATTTTTAACAACCATTTAATCGATACGATTTCAATGTTAGAAGAGCTAGATGAAGCAGAAAGTGAAATGATGGCCAAGGAGGGATAGGTTGAGTATTGAGGTTAAGAAAGAAGATATCATCCAACATGGGATTGAAACATTTCGCTCATTAGGAGCTCATTACGTTTGTGAAGTTTGTATAAAAAGTGGAAATTCTTGTTGTTTTTCATGCCAACATTTACAAGATGGAGTTGGATGTCGAAAAAGAAATACTGCTTGTACAGCTTGGTTATGTGGAATTCAAGGTTTTTTATTTGATCAATTAGGATTACTGGATGAATGGAATCGTTTTTGGAGTGAAATTCCAGGACAAATGTTTCGTAGAGATATTACTCCAGATAAGGTAAGGATTAGATCGTTTATTGATACGAAAAAGCTAGATAGTCGAGCCGGAGAACGTCTAGCAGAAAGATTGAAATCCTATGTACAACAAGGTGGAGATATAGGTGAATTGGAGTGTCATTTAAGTAAAACATATAGTAAATATTAGGATGTTTTTTATTTTTGTGAAAAGGACAATTTTCTGTATAAGGGACCGAGAAATACATTTGTAATCCAGATCTATTAAAAATAGAAAAGAAGGGTTTGTAATGAGAAAGTTATTTACAGGAAGGTTTGAAGGATATTCATTAGCACATTTTCAAAAGGATCTTCTTTCAGGAATGATTGTTGGAGTTGTTGCGATTCCACTTGCTATGTCTTTTGCTATAGCCTCTGGTGTTAAGCCAGAGTATGGGATTTATACAACCTGTATTGCTGGAATACTCATTTCACTGTTTGGTGGTTCGAAGTATCAAATTGGAGGACCTACAGGTGCTTTTGTTCCGATTCTTTTAGGAGTTGTAATTACCTATGGATACGAAAATTTACTACTCGCGGGTTTGTTAGCTGGAATTATTTTATGTCTTATGGGAATCTTCAAACTAGGCTCTTTAATTAAGTTTATTCCACGTCCTGTAACAATTGGTTTTACTTCAGGTATTGCTGTTATTATATTTACGGGACAAATTGCTAGTTTTTTAGGTTTAACAGGTATAAAAAAGCATGAGGAATTTCTAGCGAATTTGAAGGAACTCTTCACTCATATCAGTACTACCAATTTTTATAGTGTTATAACTGCTTTGATTTGCTTTTTTGTTATACTCATAACACCAAAGATTTTACCAAAAGTGCCTGGTTCATTAGTAGGTGTTGTTATTTCAACTGTAATTGCAACTGTATTTTTCTCAGGTCATGTACCTACTATTGGTACAGCATATGGTACGATTCCAAATACAATTCCTCAGTTTGATATACCAGAAATCACATTAGAACGTATAAAACAGTTAATTGGTCCTGCATTTGTTATTGCGATGCTCGGTGGAATTGAATCGCTTTTATCCGCTGTCGTGGCAGATGGTATGACAAATAGTAAACACAACAGTAACAAAGAGCTTGTCGGTCAGGGGATTGCAAATATTGTTACCCCGTTATTTGGCGGGATTCCAGCGACTGGAGCAATTGCTCGTACAGCGACTAATATTAAGAGTGGGGCTGTATCTCCAATGTCGGGTATTATTCATGGGGGATTTGTGTTATTGACACTTTTACTGTTAGCTCCATATGCTTCACATATTCCTCTTGCTAGTATGGCTCCCATTTTAATGGTGGTAGCTTGGAATATGAGCGAACAAAAACATTTTTATCACATACTCAAAATGAAGACAGGAGATTCCCTTGTATTACTAGTAACATTTTTACTTACTGTATTTACTAGTTTAACAACAGCTGTGGAGATCGGTCTTATTTTAGCTGTTATTTTGTTTACAAAACGTATGAGTAATATGCTTGTTATATCTAAAGTGCTTCCTGATCATACAAAAAAGAATGAAAAATTGTTATCGCATGTGGTAAATAAAGCTCATGATTGCCCACAAATTAGTATTTATACAATAGAAGGGCCATTATTCTTTGGGGCTGCTCAAACATTTGAACAAAATATTTTAGCGACTATTCATTATAAACCTAAAGTTTTAATTTTACGTATGGGAAAAGTTCCTTTTATTGATACCACAGGAGAGTCTTACTTTAGGAATATTGTTCAGCACTTCAAAAAACAAGGTGGCGTACTTCTTATTTCTGGAATTCAATCAGAGCTAAAAGCCAATCTAGATAAGAATGGATTGTATGCTGAGATTGGGAAAGAAAACTTTTTTGATCATACTGGGGAAGCAATTAATTGTGCTTTAGGACATCTAAATACAAAAAAATGTATAGGGTGTAAGCATTTTGCTTTTCATGAGTGTACAGGGCTTTCTCAGCAATCTCAGGAAATCAATACAATAAAGAATAAAGTAAATGCATTAGATTTTTAAAAATTTCACTTCACATACAAAGTTTGTTTGATTTAATCTACTTTTTCATCATTTTATTAAAAAATAGAGAAGAAGAAAGTTTGCTTTGGAGAATGTGGAGAAGATTTTTTACAAGGTGTGAACAAGTAGTTTTTTTATACATTCAACAAATAAGTATCAAACAGTAAGAAGAGAATATTTTCCGTATATTTAAACGAAAAAGGGAAATTAAAAATAATATTTATTTAATAGAATACACGAAAACGAGTGGAGGAAATAAAAATATGTCTAATTTACCAAATTGTCCAAAATGTAATTCAGAATACACTTACGAAGATGGGAATCTTTTTGTTTGTCCAGAATGTGCTCATGAGTGGACTTTAGAATTAGAAGCTGAAAATAGTGAAGATACAAAGGTAATTAAAGATGCAAATGGAAATATTTTAAACGATGGTGATTCTGTAACAGTAATTAAAGATCTTAAAGTAAAAGGAACTTCATCAGTTGTAAAAATTGGTACAAAAGTAAAGAGTATCCGATTAGTTGATGGAGATCATGATATTGATTGTAAAATTGATGGTTTTGGAGCTATGAAATTAAAATCTGAATTTGTTAAAAAGGTATAAATACAATTTTGTTACATCAAAATTAGTTTGAAGTTAATGAATATACACTGTTTTTCAGCTGTACCCCGTGCCCAAAAACTTAAGAATTTCGAATTACCTTGAAATGATAAAATGAACTTTTGGTTATGATTCAGCAGATTTTTTTGGGGAGTACCATGAAATTTTAGCTTGCTAGCGATATAGTGCTGTCGAAATATTTGAAATAGCTATAAGACTATTCTTTCGATGGTATGATGAAAGATATGGAAAAGGAATAGGTCTCAATCAGACCTCAATATTAATCTTCACCATTAGCAACAAAAAACCACCTCTCATAAAGGTGGTTTTTCAGTATTAATATATTTTAATTAGTCACGTCTAAATGGACCTTTTGGAACAATAAGCTCTAAATTAGTACCATCTGGATCACGGAAGTAGGCAACGCCTGTACCAAATCCAGATTTCTAGCCGTCTTCTTGAAAGATAATTGGTTCGTCATATGGGTACTATCCTATGCCATCAAGCTAACAAAATGGATTGCCTCTGAAACAAAAAATGATTTTTATTACTATAAAAAACGTAAAGTATCTGTTTTTAGAAAAAATTAATTTTTATAAATTGATGGAGATATAACTCAATTCTTATATATATTTAGTTAAATATGATTGTCAAAATGAACTTAAAGTAATTATGACTTCTAGAAATGCGAATTTATGTTTGGTGTTAATTTAAAGTTGTTGGAACAAAATAAAACCAATTGAGCAAAAAAACTTGCAAAAATAAAAAGAGAGATGTATATTAATTGACGTATCAATAATTGATGTATCAATTAATATTTTGACAAGAAAGAAGGAGTGAATATTGATGGCGCAGCCATCACCAGACACCTTAGGCAGCTTGAAGCCAAAGGAATTGTATTAAGAAGAAAACAGTCTGAGGATAACCGTATAACACGTGAGAAAGGACGAGAACAAATCGAGTCTTCCAAGAAAGAAAAGGAACGTTTTATGAAGGGAATGTTTGTAAATATCAGTGGAGAAGAAAGAAAAATACTTATTCATGTTCTATTACAGATGCAAAAAAATGTAGAGAATATTAAAGAATAGAGAGTGTAGGGGGCAGAATAGTGTGGAAATAATCGCAACTATTTTAGTCGGGATCGTAGCATTAGAACATTTGTTTATCATGATCCTTGAAATGTTTTTTATTGATTCAAAAGTAGCGAAACGTGCTTTCAAATTACCGAAGCATTTAGAAGGAGATCGAAACGTAGCCATTATGTTTGCAAACCAAGGTTTATATAATGGATTTTTAGCGGCTGGTCTCATTTGGGGACTTGTACTTGGACTCAATCCAATTGGTTATATGGTCCAATTATTTTTCGTGATTTGTGTGGTGATAGCAGCTATTTTTGGAGGTTTCACATCTAATAAATCAATTATTGTGAAACAAGGACTTCCAGCTGTTTTAGCACTGGTTGCCCTTTTATGTATGATATAGAATCAAAGTTTCTCAATAAAAGAACTCATTTTTGAAAAATACGCTATTCTTTCTGTAGAATCATAGGAAAGGATGGCGTTTTTGTATGTCTATTTCTGTATCTGATGAATTACAACCATTGAGCAAAAAAGTTAGTGATTAAAAATATTATTCTTTAGTACATACATTTTTAAGATGTTAAATATATTTCATAATAGTCTCTGTAAGATAGAGATAAGTAGAATAGTACTTTAAAGTACCTATAGCACTTTAAAGTGCGTACTTTTTATAACTTTGAATATCATTCATAATAACACCAGTAAGAAGAAAACAAGATTTACGGTACTAGTTACCAACGATGTTACAGCAGTTTATTTAGAGTCAGATTGATTGAAAGGTTGTACTATATGGCCTAATAATTTCGGGAAAATGTCGGTGTGGCATAAAACAATTATGGAGGTTAAAGATATGAGTACTTCAAATTTGAATGAAATAAGTAAACAAATTTTAAAAGAGGAGGAAACACTTCAATTTTCCTCTTTTACAAATGAAGATGCCTTGCAACTAGGTTTATTTATCGTTGAAACAGCGAAGCGAGAGGGAAAATTGATTGCTATTGATATAACAAAAAATGGTGTGCAATTATTTCATTTTAAGATGACGGGGACAAATGAGGAAAATACGAAATGGATTGAGCGGAAAAAACGAGTCGTTTCCTTGCATGATCATAGCTCGTATTATATGCAGATACAAAGTGAAATAACTGGAATCTCATATAATGAAAAATATCTTTTAGATACTTCGGAATACGCTGCGTTTGGTGGATGTTTTCCTATCAGAATAAAAAACGTAGGGGTTATTGGAATGATAACAGTTTCAGGATTACCACCAGAAGAAGATCACGAATTGGTAGTAAGAGCAGTTAAAAATCATTTGAACTAATCGTTGTAGTTAATGAATAAATAATTAATTTTAGGGGGCAATACTATGCCATTAATTGAACTAAATACTTGGCCAACCATGTCAACAGAAGAAAAGAAGGAATTCATTTATAATGTAACGGAACTTACAATAAAACTATTAAAAATTGTCCCTGACAAAATTCAAGTGTTGATAACTGAACTTGAGAAAGAAAATTGGGGGAAAGCTGGTGCTGTCGCAAGTGATGCTACCTTTGCTGAGAAAAGTAGGGTGTCCAATTGGGAGACAAAAGAGTCTTACGATACACCAGGTCGTAACGTTAATGGAATGGCTATTATTAAGATTGATATATGGAATACATTTGATCAAGAGATAAAGGATAAGTGGGTAAACGAACTTACACAAGTAACATCTAAATATACTCATGCACCTTTGGATAAAGTACTAATTCTTATTCGCGAAATGATTCCAGGGAACTGGGGACAAAGTGGTGTAACAGGAGCTAATGCAGATTTCCTTTCCAAAAGTCGTACATTTTAATCGTTAAATAAAAAAGGCAAAAATGAACACATTTCTGTTCGTTTTTGCCTTTTTATTATTTGTCTGTGGTAATGAACATAATCCTTTATATGTTTAAGTAATGTCCTCTAAAGTTGCCTCTACGGGAAAAGTGTATTTCTTCATTTGAAAGTCTTTTTCATGGAATGTAGATTTCAATTTTTGAGCAAAATAAGCTAGGTTATATAAATGTTACTTTTTAGTACCTATAGTACTTTAAAGTACGTACTTTTTATTATGTTAAATATCATACATAATAGCACATGTGAGAGGGAAACAAGATTTATGGTACGAGCAATTAACTATGTTACTTTTTAGTACCTACAGCACTTTAAAGTGTGTACTATTCATTATGTTAAATATATTTCATAATAGTACATGTAGGAGAGAGACAAGCTTTACGGTACTAAAAAGAGAATGCAACCATTCATAATAGCGTTTGTAGAGATTAAATATATTTTTTAGAAGATAAAAGGGCCTTTTTATCGCACTATTATGATAGGAATTATAGGGAAGAGGGGAAACTTAATTGAATTCATATACAGCATCGTCTTCAAAAGTTCAGACGAATCGAAGAAGTATATTTGCGTTATTAGCGCTAGCAATTAGTGCGTTCGGGATTGGGACGACTGAATTTGTTAGTGTCGGTTTATTACCATCTATTTCTGAAGATTTACATGTGTCGGTTACAACAGCTGGTTTAACAGTTTCTTTATATGCGTTAGGCGTAGCGTTTGGTGCTCCAGTATTAACGTCATTAACAGCTAATATGTCACGAAAAACGTTATTAATGTGGATTATGATTATTTTCATTATTGGTAACGGAATTGCAGCGGTAGCAACAAGTTTCACTGTATTACTTATTGCGCGAATTGTTTCTGCACTTTCGCATGGTGTGTTTATGTCAATTGGTTCAACGATTGCTGCAGCACTTGTCCCAGAAAATAAACGTGCTAGTGCAATTGCAATTATGTTTACCGGCGTAACAGTTGCGACTATTACAGGGGCACCAATTGGAACATTTATTGGTCAACAATTTGGCTGGAGAACATCATTTTTAGCAATTGTAGTAATTGGAATTATTGCCTTAATCGCAAATAGTATTCTCATTCCATCTAATATGAAAAAAGGTACGTCTGTATCATTCCGCGATCAGTTTAAATTGATTACGAACGGAAGACTGTTACTAGTTTTCATCATTACTGCATTAGGATATGGGGGAACATTCGTAACATTTACGTATTTATCTCCGTTATTACAAGAAGTAACAGGATTTAAAGCTAATACGGTTACTATCATTTTATTAGTGTATGGAATCGCCATTGCAATAGGGAATGTGATTGGCGGAAAATTATCGAATCATAATCCAATTCGAGCGCTATTCTACATGTTCTTTATTCAAGCGATTATATTATTTGTTTTAACATTTACGGCACCATTTAAGGTAGCTGGGTTAATCACTATTATTTTAATGGGGCTATTCGCATTTATGAATGTTCCAGGGTTACAAGTATATGTCGTAATGTTAGCTGAACGATTTGTACCGAGTGCTGTCGATGTTGCATCGGCAATTAATATTGCGGCGTTTAATGCTGGGATTGCCCTTGGTGCTTATTTAGGTGGTATTGTAACGAACTCGTTAGGGTTAATTCATACAGCTTGGGTAGGCGGCATTATGGTAGTAGGTGCTGTTATTTTAACAGCGTGGAGTATGGCATTAGAAAAACGAGATCAAGTAAAATAAAAGGAGAGAAAATAAAATGAAAAACTTACAAAGTACAACAACATTGCATAACGGTGTAGAAATGCCTTGGTTCGGTTTAGGAGTATTTAAAGTAGAAGAAGGACCAGAACTTGTAGAAGCAATTAAATCAGCGATTAAAGCAGGATACCGTAGCATCGATACAGCGGCGATTTACGGAAATGAAGCAGCTGTAGGTGAGGGAATCCGTGCAGGTATCGAAGCAACAGGAGTTTCAAGAGAAGAATTATTTATTACTTCAAAAGTTTGGAATGCAGATCAAGGATATGACGAAACAATTGCGGCATATGAAGAGAGTTTAAAAAAATTAAAACTAGATTATTTAGATTTATATCTTGTTCACTGGCCTGTAGAAGGGAAATATAAAGATACGTGGAGAGCGTTAGAAACACTTTATAAAGAAAAGCGTGTACGTGCAATTGGCGTAAGTAACTTCCAAATTCATCACTTACAAGATGTAATAAAAGATGCGGAAATTAAGCCAATGATCAACCAAGTGGAATACCATCCTCGTTTAACACAAAAAGAATTACAAGCTTTCTGTAAAGAACAAGGTATTCAAATGGAAGCATGGTCACCACTTATGCAAGGTCAATTATTAGATAACGAAACATTACAAGAAATTGCTGAGAAACATGGTAAAACAACAGCACAAGTCATTTTACGTTGGGATCTTCAAAATGAAGTGATCACAATTCCAAAATCAACGAAAGAGCACCGTATTATTGCAAATGCCGATGTATTTAACTTTGAATTAACGAAAGAAGATATGGAAAAAATCGATGCATTAAATCAAAATCACCGCGTTGGTCCAGATCCTGATAACTTTGATTTCTAATAGAAATGAGTAAAAAGAGTGCAAAAATTGCACTCTTTTTTTATTTTCTATTCAATAAAATGTTTCTGTTTATATTATGACTTTTAAATTACTTTAGGCGAGCTAAAGAACTGATTAACAGTATTAAAGTTTGACATAAAATAATGCATTCTATATTATATATGCTATAGCATGTAAATTGCGATTTATTTAGAGGTGGCATATGGACTTATATGAGTTAACAGGACATCTTGTTCATCATACGGATGTGAAGTTAACAAATTATATAATGTAAGTTTTTAATCACATATTGCTTATAAAATTTATCTTTTATATGCTATAGCATATAAATGTCACCTCTTAACTTGTAATGGTAAAGATTCAAATAATACAAGATATATTATGAAACGAGGAGATTTTAGTTATGGAAAAATTCATATTAGCGTTTGATAGAGAACTTGTAATTGCAGAAAAAAAAGACTCAACATGGAGCGTCCAATCGCAGTTTGTAGGTGCGAATCCAGTTGCGTTAGCTTCAGATCCATACGATCCAGAAAGAATGTATTGTGGTACTTTTGATAGGGGATTATGGAGAAGTAAAGATGGAGGAAGTTCATGGGAAGCAATTGGTGCGTTACCTTCATTTGGTGAAGTGTTCCCAGCTAATGCTATTCATATGAGAGCTATTACAGCAGTTTCTGTATCTCCAGCGAAGGGGGATGACGGTAACGGGATTGTATATGTAGGAACTGAACCGAGCGCAATGTTCGTATCCAAAAATGGAGGAGACAGTTTTGAGCTGCTAACAGATTATCGACAAATGCCATCATATTCATCATGGTTCTTTCCTCAAAGAACATATACACACCATGTAAAACATATTGAAATTGATGCTAATAATCCAGAAACTATTTATACGACTATTGAGGTAGGCGGATTAATTAAAAGTGTAGATGGAGGTAAGACATGGACTGAGGAAAAAGAGGGGAACTATCCTCAAGATATTCACATTCTTAAATCACATCGCAATGCCCCAAATCGTTTATACGGGGTGTTAGGTGATTCATTCTTGAAAGAACCAGGTCAAGAGTATGCGGAGAGTAATGATGGAGGTAAGACTTGGAACTATATGTGTAGTGGGCTAAAGCATCATTACGCATATCAAATGGCAGTTAACCCAAATGATCCAGAAAATATTATCATCGCGACATCTTCAAATCCACACGTAGCGCATGATTACAATAATGGAAATTGTGAATCATTTATTTATAAGAAAGAAAAAAATCAGTCTTGGGCAGAAATGAATGCAGGTTTACCAACTCCTAAAGGGACAATCATACCAGTATTAAAGGCAACAAGTGATGGAACGTTTTATCTGTTTAGCAATAAAGGAGTGTATCAGTCAGTAGACGGTGGTTCAAATTGGACATCATTAGAGATTCTTTGGGAGAATAGATTTATGGAACAACATCCATATGAGATGTTAATTATTAAATAAGTGACGGGTATAGTTTTTACTACTATTCATTGGTAATGTTTAGTTGAATGTAAATTAAAAATGTAAAAAGCCAGGTAATGTGTTATTCATGCTACCTGGCTTTTTTGACCAGCAATTTAAGGTTATTTTCATATTTGTGTAAATATGAAACAAGCAGGATACATGAATAGAGAATGGGTAAAATAATACCGAATAATCACTAGATTGTATCAATGATGCTATAAGAGTTTTTTTAGGGAAACTGAAGCAAGAAGCAGTGGTTTAGATTCAGAGTGACTAGCAATTGGTGTTAGGGAGTTCAATGGTTCAAAAATGAACTCATTTCAACTCATATTATCTTCGCAATGTATCATTTTGAAGAATATTAAAACTTAGGAGGAAATGAATTATGACAAAAGATTTCTATACTGCACTGAAAGAAAGACGTACTTACTATGGAATTAACAAAGAGGTACAAGTATCGGATGAAAAAATTAAAGAAATCGTGGAGTTTGCTGTGAAATATACTCCATCAGCTTTCAATTCTCAAACTGCGCGATTAGTTGTATTATTTGGTGAAGCTCATGATAAATTATGGGATATTACTACTGAAACATTAAGAAAAGTAGTTGGAGATGGAGATTTCTCAGGAACGCAACAAAAAATGGATTCTTTTAAAGCTGGTTATGGAACAATACTATTCTTTGAAGATGAGGCTATCGTTAAATCGCTTCAAGAAAAATTTGCTGCATATGCTGAAAACTTCCCAATTTGGTCACACCAAGCATCAGGTATGCACCAATTAGTCGTGTGGACAGGTTTAGAAGCAGAGGGATTAGGGGCATCTTTACAACATTATAATCCATTAATTGACGATGAGGTAAAACAAGAATGGAATGTCCCTGCTAATTGGAAACTAATTGCACAAATGCCATTTGGTAATCCAACAGCTGCACCAGGTGAAAAAGAATTTCAACCACTTGAAGAGCGTGTGAAATTTAATAAGTAATATTCAAATGTAATAAAATAGAAATTTAATCAGTGGTGGTCTTACTGTCCGCAAATAGCGGGATAAGCTAACTGTATTGCGAAAATAAAACTGTTTAGTTACAAAAATTCTATTTATTATTTCTGTTAATCGAGTATGTATTAATAAAAGTTGTTAAAATCACTATTTTAATCTTTAAAGGAACAAGGTGATCGGTTTGATCATCTTGTTTCATTTCTTAAATTTTATTTTATTCATTAAAAAACGCTAGTTTTTCATCAATGCTTGAAAAACTAGCGTTTTAATAATAGGTATCTGTAATTTGATTACTTAAAACTATATACGAAAAAGCTTTTATGTTATTCCTCAAGTTCTATCCATTCCTGTGACCATTCTTCTATTCCGCGAATAATAGCTTCTAAAGCAAATCCTTTTTGAGTTAAAGAATATTCTATACGAACTGGTGTCTCAGGAAAGACTTTACGTTCGACAATTCCTTCTAGTTCTAATTCTTTCAATCTTTCTGAAAGTAATCTTCCGCTAACAGGAAGAGAAGATTCAAGCGTACAAAAGCGCTGAGATCCAGAAAAAAGTTGGTAAATAATTAGTGCTGTCCATCGTTGGCTAAAAAATTTCATTCCTTTTTCAAAGCGAGGGCATAATGTAGAATCATTCATTTTCCTTCACCTCCTAAAACAAATTATATAACATCTTACTATTAGCAACAAATGTTTTTATAATTAATTACTTGACGTAAATTGATTACGAATTTATACTAACTTACATAAAGTAACTAAGTTGTTTTATGTAACTAAAACTCTTTTCTTTAAATGGCCAAAGTTGTAATGATACATATTGCATATAAGCTGAGAGAAAAAAGAATAGCATCTGTAAAAACACTTACGTTGTGTAAGTTAAACAATAAAAAATATAACAATGGAAGAGAATTTTTAGAGATTCTCTATACTAGGAGGTACCTAATGGTTACAACAGATACAATTCATATGTTAGAAGATAAAATTCAATTTATACATCAAGATGAAAAGGATATTTATTTAGTAGGTCCTATCAAATTGCCAATTAATTTATATGGGGAGACTAAAGTTTTCCAATGGTATTCTTGGTTACAATGTAATGAGGTTACAAATAGTGTAGAAGGAATTATCGAAAAACTCTCATCTATTAATTTAGCTGATATGCAGCAATCTAGTGTGCTTGTATATGGTGATTTTGAGAATTCTGAAGATGCCCTAATTCGTATGCATAGTATTTGTCATACCGGTGATATCTTTGGTAGTAAACGTTGTGACTGTGGATTCCAATTAAAGCAGTCTTTACAAATGATTACAGAACATGGTTCAGGTGCTTTATTTTACTTAGCGAATCATGAAGGAAGAGGAATTGGTTTGTTTAGTAAAGCAATGACGTACCTCTTGCAAGAAAATGGGTTAGATACAGTAGAAGCTAATCTGAACCTAGGTTTTGAAGATGATGTTCGAAACTATGATGATACAATTGAAGTATTAAAAGCGTTACGCTCAAAACCTGTAAAACTTATTACAAATAATCCGAAAAAATTAGAAGCTTTACAAAAAGCTGGATTAAATGTTACGAGTCGTGAACCGTTATGGGGTGATGTCTCAGAGTTTAATGAGAAATATTTGCAAACGAAGATTCAGCGTTCTGGACATTTTGAAGGGGGACACTTACATGCTTGAGCATGAATTGTATATGAAGCTAGCACTAGAAAATGCCAAGGCTATGAAGGGACAAACGACTCCAAATCCATTGGTTGGATCTGTAATTGTAAATGATAATCGAATTGTAGGGGTCGGAGCACATATGAAGGCCGGAGAACCACATGCCGAAATACATGCGATACGTATGGCTGGAGAACAAGCACGTGGTGGTACAATCTATGTAACTCTTGAACCTTGTTCTCATCATGGAAGAACAGGGCCTTGTGCAGAAGCAATTGTACAAGCAGGAATTAAGAGAGTAATAGTTGCTACACTTGATCCAAATCCAATTGTTTCTGGACGTGGAATTAAAATCCTGCAAGATGCTGGTATTGAAGTACTTGTAGGAGTGTGTGAAGAAGAATCTAAAAAGATGAATGAAGTCTTTAATAAATATATTATGACAAAGCGCCCATTTGTAACGATTAAATCAGGAGTTACATTAGATGGGAAAATCGCTACGTCTTCATCGGATAGCAAGTGGATTACATCTACAGAAGCAAGACAAGAAGTACACCAAATACGAAACGAAAATGCGGCTATTTTAGTAGGAGCGAATACTGTTCAAAAGGATAATCCATCATTGACAACTCGTATTCCAAATGGACGAAATTCAATTCGAATAATATTGGACTCGACATTACGCATACCGATGGAAGCTAACGTTGTTACAGATGGAGAAGCTCCTACCTGGATATTTACAACAAGTAATCATGCAGCGGAAAAAAAGAAAGCATTAGAAAATGCAGGAGTTAAAGTATTTGTTACTAGCGGAGAAAAGCATATAAACTTACATGAAATGCTTGATGTTTTAGGACAAAAAGGAGTTTCCTCCCTGCTTATTGAAGGTGGTGGAGAAGTAAATGCTTCGTTTATTGAAAATAAACTAATGGATAAAATTATTTTATATTTCGCACCTAAAATTATTGGAGGCAGATTGGCGCCTAGTTTTGTAGAGGGAACTGGTATTACTAAAATGAAAGATGCAATTGAATTTAAGGATATATCATTTACCCAGGTTGGAAAAGATTATAGATTTATTGGCTATCCAGCATATCGGAAAGATGAGAAATAAGGAGAATAAAAACTACTTATATGTTCCGATAAATGGATTGCAGAAAGGAGCGATGAAGAGTGAAGTTTGGATTTGATATCGATGATACATTAATTGATTTAAGGCAGCATGCTTTTCATTTATATAATAAGAAATTAAACAAACAAGTAGGATTGGATGTATTTCATTCTTTAAAAACAATTGAAATTCATGAAGCATTTGGCATGACTTCGGAGGAAGGCAGTCATATGTGGAATAGTTTGCTGGATGAGATTTATTATACTTCTTGTTCACCGTTTCCATATGCAGTAGAGACATTACAAGAATTAGAAAGACAGGGACATGAAATATACTATATAACAGCTCGGCCTAAAGAGCATGGAGAGCAAACAAAAAAATGGTTAATAGAAAAAGGTTTTCCGGTACATGAAGATCGCTTTTTCTATGGAATGAAGGATGAAGAAAAAATACACTTCATACAAGAAATAAAATTAAACTATTTCTTTGATGATAAGCCGGCAGTCTTAGAAACGTTAATAGGAAAACCGATAAATGTGTATGCAAAAACTACTTCTTACAATCAACATCTCAATATCCCGCGTATTACAAGTTGGACGGAGTTAGGAAATATTATAAAGAAAGAAATGTGAGGATTTAACTGGAAAATCAAATAGAGCCAAGAGCATATTGAGTGTTACAATTTTAGAGGAAAGACATGGGTGTTATGTCTTTCCTTATTTTTTTAATACTATCGTTTTTATTAGTGTGATGTACTAGGAGTACTTCTAATAGAGAGAAAATAGAAAAATGAGCAATAAGAAAAATATTTTTAAGCTAGTCTTGTATGGAAGTATAATTTATATATCAATGATGGGTTCCCCTGGTGCCACAATATTTGTGGATATTTTGGATGAGAAGTTCAAGATTTAATGGGGTGTTTTCATAATCATGAATTTTTGGAAAACTAAAATTACAATGTTAGATTATTTTGATTTAGTAGTTGATGATATGCAAAATTGCATATCGCAAAATAAACATCGTAATTTTTGGATTCTTATTATAAAATACATTACTTAAACTATATATTAGAATGGGGAATATGGAATTGGAATTATTAAGAAACAGTAAGGTTGGTACAAAACTAAACATATTAATAACTATATCAAGTATTGCATGTATAGTATTATCCCTAATAGGGTTTTGGGGATTAGAAAGAGGGAAAAGTACTTCCTCTAATATGTATGAGGATAATTTACTACCAATTGAGTGGATTGGGATTGTAGAATCTAATTTTTATCACGTTAATATGAACTTTATGGAAATAATGTTATCAAAAGATGAAAAAAGAATGAACGAATTAATAAGAGAAATGGATGGAATTCGTAAGGAAAATGATCATCTTTTAAAGCAGTTTGAGGCTAAAGTTATTTCTACTAAAGAAAAAGAATTATATAACACGTTTCATGAAACATTTAATGAATTAAGGACTCAAATGAAGAAAGCGCAAGAATTAGGGAAATCTAATAATGAGGAAGCATATGCATATTACCTAAAAGAGATTGAACCTAATATGCAAAAATCAATAAAATCAATTCGTGAATTGATTTTATATAATAGTAATAATGCAGAGCTTTTACAGAAGGAAAATAATAATAGTGCTCAAAATACAATGATAATGTTTGTTAGTATTTCGATTTTAGCAATTTTAGTAATTATATTAATTGGATATATTATTAAAATAACTATCCGAAAACCACTTGCGTTACTACAAAGTAATATGGAAAAAGTAGCAGCTGGAGATTTAACAACACGTACTCCTTATAAAGCAAATAATGAATTAGGGCATATTGTTCAGTCTTTTAATAGTATGTTAGATAACCTTCAACAATTAATTGCGAATGTTAAGATGACAACACAAGAGGTTATTTCTACTACGGAGGGCGTATTACAAGATACAAATCGAGCGTCTAGTATTTCAAATGAGGTTGTACAGACTGTTTTAGAAGTAAAAACAAAAATAGAAGGACAGGTAACTAGTATTCAAGAGAGTTCATCCTCAATGGAAGAAATTACAACCGGGGTGCAAACTGTAGCTGAATCTTCAGCAGTAGTCGCTGAGGTAGCAGTAACGACTACAGAACGAATAAATATTGGTAGTGAAGTGATAAATTACTCTATTCTTCAAATGAATAGTGTGCATGATGTTGTCGAGGAAACATCAAAAGTAATAAATAAACTTGTTACACGTACACAACAGATTGATACAGCTCTCGCTGCAATTACTAATATTGCCGAACAAACGAATCTTCTTGCCTTAAATGCCGCTATTGAAGCGGCACGTGCTGGAGAGAATGGGAAAGGGTTTGCAGTGGTTGCCGCAGAAGTTCGAGATTTAGCTGAACAGTCTAAAGAATCTGCGAAAGAGGTTAATCATTTAATAAAATCGATTCAAAAAGATACCCAAGATACAGTTAATGTCATGCAAAAAGGACAACAAAAGGCAGTAGAAGGAAAAGAAGCTGCTTACAAAGCGAACCAAACCTTCTTGTCTATTATGAGAGATATTGATAAGATTACAGGTCAAATTCAAGAAGTATCCGCAGCGACAGAAGAGATGTCTGCTGGTACAGAAGAAGTAAATGCTTCTCTTTCGCTAGTTTCTGAAACTGCAACGGATGTGAAAAAGGAGACTCTTCAAACAGTAAATTCAATTCAATCACAGGCCGTATCAATTGAACAAATATCAATCCAATCCAACAAAATGAAAGAAAAGGTGGAAGAATTAACGGAACTGGTTTCAAAATTTAATATTACAGAACAAAAAGGATGAGTAAATCATAAAAGTTTACGTATGGCTATCAGCCTAAAAATAATTGATTTTTCGCGATTAAAAAGATTTTAGTAATTAATTCAATCACAAGTTTAATAACATGTATAAAAAAACATGAAGACTTAAGGGTCTTCGTGTTTTTTTTGAATAATGTCTGAAAAAATATTGATAATTATACGATACTTTTGGAATTGTCATTAAGTATTCGTATATGCAAAATTACATACGTTTAATGATTGATAATCACGAGTTAATGTAACTATAATAATTACACTGATAAATAACTTACTGGCCATAGTTATAAGTGAAGAAGGAGGGTTTTATTGTATTTTGTATATAAAAAATAGAAAAGGAGATATGCAAATGAAAAGATTACTTGTTATAGGCATAATGTATACAATGTTTTTCCTCATAGGAAATATACACTTACATGCTGATGAACGAACAAATGTAAAAGAAATTACTAGTTTAGAAGAGCCTACTTGGATATTTCAGGCGGGCATAAGTAAGGGGAAATATCATGATCGACAAGATTTAGGGTTTATTTTGCAGAGAAATACACCATTAAAGGTAAGACAAACGAATCCTAATTTTAAAGACAAATTAACATTACGTTTATTGTCTAATGACTCAAAAAATGAAAAATCCATACAAGTAGGAAATGAATGGGTTACCATTCAAGGTGATACGCCTTTAGTTCCTTTCATAGATACTCCGTATGGTGAAGAGCACGCTGTACTTGAGTACCAAGTAGGGAATGAAAGTGCTACTAAACCTCTTCCAATTTATAAACAAAAAGGAAATGTATCTCAATTTTTTAGTACATGGGATCAATTTGATGGAGAGTATGCATTACTTCAAGGGGAAAGTTTCCAATTATTTGTACCTAAAAAAGATAAAGAAATAGTAAGGTCTTTAAAAGATTTTCAATCATTGGATGAGTTAATTGCGTATTATGAAGATATTTTTGCGATGTATGATTCAATTATTGGTTTAGATGGTTCAGCGGTTGAAAATAAAAAAAGTCAAAATCGTTATTTTTTAAAAGCAGATATATCTGGTGCTGGCGGTGCCTATTATGGCACAAATTGGACAGCGAATAGTTCAGATAGTACAAAAATGTGGTTAGATAAACTGAGTTGGGGAACTTTACATGAAATCGCTCACGGATACCAAGCTGGTTTTGATAATCAAGGAATATTTACAGGAGAAGTTTCTAATAATCTATTCGGTGTTCAATATCAATATAGTAAATATGGAAAAAAAGCAGATCAAGTTGGTTGGTTGTTTAATTTCGGGAAAAAGGAACAAGTAGAACGGAATTTATATAATGCTTTAATGAAAGAAAATAAAAATTATGATGACTTAGATTTACGACAAAAACTTATTCTTTTAACGATGGCGAAACAAAAAGCTGGCGATGAAGCTTTTGCAAAAATGTATCAAGGTTATCGAAAACTAGCTAGCAATGCTGCTTTCAAAAAAGGTGACCATTCTTTACCAGATTTAATGAATCAATATTATAGTGAGAATGCACAAGTTGATTTTACACCCGTTTTTGAAAGATGGGGCTTTAAGCTTAATAATAAACAAGTTGAGATAAATAGGGCGAAAGGTTATCCGGCTGTTACGTCTTTAGCCTATATAGTGCCTGAATCACAATTAGCTAAAGCGAGAGCTCTAGTTGATTCTGATATTACGATAAACTCCAACTTTGAAATAGTTACAAATCAGCAAATTGCTTCACTTGGGCTAAAAGGGAATTTGCATATCCATTTAAATACAAATGAAATAGATACATTGAAAGGAGGAAAAATTAAATTAAAAGAAGGGAATACAGTTGTTCAAGAGAAAACAATTGAAAAAACAGATATCAATTTACAAGACGTACCAAATGGAGTTTATACAGTTGAAATTTCAGGTGGGAAAACGGATAGTATGTACCATTTTAGTTCGTATTATGCCTATGTAAAAGAAAAAGATAATAGTCTAACGATTGATGTTAACGAAATGAAAGTGAGTAAGTTGGTAAATCAAACAATTCAATTCCTAGGATTAGGAGATGACCAGTTTGCCGAATTAAATACAGACTTAGAGCAAAAGCGAGCTGTTTTTACGGTTACTACTAAAACGCCTCATAGCTATTATGCAGGTGAAAAATATGCATCAATAGAGTTGTTTAATGAGAAAGGTGAAAAAATTTATACGAAGGAAATGGAAGGGACAAATGTAACGATTGTAAAAGATACCATTCCACTAAAAGAAGGATATAAAATTAAAATCTATCATGATGAAGTAAAAAAACGATTAACTAGTAAAGCTACTATTATTAATCCTATGAATAAAACAAATGAATTTATAATGACAAAATGGGGATTGAAAAATACTTATTTGCAAAATAATCCAGAAAAAAATCTTATACAAAGAATTGATGAAGAAATGGAAGCGATTATAGGCAATCCGTTTTTAAAAGAGATACCAATGCAAAAATTAGAAATGAAAAAGAATGTGTGGATGGCTATAAATATGTTATCAGAACCACAAAAAATAACGTATATAAATAAATATAAAGATAGCTTATATAATGAGTAATTTTTGAGAAATGAAATGAATCTAAAAAAGTAGCAAACCAATCTATTAACGTATATATGTAAAATCGATTGACTATAGCTAAAAGTTTTATCTAGGGTTAAAATTCTAAAATACATTTATTTAATCAAATAATAAGATTATAAAGGAGTAAGAATATGAATAATTTCGTAAAGGTCGGTTTAACTACAGGAGTGGTGTTATCGGCGATTATGCCCTATGGAGGAGTACATGCGGAAACAGAAGATTTAAAAGTGGAAACAAAGGAAGATACGTTCCGAACAGGTAATTTAACAGCGCCTTCTCAAAATTCGGCAGAAAATGTAGCAAAGGATGCACTAAAAGGAAAAACAGAACAAGCATTATCATCAAAGCAAGTTAATACGGAATCCAAAGTTAATTATAATGTTACGCAAAGTCGTAAATCTTATGATGGTACTACATTGGTACGTCTTCAACAAACATATGAAGGACGTGATGTATACGGATATCAACTAACGGCACATATTAATGATGATGGTGTACTTACGAGCGTTTCGGGGGATAGTGCCCAAAATCTACAACAACAGGAAGATTTGAAACAACCTATTACTTTATCAGAAGAGGATGCAAAGAAACAGCTTTTCAACATCTATGGAAATGATCTCACATTTATTGAAGAACCAGAAATTAAACAAGTGGTATATGTAGATGAAAATACAAATAAAGCTACAAATGCATATCAAATTACTTTTAGTGCATCTACACCTGAATATGTATCTGGTACAGTATTAATTGATGCTTTTGGTGGAAATCTATTAAAAGAACTCGTTCAAAAATTGGGTATACAAGTAGATAGTAGTATTGTCCAATCTGCGACAGCAAATAAATCACAAGATCCTTCAAAATTAACAGGTACAGGAAAAGATGACTTAGGTATTAATCGTACGTTTGGAATTACGCAGCGAAGTAATGGAACGTACATGCTTGCAGATTATTCTCGTGGTAAGGGAATTGAAACATATACTGCTAATTATAAAGATTATAATAATTATAGAAGAAATGTATGGGGTTATCTCGATGATCTAGTAACAAGTAATTCTACAAATTTTACCGATTCTAAAGCAGTTAGTGCCCATTATTTAGCAACGAAAGTATATGATTTTTATCAAGAAAAATATGGCCGTAACAGCTTTGATAATAATGGGCAAAAAGTAATTTCTGTCGTTCATGGTTGGAACACAAATGGTACGAATAAAGGAAATCCTAAGCAGTGGTTTAATGCATTTAGTAATGGAGCTATGCTAGTATACGGAGATCCAATTGTTAGAGCATTTGATGTGGCAGGACATGAATTTACACACGCGGTTACAAGAAATGAGTCTGGACTTGAGTATGCAGGAGAAGCTGGTGCAATTAATGAGGCTCTATCTGATATTTTAGGAGTAGCAGTTGAAAAGTATGCCAATAACGGAAAGTTCAATTGGACAATGGGAGAACAATCAGGTCGTATTTTTAGAGATATGAAAACCCCATCATCTATCTCTTCTAGATATCCGGAGGACTATAGACATTATAATAACTTACCTATTGATGCTGACCACGATCATGGTGGTGTACACACGAACTCTAGCATTATTAATAAAGTAGCTTACTTGATTGCTAGTGGTGGAAACCATAATGGAGTAAACGTACATGGCATTGGAGAAGATAAAATGTTTGATATTTTCTATTATGCAAATACGGATGAATTAAATATGACTTCTGACTTTAAAGAATTAAAAGAAGCTTGTATTCGTGTAGCAACGAACTTACATGGTAAAGACTCATTAGAAGTACAAGCTGTCCAACAAGCCTTTAAAGCAGCTTATATTTAATATTATTTTGATGAATTATAAACCCTTTTATTTTAATATAGTGATTAATTTGTGTGTATAGGCAAAAACCTTGTAGAATTTTTCTGCAAGGTTTTTTTAGAATTTTATTTTACAAATGTGTTATATGGTTTTTAGTTAATTAGGATAAAAATAATCCTATAAATGTATGTAAGAATGTGTGATTTTACACTCTTTTCTGTGATAGAAAAGGATACTACGTTAATAAATATAAAAAGTTGAAAATTATAGTATATAGGGCACTTTTTTGTTCCTATGGAACTTTAAAGTGCGTAATTTTCTTTATCGTTAATATATATCATAATGGTATTTATTAGTTGGTTTTAGCTTTACTCTGCTGTTGATGTGATTTTTTAACATGACAATGATTAGAATCAGAATTATCGAGTAGATCTAAATGATGATAATTTCGATTTTTAATTCCGTACAGAGTGAAATAGCTACATAATTTTCGTTTATACTTTTTCGAAAAAAGGGTGGATCTGCTTATTTTCTGTTAAAGATAAGAGAAGTGAACCACAATATAAACGTAATTATTTATTCAAACGTAAGTCAATCATTTAGCACATGAATTTGGAGGGATCTATATGCATATGCAATTAAAAGGAAAAACAGCACTGGTTACTGGATCTACGGCAGGGATTGGAAAAGCAATTGCCACTTCATTAGTAGCGGAAGGAGCTACTGTACTTATTAATGGACGCCGTGAAGAAAATGTTAATCAAACGATAAACGAAATTCGAGCGCAGTATCCTGATGCTATCCTTCAACCCGTAGTAGCTGATTTAGGGACAGAACAAGGGTGCCAAAATGTGATTAAAAAGTACCCTGAAGTAGACATTCTTATTAACAACTTAGGAATTTTTGAACCTGTAGAATATTTTGATATTCCTGATGAAGATTGGTTTAAATTGTTTGAAGTCAATATTATGAGTGGTGTTCGACTTACTCGCTCGTATTTAAAACAAATGATTGAAAGAAAAGAAGGAAGAGTCATCTTTATTGCTAGCGAAGCAGCTATTATGCCATCTCAAGAAATGGCTCATTATAGTGCGACTAAAACGATGCAACTCTCACTTTCTCGCAGTTTAGCTGAGCTGACGACAGGAACGAATGTGACTGTTAATACTATAATGCCCGGTTCGACTTTAACGGAAGGAGTGGAGACTATGTTAAATAGTCTTTATCCTAATGAGCAATTGACAATAGAAGAAGCTGAGAAGCGATTTATGAAAGAGAATCGACCAACCTCTATTATTCAAAGACTTATTCGACCAGAAGAAATTGCCAATCTTGTCACTTTCTTAAGCAGCCCACTTTCTTCAGCAATTAATGGTTCCGCGTTACGAATAGACGGGGGATTAGTACGTAGTGTGTTTTAAAAAATTAAAAACAATATAATATTCTGTTGAAGGTAAAGATGGTAAGGCAAATGAGTTGTATTTTATCTATTAATGGAAATATACAAAAAGCAAATTGCGACATGCAAACAGCCGAATTTTCTACTATAAGAAAAATTCGGCTGTTATTTTTTTACTTGTTGTAAAGGGTGGAGAGATTTTAGCGCTGTGGCATCTCTCATGTTAAATCGGTAATCAAGAAAAAGGTATGCTCCATTTGAAGCATACCTTTTTAGTTTACAATTTTACTTATTTGTATCTAGATCGTCTTGATTATCAAATTTCTCTAAAATCTTTAATAAAATAGTTAAGATAATTGTGGATACTATCGCTACAATTAAAATGCCATGAGGTGAAAGTTGAACCGAAGTTAATCCAACTTTAGCTATTCCAAAATATCCTACATAAGTAGCTAAAAATGATGTAACCACTGAAATCGTAAATCCTAAAAATCCTAATTCATCAAGTTTCTTTTCAGGTAATCCACATACACTTAAAATATTAGTAAAAATAGCAGCTACTATGAATAACTCAATGGATAGAATAAATAATGACATGAACCCAGGATATGCAATTTCATCTGGCATCCATTTTCCTAATGCTAACATTAAAAGAGCAGGAAGGAAGAGTGGTAAAAATAGTCCTAAAATCATGACTATGATTTCCATTTTATATGGTGCTTCATTATTATTTTGATTGCTCATAAATCCTCCTAAATAGTAATATGAATGATAGTTTCATGAAGAGTTCAATACATAATACCATATTAAATTTATGAGTTTAATTTTATTTTTTATTCAGATAATGGAGTGCGATTGAGGTCCTCAAAATATGAGTTGTTTCCGTATGTTAAATGTAAAAAATACAGTTGATAGACTATTGTTTCTGTAAGAGGTTAACTTTGGTTTTGTGGGGGAGAGAGTTCAACAGCCAACTTTAAATATGCAGGTTCTTATAGAAGAGGAACACCTGTGAAAAGTTTTATTGATATAAATATAGTAATGATTTTACCATTTGATATGTACACAAAATACATATAGAGGGTATTACAAAACTAAAATAAATAAATTTGCATAAATTGATCTTTATGCAAATTTATTGTTCTTTCTACAATCACTAGCATCATGAAATTTGATAAATGATGCTAGCACAATAAAGAAGATTTATTTACTCTGTACTTTCCAGCAATGAGTAATCGTTCTTTTTATCGGATTATAGTTACCAAACGTTTTTCAACACTATTTTCCCTATTGCTTTATTCGACTCCAAATATTCATGTGCTTGAGCAACTTCATCAAACGTAAAAGTTTTAGAATCTAGCAATGGGCGAAGTTTTTCTTCTTCTACAATTTGCGTTATTTTCGTTAAGATTTCTCCGCAATGACTACGCTTATCTGTATGTAATATTTTTAATGCCATAAAAGTAACGTGCAGAGAGAGTCCTTTTGCGTGTAAAGGAGAGAGGTCATGAGTTGAACGAGCTGCAATTGTTACAACAGTTCCATTGACTGCAGCGGCTTCAAAAGAATGATCAAGATTCTTGCCGCCTACTGTATCAAATATAACTTCAAATCCGTTTCCATTCGTATGCTTTTGCACATATTCTTGAACAGATTCTTCTTTATAATTAATAGCTATGTCGGCTCCTAGACGATGGGCTATTTCCATTTTACTTTGCTGAGAAGCGGTTGTAAAAACTTTAGCGCCTGCCCATTTAGCTAGTTGAATGGCTACGTGTCCTACGCCACCAGTAGCTCCATGAATGAGAACATTTTGACCAGATTTAATATTTGCACGATCAAATAAAGATTCCCAAGCTGTAATTGCAACTAATGGTAGAGCAGCTGCTTCTTCCATTGTTAAATTTTTAGGTTTGTGAGCAATTAATCGTGCATCAGCAAGCATAAATTCTGCAAGTGCACCTCCAGTTTCTTTAAAACCTCCGGCACATCCGTATACTTCATCCCCTGATTTGAATTTCGAAACACCTTCTCCTACTTCAATAACAATACCAGCCACATCGCCGTGTAATATAGCTGGAAACTCAGGAGCGACTGCTGAAACAGCGCCACTACGCATTTTTGTATCGATTGGATTTACACTTGTTGCTTTTACATCGATTAGAACATGACCTGGTAAAAGTGTCGGTTTTGAAACTTCTTCTAATTGAAATACAGATGAGTCCCCAAAAGAATGGATAATTTGTGCTTTCATTGTTTATACCTCCTGTTTGTGGTTATAGCATAGCAAAGTACGGAAAATAAGTATAATATTTTGAATTTGGTTAGTGAGAATTTTATATAAAGAAGAGGAAAGTGCGTGAAATGAAATAATGTAACGTACTTCCAAAAACTACTGTAAAGCTTTTTGAAGAAAGGGTAGATGTTATTTTTGCAGCATGATTTATTATTACTCACTTACTATAGGTACTTTAAAGTGCCTACATCACTTTAAAGTACGTACTGTTATTCATGTTATGGCCGATTTATAATAACACTCGTAGCACAAAGAAAGTTATAACGATTTCAATCGGCAACAATGTGATGTTACAGAATTGCCTATGAAATTTGAAAAGAAATATCAAGAGTAAAGAAAAGTATAGATTTATATGAATGAAGGAAAGTGAGTGAAACACATGGAAAAGTTTGTGAATCATTTTGGATATAATCGTATGTTTGCAAAAGATCAACTTACATTAGGAGTTCACATTCCGATTGAAAATTATCAGTTTCATGCTCCAACGATGGAAAAACAAGTAGAGTTAGTACAAAAAGCGGAACAATACGGTTTTACAGGTGTATGGCTTCGCGATGTATTGCTGCAAGACCCTGATTTTGGTGATCCTGCAACAGGTCAAATTTACGATATGATGATTTATTTGACATATTTAGCAAGCAAAACAGAGAAAATCGCATTTGGAACGTCGGCAACTGTATTGTCACTTCGTCATCCATTGCGTGTGGCGAAAGAAATTGCTACATTGGATCAACTATTTCCAGAAAGAATTATGCTTGGCGTTTCATCCGGTGACAGACGTGCTGATTTCAAGGCGTTAGGTGTTAGTCATGAAACACGAGGTGAAAAGTTTAGAGAAGCGTTTGCTTACTTGGAAGAAATTTTGTATAAAAACTTCCCGTCTATCCAGTCGACACTAGGAGAAGTTCATGGTGCGAATTTAGTTCCAAAACCGTCTAAGCATATTCCAACCTTTATTACAGGTTTTAGTCAGCAAAATATGGACTGGTTTGCTGAACATGGAGATGGATGGATGTATTATCCACGTAGTCCAGTACATCAAGCGGGAGCAATTGGACAATGGAGAGAACTAGTAGAGGATTATCATCCAGATGTATTCAAACCATTTATACAACCGATGCATTTAGATTTATCTGAAGATCCAAATGAACGTCCTACACCGATCCGTTTAGGTTACCGTACAGGGCGTAAGGCACTAATTGAATTAATTGATATATATAAAAGTATTGGTGTGAATCATTTATTCCTTGCTCTATTTGATGGTCAACGTCCAGCTGACGAAGTATTGGATGAGCTAGGAGAAGAAGTACTACCTCATTTCCCAGCATTGTAAAGGAGTGTAAAGAATGAAAGCGATAGGACTTATGCAATATGGAGATAAAAGTGTACTACAAGAGATTGAAATGCAGAAACCGCTATTGGGAGACAACGATATACTGATTGAAGTATATGCAGCTGGTGTAAATCCTGTGGATTGGAAAATTCGTGAAGGTTTACTTCAAGACGTAATTTCTTATGACTTCCCGCTTGTTTTAGGATGGGATGTTGCAGGTGTAGTAGCTGATATAGGGAAAAACGTAACAGCATTTAAAGTAGGGGATGAAGTATATAGTCGTCCAGATATTGAACGAAATGGTACTTATGCAGAGTACGTGGCAGTAAATGAGAAGTATGTAGCGAAAAAACCGAGAAATCTATCTTTTGAGGAAGCAGCATCAATCCCTCTAGTAGGTTTGACAAGTTGGCAAAGTTTAGTGAAGTTCGCAAATGTTCAAAAAGGTAGTAAGGTTTTAATTCATGCTGGATCCGGGGGAATTGGTACGTTTGCTATTCAGCTAGCGAAAAGCTTCGGTGCACAGGTTGCAACTACGACTAGTACGAAAAATATACAGTTTGTAAAGGATCTAGGTGCTGATACTGTCATTGATTACAAAACAGAAGACTTTTCTCAGCTCCTGCATAATTACAATATTGTATTTGATGTGTTAGGCGAGGATGTACTAAAGGATAGTTATAAAGTACTTGCACCAAATGGAAAGTTGGCGTCTATTTATGGTCCGAAAGGTATGGAAATTTCGCAAACTGAAATATCAAGAGAGAAAAATATTCAGAGTGACCATATATTTACTGAACCTAACGGATATGAACTTTCTCTTATTACAGAATTAATTGAGGGCGGGAAGATTAAACCTGTCGTAACGCATGTGTTGCCTTTACAGGTAGAAGGTGTAAAAAAAGCACACCACATAAGTGAGTCAGAACGTGCTCTTGGCAAAATTGTATTGAAGAAACATTGGTAAAGTATGAGGTTATAGAGACAGTATTGTACTAAGTAGCGAATGAGCTTATATATTCTATTCTAGCAATTGTTTTAAAAGGGAGAGAACAAATGGATTCAATGACATTTCTTTTATCCCGCATTAACGGGCAGTAAGACCCCCGCCTCAAAATTCAGCGGAAGCAAAGAAGTTAGGTGGGGGATCAACTGCCCGTAAAAGCCCGATTGGTTCAACTAATAATCAGTGGGGATGAACAAAACCCCCACTGATTAAAGTTTCACTTTATTCGGAGCGACAGGGGATTTAGCGAAACGCAAAATTTACCCTGCTTTATACAAACTATTTAGTAATCAAAATATACCGCAATCTATTTCAATTATCGGTATTGGCAGAAGGGCAATGTCAGATGTGGAATTTCAAACAAAGGTAGAACAATCCCTTGCTACATTTGCTAGAAGATCTACTAATGATGAATCAGGAGTAGAAGAATTTATTAGTACATTTCGTTATTGTCAATTAAATACAGCGAATATAGAGGACTATCAAGATTTGTTGAGTCTTGTAAAGAGGCGTGAAACAGAACTAAACATTCCTGAAAACCGTATGTTTTATCTATCTGTTGTACCAGAAGTATTTGATGTGATTGCTTCAAATATTAAGGAGAGTGGATTGTGGGCTACAAAAGGATTAAACCGTCTTATTATAGAGAAGCCTTTTAATTATAATGTAACGTCTGCTCGCGAGTTTAACAGAAAATTAATTGAATATTTTGATGAGGCTGATATTTATTATATTGATCATTATCTTTGAAAATGAATGGTAATTAGGAATACACTTAGAAAAGTATTACGAAATAAATAGTATTTAATTCAAGACATTTTTATTGACGATAATAATTTATGTAGTTAATATACTAGACATAAGATTATTTAATTACTAAAAGTAATCAAATATAAAATATTTCGTTAAGTTCTATAAATAAGTAAGTTGCAGTAGAAATGCTTTGAATTGCCACTATTAATATTGGGGACAATGAGAGAGCGAAAGGTATAAAAAGAATTGGAATTAGATAACTCTTTGTTTTTTATAAAAACAGGAAGTATAAGAGTATGAGCTTCTGTACAATTCATTTTTAGTATATTGACGAGGATTATACAACAAGAGGGGGACTGAACTTGGAATCAATGACCTTTGTTTTATTTGGAGCGACAGGGGACTTAGCGAAACGCAAAATTTACCCCGCGCTATATAACTTATATAGAGATCAAAAGCTTCCAAAGCAAATATCTGTTATCGGGCTTGGAAGACGTCAAGTATCTCATGAAGATTTTCAAGAAAGAATAAAAGAATCAATAGAGACGTTTTCTCGTCAGAGGGAAGAAGGTACTCCGGAACTCGAAGGTTTTTTAGATAATTTTCGCTATTGTCCATTAGATGTGAGTAAACCGGAAGACTATGAGAGGTTATTACAAGTCGTTCGTGAAAGGGAAGAGGAACTACATATAAAAGGAAATAGAATGTTCTATCTTTCAGTTGCTCCTGAATTTTTCGAGACCATTGCTTTAAATATTAAGGAAAGCGGACTTGATAAAACAGATGGATGGAAACGCCTAATGATTGAGAAACCGTTTGGGCACGACCTTACATCTGCTCGTGAGCTCAATGATAAGCTTAGTCGCACGTTTGAAGAAGACGAGATATACCGTATTGATCATTATTTAGGTAAACCGATGATTCAAAACCTAGAAGCACTAGAATTTGCAAATCCTGTTCTCCAATCGATTTGGAACAAAGAACATATAGCAAATGTACAAATCACAGCTAGTGAAACGGTTGGGGTTGAAGAAAGAGCTGGATATTATGATCACGCAGGAGCCATTCGAGATATGGTTCAAAATCACATGTTACAAATATTAATGATGACTGCTATGAATCTGCCGGAAAAAATTAACGCATGTGAAATTAGAGAGGAAAAACGAAAGGTAATGGAGACGCTTCGCAAAGTAAAAAAAGAAGACGTTCAAAGCCATATCATTCGCGGTCAATATTCTTCAGGAGAGATAAAAGGTGGGCAAGTTGTAGCGTATAAAGAGGAGCCAGGAGTAAATCCTTCTTCTAACATAGACACATTTGTTGCTGCTCGTTTGTGGATCGATAATCCATTTTGGACTGGCGTTCCCTTCTATATACGAACAGGAAAACGAATGAAAGAAAAGTCTACTCGTATTGTAATCGAATTTAAAAATACGTTAAAACAGCAATATCAAGATAATAATCCAAATGCAGAACCTAACTTATTAATAATTGAAATTAGCCCAGGTGAGAATGTTTCATTACAGTTAAATAGTAAAAATCCATTGAAAAATGGAGAAATTGAACCAATCCGTATTAACTTTACTTGCGAGCAAGTGGATGTGGGAGTACCTGAAGCGTATGAAAGACTCATTCATGATGCTGTAAGTGGAGACGCTACATTCTTTGCGCATTGGAGAGAAGTTGAATTGTCATGGGAATGGGTACAGCCAATTCTTGAAGCATTCGAGGAGAACTTATTGCCACTTCATGAATATGAGTCTGGTTCATATGGTCCAGATGCGTCTAATGAATTATTGCAAGAAAGTGGATTTAAATGGTGGTTAGATCAAGAGACGGAAAAATAAGTACTTTCTTTAATGAAAGCATTTAGGGGGACGATTACTATGACACAAAACATAAATCAATTAGCAGTGAATACACTTCGTACGTTATCGATTGATGCTATAAATGCGGCAAATTCAGGTCATCCGGGTCTTCCGATGGGAGCAGCACCAATGGCTTATGCACTATGGGCGAATCATTTAAATCACAATCCTAATCATCCAAAATGGTTTAACCGTGATCGTTTCGTTTTATCGGCGGGACATGGATCTAGTCTATTATATAGCCTACTTCATTTAGCTGGATATGACGTTTCAATTGATGACTTGAAAAACTTCAGAAAGTTAAATAGTAAAACACCAGGACATCCTGAGTTTGGTCATACTCCTGGAGTTGAAGCGACTACAGGCCCGTTAGGACAAGGGATTGCTAATGCTGTCGGAATGGCAATGGCAGAAGCTCATTTAGCAGCGAAGTTTAATAAGGATGGTCACTCTATTATAGATCACAATACGTATGCTTTAGTTGGAGATGGTGATTTAATGGAGGGTGTCGCTTATGAAGCGATGTCAATGGCAGGACATATGAAACTTGGCAAGTTAATTGTACTGTATGATTCAAATGAAATTTCACTTGATGGTGAATTAGGCATTGCTTTTTCTGAAGATATTCAGAAAAGGGCAGAATCTGTACATTGGCAATATGTAAGAGTTGAAGATGGAAACGATGTCGATGCTATTACAAAAGCCATTACATTAGCGAAAGAAAATACGGACCAACCTACTCTTATAGAAATTAGAACAGTTATAGGTTATGGAAGTCCAAAAGTTGCTGGAACAAACAAAGCACATGGTAACCCACTTGGAGTAGAAGAGGCGACAGCTACAAAACAAGTGTATGGTTGGCATTATGAGGAAGACTTCTTTGTACCTGAAGAAGTAAAAGCTCATTTTAATGAACTAAAACAAAAAGGTATTGAAAAAGACAATGACTGGAATGAGCAGTTCAACTTATACAGAGAAGCGAACCCTGCACTAGCAGATGAATTAGAAAAAGCGATTACAGGTGAGGTTTTAATCGAAGCGAAAGACATTCTATCCTTTGATACTGAAAAAACGATTTCCACTCGTGTTGCAAGTGGGGAAGCTATTAACCATTATGTGAAATCGATTCCTTCTATTTTTGGTGGAAGTGCAGATCTTTCGCATTCTACTATGACAGATATGAAAGGTGAAGCAGTGTATGCAGTAGAATCGTATGCTGGCCGAAATATATACTTCGGTGTACGTGAACATGCAATGGGCGCGGCAGCGAATGGACTGGCTCTCCATGGAGGAGTAAAACCGTTCGTAAGTACATTCTTTGTATTTAACGATTATCTTCGTCCATCAATTCGACTTGCTGCACTGCAAAAGTTACCAGTTACTTACGTATTCACACATGATTCGATTGCTGTAGGAGAAGATGGTCCAACGCATGAACCAATTGAACAATTGGCAGCTCTTCGGGCAATTCCTGGTCTAACAGTTATCCGCCCGTCAGATGCGAATGAAACAGCGAGTGCTTGGGCATATGCTTTACAGCAAACGGATGGTCCAGTCGTTTTAGTACTTAGCCGTCAAAATTTACCGGTATTTGAGGAAACGAAAGCGAATATAGAGAATCTTTCTAAAGGAGCTTACGTATTAACGCAAACAAATGAAAATCCGGATGTGATTTTAATTGCGACAGGTTCTGAAGTATCCTTAGCTGCTAATGCGAAAGCAAAATTAGAAGAAGATCATGTTTCTGTTCGCATCGTTGCAATGCCGAGCTGGGAGTTATTCGATCGCCAATCGAAACAATATAAAGAATCAATTCTTCCGTCTTCTGTAACGAAACGAGTATCGCTTGAGATGGGTGTATCTCTCGGTTGGGAGCGTTATGTAGGGCAGGAAGGAAAAGTACTATCAATTGAAACATTTGGAGCTTCAGGCACTGGAGCTGAAGTCATGAATCTATTTGGATTTACGACAGAAAATGTTGTTCAAATTACAAAAAATGTATTGAATTCTTAAGCTATGACAGTGAATACTTTTCTAGACAAATCAACTTATCAGTGCTGAAAGATATTCAAGATCGTAGTGATATGAATTTTTAATAAAAGATGATTTGAGGAGGAATTATATTATGCAAGTAGGTTTAATTGGTTTAGGTAAAATGGGATTAAATTTAGGGAAAAATTTAATGGATCATAAACATGAAGTAGCAGCATTTGATTTAAATACGAGCGCAGTAGAAGAAATGAAAGAGTATGGGGCTACAGGTACATCTAGTTTAAGTGAACTTGTTCAGTCATTACAATCACCAAGAATTATTTGGGTAATGGTACCACACGCTGTAGTTGATTCTGTTATTGATGAGGTTACACCATTGCTTTCAAAAGGAGATATTTTAATTGAAGCGGGTAATTCACATTATAAAGAGTCTATTCGCCGATATGAGCAATTAAAGAAAGATGGCATTCACTTTATGGATGCAGGAACTTCTGGCGGAATGGAAGGCGCTCGTAATGGTGCTTGTTACATGATCGGAGGAGATCAAGAAGCTTGGGACATCGTTGAACCTATCTTCCGCGATACTGCTGTAGAAAATGGATTCTTATATGCTGGAAAAGCTGGTAGTGGTCACTTCTTAAAAATGGTTCACAACGGAATTGAATACGGTATGATGGCTGCTATTGGTGAAGGATTTGAGATTCTAGAGAAAAGTGAATTTGACTACGATTATGAAAAAGTATCAAGAGTATGGAACAACGGTTCAGTAATTCGTTCTTGGTTAATGGAATTAACAGAAAATGCGTTTTCTAAAGATGCAAAACTGGATGAAATTAAGGGTGTTATGCATTCTTCTGGTGAAGGGAAATGGACAGTAGAAACAGCATTAGATCTTCAAACAGCAACTCCTGTTATCGCAATGTCGTTATTAATGCGCTATCGCTCATTAGACAATGATACATTTACAGGAAAAGTAGTAGCAGCTCTGCGCAATGAATTTGGCGGACATGCAGTAGAAAAGAAATAAAGTGAAACTTTAATAAGTAGGGGCTTTATTCCACACCAATCGGGCTTTTACGGGATAAGCATATTAAACAAGTAACTCATCAACGTTTAAAAACTGGAGGGAATTGATCATGAAATTTTTTATTGATACTGCAAATCTTGAGGACATAAAAAAAGCATATAGACTTGGAGTTTTGGCTGGTGTTACAACGAATCCTTCTTTAGTAGCAAAAGAGGGCGTTAAGTTTGAAGACCGTATCGCAGAAATTTGTCAGGCAGTACCTAAAGTTGAGTCTGTTTCGGCAGAAGTAACGCCAGATGCTGTTACAGCTGAAGAAATGATTGCTCAAGCAGAAGAATTAATTAAAATTAACGGTGGCGATAAAAACGTCACGATAAAACTTCCAATGACGCTAGCAGGATTAGAAGCTTGTCGCTATCTTACTGAAAAAGGTGTGAAAACGAACGTTACACTTATCTTCACGGTGAACCAAGCACTTTTAGCTGCTCGAGCAGGTGCAACGTACGTTTCTCCATTTTTAGGACGTTTAGATGATATTTCTGAAGATGGTGTGCTCTTAGTTGCGAAAATTGCTGAGCTATTCGATATTCATCAATTAGATACACAAATTATTGCGGCTTCTGTCAGACACCCAGATCATGTAACTCGTGTAGCGATGGCAGGTGCTCACATTGCAACAATCCCTTATAAAGTAATTGAACAACTTGCTATGCATCCATTAACAGATCAAGGTATTGAAAAGTTCGCTGCAGATTGGGCGAAAGCACCTAAATTATAATATATGAAAGTGAAGGAGGCTTTCCGAAAATTGCTTTTCATGAGAGGACAGATTCCTAGGTAACTTCATCGTTTAACTTGGATCCTGAGTTAGGAGTCTTACTACGTGAAAACAGCAGAGAAGAAAGTGTCATTCACTTTTGAAGAAGGAAAATATGCTCGTATGAAGCATGTATAAAATAACATTATAATTATGAAAGAGAAATCCCCTTATCAGAGAGAGTAGTTAACATGTATCTCTGATAAGGGAGATTCTTTTTGTATAAATTATTATTTTGTGAAGATGATTTGTATATCGATATATAAATTCTTACTCATGAAAGAACTATATAGGTTCTCTTAATTGTATAGCAATTTTGAAAGGGTTTACATAAAGGGGTGGAACTGAGTATGAATATGTACCTTTTAATGATTACATTATTATCAATCGTAATTGTTATTTTAGGGGTATCGTGGTGGAGATGGCATGCGTTTATTAGTTTAACGATTGCAAGTTTGTTTTTAGCAATTATGTCTGGAATGCCAATGGATAAAATAGTGAGTGCTTATGAAACAGGAGTGGGAAGTGTTCTCGGGCATTTAGTAGGTATTTTAGTATTAGGTACAATTCTAGGGAAAATGATGGCAGAGTCAGGTGCTGGAATGCAGGTGGCAGAGTTCTTTATTAAATCCTTTGGAATAAAAAACTTACCATGGGCGATGTTAATTGCAGGTTTTATTATTGGAATTCCGGTGTTTTTTGAAGTAGGCATTTTAATATTATTGCCGTTAGTAATTTCTATTCATAAAACAACGAGACAAAATATTTTATTGATAGCATTACCAGCAATTGCTGGGTTATCTGTCGTACACGGCCTTGTTCCTCCGCATCCAGGGGCAATCGTTGCAATTGGTATTTATAAAGCGAACCTTGGGAAGGTACTTCTTTATTCACTCATTATTACATTTTTTGCAGCGATTATTGCAGGTCCTATATTCGCTAAGTGGATTCACAAACGTGTAATTCCTGAAAATGAGCCAGAATTGATTCGTGTAAATACAAAATCAACGAAATTACCAGGAATAGGAGTTTCATTTTTAGTTATATTGTTACCTGTTATGTTAATGGTTTTAGCTGCAGCAGCTCCTTATGTGCCTCTTTCTAATACTTTGATGAAGATTATCACATTAATCGGTAGTCCTATAATTGCGCTATTGATTGCATGTTTTGCAGCTTTCTATTTTCTTGGATTTCGTCAAGGTATCGATAAAAAGGCTATTAAGAAGGTAACAGAAGATAGCTTATTACCAATCGGTTCTATTGTTGCGATTATTGGTGCTGGCGGCGGATTTAAGCAAATTCTTATCGATAGTGGCGTAGGGAATGCTATTGCTCAAATGTCTGAACATTTAGCTCTATCTCCAATTGTATTAGCATTTATAGTAGCTGGATTAATTCGAATTGCGACAGGGTCAGCGACAGTCGCCTTAACAACAGCAGCGGGCATCGTCTCTCCAATCGTTGAAAATACGACAGGTGTAAATTTAGAGTTACTCGTCATTGCAACAGGTGCAGGAGCACTCATGTTTTCACACGTAAACGATGCTGGGTTCTGGATGGTAAAAGAATACCTAGGTTTAACAGTGAAAGAAACATTTAAAACATGGACGGTATTAGAAACATTACTTTCATTTATCGCTTTTGGAGGTGTTTTACTACTCGATATGTTTGTTTAAAATAAAGATGTTTCTATTTAGATAATTGTGGCATACAACGTTATCAGTAGATAAAAGGAATTTATTTTTATGGTGGGATACTGTAGCAATTTTTTGTTAGGAGGAAGAAATGGTGAGCTCAAAATATATGATTGGTGTAGACATTGGGACAACTAGTACAAAATCAGTTCTATTTTCTACTGATGGATCTGTTATTGCAAGTCATGGAATTGAATATCCTTTATATTCTCCTACGCCTGAAATAGCAGAACAAGACCCAGAAGAAATTTTTCATGCAGTAATAAATACGATTAAAGAAACTGTACGATCAAGTAGTGTACAGCCAAATGATATTCTTTGTGTCTCTTTTAGTTCGGCAATGCATAGTATCATTGCTGTAGATGAGAAGGGAAAACCGTTAACGAGATGTATCACTTGGGCAGATAATAGAAGTGCAAGCTGGGCAGAGAAAATAAAGAGTGATATGAATGGTCATGAAATTTATTTGCGTACTGGAACACCAATTCATCCTATGTCACCACTTTCGAAATTAGTTTGGTTACAGAATGAGCAGGCAGAATTGTTTGCAAAAAGTTATAAATTCATTTCTATTAAAGAATATGTGTTTTATAAATTATATAAAGAATATGTAATTGATTATTCTATAGCATCAGCAACAGGAATGTTCAATTTGAAATCTTTAAAATGGGATGAGGAAGCTCTTCGTGTTGCAGGGATTTCAGATGAAAAGCTTTCTAAACTTGTTCCAACGACGCACAGCTTAATAGGATTAGATGAAGAACTTGCAAAAGAGATGAATGTACTTGTTTCTACGCCCTTTGTAGTGGGAGCGAGTGATGGAGTGCTATCGAATTTAGGCGTAAATGCAATAGATCCTGGGGTTGTGGCTGTTACAATTGGTACAAGCGGTGCGATACGTGCTGTAACAAATTGTCCTGTGACAGATCCAAAAGGTAGAATTTTTTGTTATGCCTTAACTGAAGACCATTGGGTAATCGGTGGACCAGTTAATAACGGTGGTATGATTTTCAGATGGGCTCGTGATCAATTAGGCACTTCGGAGATTGAGCTTGCGAAGCGTTTAGGGAAAGATCCATATGAAGTGCTTACTGAAATAGCAGCAAAAGTAAATCCTGGATCTGACGGTTTATTATTTCATCCGTATTTAGCAGGGGAAAGAGCTCCTTTATGGAATGCGAATGCGCGAGGATCTTTTTTTGGACTCGGATTACATCATAAGAAAGAACATCTTATTCGTGCTGTATTAGAAGGAGTAATTTATAACTTATATACCGTTCTTCTCGCTTTAAAAGAGCTAATTGGCGAACCGAAAAAAATTCAAGCAACAGGCGGTTTTGCAAGGTCAGAACTTTGGAGACAGATGATGGCGGATATTTTTCATCAAGACGTATATGTTCCTGAAAGTTTCGAAAGCTCTTGCTTAGGAGCTGTAATCCTCGGTTTATATAGTTTAGGTGAAGTAGATACGTTACATGTAGTTTCTGAAATGGTAGGTGCGAATTTCCACCATGAACCAAACATGGAAAGTGTGGAAAAATATAAAGATTTAACACCAATCTATATTCGTCTGTCCCGTCACTTGGAAGAAGAATATGAAAGTATAGCAGCGTATCAAAAAAAGTGGGTTTAAAGGCTATTTAGCAGAGAAATATGGTAACGTATAAAGAGGTACTCCAATTTTTTTAGGATACTCTTTCAACATAAAATATTTTAAGAAGTATGATGAACGAAAAATATAGGGAGAGAGGGTTATGAAAATGAAGGATAACAAAGAGTTTATTGGATATGTTGGAACTTATACGAAAGAAAATAGTGAGGGAATATATAAGTTTACTTTAGACACAGAAGCAAAAAAAATTAGTAATGTAACACTTGCGGCTAAGCTGGATAACCCTACATATGTAACGATTAACCGAAATAATGAATATCTCTATTCCGTTGTTAAGGAAGGAGAATCTGGTGGTGTAGCTGCTTATTCAATTGATAGTAAAACTGGAGATTTAAAGGCAGAAAACAGACAAGTAGTAGAAGGGGCTTCTCCTTGTCATGTGAGCGTTGATAGTGGGAATCATACGGTAGTTACAGCAAATTACCATAAAGGAACGATTGAGTCTTTTGAAATAAATGAAGAAAATGGAACTGTAAATCATGCTTCATCTATTATGGCGCATGAAGGTTCAGGTCCGAATAAAGAAAGACAAGAAAAACCACATGCACATTATGCGGGATATACTCCTGATGAAAAATATGTAGTGGGCGTTGATTTAGGGATAGATAAAATAATTACGTATGAAATAAAAGGTAGTGCATTAACAGAAGTGAATAGCTTATCTGTAAATCCAGGAAGTGGGCCGAGACATATTACTTTTCATCCGAATGGAAAGTATGCGTATGTGATGACTGAGCTGAGTTCAGAGGTTATCGTATTAACATATAATGCGGAAGAAGGGACCTTTACAGAATTACAGTATATTTCTACTATTCCAGCAGAGTTTGATGAAAATAGTCAAGGAAGTGCGATTCATATTTCTTCTGACGGCCGTTTTGTATATGCAGGTAATCGTGGCCATAATAGTATTGCTGTTTTCAGTGTGGATCAAAATTCAGGTGAGCTTACATTTGTTGAACATACATCTACAGAAGGAAATTGGCCAAGAGACTTTGTATTAGATCCTACTGAAAAGTTCCTTGTTGCTACAAATGAAAAGTCGCATAATCTTGTGTTATTTTCAAGAAATGAATCTACAGGAAAGTTAACTCTTTTACAATCTGATGTTGTTGTGCCAGAGCCTGTTTGTGTTAAATTTTTAAATGTTTAAGCTATGTTCGATATATTTGAAAAATCGCTGATATAATTTTATATATCAAGAAAACAAAAAAAGCAAAGCGATATCGCTTTGCTTTTTACTGTTTCTTTTTCGGTCTACGTACTAACTCGCCGCCGCAGTTTGGACAAACGTTATGTCTTTCTTCTGTACATGGTGCACAAAACGTACATTCATACACGCAAATGTAAGCTTCAGAATCTTGCTCCAGCGATTGATCGCAAATTTGACAGTTTGTTTTCATTTCTAGTGCCATAGTAATTCTCCTTTTTGTTTGAAAATTTATAATTTAATTATAATTCATTAGATAGAATTAGTCTTTTTCAATTGAAAGGAAATCGAATGATAAAGTTGTGATTTGAAATGAAAGATGCCAATTTATTTTAAAATTGATTATTTTGTGCAGTTGGAATATTATGAAATAGTCAAAAGACAACAGGGGGTATACATTTTGACTAATCATAACGATCATTTAAAAGCAAACTGCGAAAAATGCTTCGGTCTATGTTGCGTGGCGTTACCGTTCGCAGCATCGGTAGATTTTGCAGTGAATAAAGATGGTGGTAAACCATGTTCCAATTTACAATCAGATTTTAAATGTAGTATACATAAAAATCTTAGAGGAAAAGGTTATAAAGGGTGTACAGTATTTGAATGTTTCGGTGCTGGGCAGAAGATTTCTCAAGTTACCTTTAAAGGGATTGATTGGCGGAAAGATGCTAAGCATGCGAGAAAAATGTATGATGCTTTTTCGGTTATGCATCAGCTCCATGAAATGCTTTGGTATTTGAATGAGGCGATTCTATTAAAGGCGACGCAGCCAATTCATAAAGAACTAAGTAAAGCGATTGCAGAGACAGAGCGACTTTCGAATTTAAATGCGGACGAGTTAATGAAAGTAAATATTCCATTACACCGTGCAGAAGTAAATGTTTTACTTTTAGAAACGAGTGAGCTAGTTTGGAAGGAAATGAATGCGACGCGTAAGAAACGAATCATTCACCGCGGAGCAGATCTTATGGGAGCAAACCTGAAAAAGAAAAATTTACAAGGCGCGAATTTAAGGGGTGCTTATTTAATTGCAGCGAACTTAAATGGTGCAGACTTAAGAGGAGCAGATCTCATCGGAGCAGATTTAAGAGATGCAGATATTCGCGGTGCAGACTTTACAAATAGTATTTTTCTTACGCAAGTTCAAATTAATGCGGCGAAAGGGGATAAACATACGAAATTGCCGGAATTGTTATCCCGTCCCGCGCATTGGAGTGCGTAAACAGTGAGTTTATACGAACAGGCAGAGACTAAGAATCTCTGCCTGTTTTTTTATTTCTTTTCAAAAGTAGTAATTAAAACGCTACATATAATAAGAATACCACCAATAAAAAAGTTACTATTTAATGTCTCATTTAATAAGAGCCAGCCAAGTAATGATCCGACGATAGGTTGGAAGAAGAAAAATAAGGAACCGATGCTTGCATCCATTAGTTCTAATCCTTTATTCCAAAGGAAAAAGGCACCTGCCGTTGATATGACTCCTAAATATAATACGCCTAGTATTACGTACGTATTTACGGTTCCGATAGAGGCTACTTGTAGTTCCCATATCATAAAAGGTGTAATAAAAAAGAGTGAAAAGAATATGGCGTACGTTGTAATAACTAAAGATGAAAACCGAGCTGAAGCAATTTTTACATAAATGGATAGTAAAGCCCACGTAATAGCGGCTCCCACTAATATGATGGTACCGATAAAATAGGAGCCAATTTCAATATCCCATCCGATTACGATAATGACACCGATTGTCGCTATTATAGTAGATAAAAGTCTACGAGCGGTTAGCTTTTCTTTTAAAATAATTGCTGCAAATATAACCATAAATGCAGGTGTTGCGGATGTTACTAAAGAGCCTGTATGGGCGTCGGATAATTTTGTTCCGATGAATTGAGATGTGATTGAAATGAAATATCCGATAAATCCAATCCAAGCGAAGAGTAGCCAATCTTTTTTGCGAATGGTTACTTTTTTCTTTTGTTTTTTCTCTGCTATTTTCAAAATACCATACAAAACAACAAAAGCGATAATAAAGCGTAGCCAAACGAGTGTCAGTGGTGGAATAAAGTCGAGTACGTATTTGCTAACAACATACATACCGCCCCATATACTTGCTGCTAGTGATAAGCATATAGCTCCTAAAATTGTTTGTTTCATTTGAAGTACCTCCGTCTATTTTTAGGGTATTATGAGTTCCCTAAGACGAGGCATAGTGTATTCGTTATATGAATGCCCGTCTTAGTTTATAGACGGCCTACAGGTTGATCGTTTTCGAATGAAGTGTTGTAGTACATGAGTGCATTCCTCCTTCATATTTTATAATGATATTATAACTTAATTTTCAGTTTATTTGGATGTTTATTGTTGTACGGAGTGGAATCTTTAGAGAATGGAAACGGTGGTTGTCTAAGAAAGCATAGTATATGGTAGAAAAACATATTTTTAAAATAAAAGAAACCAATTGCATAACTGGTAAGTATATTAAGAGTAGTATGAAAAAATAGATTGATAGAGAAAGAGGAGGAGATTTACATTACTACAACCGTTATCTCTCATTTTTATAATGAAGAGTATTTATTACCATGGTGGCTTATTCATCATACGAAACTGTTTGATCATGGCATTTTAATTAATAAAGGTTCTACAGATCGTTCAGTCGAAATTTGTAAGAAGTTCGCACCGCATTGGGAAGTACGAGATTCTGTAAATCCAGAGTTTGATGCATTTGCGACAGATCATGAAGTGATGAGGGTAGAACAAGAAGTAAAAGGATGGAAAATGATTTTAAATACGACTGAGTTTCTTTGTGTGCAAGATAAAAATCAGTTTTGGAAATCGCTAAATGAATTGGGAGGGAGGATGTATTGGCTGGAAGGGCTTATTATGGTTGATGATCCTAACTATAATTATCCGGACCTTAACTTTGGAATCCCTTTAATGAAACAGCGATTTCACGGTTATTTACCAGAAGATTGGCCGTTATGGAGAAGAGGTAGATTTATTCATAATCATGAACACGGAAGTTATACGGTTGGAAGACATTTATCAGCGCATGAATCTATGATCTATCCGCCTCTTGCTTGTATATTATGGTTTGGGTTTAGTCCGTGGAACGATGCGATGAGAAAGAGAAAGTTACAAATTGGTCCGACGCTTTCTGAAGCTAGTAAGCATGGAGGAATGGGAACGCACCATATTATTACGCCGGAAAAATTAGAAGAATGGTATAAGGATTTAGCGAGAGGAACGCAAGATTTACGTTTTAGTGCTGCATATCGGTATGTTTTTGTATAAATGATTCCCACCATAAAATTGTTTCTTCAATTCCTGTATTTAAATCGTATGTTGGTTTCCAGTTTACTTCAGTTGTTAAACGTTCCACATTCACGCCGACGAATAAAGGTTCATCTTTAGGAAAAGGGATAGCGCCTAGTTTAATTAAATTTTCTTTTCCTATTTTTTTAGCAATGATAGAAGCTAATTCTTTAATTTGTACAGAGTTACCAGAAGCGATATTGATTGTGCCTGTAACGTTGCAGTTTAATAATGTGACAAGAGCGTTAGCGACGTCACCCACATGGAGGAAATCTCTTGATTGTTTTCCATGTGTACATAGAGCTTCCTCGTTTTTTAATAAAGAAGTGATAATGTTAGAAATGAGTCGATTGCCGTGCTCATGAGGGCCATACATATGAAAAATTCGTCCCCAACATACGCTGAGGCTGGTTTGTTGTGCATACGAATGTAACCAGGAGTGTAGTGCATTTTTACATAATGAATACGGGTTTTTATAGGAAAGAAGCGGAGAATCTTCAAATAGAATACCGTTAAACCACTCGTACTCTGCGCCAGTACCTGCTACAACGACACGTTTTCCACCGCATGCTGTAAAGTGTTGAATCAATGAGATACTGGACTTTAGCCAATAGAAATTATTAATGGATACGTAGCATGCAGGAGGAACCGCTTCCCAAGCTAAATGAATGAGGTCGCTAGGCTTAATGTCTGAAATAAATTGTTTTACTTCGTCATCACAAAGCAAGTTTACTTTATGCCAATGGCAGGAAAGGTGAGACGGTTTATTTCTATTATATGTGGCGTGAACTTCATACCCTTTTTGTATAAGGGAATGTACAACATATTTACCTATCCATCCACTACCACCTGTTACAAGGATCTTCTTCATGGTTCAATCACCTCAACTTCTGGAACAGTTACTAAAAATTTGCCACCCCATTCACGAATGAAAGAGCATTCCTTCATAATTTCGTCTTTCAAATTCCAAGGAAGTATGAGAATGTAATCTGGTTTTGTACGTTTAATTTCTTCTGGAGACTTTATTGGAATACGAGTTCCTGGTAAAAGGAGATTTTGTTTGTGAGGATTTTTATCTACTGTATACGCTAGAAATTCTTTACCTATCCCGCAATAATTCAAAAGGGTGTTTCCTTTAGCTGGAGCGCCGTAGCCGATAATTTGTTTGTTTAAAGCTTTCGCTTCAATAAAAAACTTTAAAATATTTATTTTCAATTGTTCCACTCGTTTAGAAAAAAGGAGATAGCAATCTAATGTATCTAGCCCGTGATCTACTTCTTTTTGGATTAAATTTGTAACATTGGAATGGATAGTTGATTGGGCGCTTAGATGTTTTATGAAAATACGCAATGAACCACCGTGAGTTGAAAGTTCTTCTACATCAACAATTTGTAAATGATGATGAGCTAAAATTTTTTGAAGGCTTATAAGTGAGAAGTAGGAGAAGTGCTCATGATAGATAGTATCGAACTGCTTAAAGGATATAAGGTTTAATAGGTGGGGGAATTCAATTGTTATCGTACCATCTCGTTTTAATAATGTTTTTAGGCCAGCGACAAAATCATGCAAGTTCGGAACGTGTGCTAGTACGTTATTTGCGACGATTAAATCAGCTTGTGGTAATTTTTTTGCTAAGTCGTTACTGAAAAAGTTCACATTTGTAGGAATTCCTTTTTGAATTGCGATTGTTGCTACATTTTTTGCTGGCTCAATTCCTAACGTATTGATGTTTTCTTTAAGAAAGTATTGCAATAAATACCCATCGTTACTTGCGATTTCAATTACCTGCGAATTTTTCGTTAAATGGAATCGCTCAATTGCCATTTCTACGTATTGTTTGGCATGCTGTAGCCAACTTGAGGAATAAGAACTGAAGTATAAATAATCATGGAAAATATTATTAGGCGATTCAAATTCATCTAATTGCACAAGTAAACAAGAATTACAAACAAATGTGTGCAGCGGATAAAAAGGTTCCATTTTATATGAGTTTTTTGGAGCTATAAATGAGTTGGCGAGAGGGGAGACGCCTAAATCTAAAAACGTATTTGTTAGTAATGAGTGGCAAAAACGGCATTCTTTCTGTTCCATTTTATAGCCCCCTTATAAATTTTTGAATGCTTCGATTTGTTGTCGTGTGAACGATTCTATATTTTCACCGGATGCATGTTTTTCGTACCATTCAACGGTCCAAGTGATAGCAGTTTCTGTTGATAGCTTAGGAGTCCAGCCTAGTTTATTTACTGCTTTTGTACTATCGAGTGTTAAAATAGGTGATTCATAAGGAGTATTTATAGTGGGAGAAAGTATTGTTAATGGTTTATTCCATAATTTTATTACAGATTGAATGACATCATGGACGGTTCTGTTAGCCTCGTTAATTGGTCCGAAATTCCATGCTTCTGCATACTCTTTATGCTTCCAAAGTTTCTCAGCTAAAAGGATATATCCATGTAAAGGATCCAAAACATGTTGCCACGGTCGGATAGCATTTTTGTTTCGAATACTTAAAGGATGGTCTTGTAAATATGCACGAATGATATCTGGGAATAAGCGATTTTCTGCCCAATCACCACCACCGATGACATTGCCTGCCCTTACTGAGGCGAGTGAAAGGGTGTTCGTGTGAAAAAAAGATTTTTGATACGATGTTGCAACTAATTCAGCACAAGCTTTACTAGCACTGTATGGATCATAGCCCCCTAAACGGTCGGATTCTACAAATGCTCGATTACCGCTCCCATCATTCTCATAACATTTATCGCTTGTCACATTAATAATGAGACGTACGCTTTCGACGTACTTTGCTACTTCTAGTACGTGAACAGTACCTAAAACATTCGTTTTAAATGTTTCAATAGGATCTTTGTATGAAGTGGTGACGATTGGTTGAGCTGCTAAATGAAATATAATGTCGGGTTTATGTTGCCCAATGGCATGTAATAAAGAATCGTAATCTGTAATATCTCCTTTCATTGTTGTGCACTCTTTCGCTAAGTTACATTGTTCAAAAAGGTTAGGGATGGATGGAGGATGAGAAGAATAGCCGATTACTTCTGCGCCTAAAGAAGTTAAAAAAAGGGTGAGCCATGAGCCTTTAAAGCCAGTATGTCCTGTAATAAATACTTTTTTCTTATTCCAAAAAGATGATGAAGTCATATTACCAGACCTTCCATGGAGCGTTATTATTTTCCCATAGCTCGACTAATTTATTCTTATCACGTAATGTATCCATTGGATGCCAAAAACCAGTATGTTGAAATGCTGCCAGTTCATTTTTGTTGACTAACTGAACTAAAGTTTCGGTTTCAAAAACAGACTTATCTCCACTAATGTAATTGAAAATATCATGATTTAAAACAAAAAAACCACCGTTAACCCATCCACCATCACCTAGTGGTTTCTCTTGAAAGGATGTGACAGATTGTTTATTTAAAACGAGAGAACCAAATCTACCAGGAGGTTGTACGGCAGTAACAGTAGCCATTTTTCCATGTTTTTTATGAAATGCAATCAGTTCTTTTATATTTACATTACTTAATCCATCGCCATAAGTGAGGCAGAAAGGTTCGTCTCCGACATAGTTTTGAATCTTTTTCACTCGTCCACCCGTTTCGGTATTAAGACCAGTATCGATTAATGTAACTTTCCATGGTTCTACACGATGAGAGTGGCTAGTAATTGTGTTATCGCTTAAATGTATTGTGAAATCGGACATGTGTAAGTTGTAATTTAGAAAGAACTCTTTAATTGCATATCCTTTATAGCCTAAGCAAATAATAAACTCAGTAATCCCGTAATGACTATACAAACTCATAATGTGCCATAGAATAGGTTTCGTTCCAATTTCAATCATAGGTTTTGGTTTTAAATGTGTTTCTTCCCCAATTCTTGTACCGTACCCACCAGCAAGAATAACAGCTTTCATTTTTTCCTCCTAAAATAAAAATTTATTATATATACAGTATTCATATTTTATGCAAATGAGATTGTTTTTGATTAAACGGATGAAATTGTGTGAGATGATGACAAGGCAGAAAACATTAAGGTTTGAACTTTGGAAATAATTCTTGATATTCAGGATTATTACGGAGGTCTTGTGTTACGTTACTAAGTTCTAAAAAACGGGTTTCCAATTCTTCAGGAGATTGACCGTAATGTGTTTGAAGTCCCATTTGAATACCCATTTTTGAAAGGGTAGGTGTAATTTGTAATTTTCTTGCCTTGGATTGTTCATTCCAAGGGCTAAAATAAAATTTTAAAATAAATGAAGGGTAGTCATAAACTATATTCCCGTGCCGTGAATAATGTCTACCAGGTAAATATGCACCATCTAGATGATTATGAATAAATCTCCAAGCACACCCGAGTTTTGGGTTATAAGGGAAGACACCGTGGTATCGTTGTTCTACTAATGGGATAGAATATCTTGGCTTTGAATAATTGTAAATATGACTATCTATCATTAAAATCATTCTAATCGCATACATATTTTGTCCTAGTGTATGAAGAGATGAGAAAAACTCTTCTTTATTATTACAACAAAAGAACTCTGTAGTATTTAAAACGATTTTCCAACCTGAAACTTCTCTTTCAATTTCCATCACTTCAATATCAGTATTAGTTGGATCAAACTCAAGAAATCTGGAGTCTCGCACTTCCCAGTGGGGTGCGAGTAGTTTACAAATCTCTACGGAACGATCAGTAGAACCTCTATTAATTAAAATGCCGTGATCGAATATTTTTGTGTGATGCATAAGCCACCATGGGAGTAAATACTCTTCGTTATAAAAATGAGAAATGATAGTCCTTTTTATGTCAATCTCCTCCTATACAGGCAATCATTATTAGTAGGATATGCTTTTAAATAAGAAAGGTTAAAAGGTGTGGGCTATATAGTGATTAGGTAATAGTTTAGTAATTTTATTGTATAGCCGTAAATTACGGGTGTAATAGTAGGTGGATCTTGTAAGTTTGTATAAATTGTCAACAACAAACCGTCACGTTTGACTGTACAGTTTATGTGTTGTATGATTGTAGTAATATAAACAAGGGGGGAAGATCGTTGGGAAGGTGTATCGAATCGGACAGTTGGCTCTCATGGCTCACGTGTCGAAACGAACGATTGATTATTATACGAATCTAGGTATCTTGAAAGCGGAGCGATCTCAATCTAATTATCGCTATTACGACGAAACAGCATTTGAGACATTACAATTTATTGAGAAGTGCAAAGAAATGCATATGCCGCTTTGTGAGATTAAAGAGAAAATCGAGGAGAAGAAGAAGCTGCTCGGTATCAATGAACACGTTTCGAAACAAGTGAATGAAGTGACAGACCATATTCATCGATTAGAAGCAGAGTTAACAGAGTTAAAGCCGCTTTTAGATGGATTGACTGATTCACAACGTGAAAAAATATCGAAATCTTTATCATGTCAAACGACAGCTTTAATACAGACACTTGCTCTATTATTATAGAATAAGTGAAATCCGACCTCTTTAATTTTTGTATCGGGCTATGTTTTCTAACGAACAAATAAGAAAACATTATAGTATACAGGAGGTGGACACCTTAGTTTTTTAACTAAGGGGATTCATTGGAAATATTTAATTTAGTCATGGTTGCGATTTTAATCGCATTTACTGGATTTTTCGTAGCAGCAGAGTTTGCGATTGTAAAAGTACGTTCAAGTCGTATTGATCAGCTTGTTGCGGAAGGGAAACGCGGTGCTTTAGCAGCGAAAAAGGTAACAACAAATTTAGATGAATATTTATCTGCTTGTCAATTAGGTATTACAGTTACAGCTATGGGATTAGGTTGGTTAGGTGAACCGACAATCGAAAAGTTATTACACCCGTTATTTGAGAAATGGAACATAAACCCTTCTATCTCATCAGTATTAACTTTTGGTCTTGCTTTTATGCTAATGACATATTTACACGTTGTAGTTGGAGAATTAGCTCCGAAAACGATGGCAATTCAAAAGGCTGAAAAAGTAACGTTGTTATTGGCGGCGCCGTTAATGATGTTCTATAAAATCATGTATCCATTTATTTGGGTATTGAACGGCTCAGCTCGTGTTGTAACTGGCTTATTCGGTTTAAAACCAGCTTCAGAACATGAAGTAGCTCATACAGAAGAAGAATTACGCCTTATCCTTTCAGAGAGTTACGAAAGTGGCGAAATTAATCAAGCTGAATACAAGTATGTAAATAACATTTTTGAATTTGATAATCGTATTGCAAAAGAGATTATGGTACCGCGAACAGAAATCGTTGGTTTCTACCTTGAAGATTCAGTAGAACAACACATGAAAGTAATCCAAAATGAGCGATATACACGTTATCCGATTTTTGGAGAAGATAAAGATGATATTATCGGTATGGTCAATGTAAAAGATTTCTTTATTCGATATATGACCGAGGATCAAAAAGATTTATCATCAATTCGCTCGTATATGCGTCCGATTATTGAAGTGATGGAAACGACTCCAATTCACGATTTATTACTGCAAATGCAGAAAAAGCGAATTCCGATGGCTGTTTTATATGATGAGTACGGAGGAACAGCAGGAATTGTAACGCTTGAAGACATTTTGGAGGAAATCGTCGGCGAAATTCGTGACGAATATGATGAAGATGAAGCACCACCAATTCAACATGTGAACGAGTACCATAAAATTGTTGATGGAAAAGTGCTTATCTCAGAAGTAAAAGATCTGTTTGGATTACACATTGAAGAAGAAGATGTGGATACAATCGGTGGATGGATTATGATGCAAAATCATGAAATTGAAGAAGGACAACATGTTGAAGCAGAAGGTTATGAATTTAAAGTGTTAGAAAAAGACGCTTATCAAATTAAACGTGTTGAAATTCGCAAAATGGATTATGAACAAGAAGAAGAGAAAGCAGCAACTGTGTAAGTTGCTGCTTTTCTTCTAAAGTATAAAAAATGAGGAATTAGGAGCGGATATTTTGATTCAAGTAGCCTTACGTGTATATCGATTACAATTGTATGCGATCTTTAGTGGTTTACTACTTATGTGGACGATTACTCCGTTTGGAAAACAAGTGACAGGGTTCGGTATTGGATTAGCTGTAAGTGCATACTGTCTTTGGTTATTAGCTCGTAGAGTGGAGAAACTAGGAAGAAGTATCGTACTGAAAGAAAAGGCCCCTGGATTAGGGGTTTTAAACCGATTTGCAGCTGCAATTTTAGGGGCTATCATTATGTATGAAATTGAGCATGAAATGGAAATGTGGGCATTTGGTACAGGTATTTTAGGTGGTCACTTTTTAATGATTGCGAATTTAGCTTATGCAAATATACAGTTAGTAAAGGAAGAAGAGAAGCGAAGAGAAAAGGCTTCTAAAAACATAGAGCTATAATAAAAGGGGCCTAATGGGGTTCCTTTTTTATTTAAGCGAGTGAATGACAGGAATCAAATTAACGACAAATATAATACGCTTCTTTTTTCGGTTTTTCAATAGTACGAAAAATAATTTGAAAAAATTTAAAAACCCATCGATTTCTAAAGCTTATGTATGTTATCATGACAAAAGACTTTTTGAAAGAGGTGGATACCAATGTTACAAGCGTTACTTATTTTTGTGCTTCAAATTATATATGTTCCAGTATTAACAATCCGAACGATTTTGCTTGTAAAGAATCAAACAAGATCCGCTGCTGGTGTAGGATTGTTAGAAGGAGCTATTTACATTGTCAGTTTAGGGATTGTGTTTCAAGATTTATCAAATTGGATGAACATCGTTGCCTATGTCATCGGCTTTAGTGCGGGACTATTATTAGGCGGTTATATAGAGAATAAATTAGCAATTGGATATATTACGTATCAAGTTAGTTTACTAGACCGTTGTAATGAATTAGTAGATGAATTACGTCACTGTGGATTTGGCGTTACAGTATTTGAGGGTGAAGGAATTAATTCTATACGTTATCGCTTAGATATCGTTGCAAAGCGCTCTAGAGAGAAAGAACTTTTAGAAATTATTAATGAAATTGCACCGAAAGCGTTTATGTCTTCTTATGAAATCCGTTCGTTTAAAGGCGGATATTTAACGAAGGCGATGAAGAAGAGAGCGTTGTTGAAGAAGAAGAAAGGCGATCATGCATCGTAAAAAGGGAATAGTGCCGCTTTAAAAGCACGGCATAATCACATATGTAAAAGAGAGGAATCGAATTAGATTCCTCTCTTTTTTATAAAAAGTATGTATCTGTTAATTTAAAAAACTAAATCGTATAATTGTTTTTTCTACTAACCCTCAAATTAATGATTAGCCATATAACTTGAATAAATATCGGTATGATAAACGCGATTAATAAAACAATAAGTGATATTGATTTAATTTCGGATGTTTGAGTAACACCAGCACCATTGACATCTCGTAGCCAAATAATAGCTGCCCACACTCCAAAAAGGATAATCCAAAATATGTTACCAATCCACCAAGAAATCCATCGTTTTTTTCATGTTAGCACCCCTTACATTTACCCTCTGTTAAAAGTATATTTTCGTACGTTACATTTATAATGAAATAACTCTAAAATTAATTTTTTTTAACTGTATATCTAACTTGCTTAAAAGTTATCATCTCTCCATCTTTATTATCATCCTTAGTCTGCAAAAGTTGAACTTTTGGCTTGTAGTCTGTCCTATGAGCATCATTGATACCTGTAATATCAAGTTTGTAGGATTCACTATTCTTTATTTTTTGTTCCAATACTTTTTTATTAGCGACATAAATAAAAGTTACTTTATTTTCATCAATACCTTCCGTCTTAATTTTTAATTCATTATCTTTTGTTGTAATCGTTGGTGTTAATAATTCCATACTTCCGTTTCCGGTTTCTAAAGAATTTTCTGCTATAGTTGAACATCCTGATAATATGATTCCGATGAATAGAAGAACAATTAATTTCTTTTTCATAACATCCCCCAATTTCAAGTGATTTTTGATTTTGGCATTGCTAGACTGCTAGTGTGGAGCGTAAATGTTTAGCTAGTACTTATTTTAATTGTACCATAATATGTAAAATGCAACAGGGTGTATATCCAGTTTAAGAGAGATTGAAAAGTTTACTTATTGTTGTAAATCAGTATTTTTACAGTAGATATATATTTTCTTTCGAAAGCGGTGTTGTTAAAATCATTACGAATTGGATATCCAAATATATGATGAAATGTAGATAGGAGAAAGAACTTAATACGAAGTGAACTTATTTTTTATGGAAATTAAAATTGTTACATTTTAAAATAATAATATGGAATAGATGAATTCATTCACTTCGGAGGTAGTTACTTGAACATTAACGAGAAAGCAATTGAAATGTTTGAACAAAATGAATATGAGAAAGCAATGGAACTATTTCAACGAGCGGTACATGAATCTAGAGGTGTACAATCTCTCAATAATCTTGCTTGGATGTACTTTTATGAGGAAGAGAATGATGATAAAGCTCTTGAATTAATAAAAGAAGTTGTTAAGTTGAATCCTTCCTCATACTTTCCTTATAACATCTTAGGGGAAATTTACATAAAACAAAAAAAGTGGGAAGAAGCGAAAGAAGTATTACAAAAGTCTATTTCGATTCAACCATCCAATGAAGCATATCACAATGTAGCTGTAGCTCATTATAACCTTGGAGAGCTGGAAAAAGCTTCGGAATTTTTCTTGCGAGTTGCAGGGGATTCGGACATTATAATGTATAACTATGTAAAATGTTTAATTGATTTAGGGCGAACGACAGAAGCGAAAGAGAAGTTAGATGCTTTTAACAGGGAATCTGATAATTTTGTAGGGGAAATTAATGTAGCAGATTTATATGTTGAGTTGAATTGCTATAAAGAAGCAATTGAATGGTTCGAAAAGGGATACAAAGAATATTGGAAAAGCCCAAATTGGATGGGTAGATTTGTTTATGCTCTATATAAAGCTAATAATTTCACGCGTATAAATGAAGTTATACGGGAATCTATCGAAGCGAAAACAGCAGAAATAGAAGATGTTCAGAATGAAGAAGTAGAAGAAAACTGGACAGAAAACGATAAGAAAGAGTTAATTGAGGAATATACAGAAGAGAATAATTGTTATAAAACAATGATAGAACGTATCAAATCTGGATACGTTCCAGGATTAGAATTTGAAACTGATTATATAGGGGCTTGCTATTTATTTGGTTGTAAAAGACATAATCATCTTGAATATGAAAAATAAAAAGATTCGACTGTCACATATGATGGTCGAATTTTTTTATTATAGGTCGCTTGTCTAAAGGTACCATCTCAATTGTAATGTGTTAAAGATGTTTTGTATCATTACATAAATATATTATCCTCTTTAGAGACCCCTTTTTTAATGTTTAAAATATGTAGTGAAATAAAACCAATAAGTCCTATTCCGCCGAAAATAAGCCATGGTGTATACATTCCGTTTAAGTTGGATGTAAAAGATGTACCGGTATAATTACCGATGATAAAACCAAATGCGAGTGATAGTTGATAGAATCCGAAGTAAGTAGCTGTATATGATTCGTTACTGTAATTTGCAATAGCGATATCAGCGTTAGGTAATACGAGTGTTTCACCAATTGTAAATAAAATTACACAAATAAATAACCAATAGGGGTGCTGGAATAAAGGGATGAGTAAAAAGGAAATGCCCATTAATAAAATACCGTATTTAATAATCGACAGCGTGTTGTATTTGTGAAATAGTTTTCGAAATAACACCATAAATATAACGCCTGTTATTGCATTTATCGTAATAATGAGTGTAGCAAGCTGGTTGCTATTACTAATGTTTTTCATATGAAGTGGAAGTGCGACAGTAAGCTGAGTAAACATAATATAGAAGAAAATCATGATAAATGAAAACAGAAGAAAAGGCTTGTTTTGTAAGATAGCCTGTATGCCCAATGTAATAGATGTGTTTTCAGTAGTGACTTGGAAGTGATTTTTAAGTAAGTAAAAGATAAAAGCGAATAACAGCATAAGTGATCCTGTTAGAAAGAAAGCATAGATGGGATCGAGTAAGAGTAAGAATCCTCCTGCAATCGGTCCAATTATTGCACCGCAATTAAAACTAAGGTTTAAATATGTAAATAAATTTTTTCTCATATGAGCTGGTTGTGAGCCAAATATAGCGCGAGCAGCAGGTTCGTAAAATGCAGTTCCGAAGCCAATAAGTGCAGAAGAAATAGAAATTGTATAGAAATCAGAACATATTCCTAAAGCGATAAATCCGATTCCTCTTAAAAATAATCCGGCTATCATCATAATGATATAGCCGATTTTGTCAGCAATTAATCCTGAGAATAAAGGGATAACTCGTGATGTAATTGTCATAATCGTCAACACGGTTCCTACTTGAATAGCTGAAAAATGAAGAAAGGTTAATAGATAAATAGCTAAAAATGCGTATACTGCAAAATATCCAAAAGACATAAAAAATGAAGAAATAAGCATGAAACGTATCGGTATTGAGAAACTTTTCATAGAACGCCTCCTAATTATGTAACCAATAAAACTAATTGATGGTTAACTATTTTATATTATAATTATACATAAAGTCAGAAAAAAGTAAATTTTAAGAAGAAGGTGAATGGAATTGAATCAGAACGCACCACATGAATTAGAATATATTCGAGAATTTTTAAATACATGGAGAATACCAAACGATACGAGAGAAGCAATTGATTTGCTGCAAACAGAAGAGGATATAAAGCTTTTTATGAAAGAATATTTTCATGAAGAGCTTCCATTTCATACGATAGAGGAATTAAAAAGTTTTCGAGAAGATATTCGGGTGGCAATTGAAGGCGGAGAATCATTGCAAAAGTGGTTAGAGAAATACCCATTTCATGTACATGTAAAGGAAGATATGAAAAGTGTTACATATGAACCGGTGCAAGAAGAGAATGTGTATACAAAAGTATTGAGTATTGTGTTAACGGCGATTCAAGAAAAGTTGTGGGGAAAGTTAAAGGCCTGTCCAGATTGTCGTTGGGTATTTTATGATCATTCGCGAAATGGAAGTAAAAGATGGTGCGGTATGTATGCTGGGGATGAAGGAGGAAGAGCTTGTGGTACAATTGCGAAAGTGAAAAATTACCGGGCGAAGAGAAAAGGGCGATCTGGTTATGATATGTAATTAATATTAGAGAAAGCAAAATGGATGGGGGAATGTAGAATATGAAAGGTACGCAAATGTTAGCTTTAAATAAAAAGTGTTGGGATACAGTTGCACCTTATTTCTTTCAAGTGGATTGTTTACCGAAATATGGACCGTATACGGCGTCTGAAGATGAGATTCATTTGTTCGATTCAATTAAAGATAAAAAGGTACTTAATATTGGATGTGGAAGTGGGCATTCGTTGTAATATATGGCGGAACAAGGGGCAGAGGAATTATGGGGGCTTGATCTTTCGAGTGCACAAATTGAAATAGCGAATAAGGCGTTAAAGGATTGGAATCCAAAGTTAATATGCGGAGCAATGGAAGAGGAAGGAAATATTCCGAAAGGGTATTTTGATATTGTATATTCCATTTATGCATTAGGTTGGACTTCGGATTTAAGAAAAACGTTGGAACTGATTTATTCATATGTAAAGCCAGGAGGAAGTTTTATTTTTAGTTGGGAGCACCCAGTATATTCAAACTTACAGTATGGTACAGAAGAAGTTGCTATAAAGTCTTCTTATCATGAGGAAATGCCTATTACGTTTGAAACATTTAAAGGAGAAGAAGTACAAGAAACATTATATAAGAGGAAAATAAGCACATACATAAATGAGTTAAATAGAGCGGGATTTATAATTGAGAGAATAGAAGAGCCTGAACCGTCAAGTATATTAGATGAAGAAATAGCTGAACCTTCTACGAAATATTATTCTTAATATAAAGCTAGAATGGTGCCAACTACTTTATTGTGAAGGCAAGAAAATGTAAAATACAGCGCACACTTTTTTTAGTGTGCGCTGTATTTTGTTAAAGATCAGTACTTATCTTTTTGGTTGAAAAATATGTTGGAAAAAGTATTTGTGATGTAAGTTATCTACAACTTTATTTGCTTGATATGTGCGGTGTTGTTCGAGTCGAAGTCTTTGCTCCATCATTTTTATTGCGTGATCAGATAAACGTAACATAATACATCTCTCCTTTTCTATAAATATAGGTCTCTAAAATGATATCGATTCCAGATTTTATAGTTAAGGAGGTATACTGTGTAACATAGGCAAAAAGCACCTTCCTCTCCCATTACGCTTACGAGGTTAGCTGTCGGACTCGGGAAGTGAGAGTATCCCTACTTAAAAAAGATTCGCCCCAAGTAGCATTGCTACAAAAATGGTTCCCCCGCTCCAAAATTTGGACTCAGCAAAAGGTATTATAAAGTAAAAGATAACATAAATAAACTAATGAGTCAAACTATTTTATGTTTTCTGTCTCTTTAGTTGTGTAAGAATCATACGATCGGTAATTGTTATATCGGTTACTTCAATGAAACCGTGTTTTTTATATAGTGCAATAGCAGGAGTATTCGCTTTACCTGTTTGTACAATATATGCCATGGAAGAAGGGAACATGTTAAATATATAAATTAAGAGTTTCGTTGCAATTCCTTTTTGAAAAAAATCAGGCGATACAACTAGTCGGTGAATATCAATTAGCTGTTCTTCTTGCATAAAAGAAATAAAGCCGACAAGTTTATTTTCAGAAAAATATCCATAGAATGTTTCACCGCAATTTTGAATATCGTTTACAGTATCATATAAACGGGGGATTGCAGCACTGTTTAAATAATCTGCTTCAACTTTATAAGATGGAATTTGAACTTGTAAAATGGATGATGCAACTTCAAAAGAAGTGGCATTTAACTTAAGAATCATAGATAGTGAAGCCTCCTTTGAATATGGTATATTAATATAATTGATTTTTGGGTAAGTTTGACAATGATTTTCTTTTTTGCATATAATATATGTATCTCCTTACATATATTACTCTTTCGTTTGTTTCTATAGTAGAATATGGTTAGTGTAAATGAATTTGTAATCTTATATAAGGGTTTTGCTACTCTTGTATTTGAGCATACAGACTATAATAGAAATGGAGGACTAAAGATGGGATGGATTATCACATTAATAGTTGGTGCTATTATAGGTGCAATTGCTAGTTCTATAACAGGTAAAAATTTCCCAGGCGGTATGTTCGGAAATATTATCGCAGGTTTATTAGGTGCTTCGTTAGGTGGTAGATTATTTGGATCGTTTGGGCCATCATTTGGTGGAATTCATGTCGTGCCAGCATTATTAGGAGCAATCGTATTAATTCTTATTGTATCATTTGTAGTGAAAGCTGCAAGGAAATAAAGATATAGATAATGATGAAAAGCCCTGAGTAAGGGCTTTTCATCATTCAAAGAGGTGGTTTCATTGGAAAAAGTAAATATAAGAAAAAGAGACAAGTTAAAAAAGTTTTTTAGGGAACAAAATTATTTAGCAGTGTTACTTGGATTTGCATTATTGTTCATTAACATATTATTGCTAACAAAAATTTCTTTCGTTTTTACTCCGTTTATCGTCTTTTTAAAAACAATATTCTTCCCGGTATTATTAGCCGGAGTGCTATTTTATATCTTGCACCCATTCGTTTCACTTTTAGAAAAGAAAGGTGTTTCAAGAATCGTATCGATAGCCTCGATATATTTAATAGTACTAGGATTATTTGTGTTTTTAGTTGTAACGGTTATCCCTATTATTAAAGATCAAATTGATGCATTAATAGATAACTTACCGTATTTCGGTCATGAAATCGAACGAGCAGCACGTAGATTTGGGGAAAGTAATTTACTTGGTAAAATTCAGGAGAATTTAAATATTGATGTAGCGAATATAGTAAAAGACTATACAGTTGATTTTACAAAGTCATTATCATCAGTGACTGGAAATGTAACTGGATTTTTAAGTACACTTACAGAAGTTGTTTTAACCTTTGTCATGGTTCCGTTTATATTGTTCTATCTATTAAAAGATGGTGAACAATTACCGAATCACTTTTTGAAGTTTATTTCAGAGCAAAGACAACCGGCAGCAATGAGAATACTAGATGATATGCATTATGCGATTAGTTCGTATATAAGAGGGCAAATTATCGTTAGCTTGTTTATCGGTATCATGCTATTAATTGGCTATCTTATTATTGGTATTAAATATGCGGTATTACTTGCTATTTTAGCGATGATTGTAAATATCGTTCCGTACGTAGGTCCAGTTATTGCAATAACTCCAGCGTTAATTATCGCATTTATTGACTCGCCAGGAATGGTTTTAAAGGTAATTATCGTTATGATGGTTGTGCAATTAGCAGAAGGTAAGTTTATCTCCCCGCAAGTAATGGGGAAAAAGCTAGATATCCATCCAATTACAATAATCTTTATCATTTTAACTGCCGGTAACTTATTCGGTATTATGGGGATAGTTTTAGCAATTCCAGGATATGCGATATTAAAAGTGTTAGTTACACATGGTTATAGATTTGTAAAATTGAATACGTAAAAAAAGAGCTAAAACAGAGAAAACTGTTTTAGCTCTTTTTTATTAATAATTGATTTGCGTATTGGCGTGCCCATTGATCAGCTTCTAATATAGCATCGAGTGAAGGATCTTTTACGTTATGATGAGCTTCAACTGTATTGTAAATTGTTTTTTCGATATCGAAAAATGCAATTTCATTTTTAAGAAATAGTGCATTTGTAATTTCGTTCGCTGCATTTAATACGGCTGGAGTTGTACCGCCAATTTTGCCACATTCAAATGCGTATTGTAGACAGGGGAACTTCTCTAAATTTGGTTTTTCAAAATGTAAACTACCAATTTCTAATAAATTTAATTTTTCATAGGATGAAGGTAGTCGAGTAGGGTAGTGAAACGCATATTGAATCGGCATTCTCATATCTGGAGCACCGAGCTGTGCCATGACTGATCCATCAATAAATTCCACTAAAGAGTGAATGATACTTTCTTTATGAATCATAACATCAATTTTTTCATAAGGAATATCGAACAGCCATTTAGCTTCCATCACTTCAAACCCTTTATTCATTAACGTGGCAGAATCTATCGTTAGTTTTGCTCCCATTAACCAGTTTGGGTGTTTTAAAGCATCCTTCGCTTGTAATGTTTTCATTTCTTCACGTGTTTTATCACGAAAAGCGCCGCCAGAAGCTGTGACAATTAACTTCTCAATCTCTTTATTATTTTCTCCGTTTAAACATTGGAAAATAGCTGAATGCTCACTATCGACTGGAATTAGGCGGCATCCGTTTTGTTTCGCTAGTTCAGTTACGATATGACCAGCGGCAACTAAAGTTTCTTTGTTAGCGATGGCGATATCTTTCTTCGCCTTTAATGCTTCAATTGTTGGGAGTAAACCTGAAACACCGACAACTGAACTTAATACAAGATTTGTATCAGGATGGGTAGATACTTCATTTAAACCATCAGTTCCATATGTGATTTTTGTATTTGTTGAAATACGAGAACGTAATGTGTCCGCTAATTCTTTTGTCGCTACGCTTACAATACGAGGCTGAAACGATTCAATTTGTTTTTCGAGAAGATCGATATTATAATTTGCGGTTAAACCGACGATTTTAAAATGTTCAGGATGAGCGGAAACGACATCTAATGCAGATGTGCCAATGGATCCTGTTGAACCTAAAATGGATATATATTTTACCATGAAAAAACCTCCAAAGTTGTTTCGATTACTTCTGCAAACCTATATATTATTAGACAATTAAGGTGGAAATTCCTGCTATATAAAACAGAAAATTAGGGTTTAATTGGAAAGGTAATGTGATAAACTGTAAAAAACGAAAAAGCAATGAAAGAGAAGAGTACATGTTCAAAACTTTTCAGAGAGCTGATATGTGGTGGGAATCAGTAAGGGATGAATATGGAATGGGCTCTGGAGCTTCTAACTGAAATGAGTAGGTAAAGACGGTTACTTCACGTTATCGAAGTATGAAGTGAGCTAATGATAGCTAATAAAGGTGGTACCGCGGGAGTCTCTCGTCCTTTTTAAGGATGAGAGACTCTTTTTGTTTTTTATTTTGAGAAAGGAGGAGTTAGTATGAGCGAAAAAATAATGTTAACAGGAATTAAACCAACAGGTTATCCGCATTTAGGAAATTATATTGGTGCAATTAAACCTGCATTGCAAATGTCAAAAAATAATGAAGGAAAAGCATTGTACTTTATAGCTGATTATCATGCGTTAAATGCAGTGCATGATCCAGAGAAGTTCAGTAGTTATACAAAAGAGGTAGCAGCTACATGGTTATCACTCGGACTTGGAGAAGATGTTATTTTCTATCGACAAACAGAAGTGCCAGAGATTTTGGAATTAGCTTGGATATTAGCTTGTCTAACTCCGAAAGGGCTTATGAATCGTGCCCATGCATATAAAGCGAAGGTAGAGCAAAATAAAGAAGCGGGATTAGAAATTGATGCAGGTGTGAATATGGGGTTATATACGTACCCGATTTTAATGGCGGCTGATATATTATTATTTCAAGCTACTCATGTACCTGTTGGAAAAGATCAAATTCAGCATATTGAAATCGCTCGTGATATTGCGACGTATTTTAATCATACATTTGGCATGACATTTACGCTTCCAGAGTATGTAGTGCAAGAAGAAGGGGCAATTTTACCTGGTCTTGATGGAAGAAAAATGAGTAAAAGTTATGGGAATGTTATCCCGTTATTTGCAGAGCGAGAAAAACTACGAAAGCTTATTTTAAAAATAAAAACAGATTCTTCACTTCCAAATGAACCGAAAGAACTAGAAACGTTATTTACAATCTATAAAGAATTCGCGACAAAAGATGAAATTCAGTCAATGCGTGAAAAATATGAAACTGGAATCGGATGGGGCGATGTAAAAAAAGAGTTATTTCGCGTTGTAGATCGTGAGTTAGCAGGACCTCGGGAAAAATACGCAACGTATATGAATGAACCGCATTTACTATATGAAGCGTTAGAAAAAGGTGCTGAGAGGGCAGGGACTATTGCGAAGGTGAATTTGGTGGAAATTAAAAAACGGATTGGATTTGAGAGGGAACGTTAAGCGTTCCCTTGTTTTTTCTATATGAATTTTAATTATTTATTCGTTATATCTACATGCAAAATGAGGAATTCGCATCGTCTTTCTAAATTTATTAATTGCACATTTTAAAAAGTATGTTAATATAGGGGTACTTATTAAAGGTATTTAATAAGTGTAATTAAAGTCACTTATTAAAGAAGTTTAATAAGTAGGGCTCATTTGATTACAAAGGAGATGATTCTATGAAAACGGAAAAAGAAAAGATGTTGGCGGGAGAAATGTATATTGCGGATGACGAAGAATTAGTGGCTGATAGGGTGGAGGCAAAACGTTTAACACGCCTTTATAACGAGGCAATGGAGACAGGAGATGAACAACGTTTTACGTTATTAAATCAGCTTTTAGGTTCTTCAGCTGATGGGAAAACCCACATTAATCCTGATTTTCGTTGTGATTACGGTTACAATATCCATGTTGGAAAGAGCTTTTTCGCAAATTTTAATTGTGTGATTTTAGATGTTTGTGAAGTTCGAATCGGTGATAATTGTATGTTTGCACCTGGTGTTCACATTTACACTGCTACGCATCCGTTGCATCCAGTAGAACGGAATTCTGGCAAAGAATATGGGAAACCTGTAAAGATTGGTAACAATGTTTGGGTTGGCGGAGGAGCTATAATTAACCCTGGTATTTCAATTGGAGACAATGCTGTAATTGCTTCAGGAGCAGTTGTGACAAAAGATGTACCTAGTAATGTAGTTGTTGGTGGTAACCCAGCCAAAGTTATGAAAATGATAGACTTATAGAAATCGTTTTTCACGGATGCTTGAATAAACTGGTGTCGTATCGTATAGACAATGTGAAAGGTGTTTCATATGAAGAAAAATAGTGCGGGCAATCATACAAAGACATTACTTGCCTCTCGAAACGCTCTTTTTCTCTTATTTGCTTTGCCAGGTGTCGCGTTTGCTACATGGATTTCTAGAACAGCAGCGGCGCGAGATATTTTAGCAGTTTCAAATGCAGAAATGGGCTGGATTTTGTTCGGTTTATCTGTCGGTTCAATAATTGGTTTACTGAGTGCAAGTCATTTTATTGACTGTGAGGGAGCTAGGGACGTTATTATAGGCAGTATGTTTTTAATAATTGCTGGATTACTTTGTTTAGGTATTAATATTTATTTTGTTTCTAGCATAGGGGCTTTTGGTAGCTTACTAGTATTTGGAGTAGGATATGGGTTGGCAGAAGTCTCATTGAATGTAGAAGGCTCTTCAATAGAGCAGAAATTAGGAATGACACTTCTACCGAAATTCCACGGTTTTTTTAGCGTAGGAACTTTAGTAGGCGCGCTCAGTGGCACTGTCGCCGCCTCGCTTCACATCCCAATCCTGTATCAGTTTCTTGCGATTTCGGCCGTGTTTTTATTACTTGTATGTATGGTGTATCGTTATCTTCCGCACGGAACAGGAAAGAAAGAGAAATCGCAGAACAAAAAGCGAGCGAAGCGTACTTCCTTACGTATGGAAAAAAAGGTGCTTTTAATTGGTCTTTTTGTGTTTGGAATGGCATTTGCAGAAGGAAGTGCAAATGATTGGCTGCCTATCGTGATGGTAGATGGACATCAGCAAAGTGTAGTGACAGGTTCTATTATGTACACAATTTTTGTATTGGCAATGACGTTAGCTCGTATGTGTAGTAGTTATTTCCTTGATCGATTCGGTCGTGTCGCTGTCGTACGTGCTACTATTATGGTGGCGATTATAGGGATTTTAATCGTAATATTTGGGAGTAACTCGTATTTTCTAGCAGTTGGTGTAGTGCTGTGGGGGATTGGTGCGGCGTTAGGTTTCCCAATTGGTCTTTCTGCTGCTGGAGATGATCGTGAAAATGCGACTTCTAATGTTGCTGCAGTTTCTATCATCGGTTATACAGCTTTTTTAGTCGGACCACCATTTTTAGGTATACTAGGGGAATCATTCGGAATACGTAATGCCTTGCTAGCTGTTTTATTATTTGTTCTCTTATCTGGAATTGTATCGTCTGTTACGAGAGAGAATAAATCGAGCTAAACAAGGAGTGCATGCGGTGGAAATATATCATCTCTATTGCTTTAGAAAATGATGTGTGATATATTGTCAACGCAACTTATTAAAAGTGTTTAATAAGTATGTTGATTAAGGTGGTGAGCGATTTGAGTGAACAATTTGTTACTCAAAAATCGATTAAAGAGACGATCCTTCGCGGCATTCGTACAGCTCTTCTAGAGCGAGGTAGTGCAACGAAAGTTGAACTTAGTAATACATTAGAAATCAGTTTTCCAACGATAAGTAAATTTATAGAAAATATGAAACAAGACGGTGAAGTCACTTTAGTCGGTTTAGATGATTCAAGTGGTGGAAGAAGAGCGAAACGATATGCTTATAATCCGGAATATATGTTAGGTTTAGCGATATTTTTAGAAAAAAATGAGACAAACTATACGATTTTTAACTGTTTAGGGGAAGTAAAAGAAAAAGGAAGTACTTCAAGTGTATTAATTGATACTGGCGTAAACCTATTATCTAAACATATTGAAAGTCTTATCGCTACATTCCCGAAAATAAGCTCTATATCAATTGGTGTGCCCGGTTCGGTAGATAATGGTCGTATTTTTTATATACCTGGTTATGAAAAGTTCCAAAATTTTAATTTAAAAAGTCATTTGGAGGATCTGTTCTCTATACCTGTAGTAATAGAGAACGATATGAATGCCGCAGTGCTTGGTTATTATAAAAACACTGGAAACCATGACAATTCCTCTCTTGTATATTTGTATTCAGGTCAAAATGGTCCAGGTGCGGGTATTATGATAAATGGGGATGTAGTCCGAGGAAGTACATTTTTCTCGGGAGAGATATCTTTTGTTCCGCAGTATGATAATAAAAATTTCTTACAAGCTTTGAGAAGTGGAGATGAAGTGAGAGATTCGAATAATCCAGAGGAATATAATATAGATGCTATTACTCGATTAATTTCTACATGTATAGCTATTATTAATCCACATGCGTTTATTTTCTGTGATGATGAAGTGAATCAATTTGTAATAGATCAAATTGTAAAAAGTTGTCCACAGTACATTCCGGCGGAACATATTCCGAAAATAACAGTAAGCGATTGGAAAGAAGATTATTTATATGGATTAAAAAGCCTTGGACTTGATCTTATGATTACAAGAACAAGCAAAGAAAATTAAATATCAAATTGTTGGTTGAATACCATAAAAAGAAAAGGTGTGGATTATGAGAATTGAACATGTAGCAATTTGGGTGAATGATTTAGAAGGCATGCGTGATTTCTATAAACAGTACTTCAATGGTGAAGCGAATGTATTGTATCACAATCCGAAAAAAAAGTTTGAATCTCACTTTATAACTTTTGAAGGTGGTGCGCGTCTAGAACTTATGAGACAGGTAGGGATAGACGATGTAATAAAAAAACAAACAGTAGGATATGCGCATATGGCATTTTCTGTAGGTAGCAAAGAAAAAGTGGACCAATTAACGGATAGGTTAAGAGAAGCAGGATATCCTCTGTTAAATGGCCCACGCACTACAGGAGATGGTTATTATGAAAGTGTAGTAAGTGATCCTGAAGGAAATCAGATCGAGATAACAATCTAACATTTTATTTACTAATAACGAATAAAAATATAAAACTTTGTTGTTCCCCAAAATGTTTAAGAGAAAGCTATTATTTCTTCAGAAAGGGGGACATAACATTGAGTGAGTCAATTTTTATTTTCTGTATATATCCATTGCTTATTTGTATATTTTCAATAGCTGTGACATATAAAATAGGTACATTTTACGTGATGCCGATGGTAACATTTCTTATTTTTCTTATGTTCAATGTTACATTGTACGATCCATCATTTTTCTTTTGGGTGGGCATGTATACTGTTTTTTCATTCATTATTTCTTATATAACTATTTTATTTGTAAAGGGATATAAAGCTGTAGAAAAAGAACGTTAAATCATCTAATTATTTTTTGGGGAAATAGGGATTTACGGTGAACGATAACAACCTCATTTCACGTTGTAATGACGAGAAATGAGGTTGTTATATTTTTATATAAAATATAAGGTACTTATTTTGTAATGTTTTTTAATTAGAGTGCTGAAACTCTTTAATAATCCGCTCAATGACTGGATGAAGAGTAATAGGCAACCTATCAAGCGGAAAAAAGCGTAATTCTTTTGACTCAGCTTGATCACATATAAGTTCACCGTGGAATTCTCGGCAAATATAAATAACGAGTACACCGTGTACTTGATCGCCGTTTGGATAGATTTGAAAAAAATCTGGTCCTGAGTATGTACGGAACAGTTCTGGATTTTTAATGATAAGCCCAGTTTCTTCAAATACTTCTCGTTTTAAAGCATCTTCTAACGTCTCGTTATATTCTAAGGCACCACCAATAATACCCCAACGGTTAAAGTCTGTTCGGAGCTGTAGTAATACTTCATTTTTCTCATTTAATATAATGGCGTGTGAGCCTATTAATATAAGTGGATGATTTCCTACTAGATTTCTTACGTCTTCAATATAACCCATAATTTTTCTCCTTGTATTTAATAATAGTTTGGAAGTTCTTTTAACATTTTTTCTGTTTTACGTGCTGTATAGGCTAAGTTATGATCATCTTTTGTTCTAAAAAATAATGTGCGTAAAAAGGTTTTAATGTTGGCACATAAAATACAATACTCATTAAGCGAAAGGCGTTTTCTAATTTGAGGAAGCCTTTTTATTTTTTTATAAATAATTGAAATTAACTCATCTTGCTGGAAGTCATGATACAGCATGGATATTAATGGCGTAACAATACGCTCATCTTCGTTATTATGAAAAATATCAGATGGAATGAAGATTTTATTTAATAAACAATGAATGAGCTCTTCATACCACTCAAAAGTCGTATGTGAATTATGAACAATTTCAGTGAAAGCATCAGATACGTGGGCGATACAATGAGCCCATCCTTTATTTTCGATATATCCTCGAAAGTCCATTTCTAAGTTTGTATATGTAATGATTTTATTTTTTATCTCTTCAATATCCTCTTCTGTAAAAAAGTAGTGAGAGTTAGCGAATTGAAGTATTAACGCAATTAAAGAAACAGTGTAAGAACGTGTGAAAACCCCATCTGTATGTGGGGAGTAAATGTCACAATATAAATACTCATCACTTAAACATGTTTGCAACAGTAATTTCAGCTGATCGTCCATAAGGAATTCATGATGAATGAAATGCGCAAAACATTTATATATAAGTTGGTAACGAACGTAACTATCAGTCGTTCCGATGTACTGAAGCATGTTCAAAGTTAACTCATTTACATTTATATGATGCAGTTGCGTATAGTCATTTTGTTGTATAAGCTCTAACTGTTGTTGCAATGCTGTAATATCCAATGGAGAACCTCCTCCGCACTTTAAAGATGCGATCTTTTCTAGTATTCTATATATTCAAGGACAATCCTGCTCATGCAAGGAGAACCATTAGAAATTCGAGTATGACATAGATGAGGGAAGAATATGACGACAATAGAACAGTTAGAAAAACATTTTAAAATAAGAAGAAGTGCTTCTTCTATCATGATAAAAGAAAATAATGCAGAGGCTTTTACAGAAGAGCAATTAAAAGAGATCATGCAATATTGCGTTGCTGAGGCTGAAAAAGAGGGGGTAGAAAAATTACATTTTGAGATCTCTTCAAAAAGTCCAAATTATGATGTGTATAAGAAATGTTTTGAAACGTATTCATTTGAATATGTTACTGAAAACATGATTGTATTTAAGGATATATATGAAGTAGAAGATGTAGAAAGTGAAATTGATTTTAAGCTGATTGAAGAAGTAGGAGAGGATACTTTTTATTCTTTTTGGAACGAAATGACGGAAGAACAAGTCGACTATAATCAATTTGTACATATGATGGAACAAGAAATTGGTGAGCAATGGAAAGAACATTGTTTAACAGCAGTTGCAAGCGAAGAGCCAATAGGAATTGTAATCCCGCATATTGAGAAAGGTACGTTAGAAGAAGGGAAACTTATGTATTTCGTAATGGCTCCAAATATGCGAAATAAAGGGTACGAAGCAGCATTCTTTACAGGTGCAATGTTTGTCTTAAAGGAAATAGGTGCATCTTATTATATTGGCGAGACAAATGTACAAAATGAGTGGATTAAGGATGTTTTTGGGAAGAATGGATGTCAGCTGCTTAGTTCTACTGATCGATATGTGAGGAAGTTTTAGGAGGATGAATGATGTACTCTCTCGAACTCATTTCGAGGCAATCCGTGTACAAATTATGAACAAGTAAAAGAACTTTTTGCCTGTTTGTAAGATAAAAAGAAAAATGAGAACGACAAAGTAGATATTCCTATAATACAATAGAGAAAGATTTGATTATAAGAGAAAGCGTTGGTGAAAGAATGGAGCAGCAAGAAAATTGGCTACAAGCAACTGTAGAACGAAATGAAGATGATATGTTACATATAAAGTGGGAAAATAATATAGAAGAAGTACGCATTTATTGGAGTACTTCACCAGATTATATTGAAGAAAATGGAGAATTACTTGTAACTGTAAACGGGGAATCATCATGCACTATTGAAAACCCGAGTGAAAATGAACGCCCATATTTTAGACTAGTAGGAAGTAATGGACAAGCAGTGACAGTAGCTGAGCGTAGATTGCCACTACAAGGAGCGTTTAACTTCCGTGATATGGGAGGATATGAAACGACAGAAGGCCGTAAAGTAAAATGGGGCAAATTGTACCGTTCTGAAGAATTAGCGGGACTAACAGAGTGGGATATTGCGTATTTACAGAAAGCTGGATTAAAGTTAATCTGTGATTATCGTACAGACTTTGAAGTGAAGCATAAGCCAAATCCAGAGATTACAGGTGCTCGTCAAGTATGCTTACCAGTTATGCAAGACTTGGCGAAAGACTTAAATATAAATGAGTTTTTCCAAGTTGGTGACCTTTCTCTGTTGGGGAAACCAGGTGAATATCTTGTGAAAATGAACCAAGATTTCGTAAGTGGTAACGAGGCGTTCGTGAGCTTCTTACAACTTGCACAAAATCCGGAAAACTTACCATTAGTAAACCACTGTACGGCTGGAAAAGACCGTACTGGATTTGGATCAGCATTATTATTACTTTTACTAGGTGTACCAGAGAAAACAGTAATGGAAGATTATTTATTAAGTAATGGTTTCCGTGAAAAGTTAAACGAGAAAATGATGGCCTTTTTAGGTGCAAAACTACAAAACGATGAGAGTAGAGCGATATTAGGTGCAATGTTTGAAGCACGCGCCGAATATTTACAAGCTGCGATTGATGGAATCCATAAGCAATACGGATCAGTTGAAGTATACGCTGAAAAAGCTCTTGGCTTTACGAAAGAGTCGTTAGAGGAAATGAAAATGTTATTGTTAGAAGAAAAATAAGAAGAAGGGAGGCTGATTTGGATTAGCCTCCTTTTCTTATTGTTGATATAATTTTGTTTATGAGGATGTTGTGCACCGAGGAGAAAATGGATGAAAAGAACTTACGAATCGGGGGATAAAATGATCCATACACGTTTAAAAGCAGAGGAGTTAAGGGAAAGTTTAACAACAATATTAAGTCAAGAATATAAGGAATTAGCTGTGCAGGATTTAAAGGTGATTGGAACTGGAGTGCAAAATATTGTTTTTCGCGGAGATTCAGGAAAGGGACCTTTAGCATTTCGAGTGCCGTGGGAAAGAGAAGTAGAAAATATAAATGAAGATTTATTTAATAGTCGGATTTCGTTGCAAAAGGAAGCAGAGCTTTCTAAGTATTGTCATTCAAAAAGTATTCCAGTACCAAGTATACACAGATTGCATCTTTCTACCGAACTTGATTTTTTAATATCGGATTATGTGGCTACGGATCATATGCCAATTTCGGCATACGAAATAGGGGAGTTAGTCAGCAAGCTTCATAGTATGCCAATTGAAGGTTTACATTACGAGCAGAATATTAAAGAGCCAATTAGTAAGTATATAGCGGAACGCATTGTGAAACGAGTAGAAGGTTTTAATACAATTACGAATTGTGGTATTAAACTTCCAGATGCACAAACAATTGAACATATTCTTAGTACAGCTAATCATGTAAAGTGTTTATTACATATGGATATTCGACCAGCCAATTTAATTGGGTATAATGGAGAAGTTAAAGCAATAGTTGATTGGGATAACGCTTTAATTGGTCATCCATTATTGGAGCTTATGAGAATAGCTGAAACAAATGAGGTTAGTTGGGATGAATTTAAAGATGGATATAAGAATGATAGTATCTTTAATGCTACCCCTCATATTGTTAATTTATTTTATAGAATAGATACAGCGGTCATGCTAGCAAACTTATTTATAGCACATTTGAAAATAAAGGATAAAGGTGTATTCTATAAAGAGCGAGTCAAAGCACTTTATAATGAAATATATAAAAGTTTATAATTAAGCTATGAAAATGAAGTTTTGAAAATAGGAGTTGAGGAAAACATCATGAAATACAAAGTTATATTATTTGACGTAGACGATACATTATTAGATTTCCCTGAAACGGAAAGAAACGCATTACATAACGCGTTTGTGCAGTTCGGCATGCCTACAGGGTATAATGATTATCTTGCAAGTTATAAAGAGATTAGTAATGGGTTATGGAGAGATTTAGAGAATAAAATGATTACGCTAAGTGAATTAGCAGTAGATCGATTTAGACAATTATTTGCACTTCATCATATAGAAGTAGATGCGCAGCAATTTAGTGATGTATACCTTGAAAACTTAGGGAAAGAAGTACATCTTATTGAAGGTGCAGTGCAATTATGTGAAAATCTACAAGATTGCAAGCTAGGTATTATTACGAATGGATATACGAAGGTGCAACAATCGAGAATTGGAAATTCGCCTTTACGTAACTTCTTTGAACATATTATTATTTCTGAAGAAGTGGGGCATCAAAAACCAGCACGTGAGATTTTTGATTATGCGTTTGAAAAGTTTGGGATTACGGATAAATCAAGTGTACTAATGGTTGGAGATTCGCTAACTTCTGATATGAAAGGCGGAGAAGATTACGGCATTGATACGTGTTGGTATAATCCGAGTTTGAAAGAAAATATGACGGGTGTTAAGCCGACTTATGAAGTGGAGAGTCTGCTACAAATTTTAGAAATTGGGGAAGTGGCGGAAGAAAAGGTAGCTTCATTTTAATTGTGCTGATATTTGTCGAAAAATCGATTTATTGAAAAAATCGTTGATATATTGTAAGTTTTGATAGATATATTTGAAAAATCGTTGATATATTGTAAGTTGCGATAGATATATTAAAAAAATCGTTGATATATTGTAAGTTACGATAGATATATTAGAAAAATCGCTCATATAAGTTCATATACTAAGATATAGAATAAAAAATAGCGCTACTATACAAGGTCATTCACGTGTTATAATGCGTGAATTAAATATACGTATATAAATAGTTTCTCAGAGTAATGCGATGTCATGTATGATTAGTGTAACAACTAGAGGTGAATAAAGGATGTTAACGTTTTTATTTGAGTTAGACAAAAGTCTCCCGCAGAAGGATGAGCCACGGTATGATGCTTATTCAAAGGGCTTTATCGAAGGAGATGTAACGATTTGCGCGAGTGAAAGAGTACTTTTTCAAAAGTCATGCATGAAGGTTGCAGAGCTCGGCATTTATTTAGGACAGTGGATGGAACAAGTTCAATACGGGCAGAACGTACATATGAATTATGAAACGGCTGACCGTGATGAGATAATTCTTGGTTTTTCCTATGAAGAGGAAAATCAGTGGAGAATTTATTCCAGTTGGCAACAATTTGAACTTCAGGAACGTATATCTACTACAGTATTAATAGAGAGCGTTGGGCGTTATTTATATAAGCTAAATGAGGAACTGCGTGCGATAGAATATCCTGTGACGTTTGATCAGTACTTAAGAGGAGAGCGAATGATGCAGCTTTCTTACAAACGACCGTGTGATAGTAAAGCGGATACGATATCAATAGAAGTTTATAATGAAAGCAAACAAGTAGGCGTAGTACGGGGCTACTATAAAAATACGTTGATGAGAGTACTAGACTTCATTCCAAAAATCGGTAGTAATATCATTTATGAAATAAAGGATAGTAAGGATAATATTCGCGTCATTGCAAAGGATGTAAGTAGGCAGCGCCAAAGAAAGATTTTAGTAACGTACAAAGATAATAATGATGCAGAGCATGAAATACTTGTATGTGACGGAAAGTTATTAGACGCAAATTTCTTATTTACCTTTACATATAAGAGAGAAGAATATGTTGTTCACAAAACTTCAATTGGGCTTGGAAAGTTATTACGAAAGGGCTATGTAATCGCAGATTGGAATATTCGTCTTGAGGAAGATATGTATTACATCGAGATGAATGTGTATGATGATGATTATATAGAGGATCAATACTTACTGTTAGGCGTATTTCATGCAGTTTTATATGGATAATCAATGAGAAATACCGTCATTCTTTTTGGAAAGAATGATGGTATTTTTTTATGTGATTCTGGTGACAGGATGCCTTTAATCAATCCTCAAAAATAAAAATCTCATCAATCGTACTATGTAGTGCCTTCGCTATATCGTGAGCAAGTTGTAAGGAAGGGTTGTACTTTCCTTTTTCAAGATGGCTAATTGTTTCACGGCGTACACCAACGCTCTTTGCTAAATCTTCTTGTGTCATATTCGATTTGGCGCGGTATTCTTTTATTTTCGTTAAGAACGCCATGGTGCATCTTCCATTTCATCAACTGGTTTATCGTAAAAGAACATAGAGAAACCGAACGTAAGAATGAGTGTAGCGAAAATAACAGCAATATCAATCTCTTGTAAAGCAGGGTTTGGAAATAACATTTCAATAAACATAATGATAGCGGTAGTTAGTAATGTAACGATAAATGCATTGCGGCACGATTTATTGACAATTTGTTCAAACAGTTCATCGTGTTGAACCGTTCTATACGATGTGAAGAAGGAGAAGAAACAGAACATAGTAAACAATCCTTTTTCATAAAAAAATCCGAGAAAACCGAAGAAACCGAGGAATCCTAAATATTTAATCCAAGTTGTTTTCATAAATACATCCTCCTTATTATGTTAGAAATAAATCACATTATATTATAAATATATCACGTGTAGAGATGTATGGTTATAATAGTTTTCCAATTCTTTTCATAATAATAGTAAAAAGAGGAAATATACTGCGTAATAAAGAGGATAATATTGTAAAATGATTGTAAGGAGGGGGAGGAAGGAATGCTAACTTGGATCATGATTGTTGTATTACTTGTAGTGATTACTGTAATTGCGACGGTGTTAATCGGGAGAAATGGTGATGCGAATTATAGTAAAGCGACAAAAGGAAATATTAAACGTCTTACGATGATTTATATTATATTAGCCGTCGTTTTAATTGTTGGATTAGGGGTGTACATTTATTTTAAAGGTTAAATAAACTGAAAAATGTAAAAATCTTAAAATAGAAGTATGCTATAATATCAATATAGTTAATTGGTAATTAAGGAAAGGATTGGATGTAATGATTGAAATTACGAATGTGTCAAAAAGTTATAATGGGTCTACCTATGCAGTAAAAGATTTAAGTTTATCTGTGCCTAGCGGAGAAATCTTTGGGTTTTTAGGACCGAATGGTGCTGGTAAATCAACGACAATTAAGATGATTACTGGTATTCATGGGGTGGACAAAGGGACTATTACGATTAACGGCAAAAATATTATGGAAGAGCCGATGGAAGCGAAGAAGACGTTTGGTTATGTTCCAGATAGCCCAGATATGTTTTTACGATTAAAGGGAATTGAATATTTAAATTTTATGGCAGATATGTATGAAGTGCCGAAAGAAGTACGCCAAGAACGAATAGAGTCTTTAGCGAAGAAATTTGACCTTTATAATGCTTTATCTGATCAAATTCAAAGTTATTCACACGGTATGAGACAAAAGATTGTTATTATTGGTGTGCTCGTGCATGAGCCAGATGTATGGATTTTAGATGAACCGTTAACAGGGCTTGATCCGAAATCTGCCTATATTTTAAAAGAAATGATGAGAGAGCATGCGGATAAAGGAAAGATTGTATTTTTCTCTACACACGTATTAGAAGTCGCGGAAAAAATATGTGACCGGGTTGCTATTATTAATAAGGGGAATTTGCAGTTTAAAGGAAATTTAAATGAAATGAGAGATCATTTTAAATCCAATGAATCACTTGAAAAAATGTTCTTGGAGATGACGGGCAATGAGTAAAATTTGGACGTTAACGAAAGTATTATTGAAATTAAATTATGCAGATTTCATAACAGATAAGAAGAAGCGATGGGCATATGTATTTTCATTTGCAGCTATTTTATTTGTTGGTTTTTTAATATTTGGTTCGATGACGCACGGAATGTATGAAGGTATGAAACAATTAGGGCAAGACCCAGGAATGATTATCGCAATGGGATTGGCGATTGCGAGTATATGGGTATTTTTAATGAGTATTACGAACATTTTAACTGTATTTTACTACAGCAATGATATTGAAATGTTACTGCCGTTACCATTAAAACCAGCGCAAATTATTTCGGCAAAATTTTTAACGGTATTAATTACACAATACGTAATGAGTTCATTCATTTTATTACCAATCTTCATTACGTACGGTTTAAAAAGTGGCGCGTTTATTACATATTACATATATATGATTTTTATTTACTTACTTTTCCCGATCGTTCCGTTAGTATTAGCTTCGTTACTGATGACAGTAATCATGAGGTATACAAATATAGCAAAAAATAAAGATCGAGGAAATATATTTATTGGAATCGTAAGTATACTATTTATTGTAGGAATTAACGTATTTATGCAGTGGAGAAATAAAAGTGCGTTTTCTGGAGATGGGGCTGCGGAATATCTTGTAAATAATCAATCTTCTCTTATAGTACAAATGACAAATTATTTTCCAACTACATATTTTGGAGCAGTGGCATTAGTAGAAAGTGCAAATTGGAAGGGACCTTTATATGTAATGATCTTTGCCCTTATTTCATTTGTCTTCTTTGTGTTGTTTTATTACATTGCAGAGCGTACATATTTAAAAGGGGTTATTGGACTTTCAACGAGTACAGCAAAAAAAGAGGTCATTTCAGCAGAAGGTTTACAGAAATCAACCGTACAAAGTTCACATTTGAAAGCGTATGTGAAAAAAGAATTTAAAACGTTATTCCGTACACCACAATTTTTCTTAAATTGTATCGTACAAACTTTCGTTATGCCGATTATGTTGTTCTTTATTTTATTTGTACAAGATGGGAATTTAAAGTTTATTACAGAGTATATTAACAATCCAGAGACAACGGGGTTTGCAATCGGTGTTGGTCTTTGTGCATCGTTATTTTTGATGGGTAGTAACGTCATTGCAACGACGTCATTTTCACGTGATGGAAACTCATGGTTTGTGAATCGATATTTACCAGTAAAAGCTTCGGATATCTTTTTTGCGAAAGCGATCACTGCTTGGTTAATTAATGTGATTATTTTAGCAGTATTTGGTATTACGATGGCAGTTGTAGCTGGAATTTCTCCAGTCTTCATGATACTGTGGTTTTTACTAAGTGCGAACGGGTTGTTATTAATTAATTTAATTGGAACACGCTGGGACGCACAAACTGCAGATATTCATTGGGATACAGAGCAGAAATTATTTAAAAGTCGATATACAACTTTGTGGAATTTTTTAGCTAATATTTTAATAGCTTTAATTATTGTAGCCGGAGTAAGTGTATTATACTTCTTCCTTCAAGTCGGACTTTGGGTTATGTTTATCGTTTTATTTGCAATGTTTACGATTGTAAATTATATCTTTATTAAAATTTTAAAATTAGGTGCAGAACGTATATTGTCAAATATTAATTAAGAAGGTAGATCCTCTGTATTCGTGCAGGGGATTTATCCATAGATGGAGGAGAAAAGGTGAAGAAAATAGCAATTGTAACAGGGGCAACTCGTCTGAATGGAATTGGTGCAGCTGTATGCAAGGTGCTTGCTCAAAAAGGGATAGACATTTTTTTCACATACTGGTCTCAGTATGATAAAGCGATGCCATGGGGAATGAATGATCAAGAGCCCTTTTTGTTGAAGAAGGAGATTGAAAGTTACGGTGTTCGATGTGAAATGGCAGAAATCAATTTATCACAGTCTTATTCACCAAATCGTTTGTTTTATATGGTATCAGAACGATTAGGTGATCCATCTATTTTAATTAATAATGCAGCGTATGCTACTCATACGAGAATTGAGGAATTAAATGTAGAACAGTTAGATAAACATTATACAGTGAATGTTCGGGCAACTATGTTATTAAGTTCATTATTTATAAAACATTATGCATACAAGAAGAGTGGAAGTATTATTAATCTTACTTCAGGGCAGTCATTAGATCCAATGCCAGATGAACTAGCATATGTGGCAACGAAGGGGGCAATTGAAGCATTTACAAAATCAGTAGCACCAGTTGCGATGGAGAAGGGGATTACCGTTAATGCCGTTGATCCAGGACCGACGAATACGGGGTGGATTACAGAGGAATTAGAACATTATTTAGTATGGAAATTCCCGCAAGGTAGAGTTGGAGAATCATTGGATGCTGCGCGCCTAATATCTTTTTTAGTAAGTGAAGAAGCGAAGTGGATTACTGGGCAAGTCATTCATTCGAATGGTGGTTTCTCATAAAAATATTATGTTAACAATAGTTGAGAAACAAAAAAATTAAGATATTTATATTTTTTTGTATAAATAAAATGTCAAGAAAGAGAAAAATTTGATAGGAGAGTATATCGTCATATGAGGATAGTAATTCTTGATGTGACAATATACTCTTTTTCTTTTACAGCAGAGAGGAAAAATGAAGTAGAAGAAACTCGAATATTCAAATCGGTTTATCAGTTTTTGTACGTATTATTATGAAGATTACTGTCGGAAAGATGGTGATTCGTATGAAAAGGGATTTTTTAAGGGGAAATAGAATCGTAAAGGGGAGGATAAATTAAGTAAACATAGGGGGATTTATATGAAAATGAAAAAGGTCGCTATCGCATCGATAACAATTGGTACAATGCTTACTATGGCAGCTTGTAGTCCATCAGCAGATAAAGAGGCAGAAAAGAAAGAGCAAGTAACAGCACAAAATGAAGGAGAAACAAAAACGACAAGTACAGATGAAGCGTCAAAAACAACGAAAGATACTGAAAAAGAAACAAATACTTCTTCAAATGAAAAAACAGATAAGGATGCAAAAAATACAAAAGAATCATCTGGAACAGAAAATAACGGCAAAACGACAAAAGAAAAAGAAACGACAGGAAAAACGAATGAGCAAACTACAAGTGGCAAAGCAACCGATCAAACTACTAGCGGGAAAACGACAGACCAAACGACAAGTGGAAAGACTACTAAAGATCCGAAGAAAAGTGTAGCTGTGAAAACAAATGTAAAAGAAGTTGTGGCATTAATTGAAAGCTTAGACAAGCAATTAGCTGCTAACCCTAAATTAGAAACAGTAAATAAACTTGGAAAACAAATTAATGAGAAGTGGGATGTCATTGAAAAAGAGTTGGAAGCATCACATCCGACGGATTCTAAAACAATCGGTCAAAGTATGTATCCGTTAATTGTAGGCGCGGAAAAAGAAAAGATCGATATTACGAAAATGAAGTCGTTAACGTCGAAAACGAAAAAAGATTTAAATCAGTTATTGACGAAGTTATCGTAGTATGAAAAAGCCTACTTGTGTGAGTAGGCTTTTTACGTTGTCGTAATTGTATATAGTGGGAACATATTTATTTTTTATTTTCAATTACGATACGAAATGAACCGTATGCTTGTTGACTGACATAATGATCTTCACTAACTTTATAAGGAAATGGAAATGCGACTAGTTGGAAATTACTTTCCTGTTCCACTGCAGGTAGTGTGAAAGTAAAAGTTTGTCTCGTTTCTGGTGCGACTGTAGTATAAGCGACGTTTTTATTATGGAATAATGCAACTTGTTCCCAATCTTTAAAGGCCACGATTGCATAAGGTATTTCATCTTTTGTTTCATTACCGTTAGATAGAGTTAATGCTTCACCTTCCTTTTCAGAAAATACCGTTTGCAATTTCTCTTCATTGCTCGTAACAAATAATGGCTCATAAAGACCATCTTTTAAAATAGTATTTGGCTGTATATGGGTAGAATTTAATGTTTCACTTTCTTTATGAGGATGATGTATTGAATATCGCATACTTAAAATCTCTTCTAGTATAGACGCTTTATGTAAGTCATTATCTTTTAATTTATATTCGGGTTTTTTAATAATCAAAAAGGCTAATTCGCTTGCGTTAGGAGAAGTGTGTAAAGAGATTTTCGTAGTAATCGAACTATTTGGTTTCATATCGAAAGAGTAGTGTGACAGTTCATTTACAGTATTTTCTATTTTAAAAGGTTTTTGTACGTAATCTTCTAGAACAATTAATCCATACTTTCGGTCTTCGTCAATATTATGTATAAATGATAACGATACGTTAATTGTATTATTCTCACTAGTAATTTCACTACCATTGTTAATATGTTGGCCTTGATTATCCTTTAAGCCGTATGAAATAGTATTGGTTTGTTTCTCTCTCTTATTTTCTTTGGAAAGTGTATAAGGTTGTATAATTGAAGCATGGAACAAAACATACATTGTAATGAACGAAATAAGTAAACAAACGATAATGATATATATTTTTTTCATAAATAACACCTCAATCTATTTAAAATATAAGAGAAAAAAGATATGCAAGATGCATATCTTTTTTCTCTTTCTTACCAGGAAGCTTTTGTTTCGTGATTCACATCATTATAACCATTTAATTTATAGGTATGATTACCAATAGCGTAATCATCTCCATAATAAACGCTTGTGTTGGTCGCTGTTGCACTTACATAAGATGATTTTTTTGCATTATTACTTTTCGTATTCACTAATGAGCCATCGCCATTGAAAGTCCTTGCTTTTGCATAAATATAGTCTTCGGTCGTAGTTGATTTAGATTGAGCAACTGCATATGGGTTACCAAAAAAGGGAGTATAGACGCTAATGTTAGAATCATTCTTAGGTGCAGCTGCAACAGTCAAACTAGAAACATTGGATGTTTTTGTTGATTGAATTGTATCAAAGTCAACTAAAACAGGCTGCTTGTCTGCAGCACCCACCTCTGAGGCACTTGCGTTATTAGTAAAACCAAAACCTAAAACCGCTAACCCTAAAGTTGTCACCGATAAAGATTTTTTCATATTCACTAATTTTCCCACCTTTTTAAATTTTTGAGTTCGAACTCAATTCATACAATATATGAAAATTTCGAAACTCTCAATAATCTATCCGATACTTAACTTTTCTTTTACTTTTGATTTAACATATCTTCATTTTAATAATTTGAATATAGCTTCAATTGCTTAGCGAACATGAAAATAGGGTTACCAATATGAAATTCATGTAAATGTAGATTTACACTTATAGAAGAGCACATGAATGAAAAGTAGGGTGGTAATGAAAGGTGGTTAGAAGCATCGCATCGAATGTAATACAAAAAAATCGGATTATGTATTCATTAATTGTAGCGGCGGAAAAAGAAAAGATAGTAAAGGAGAGTATTAACGGTAAAAACGAAACACGGTATAAATCAATCATGTACGAAGCAATTTTACGTTTGTATGTGGGATTACTTCGTTTGTAAAGTTTAAAGTTGTTATTGTATTCCCTATGTTATTTTTAAATTTTTGTGGGAAACCTATCTGAAAAAGGATGGTGGCAAGAATGACAATTGATCGAGTGTGTACAATAGGACCAGCAAGTAATAATAAAGAAACGTTAGTGCAGTTAATAAAGAATGGTATGAAAATTGTTCGGCTAAATTTATCACATGGCACGCATGAAAGTCATAAAGACATCATTCGTTTAGTGAAATCTTTAGATGACTCTATTAAAATTTTAGGTGATGTGCAAGGTCCTAAAATAAGATTAGGTGAAATGAAGGAAGATCAAATTACACTTAAGGCCGGGGATTCTTTTCTTTTACATACGCAACCAGTCATAGGGAGTAATACAGAAGCAAGTGTGGATTATGTAGGTATTGCGAATGATGTGAAAGTAGACAGTAGAATTTTGATTAATGATGGAGAGGTTGAATTAATTGTTGAAAAGGTAAGTAAGGAAAGAATAGAAACAAAGATCAAGACAGGTGGTAATATCTCATCTCATAAAGGGGTGAATTTACCAGGTGCGACAGTTAGTTTACCGGCTATTACAGAGAAAGATAAAAAAGATATTCAATTTCTTTTAAAGGAGGGTGTTGATTTTATCGCGTGTTCTTTCGTACGAAAACCTAGTCATATAAAGGAAATACGAAATTTTATACAAGAGCATAAAGAAACGTCTCCAAGTTTAATTGCAAAAATAGAAACGATGGAAGCAATCGAGAATTTTCAAGATATATGTAAAGAAGCAGACGGAATTATGATTGCAAGGGGGGATTTAGGAGTGGAATTGCCGTATCAAATTATTCCGCTTTTACAAAAAATGATGATTCGTGAATGTAATCGAACGAATACATATGTTATTACAGCAACACAAATGCTTCAATCTATGGTAGATCATTCTATTCCTACAAGGGCAGAGGTCACCGATGTTTTTCAAGCTGTACTAGACGGGACGAATGCAGTGATGCTTTCTGCTGAAAGTGCATCAGGAGAGCATCCAATCGAAAGTGTGAGAACACTACGTCTCGTTTCGGAATTTGCGGAGCATGTAAAAAAAGATGGTCCTTTTGCGATGAAAGATGTACTGGAATGGCTGCATAAGTCTCTTTAATACATGTAGCTTGGTAAGTGATGAATAAAAAAAGAGGGCGGATATGCATCCCCCTCGAGTTTTTAACGAATATTACTCTTGCTCTTCTTGCTCATCCAAAATCTTATCAAAAGCAGCCGATACTTTATCAAACTCTTCATCATTTTCAATGTATGAAAACTCATTATCTTCTTCTACTTTTAAAAAGAAGATATCAATGTCTTCCTCAGTTTCGGTTTGAATGTCTTCTACGAAGGCAACTGCAATATATTCTGCGCCTTCGACATCCATCGCTCCAAGTACTTCTACTTCCTGATCCTCGTTATTCTCATCACTAAGAGTAAACACTTCGCCAACTTCAATATCAGACATATTCATTCTCCTCCTGTTCGACTCTAAAAAATAGAGCGTTCAAACTGCATACATACTAACATATCTTTCCATGGAAAATCAATTTCATACATAAGAAAAATCAAATTCTACTTCTTTAGTATGAGTATCCAGCAATAAGGAGGAATATTTTTTGAGTGCTATATTACTAAATCCATTCAACAATTGTATCCATAGTCTGTCTTGTTTTATCACGCTTTGGCTCTTCTTTACGGTAACCAAAGGCAGCCATAACGGATACTTCAAAATTATCGTCGTTTACAATGCCTTCTTGACGAAGTAAAGAATCTACTTTCTCTTTATCAAATCCTTCTATTGGACAAGAGTCAATACCAATTTGAGCTGCACTCGTCATCATATTACCTAAAGCGATATAAGATTGTTTTGATGCCCAATCAAATACAGCACGGTCGGATTGTAATAAGTTAAAATCTGATTCCTGGAACTTTTTGAAGAATTCATATCTAATTTTTTGAGTGTCTTCAGGTAATCCAATAATATCGTTCATCATATATTTAATATAATCTGCATCATAATGCATATCTTTAATGTTTCTTGAAAGAACAATGACAAAGTGACTTGCTGTTGCAAGTTGCCCACCAGCACCCCATGAATATGGTTGTAGTTTTTCTCTTACTTCTTTATTTTGTACGATAACAAATTTCCAAGGTTCATATCCAAAAGAAGAAGGAGATAATCTGCCTGTTTCTAAAATGAAATTAAAATCCTCTTCTGAAATTTTTTGCATAGGATCGAACGCTTTACATGCATGTCTGAAATGAAAAGCCTCCATAATTTTTTCTTTTGTCATTTGGTTTGTATTTGTCATAAAAGTTCCTCTTTTCATTAATTTATTTTGTAAGTAAATTATATTTTTAAAGTAACATGGAAACAAGTACGCACATTTATGTGGTATAGTATCAAAAAAGATACTAATGTTAAGGGAAGGGATTTATTATGGATTGTTCAAAAGAAAATAATATAAATTACCCATTTTTAAATAAATATTCTTGTCCAGTGGAAGCGATGGTTGAGGTCATTGGAGGGAAATGGAAAGGGGTTATTTTGTATCATTTATTAGATGGTACAAAGAGGTTTAATGAATTAAAAAGATTAAAACCTAATATCACACAAAGAATGTTAACACTGCAGCTTAGAGAACTTGAAGCAGATGGTATCATACATCGCGAAGTGTACCGCGAAGTACCTCCAAAAGTAGAATATTCGTTAACTGAGCTTGGTGAATCACTTCGTCCAATGATTCTATTAATGATGGAATGGGCAACTCATAATATGGAGAAAGTTTTGGAAAGTAGAAATACACAAAATAAAAGTTAAGAGTTGAAATGGATATAGGAGAGATATGTGAAATAGTTGTAGAAATAAAAGGTGTTTCCATATGTGGAAACACCTTTTATCCCGCATTAACGGGCAGTAAGCCCTCCACCTCAAAATTCAGTGGAAGCAAAGAAGTTAGGTGGGGGTCGGGCTGCCCGTAAAAGCCCGATTGGTGAAGGCTAATAATCAGTGGGGGATGAACAAAACCCCCACTGATTAAAGTTTCACTTTATTTCTATGTTTTTTACTTTTTAACTTCAACTGCTGAAGTTGCAAAGTCACTCAAGTTTGCAGTTTTACCATACCAATCAGCGTGTCTAAAAACAACACCTTTTCCATATCCTTCAGTTGAAGTACGTTCCCATAGCGTTGTTGAATAGCTAGCAGTAGGAGCTGCTGTACGTACAGAAACAATTTGATTTTGCCAACTAGCAGACAAGTTTTTATAACCGCTACTTAGAGAAAAATACTCGCTACCTGTACGTTTATAGAAGTCTGTACTACCAGGTCCGCTCCCTCCAACACCAAGGGGAGTGATTGTATGATTCAACCTTTGTTTATCTTTTTCAATAAAAGACTCTAAACTTTCTTTGTTCGAAAATCCATAAGATAACCAGTCTCCATTTTGATTTTGTTTCGGTAGAACTAAAGTTATTTTTACGTCTTCCTTTGATGGAGCACCCAATTTGTTAAACGAATCTACAGCCTTTTCATCTACAGTTACATATTCGAAAGAGGCAATCGTATAATCCTTTTCGGTACTAGCTAATACTGATCCCAATCCTACAGTTAATGATGAAGCAGCTAACACTGCACCTACTACCAACTTTTTAAGCATGAATTCATCTCCTTTAAACTTAGATTTTTTTGTGTAACTAAAATGTATGTTAATTTAGGTTTATTGTAAATATTTAGAATTTTATAAAAATAAATCGGAATATTCTTTCATTAATCCAAAGTAAGGAATTCGCTTTTCTATTAAAAAAGGATCTACTTAAAAAGTAAATCCTTTTTGGATATTAGCAATAAGGCTAGAGTGTGCTACTGATTTTGCTCTTTGCCGATTCACCTCAAAACTTTACTGAAGCAAAGGAGTTAGCGGGAGGCGTGCTACTTGTGAAAAAGACTTTGGTGTGTGCTAATATAGACAACACCATCCGTAATAAAAGTTTCGCTTTATCCTACTATGAATTACAAACTTCATTTTTAGTAGTGGAAGTAGCGTCTAATAAAAGGAAGATTGCTGCTATAATATGTAGAACGATTGCTATATAAGGAAAGAAGGCAACTAGAGTAACGATAATACCGATATAATGAGGATACGTATTCATGCCTTCTTTTTTAGCTAATAAAAAAGTAGTGATATGTAAAACAATCAATAGTAGTAAAGGTATCCCATATAGGTTAACAAGACTTTGAAATAAATAATAACAAGGAAGTAATAAAAGATGATAGATCCCTGTAGTCCATTTTAGTGCTTGGATGTAGGTTTTCAAAGTTAATCCTCCTAAAACAATCTATATCTTACCAAAAATAATAGGTGATTGGATATTATATATTTGTAGTTTTGAGTAGATTATAATCATTTTATGTAAACTAATTATAGGTTATCTATAAAATAGAAAAACCACCCAAACGAGGGTGGTTTTTATTATAAATAATTACTTAAAGAAGCACGAGGAACCTTCACCTCACTACCTTCTTTCATATTTCTTAGCATAACGGTTTCTGCACTAAGTTCCTCTTCACCAATAATAAGTACATAAGGGATGTTCTCTTTATTGGCATAATTAAGGGCGCGTTTTAGTTTGCGTCCTGCTAGTTCAAGTTCAATTTTCAATGAAGTAGTGGATCGTAATTGCTGGGCAATTTGCAAGCATTGTAATTCTGTCCCGAGTGGGATAATAAATAAGTCCGCTGTAGAGGATTTTGTTTCTTTCTGTGAGAGTGCTGTATAAATAACGTCTAAACCGAATGAAATACCGACTGTTGGATAGTTCATATTATCACCACGGAATGCTCCGATAATATTATCGTAACGACCACCACTACCTATGCTGGATGTAATCGAGCCGTCTTTTAGAAAGATTTCATATACGGTACCTGTGTACATTGTAAGTCCTCGTGCTAGAAACGGATTGAATATAGCATTCTCGTTTATTCCAAGAGCAATTAAATATTGCTGTAATTGTTGTAATTCGTTTATTCCATCGGTAACGAGTTGATTATTGAAAGCTTCTTTAAAGTCAGCAATTGTAAGCTTTAGACAAGATAATACGGTATTACATATCGTATCAGCCATTTCTTCAGTAATTCCACGCCCCAATACATCTTTCCGTACACCATCAATCCCAATCTTTTCAATTTTGTCTAATGATAATATTACGTCACTCATTAATTCAGTAGGGATGTTAATCGCCTGAAGAATACCGTTTAATAATTTTCGGTTATTATATTGGATTGTTACTTCTAAGTTTAACGTTCGGAATAGTTCAAACGCCATGCTCATAAGTTCAGCTTCTGCCATTACAGACTCAACACCGACTATATCAACGTCGCATTGTATAAACTCACGAAATCTCCCTTGTTTAATCGGACCATCTCGAAATACTTTCCCAATTTCATACCGTTTAAAAGGTAGGCGAATATTTGGATTCATCGCCACGACTTTTGCGAATGGAATTGTTAAATCGTAACGTAAAGCAAGCTCACGTTTTCCTTGATCTTGAAGTGTATATATTTCCTTTAAAATTTCATCACCACCGCCATACTTGTAAGACATAAGTTCATACATATTTAACGTAGGTGTCTCTAACGGTTTACAGCCATAACGTTCAAACGTATCTTCACACGCTCTTTTAATTTTATTTCGCAGCACTTGCTCCTCTGGTAAATAGTCCTTTGTTCCTTTTACATTTTTCATTTCCACTGTAATCACTCCTTTTTTAAATTAAAAAAAGCTATGCGGGTATAAAAATACCCACATAGCTTTATGAACGCTTCGTGGGTAAACAGGAAAAGCCCTGTACCCACGAAGAAAAAATTTTCTTCGGATACACGGCGTTACGTATGATGATGAAGTTGGAAAGAAGTATTAAAATTTCGCATTACAAATCTCTCCTTAACATAAGTTTTTCCAAATTATATCAGATGGTTTTTGAAATATCAATATTTTCAGTTTTGAAAAATGCGTGAAGTTATGTAGGAGAAATGGAAAAGGGTGTATAATAAAAGAAAACTTAATAATATGAAATAACCTTTTAAGGAGAAGCACATGAAAAAAGATAAAACGAATGCGATGAGAATATTAGATAAAGAAAAAATTGAATATTCGATGATGTCATATGATCCAGACGATGGGAAAATTGATGGCGTGTCAGTAGCCAAGAAAATTGGACGAGAAGTAAGAGAAGTATATAAAACCTTAGTCGCTCAAGGGAATAGTAAAAATTATCATGTGTTTATTATTCCAGTAGATGAGGAACTGAATTTAAAGGCTGCCGCAAAAGCAGTAAGTGAAAAGAAGATTGAAATGATACCTGTTAAAGATATTACGAAAGTGTCAGGGTATATTCGCGGCGGTTGTTCACCAGTCGGAATGAAGAAGTTATTTTCTACATGTATCGATGAAAGTGCTCAATCACTTGAAACGATCATTGTAAGCGGCGGAAAAATTGGTATACAAATTGAACTTAAAGTGGATGACTTAGCGAAAGTGACGAGAGCCCAGTTTGGTGAGATAACGAAGTAAATATACATAGGGGAAGAAGTTCTAAATATTATGGAACTTCTTTTTATTTTAGATAGATGTTTCTTAACGGTTGCTGTAGGATGATCTAATTAAGTATACGGATTCTGCTTTTTACGGTATAAAACATCAAAAAAAAAGATTTTTCAGTATATAACATTTTAAAGACGAACATTTTTAGAGTGAAATGAAATAATGTTCATATTTATATTGCGTCTACACTAATAGTTTGTTATATTATCCATATAATAATTTTGAATAACATCACTCGTATATACTCGGTAATATGGTCCGAGCGTTTCTACCTAGTTCCCAATGAAAGAACTGGACTACGGGTTAAAGTATTCGGTCGGTTTGTGTATGGAGCAGCTACCGTTCTATAATGTAGCATTGACCTCGTCTTTTGCTTCATTAACTTTGACTACCGTAGTTCTAGAAAGTAGAGATTCTTCTACAATTTCTAGAACTTTTTTCTTTGGGCGAAAACATCGAGCATATGAAACAACAAGAGAAAGAGGAGAGATTATTTATGAAGAACAATATGTTAAAAAAATGTGCTGCCCTAGTAACTACTATTGCATTGTCATCCTCAATACTTGCGGGATGTAATGCGAGTCCAAAACAAGTTGTTGAGGCAAAAAGCAACGAAAAGCCTATCTTAATTCAAGGTCCAATGCCGATAGAAGCAGAAAAATTTGCGAAAAGGTTAAAAAATGTGAAAGAAGAAAAGTCTGGAACATTTGTATTTTATAAAGGAACTGTCGACAATTATCCCGTAATCGTTGCGAAAACAGGTAAAGGAATGGAAAATACAGCAGCTGCTACAGCAGTGGCTATTGAAAAATATAAGCCTATAGCGATTATTAACCAAGGAACATCGGGTGGCCATGATTCTAATTTAAACGTATTTGATATTGTGTTAGGAAAACAAGTTGCAAATATAGGTTCATTAAAAACCACAAATATGGATGAGAATCAAGGGATTGAGCCAACAAAATGGATATCTATGGATTTAATGGCTTCTGAAGGAAGTGCAGGAGAAGATCCAAATGCTGAGAAAATCCGATACTACGAGGGAGATAAGGATTTACTTGCAGCAGCTAATGCAGTGAAAGATACATATACAAAAGGTAAAGTGGTTGAGGGTACGATAGGTTCAGCAGACGTTTGGAATAATGAAGTTGATAGAATTAAGTGGTTCCATACAAAATACGGTACATCTGTAGAAGAAATGGAAGGCGCTGCTGCAGCACAAATCGCAAAAGCTTATGACGTACCATTTTTAGGAATTAGAGTATTATCTAACAATAAAACAAACGGCGGAAAATACAATCCAAATACAGCAGCGGCAAATCAAGAATATGTATATGAAGTAGTTAAAAAGTATATAGCTTCGATGCCAAATAAATAGAAGTAGTTGTATGCTCAACATAAACGTCAATTAGCTCCAAAAGTTTCCGAGACAGATAGATTTACCTTAGGAATGATAGTTGAAAAAGAAAAGCTTGTTTCTTATTGAAAAATATAAGAAATGAGCTTTTTTATTTAGAAAAAATTGAGTAATTAGTTTATAACGTTAATATATAACATTGAATATCGTAATAATATAATGGAGGTGAATGTAAAATGGCTTTTACTACAGGTCCTATTGAAAACTTGGGAAATCAACCTGCTAATGCAAATAGAGTTAGGGTGAAAATCCTTAACCGTACTGCTGGCCCGCTTACTGGAGTAGCTAGAGTTTTTAGACTTGACGGTTCAATAGTATTAATTGAACAGGTGAATTTCAATGTGAATTCTAATGCTTCTACTATTGAAACTCTAAGTTTAGTTCATCCTGCTTTTGGACAAGCATTAGAATATGAAGTTCAAATTGTTCCTAATCAACCTGGTGGACTATATAGTGTGTATGGAATAACAGCTGAAAGTGTTATCATTACTGCACAACGTGTTGTCAATGCAGAATTAACACAGTTTCTTTAATAAAAATAGATTGGTGCCTACATGGTATCCAATCTATTTTTGTACTTATTTTTTAGAGAAAGAAGAGTTTTACACAAAAAATAAAGACAGTTATGGAAAAAGGAAGAGCCGAGCTATCATCTCGATTTGTACGATTGCTGTCCTAGACTCTATCTGTTTTATTGCACGGTTTTCTTTGAAAAATTTATTAAATATGCATAATTGCATAAAAAAATTGAAATTTATAAGTTAACATTAAACTACTTTTTAATTGTAAAGAATAGTTTAATAATCTTTACTAGGGAAGGATATTCCTTGTGAAAAGTGAATTTGTTTGAAAAGTAGATAAACCAAAAGTATGGAAATGATACAGACTGATTAGGGTTTTGTATTAAATAAAAAGAGAAGGGGAATGGAGTTTTAAACGTTTTCGTAGTTTTAGGGAGACCATTTTTAGTAAATGACTTCAAATTATATTTTAAAGGGGAAATGGGTATATGAAGTTTCGAAATACAAAGCTTGCTATGGTTACACTATCTTCATTCTTTATTTTAGGTTCTGCATCTCTATCATTCACAGATACTATACATGGTGAAGTAGCTTCTGTATCACCACAAGAGATGACTGTAAAAAGCTATGACGATACATATTATAATAATGCAATAGGAAAAACGGGTTTGGAATTAAAGAAGGAACTTCATAATATTATTGATGATCATACAAAGTTATCATACAGTGCGGTTTGGGAAGCGCTAAGAGATACGGATGAAGATCCAAATAATAAAAACAATGTAATACTCTTATATACTGGGCGTTCGCAAGGGAAACTTACGAATGGTTCAGGAGTTAATAACTGGAATCGAGAGCATGTTTGGGCAAAATCTCATGGTGATTTTGGAACGGCTGCAGGACCTGGAACAGATCTGCATCATTTAAGAGCGACGGATGTATCTGTAAATAGTTCACGTGGAAATCTGGATTTTGATAATGGTGGTGTAAATCATTCGGAAGCGACAGAATGTAAATATGATAGTGATTCTTGGGAACCTCGTGATAGTGTAAAAGGAGACATCGCTAGAATGCTGTTTTACATGGCTGTTCGTTACGAAGGGGATAGCGGTGAAATAGATTTGGAACTAAATGAAAAGGTGAATAACAATAAAGATCCGTACATGGGGAAACTATCTGTATTACTAAAATGGAATGAACAAGATCCGGTCGATGATTTAGAGCGAAAGCGTAATGAAATAATTTTTACAAAATATCAACATAATCGCAATCCTTTTATTGATCATCCGGAATGGGTAAATAAAATTTGGAACTAAGATTTGTAAAGGTATTATATTTTGTAAGAAGGGATTGATCATAATGATTAATCCCTTCTTACATCTATACTAGAATCAATAATTTTCATAGGATTGGAGAGGTAAATAGAATAGATGTTTTTGTATCATCAAGTTAAGTATATTGTAAACCTTTTAGTACGGTCCCCACTCAATATTCACCCCAATAATAAGAAAAATAAGTCCAATAATAAACCAAATGAATGCAAGAGGAGCCATAAATCGAATCCATTTTCCGTAAGAAATGCCGCTCGCTGCGAGTACGCCCATTAAAACACCGGAAGTTGGATTTAAGCAGTTCACTACACCTTCGCCGAGCATAACAGCTTGTACTGTAACTTGGCGTGTAATGTGCATGAAATCAGCTAATGGAGCTAATATCGGAATGAAAATAACAGATTCTCCTGTCCCAGATGAAATGAGGAAATGTAATGCGGCACTACTTACATACATACCGATAACGCCAAATACAGGGCTATGTCCTTCGAGAGACTGTGCGAGTTGATTAACAATTGTATCAAGTAATTTGCCTTGTTCTAGAATGACTGAAATACAACGAGCCATTCCGACGATCAAAGCACCGTATATGAGATTTTGGCAGCCTGCTAGAAAAGTAGAAGCGATATCGTTCGCTTTCATACCGCCGAATATTCCTGCTGTAATTGCGATGAAAATAAAAGTAGCGGTCATTTCTGCATCTGTCCAATGTAGTCGAAAAGCCCCTATTAAAAATACAATTAATGATAAAGCTGAGACGAGTAAAATTAATTTGTGACGTATTGTCCAAGGAACTTCAGTTTTCTCTATTTCTCTCTCTCTTGAAAGAGCATTACTTGGAAACCAGTTATCGCCGAGTATGCTTCCTTTATTCGATTTTTTTAAACGTTTTATATACCAATTAATATACAAAATGGTAGCAATTAAAAAAGAGATATAGATTGCTGTACGTAACCCAATCCCTGAAAACATCGGAAGTTCTGCGATTTTTTGTGAAATGCCTAAAGGTGAGGGAGATAATATAGTAGCATTAAAACCAGCATAAGTACCTAAATAAATAATTGCTACGCCAACGATAGCATCCCATTTCAATGTGCGTGCAACGATGATGCCGATGGGGATAAAGCCGATAACTGAGTTAACGATAATGCCAGTCGTTCCGAGAAGAGAAAAGAGTGCGGCGACAATACAAATGAAAAGTAATTGCTGATTCCGAAATTTGTTAATCACATGATAGATTAAACCGTCAAGAGCACCTGTTTTTTCAAGAATGGCAATGGCTCCACCTGTAAATAAAATTAAAAAGATGATAGGAGCAGCAAGTGTCATTCCTTTTTCAATAGCGGTAAAAAAAGAAACAAACCCTACTGGCGATTGTGGAACAGAATGGTAACTTCCTGGTATTGTCGTTGTAACAGTACCGTTTGTAACTCTTTTAAACTCTCCAGCAGGGACGAAATAAGTAGCTATGGCACAAAGTAAGGCAATAAAAAATAGTAGTACGTACGCGTCAGGCATTTTAAACTTTCGTTTACTAGTCTGTTTTTTTGCCTCGGTCTGTAATTGCATAAAACTCCTCCTTTTTCACTTGGTTAATTTTTAATATTCTGAAATTTATCTGTGAAATAGATTATAATAAAGCTTGCTTCTTAAGGCAATAGTTTCTGTATCCTTTTCCTACACATACAAATTATTGCAACATTAGACAGGGAAACGAAAATAATCCAAGAATATGTTATATAGAAGGAAAAAAGAAAAGAGGGAAAAAGATGTGGAAAACTACTGATCTATGTGATGAGTTTGAAAAAGAATTACAAATATGTCGCCAGTCTTTTCGATCTTTTGGGAAGAAAGAACAATTCCATGGGAAAATTGCAACGGTAAAAGTAAAGGATGATAATGTATTAGTGAAAGAAGGATTGCAAACATTACCAGAAGGAACGGTATTAGTTGTTGATGGAGAAGCATCTACTAATTGTGCGTTACTAGGCGATAATTTGGCAGCTATTGCAGAAGAAAGAAAGCTAGCAGGAATTATTGTAAATGGATATGTTCGTGATTCTAGTGAGTTGAAAAATATTAATATTGGTATTTTAGCGTTAGGAACGATGCCAAATAGAAGTGTTAAAGAAGGAAAGGGAGAACGAAATATTACATTGCAATTTGGACAAGTGGAGTGGAAGCCAAATGATTATGTTTATGTGGATGAAGATGGCATCATTATTAGAGAAAAAAGTTTGCGTCGTTAAAGGTTAGTAAGTTACTATTCTTAGAAAATAAATCCGATAAAGCATGGACAAAATTCTTTGTCAATAGTAAAATAATACAGAAATTTAAAATTAACAGAATGTATAGGTTTATCGTTTTACGATAACTTAAATGGAAGTAAGTTGTGCCTAAAAAAGTGAATGTTATCACAATGATACGTTCATAAACAAAATTATTTTTCCTATACAAATATAGCCGCGAATGATGCGGGTAGGAGGTGTTGCACAGTTTGTTCGACACTTACAAAAAGAGAGTGTCAATCGCACGCCCTTGAAGGGCCTTTTTTTGTGTAAATGGTAGTAAGGGAGGAAATTTTGGGATGGCAATGTTGAAAAAATGGCTGCTTACGTCGTTAATGGCAGTTATACTTGTATTTGTTTCTTTTGCGAATACAGTACATATTACGTTTGCTGAAGGAAATACAGCAAAACTTGCAATTGTTGGTGAATCACAAAATGGCATTATGTTATGTCCGAAAGAAGAGCAAATTAAAGATGGGGAAACAGCTTTAAGTTTGCTGCAAAAAGTCATGGGGGACAAAGTAGAAGCTGAAACGATGTCGTTTGGAACGTATGTAAAAGGCATTGATGGGCTAATGGCCGGGGCTACAAGTGGCTGGCTGTATGATGTAAATGATAAATCTGCAGAAGTTGGAGCGGATAGTTATAAATTAAAATCTGGAGATGTTGTTGTCTTCCGCTTTGTTTCAGACTGGAGCAATATGAGTCAAGAAACATTACAACAAACATTAGATAAATTTGGTACTTGTAAAACGGTAGAAGAACCAAAAACAGATGATCCAAAACAAGAAAAACCAGAAGAACCAAAGACGGATGATCCAAAACAAGAGAAACCAGAAGAACCAAAGACGGATGATCCAAAACAAGAGAAACCAGAAGAGCCAAAAGCAGATGATCCAAAACAGGAAAATCCAGATGGAACAAAAACACCAGAACAACCAAAGCAAGAGAATATTCAAGTTCCAGCAGCGCAAGTAAACGAAGCAATTTCTAAAACGTCTGAAAAGATGTTACAAGATGGAATAGAGAGTGATTGGGTAGCTCTAGGGCTTTCTCGTTCTGGAAAGAATGTACCAATTGAGGCGCAATTAAATTATGTTAAGGCAGTAACAGAAAAAGTGGAAAAGCGTATAAATCGTTTTTCAGCAACAGATTTAGCTAGAACGATTATTATGATGAATGCAATGAGTGCAGACCCTAAAAAGGTAGGCGGACATAACTTAGTTCAAAAATTGTATGAATCTGATAAAGTAAATTCTGTTACAGGTTATACATTTGCGTTACTTGCCTTTGATACGAATAAATATGAGATTCCAGTCAAAGCAAAGTGGAATCGAGTTGCTTTAGTAGATGCAATTTTAAACACGCAACATACAGATGGTGGCTGGACTTATACTAGTTCAGGTAGTAAAGATAGTGCTAGTAGCGTCGATGTAACAGGTATGGTTTTATCCGCGTTAGCACCTTATCAAGATCGACCAGATGTGAAACCAGCTGTACAAAAAGCTGTTGCGTATTTATATAACGAACAGCTAAAAAATGGTGGTTTTTCTGCTGATGGACAAGAAAATTCTAATAGTACTGCGCAAGCAATTATTGGATTATCACTTGTTAAAGATGTAAATCAAAATCGTCTTCATAAGGCAGTGCAAAGTCTGCTGTCATATCAACTTCCAAATGGTGAATTTAAATGGTTACCAAGTGATCAAAATGGTAACGGAATGGCTACAGAGCAAGCTCTTTTAGCGTTAGTTCAATTTAAAGAAATCGGAAAGTCTATTTATGACTGGTCTAATGTAGGCGATGATGAAGTAATTAAGCCGAAACCGATTGAAGAGCCAGAAAATAAGGTAATAGAAAAAGAAAGTACTGAAGAACCGAAAGAACAAAAACAAATACAACAAGAAACAAAAGATGAAGATGTAAAACTTGTTGTAGATAATAAACCAGTTAATAATGAAAACATGCTACCGAAAACAGGAGCATCTTCTCATAGTACAGCTACAGAAGTAGGTATGGGTGTATTATGTATTGCTTCTGCATATGTATTATGGAGACGTAAAGCAGCTTAACAAAAATTAGGAGCAATGATTTGCTCCTAATTTTTATATGAAAGGTGAGAGAGAACATGAGTAAGATGAAGTGGTTCATTTCTTTAATGCTTTCACTCGGGCTAATTGCCGGATGTGAAGAGGCGGCTGTAAAGCCGGAGAAGAAAGCAGAGCCAAAGCAAGAAGAGGTAGCAAAACAAGAAGAACCGAAAGAAGAAGTGAAACCGGAAGAGAAACAAGCTGAGCCGGAACAGAAACAACAAGAAGAGAAACAAGAACAAAAAGTAGCAGAGAAGCCGAAAGAGGAAAAGCCGCAGGAACAACCTGAAGTAAAGAAAGAAGAGAAACCTCAGGAGCAATCTGCTACTAAACAACCAGAACAACAAAAAGCAAACGAAGAGAAACAACAGCAACCGAAAGCACAGGAAGTAAAAGAAGAAGCAAAGGTTGTCAATCAGCCGAAAGAAACACCAAAGCAGGAGCAAAAGGTAGATCCGAATAAAGAGAATAAAACGATACCGACTCCGCCCGTACCAACTCCTGAACCATCAAAACCAGATCCTGTAACGGTACCTAAACCACAAGCAAAACAAGTTACTATCTCCGTAAAAGGACATGAAGGATACTTATTAGGTGCGAAAAAGGTTGATGTACAAGAAGGTGATACTGTTTATAAAGTGTTGCAGCGTACAGGATTAGATGTTGATGCAAGTGGATCAAAAGATAGTATTTATGTAAAAGGTATTAATGATTTATATGAAAAAGATATTGCTGATACTAGTGGATGGAAATATCGTGTGAATGGTGCATTTCCGAACCGTAGTGCTGGTGTAGTTACAGTAAAACCAGGAGATACAATTGAGTGGGTATATGTATTAAAATAAGAAAGGCATTCGGTAAAGGACTATGAAAATAAGTTTTTCTTCTTTACATCCTTTTGTGAATTTTTTCTATTATATTGGGGTGATGATACTATGTATGATGTGTCTTCATCCTCTTTTTTTAATTGGAGCAATTTTATTAATCGTTATATTAAATGTGATGCAAGGGAATAGCGAAAAGATAAGAAAGATGTTACCGAGCACAATCGTATTCTTTTTTATGGTAATTTTATTTAATTCGTTATTAACGCATAGAGGTCGAACTACGTTATTTTGGTTAGGTGATAGCCGTATTAAGCTGGAGGCAATTATGTTTGGAGTAGTAATGGGGTTATTACTAGTTGCGATTATGTTTACGTTTGCTTCGTATAATGATATTATTTCAAGTCATAAATTTTTATATTTGTTTTCGAGAATTTCACCGAAAGTTGCATTGTTAACGATGATTACAGTGAGGTTTGTGCCTTTGTTTATTAGACGATTACAGAAAATAACACTCGTCCAAAAGACAAAAGGTGTGCAGGTAGATTCAGGTTCAATTGTTGAACGAGTGAAAAATGGCATGCAGTTACTGCAAGTATTATTAATTTGCTCGTTAGAAGATGCACTTCAAACGGCAGATTCTATGCAAGCTCGTGGATTTGGTGTAACGAAACGTACGACGTATATTCGGTATAGAATGGAAAAACGTGATTGGTATACGCTCAGTTATTTAATGATTTTATTTATAACTGCTATCATATGTAGTAAGTATGGCGGAGGAAAATTGATCATTTATCCGAAAGTCGAATCTATTCTATTCCAGCAATACGATGGAATGATGTTTGTAGCATTTACGCTGTTTATTAGTTTACCAATCATAATGGAAGGAAGGGAATGGATATGGTGGCGCATGCAGAAATAAACAATTTATCATTTGTATATGCTGATGAAAATGAAAAAGCGTTACAGCATATTTCTCTTTCTATTCAAAAAGGAGAGTTTATAGCGCTAGCTGGAGGATCGGGATCTGGGAAGACGACATTATTAAAACATTTTAAAAAGGAGTTACTTCCAATTGGTACGCGTTCGGGAGAGATGTTTTATGAAGATGTATTATTAGAAGAAGTACCTGACTTATTATCTGCCCAAGAAATTGGGATGGTATTTCAAAACCCAGAAAATCAGCTCGTAATGGATACAGTGATTCAAGAATTAGCATTTTCTTTAGAAAATATCGGATTACCATCACACATTATTCAAAAACGAATAGCCGAGCTCATTAGCTTCTTAGGATTTCAAGATTTATTGCATCAATCTGTTCATACGTTATCTGGTGGGCAAAAACAACTTGTCAATTTAGCTGCGGTATTAGTTATGCAGCCGAAACTATTATTATTAGATGAACCGACAGCGCAATTAGATCCAATTGCTGCGAAAGAGTTTTTAGGATTGTTAAAACGTATTAATGAAGAACTTGGAATTACGATTATTTTAAGTGAACATCGTTTAGATGAAGTGATACCACTTGCAACACGCGTTGTTTGTATGGATAACGGCCGAATTGTTTATGATGGTAGTCCTAAAACAGTTATAGCGAAAATGTGGAAAGTAGAAAACTTCCGTCCATTTATTCCGCAAATTCCAAGGTTGTTTTTAGAATGGAATGCGAGAGATATTCCGTTTACAGTGCGAGAAGCACAAATGAAAATGAATGACTTTTCAGCGATATCATATGTGAATGAGCAGATGGTACAACGTGAAAAACAAGAAGTAATGTTAAGTGCAGAACACATTTCTTTTCAATATGAAAAAAATAGTCCGCTTATTTTACGAGATTTAACAGTTGCGATTGAAAAAGGAAAATGGGTAGCGCTCGTTGGGAAAAATGGTACTGGGAAGTCTACACTGTTAACGATTTTAGCAGGATTGCAAAAAGCGAGAAGAGGGAAAGTAAAGTGGCATGGTAAAGTGATACATAAAATTGATTCGAAAGAACGATTTAAATGGATCGGGTATGTATCACAGCATCCGTATTATCATTTTACATTTGATACAGTGTGGCAAGAAGTTTATGAACGTGCTCGTGAATTATATGGAGAACAAGGAAAAGAAATAGCAGAAGATATGTTGAAACAGTTTTGGTTACATTCGCTTAAAGAGCGCCATCCACATGATTGTAGCGGGGGAGAGCAACAACTACTTGCATTATGTACAACGTTATTATCAAAACCAACGCTATTACTACTTGATGAACCGACAAAGGGGTTAGACCCATGGAAGAAAGAAAGAGTAGGGGAGCTATTTAGGAAATTACAAAAAGAAGGTACAACCATTGTAATGGCAACGCATGATATTGAGTTCGCAGCGAAATATGTTGATCAGTGCATGATGTTATTTGATGGAACAGTCATTATGAATGATGCACCGAAAGAATTTTTTAGCGGTAACTTCTTTTATACAACATCTATTAATCGATTCATTCGAAAAGAATTGCCATATGCATTAACGTGGGAGGATGTGTACGAAGCGTGTCCAAACGATATATTGCATTCATAATATGTATTTTTGCGTTTATAATAGGCACATTACTCTTTACTACACTCCTCATGGACGGCTATTACATGGTAAGTAGTTTGTTTTTATTAGCTGTTATTATGTTACCTTTCTATATCCGTTTTGAAAGGAAGGCGTTTGTTTCACGTGAAATTGTTCTCGTTGCCGTGTTAGCAGCAATTGCTGCGGTTAGCCGCGTACCATTTTCTATTTTACCAAGTGTACAACCAACTTCCTTTGTCATTATCGTTTCTGCAATCGTGTTTGGGAGTGAAACTGGTTTTATGATCGGGGCAACAGCCGCTATCGTATCGAACATTTTTTTAGGACAAGGTCCGTGGACGCCGTGGCAAATGTTTTCGTGGGGTATGATTGGTTTTATAGCTGGACTATTACGTAATACATTTTTCATGAAAAAGCTATGGGGAAGACTCCTATACGGATTAATTGTTGGATTTTTATTTGGTTGGATTATGAACTTCTGGGGACTTCTCGGTTTTATACGAGAAGCAACGTGGGAAACCGTCATTGCGTACTATGTCGCGAGTTTTTACTTTGACTTAAGTCATGCGATTTCAAATGTTATTTTCCTACTACTATTTAGTACGTCATGGATTACGATTCTCACAAGGTTTAAAAAGAAATACGGTATATTAGATGAGCATAACATGACATAGAAAAGCATACTTATATAAGGTAGGGTCGCGACTTACATATTCGTTTGCCTCTTTCATGCTTCTTACATATTGTAAGGAGCATTTTTTATTGTCAAAAAATAGATCCAATATACATCCGTTATTATATAAAATTATTTGTATAATAGTAGGTGAGAACTTCTTTCAAGAGGGAGGTGTATAGTTAATGAAGTTAGTTATTCCGAAGCAACATGGTGCATGGGCCATGCTTGTTATCCCATTTCTATTAAGTGTCATACTTGGGAAACCTACTTTTTATCATATTCCATTGTTTTTAGCTTGGTTCTTTATCTATTTAGCTACGTATCCATTTCTCATATACATAAAACAAAAACGAAAAAAAGAGTTTTTACATGCAGCAATTGTATATTTTATTATTGCGTTCGTATTTGGGATGATTTCTCTATTATATGAATGGCGAATTCTTTTATTCGTAGCAGCAATGATTCCATTATTTATAGTAAATATGTATTACGCTCGTCAAAAGAATGAAAGAGCACTGCTAAATGACATTTGCGCAATCATCGTTTTCTGTATAGGTGGTTTAGTTAGTTATTATTTTTCAATGAAACTCATAGATAAAACAGCTTTATTTATTGCGCTTATTTCATTTTTATATTTTTTAGGAAGTACGTTTTATGTGAAGACAATGATTCGTGAAAAAAATAATCCGAAGTATCGTATTATATCATGGGGTTATCATATCGTATTAACGATAATTATATTTGCTATCAATCCATGGTGCTCTCTTATTTTTATACCAAGTGTCATTCGAGCAATTATGTTGTATGGCAAAAAAATTTCTATCATAAAAGTAGGGATTTTAGAAATTGTTAATTCTGTATATTTTTTAATCATAACGGCAATAATTATGAAGTATGCCATTTGAAAAAACTTCCCACCTTATGATGGGAAGTTTTTTTCAATCTTGTTCTAAAATGTGAACCGTGTAATCACAGCGTTGAATAGCTTGTTCGATCGCATAAAGAGATTGCTCAATACGAGCACGATTAAAATCTTTTTCGACAGTCTGTAATGCTTCTTCTAAACAATGTTTTGCTTCTTGTAATGATTGAAAAGAATCTTGTACATATCCGCGAGCATTTTCGTGCATTTCATAATCCTCCTTGCATATTCATATATGTATAGTATGAACAGGAAGAAAGAAAATATAATTTGTTGTATTTGTTTGACAATTGAAATGAAATTACGTATAGTAAGATTTAAGTGAATATTTTCTTATCCAGAGAGGTGGAGGGACTGGCCCGATGAAACCCAGCAACCGCGATGCAGGTGCTAATTCCAGCAGAACATATTTGTTCTGGGAGATAAGACGAAGATATATACGTAACTTCTTCTTATCGGAGAGGTTTTTTTGTTGCAAAAAAACCGATTACGAAAATTTATATTAAGAAGAAAGGGGTTGCGGATTACTGTGACACTCGAAAAATACGTAAAACTGCGTAGTACAGTTTATGAATATATGATAGAGCAAGATAAGCCAATATCATTGTTAGATATTCAAGAACATATCGTTTCGCATCATGAAGGAAAATTCACGAAAAAAATGTTACATCAATTTTATTTATCAAGACTATTAGATGAACTCAAACTGGATGGGAAAATTACATTAGCTGATGATGAATATCTCTATACTGAAAAAGGGGTATTTTATAAGGCGAGAAAAGGGAGCTAGTCTCTCTTTTTTTCTTGAAATAGCGAAGTATGTAGAGTAAAAGACTGCTAATGCAGCCTGATACAGGGAATGGTGTTGAGTGTGTAGTGTCAAAAATTGAATGTGCCTGAAAGAGGCAATTCATATCGGCTGCAAATGAAAAGAGACACCTCCGCCGAATAGGTGTCAGTCGTTTTGTCACGTAGACTCGCTACTTGACAGTTATTAGAATAACATGCAGGTTTTTTGAAGTCAAAAGGGAATTAAAGGAAGAGGTGCAAATATGTACACTTACTTATTAAAAGATATAACGAAATGGATCCCAAAGTACATTATAGATAAGGGATATGAATATTATGAAGATGGACATGTAGAAGATGTTGAAATACAAGACAAGAAAGTAATTGCTTTCGTTACTGGAAATGCAGGGAATTATGAAATAATTATTGATCTTGAAGATTTTACAGAAAGTAGCTGCGAGTGTCCTTATGAGAATCTTTGCAAGCATATGGCGGCAGTTGTTTATGATATTCAAGGTGCTGGTGAACGTACGGTGAAAGAGAAACTGAAAGATTTAGACAAGGAAGAGTTACTTACCGTATTAAACCGTTTATTACAAAGTTCGAAAAACGTACAAATTGTAGAGAAGATGTTAAAGAAGGGGAAACTTTAACTATAGAGGGAGTTGTTTTGTAGTGAATGTACTAATTGTATACGCTCATCCTAGTCCTTCCAGTTTTAACGCGGCGATTTTAAAGCATGTGCAAAAAGGATTACAAGAAACAAATCATTCGGTTACGGTACTTGATTTATATAAGGAACAATTTGATCCAGTCCTTGTATTTAATGAAGAGAAAAAAAGACGCGATTTAGTAAATGAAGAAGAAACAGCTTGGTACAGAACGTTAGTGGCAGAAGCAGATACTCTTTTATTCATATATCCGATATGGTGGTGGGGGATGCCTGCTATTTTAAAAGGGTTTATTGATCGCATTTTCGTAGCTGGATTTGCTTATAAATATGAAGGTGCCTTGCCGAAGGGCTTATTGAAAGGAAAGAAGGCGTGGGTAATTAACACGTTAGATTCACCGTTATGGTACGTCGCCCTATTATATCGATCAGCAGATTGGATTATGATGAAGAGAGGTGTGTTACGTTTTTGCGGCATTCGCGATATAAAACGATCTGTTTTTCAATCTGTGAAAACGAGTAAACGAGAGAAGCGGGAAAAGTGGTTATTACAAATAGAAGAAAAGGCTCGTACATTATGAATGAAATTGATCGTATTATAAATTGTTGTCAGTATGATAACGAACTTTTTCGTACCTATATTAATTGCATAATCCAATTGAAGAAATATAGTGAAACGTTTCAACAAATGAAGATCCAATTAAGAAATGATTATTTAATAAGAGGGATTTGTGAAAGAGAAGTCGATGAGGTAGTAAGAGGAAGTAAAGAGTATGAAACGTATTTTCTTCCTAAAGCGTTACAGTGGAATTTCTTGAGGGAAAATCCATATCTGATTGAAAAGATATGTGAAGATTTTTTTGCATTTGAGGCATTACATCTTACCGATATAGAGTGGGAAACGATTGTAAATTGCATGGGAAATAAGTGATTTATTATGTAAAAAAGCTAGTATAAAACTAGCTTTTCGTTTAAATAAATAAGAAGCATAGACTAATGATAAATCCTGCATATAGTAAGTTCACAACGCAAAATCCCATAATATCACGAGCACCTAAACCAGCTATCGCTAACGCTGGTAATGCCCAGAAAGGTTGAATTAAATTCGTCCAAGCATCGCCCCACGCAATTGCCATTGCTGTTTTTGCAGCAGGTACACCAAGTTCAGCACCAGCTGGAATCATAATGGGTGCTTGTACAGCCCATTGACCGCCACCAGATGGAACAAAAATATTAACGATGCCAGCACTTAAAAAAGTAAAGAGTGGGAAAGTCGTTTCGTTTGAAATACTAATAAAGAAATTAGAAATAGCTCCTCCAAGAGAAAGTCCTTCACTATTTACTCCAATCATCATACCCATAATTCCTGCGTAAAACGGAAACTGAAGTAGAATGCCAGAAGCACTTTTTGTAGAGTCTGAAAAAGCGCGAATATATTGAATCGGAGTCCGGTGAAAAATAAGACCAGCAATTAATAACATAAAAATAACGATATCGAGTGTAAGGTTAAAACCTTTCGTATAAAAGTAATTGAAAATATAAATGAGACCTAATAACCCAACGCAAAGTGTAATAATGATGCTATTTTCCATTTTCTCAGCGACTGTTTTTGGCTCTACTTCTTGAGCAGCAGCTTCTTCATGAAATACGCTAGGATCTACTGTTACCGTATGTTTTTCATCGGGATGCATTGCCCTGTTAATGAGTGGCATCGTAATGAGAAAGATAATAACTGGAACGAGAGCGTATGGTGAGAATAACGTTTCTGTTATTGGAATCGCTTCTTTAATACTTCCAGCTGTCGTTTTAATTAACGTTTCACCGCCCGTAGCTAACGTAAGAGGGATAGAAGCGGAAAGACCCGCATGCCAAATGAGAAATCCAGAGTAAGAAGAAGCAATTGCTAATCTGTAATCTAATCCTTCAAGTTGTCTTGCAACTTCTTTTGCATATAAAACAGATACAACAATACCAAATCCCCAGTTTATGTATGCACCAAGTAAACTTACAATTGAAATGGCAATAATACCTTGGCCATTCGTTTTCGGTAGCCTGGCAGCTTTCGTTAACCCCTTTTTAATAAGAGGAGCGTTCGCTAAAGCAGATCCAGTGACAAGTACTAGTGCCATTTGCATAGAAAAGGCGAGAAGTCCCCAAATGCCATTACCCCAATGATTAATCATTTCGACCGGTGTTTGGTGAGTTGCAAACATGCCGAAGAAGATAACAAAAACAGTTAATAAACATGATAAAATAAACGGTTCTGGCAAGAAACGTTGCACTAAGGCGACGCAACCATTTGTAAAGGAACGAAACAAAATAGATCAACCTCCTTATGTATGTTTCTTACAATGTTCGAGGTTGTTTGGAGGATAACCTTTAATGAATAGAAAATTCTGATATTTATAGATTTTTGTTGTAATGTATTGATAGATTGAATTTATATTTCAAAACGTTTTTTCATTTTGATTTGAAATATTTTTAAGAGGGGGAGTACTACATGCCTTTCAATATAAGAGGAACGAATGGAGCAAATGCTTATTTCTACCTGTAAAAAAATGAATGAACTTATAGGAGCATTGTAATGAATATAAAAGAGAGGTGAAAGGATTGGTAAGGAGAAATTTGAATGTATTTACTAAAATATCCTCTTTGACAGCGATTGCTACGATTATTATCTTACCAATTTACAATTTATTAAGTAGTGTAGACGATAGTGGGAATTATATGATAAGAATGTTAGTATTACTCACATTCTATCTTTCTATATTTAGTGTACCTGTAAGCATTCTTTCAATGTTCAGCACAGAGAAATTAAGTAAAAGAATTTTCGCTTTAGTTGTAAATGTATTACCTATAAGTCTTATCATTTATGCTTTGATTATGGAATTTATAGATGAATTTGTCAGACTAGCACCTTAGTTAAAAAGGGCTCTGTAACACCCCATTGACGGCATGTTTTAAATCCTCGACCGATAATTGCTGAATATGTAACATAAACCCTGCACCAAGTTCGTATACTCGTCCAGCGATTGTGTGCTGATCATTTATTAAAGGGAGCATAACTAGAGGGGCTTCAAAATAAAGTGATTCACTTATGCTGTTTATCCCACAATGGCTAATATTGTGCGCATGTTTGTTTCAAAATCATTTGCTGAATACTAGACACTATTATCTCCAAGTTCTATTAAATTGTGCACTAATCTTAACGTTGGATTTAGGTGTCACATGAAGTGAGTTGTTTTTATCGTTGTGGGGGACACCAAAAGCTCAGGGTGATGGGCATATGGTTCTATTCCATCATCAATCTAGCAAAAAAATGTTCTTCCTCCAATATGTAATATTGCATATAAAAATGAATTGATGCAAATGTAAAAGCTTATTATAATGAAGACATAAATATTCAACACATCTTTAATACAACAAAGAGGAGGAAGTAATATGGAAATCGCAATGGCAGTTTTGAAATTTTTAGGTGGGGTAATTCCGTTAGTTCAAGAACTTTTAAAAGCATTTATGTAAGTTTATTAATTAGCAATCATTATCATATTTAATATAAAAAAAGAACGGGGTGATTTTTCTGAAAATTACGAAAAATAATAAAAAAATAAAATTCCTAGCATGTGTATTAGTTAGTTTATGCACTATTCATTATTCATCTATTTCTTTCGCGGAAACGCAAACAGGTAATGCAACTGATGCAACAAAAAATGCTAGTGACATTAATAATGGTATAGCAAATTTAAAGTATGATAGTAGAGATATTTTAGCAGTAAATGGTGATAAAGTAGAGAGTTTTGTTCCGAAAGAAAGTATCAATTCAAATGGTAAATTTGTAGTAGTTGAGCGTGAAAAAAAATCACTTACAACGTCACCGGTCGATATTTCCATTATTGATTCTGTAGCTAATCGTACGTATCCAGGAGCAGTACAACTTGCAAATAAAGCTTTTGCCGATAATCAACCTAGTTTATTAGTGGCTAAGAGAAAACCTTTAAATATTAGTATAGACTTACCTGGAATGAGGAAAGAAAATACGATATCTGTGCAAAATCCGACATATGGTAATGTGTCTGGAGCAGTAGATGATTTAGTGTCTACTTGGAATGAGAAGTATGCATCAACACATTCGTTACCTGCAAGAATGCAGTATACAGAGTCCATGGTGTATAGTAAATCACAAATCGCAAGTGCTCTTAATGTCAACGCTAAATATCTTGATAACAGTCTAAACATTGACTTTAATGCCGTTGCAAATGGAGAGAAAAAAGTGATGGTTGCAGCATATAAGCAAATATTTTATACCGTAAGTGCTGAACTACCTAACAATCCATCAGATCTTTTTGATAATAGTGTTACTTTCGGTGAGTTAACTCGTAAAGGGATAAGTAATGCGGCTCCGCCTGTTATGGTGTCAAATGTAGCCTATGGCAGAACCATTTATGTGAAATTAGAAACAACATCTAAGAGCAAAGATGTACAAGCTGCTTTTAAAGCGTTACTTAAAAATAACAGCGTCGAAACGAGTGGACAGTACAAAGATATTTTTGAAGAAAGTACCTTTACCGCTGTAGTATTAGGCGGAGATGCAAAAGAGCATAACAAGGTTGTTACAAAAGATTTTAATGAAATCCGAAATATCATTAAAGATAATGCAGAGTTAAGTAAAAAAAATCCAGCATACCCAATTTCATATACGAGCACTTTCTTAAAAGATAATGCAACTGCTGCTGTTCATAACAATACAGATTATGTTGAGACTACAACTACAGAATATTCAAGTGCTAAAATGACGCTTGATCATTACGGTGCATATGTTGCTCAATTTGATGTATCTTGGGATGAATTCTCATATGATCAAAATGGGAAAGAAGTACTAACACATAAAACTTGGGAAGGAAGCGGCAGAGATAAAACTGCTCACTTCTCTACAGTTATACCACTTCCACCGAATTCAAAAAATGTAAAAGTCGTAGCGAGAGAATGTACAGGTCTTGCATGGGAATGGTGGAGAACAATTATTAATGAACAAAATGTTCCATTAACAAATGAAATAAAGGTTTCAATTGGAGGAACGACATTATACCCAACTGCTAATATTAGTCATTAGGTTGGAGCGAAGCGCCCTGTTTACAGGGCGCTTTTTTACTTGTTTGAAAATATATCGGTGTTTTTAGATGTATCATAATCAATTCGCAAATCTTGTAATCATATTTTTAAATGGATGTATCAATGTTTTTAATGATTGCATTCTCCATTATTTAATCCCCATAAATGTAGCCTATCTTAGGTTGATAGTGATGCATGGTGTCCCCATGTATATAAATACATTTTGTCGAAATTATTAAAAAGGGGAATTTTTCTATTTGAAGAACTAATAATTGATTGTCAATATGTATTAGAAATCTCAATCTAAACTAAAGGAGAACAAAATGGGACAAAACAATAAGGGCTTTTCTGAAACAGGATTGCGCAAAATGCGCAATGTATTGGCGCAGCATATCGATTCTGGAAAGATTCCTGGACTCGTCGCCTTAGTCAGCCGAAACGGCGAGACGCACGTCGAAGCGCTTGGAACAATGAGGCATGATGGCGGTGCACCAATGCGTCGGGACACGATTTTTCGATTGGCGTCCACTAGCAAGCCAATCGCAGTTTCACCAGTAATGGTTTTGCTCGATGAGTGCAAACTGCATTTAGACGACCCAGTAGACAAATGGCTACCGGAACTCGCCGACCGGCAAGTGTTGAAACAGCCCGATGGCCCGCTAGAAGAGACCGTCCCAGCACGGCGTCCTATCACTGTACGAGACTTGTTGACCTCCACATTCGGGCTCGGAGTGGATCTCACGTTGATGGGTTCTCCAATCATGAACGCGTTCTTCGAGAGTGGGATATTCGACACGCCAGGGCAGGATATGCCCGATCCAGATGAGTTTATGCGTCGCCTAGGCGCACTTCCGCTAAGCTATCAGCCCGGAGAGCGGTGGCAGTATCATATCAGTTTAGAAGTAATCGGTGTTCTTGTTGCCAGGGTCACGGGTCAGACGTTCGAGTCGTTCTTGCGCGAACGCATATTCGATCCGCTAGGAATGAAGGACACTGGATTCTACGTACCTGAGCTCAAGATTGACCGGCTTCCACCAGCCTTCAACCCCGATCCGCAGACAGGTGAATTCATCGTGTGGGATGAAGGTGTGGGCGGACGTTACAGCAAACCTCCAGCATTCCAAGCAGGCGGTGGTGGACTGCTTGGAACCGTCGACGATTATCACGCGTATTTGCAGATGCTTTTGAATAAAGGGATGCATGGTACTAAACGGATCCTGTCTAGGCCCGCAGTCCAGCTGATGACCACCAACCGTCTTACTCCTGAACAACAAGTATACCGAGACGATTTGGCCAAAAATAACGTCCATTTGTCGTTCGGACAAGGAATCCAAGGTGGCTGGGGCTTTGGGATGGCGGTGCGTACCTATCTTGGAGACTACGCGTCTATCGGTCAATTCGGCTGGGATGGCGGAACCGGTACTTCAGCTTACGCTGATCCAGATAAACAGTTTATTGGAATTCTGTTCACCCAGGTTGGGATGTCCACTCCGGCCCCATCGCATCTTATCCAAGACTTCTGGACCACGGCCTACCAAGCGATCGAAGACTAGGGTATCGTTTAAAGAAAAACGCCAAGACGGATAGATAATCATAGGCTTGATGGCCACGATCAACACCATGGTTAAAAGTTAGGATAGGACCGTATTGGAAGTACTGCGGTAACAGTTGGGCATTATTAATAATAGCACAACAAAAAATCCTCTTGGATGCAAGAGGATTTTTTTATTGGGAATAGTAAGGAGGAGGGAGGTGCATTACATATGGGAAAAGGTAGAAGTAATAATGCTGGTAAAAAGCAACCAAATTTCGATGATTCATCTAATTTCGCTAAACAAAGCCAACCGACAGAAAAGAAGAAGAAGTAAAAAAAGGATCTCTCTATATCAAGAGAGATCCTTTTTTACTATATTGACGTTTCAGCACAACATATCGATTGTTCAACCAAATAGTCATTCATGTAAGGCTTAAACTCCTGCTTCCACTACTGTAAAAGCTTCTCCAAATGATGGGCAATATCAACATACATATCGGAATAAACCGAATGTATTTCATTACTAGGTGTAGCATTAGAAGAGAAGTGGACGATTACCATATTTGCTTTCGGATCGATATAAAGCGTTTGTCCGTAACTGCCTAACACTTCGAAAGCACCTTGTTCATTGTGCGGAATCCACCATTGATTATGATAAGAAATAGAAGCGCCATTGCCAATTGCGAGTTCACCTTCTTGTACATTTTCCACACTTTCTGTAATGGAGGAAGGGATGATTTGTTTTCCGTTATATTCCCCGTTATTTAATAGTAGTTGACCGAATCTTGCCATATCTCTAGCAGTTGCATTTAAACCAGCGCTTGCTTGTTCTACTTTTGTTTCGTCCGTAACGTAATACGCATTTTCTTCCATACCAATTTGAGACCATATTCGTTTGCTAACATTTTCAGCTAATGATTTACCAGTGATAGTTCGAATAACCCAAGCGAGTGTTTCCGCTGATCCGTTATCGTAAGAAAAACCGGAACCAGGCGGTGCAGTTTCTTCTGCTTCTCGTAACATATCATAAATTTTCATCGGACCGTCGTAGTTTTTACCTCGGGGTAAAATATTGCTCGCTAAATATAGTTGTGCATCTTGATTTTCTAACGCTGGATGTTCATATCCATGAGTAGGGTACTCTACAGAAACTTGCATGTCCATTAATTGCTGGAGTGTAGCTTTACCGAACGGTGTATTGTTTAATTCTTTTATATAAGTGTCAGCTGTTTTCTCTAAATCGATACGATTTTCTTCAGCGAGAGATTGTATCATTGCCCCAGTAAAGACCTTTGCTAATGAAGCCATACCATGCGGTTCACTCTCGTTATATCCATTGAAATATCGTTCATATACAAGTTGCCCATTATGTACAACGACAAAAGCATCTGTTTTGTTATCGTCTAAAAGTTTTCTTAAAGGAGTCGTAGTTCCAAATCCACGCTCCACAGCAAAATCATCTAATTTTTGTAACGCAGTAGGGAAGTGAGCCACTTGGTCGGGATTGTTTTTGACTTCATTAATTAAAGTGAATTCTTTCATATGTGTGTACGACCAACGTAAGTAAGGATCATCTAACCAATTCTCCTTTGTCACGTTATTTTTTGATGGGGTTGTTTTATTATGTTTGAAGTATGTAAAACCAAGCCCTGTAATTACAAATATGCATGTTAGTATAAGTAAGAGTAGGGGAGATTTTTTTAGTTTCATATAGGTCCCTCCTTTATTTGCTACTATAAGTATACGCTCGTCTTGAAAGAAATACAAAATAAGGAAAGTAAACGGGGAAGTTTACTTTCCTTATTAACGTTAAGCGGAAATTTGTCCGTCTGTACGTTGTTTCTTGAATTTTTGTTTTCGACCGTGTAATCCATAATATAGAAGTAAAGTGAACGCAACGATAATAGCTGCGATAAAATACATATTATGATAACTTGATTTCGCTGCGACGATACCTAAAATGAAAGAACCAAAGCCAATACCACTATCAAAGAATGAGAAGTACGTAGCTGTCGCAGAACCACGTCGATGATTTGGCGCCGCAGAAATTGCAATCGTTTGGAAACTTGGAATTAATGTTCCATAACCTAAACCGATTAATACACCTGCGCTTAGGAACCAAAATGGAGTTTGCGCTTGACTTAATGTGAACATCCCAATTGTGAAAATAATAATAGCTGGATAAACAAGTACGTTTTCACCGTAGCGGTCAAAAATCTTTCCTGTAAATGGACGAGAAATTACAACAACAAGTGCGTATACAATGAAGAAATAACTTGCAATATCGGCTAAACCGAGCTCTTTCGCATATATAGGAATAAAGGATAAAATACCACTATAAGAAAAGGCTAAAACAAATCCTGTCAGAGCGATTGGAATAGAAGATGGTTCAATTAAATCTTTCCACTTCATTTTTTCTCGTTTTTGTTTTTTCACTGGTGCTTCATGTGGAATATTTACAAGTAATCCTAATAAAAATGCAAGTAATGAAAATACGGAACAAACGATAAATAGTACAGTAAACGAAAAATGAGAAATAATTGTTAAACCTAAAAAAGGACCAATTACCATCGGCAGACTCATAAATACGCCGAAATAAGCAAGTGCTTCGCCTCGTCTATGAGCTGGCGCAACATCAGTTACAATCGTACCAGTTGCTGTCGTCGCCATCCCAAAGCCAATACCATGTAAGAAGCGAAGGGCAAGTAATAAAAATAAACTTTGCGCACCGAAATACATAACAGTAGCGGCTAAAAATAATGAAAGTGAAATAAATAATATTTTCTTTCTTCCTAAGTCATCGAGCCATTTTCCTGTAAATGGTCTACATAAAACAGAAGAAATAAGAAAAACAGTTGCAACTAAACCAATTTCCTCAGGTTTTCCTTTTAGGCCGTCTATTACATAGACAGGTAAAGTAGTCATAAGCATATAGAATGTTAAAAAGAGAAATAGACTACTAAAACAAGTTCCGAGGAAATCCTTCGTCCAAAGTTTTTCACTTTGCATCGTCATCCCTCCAATTTAATCTAAGTTTTTAATAATTTGTTGTAACACTTGAAATGCTTGATGTAAGTCATCTTCGTTAATACCATCTAGCGTCTTTTCTTCAAAAGTATCCACTTCTTCTTGCCATACTGGAATCATTTTTATAGCTGTTTCGGATAAAGAAATAAGCTTCTCACGGCGATCTTTTCCTTCTGTACGAATAATCCAGCCCATCGTTTCCATACGTGTCAACGTACGAGTCATCGTTGGTGATTCAACATTTAAATACTGGCATAATTCTGTTTGTGTACAAGAACCGGTTTGATTAATACGAAAAATAACAGCCCACTGCGCACTAAATAACCCAGTTGGAGATACGCGTTCATTAAATTTCTTCGTAAACTTTCGAGAAGTCTGGCTGACGATGTGAAAAAAATGTTGTTTTTCGTCCATATATTTTAATCCTTTCAAATTAGTTACCTAGCTAACTATATCTTTTTTTATTATAGTTGTCTAGTAATAGGCATGTTGTTTTATGTAAAAATTTCGCATAGGTTTTATGTTGAGAACATATATTCTGTGTGTTATTCTTTAATTATATAAAGAATTTTCTTTCTATTAAAAAGAATGGGGGAACTTGTGATGATTAAGCCTGCAACAATGGAGTTTGTTTCACTATCGAATGGAGAAACGATTGCGTATCAGGAAGTTGGAAGGCGAAATACAGAAACTCTCGTACTCATTCACGGGAACATGACATCGTCACAACACTTTGATTTAGTTATCGAAAAGCTGCAAAATCAATACCATATTTACGCTCTTGATTTAAGAGGATTTGGACAATCGACGTATAATAAGTCGATAGATTCATTACAAGACTTCGCAGAAGATGTAAAATTATTTATCGATCAATTAAAGCTAGAGAAGTTTTCGTTAATGGGATGGTCAATGGGCGGTGGTGTTGCGATGCAATTTACAGCGAGTCACCCAACTTTTGTAGAAAAGTTAATTTTAGTAGAATCAGTAGGGATGAAAGGCTATCCAATCTTTAAAAAAGATATTAACGGGGAACCGATCGTATCAAGTTTAGTAAAGACGAAAGAAGAAATCGCGCAAGATCCCGTACAAATCGCTCCAGTACTAGATGCGATAAAAAATATGAATAAATTATATTATCGTACAGTGTGGAATCTATTAATATATACACACAATCAACCGGAACCGGATCGTTATGAGAAGTATTTAGATGATATGTTAACGCAGCGTAATTTCGTAGATGTGAATTATGCGCTCATCACATTTAATATTTCGGATGAACATAATGGTGTGGTAGAGGGAAATAAACAAATTCATTGTATTAAAACTCCTACACTCGTCATACAAGGTGACAGGGATTACGTCGTACCGCAAGTAGTCGGTGAGGAATTAGCAAAACATTTGCCAAATGCAAAGTTGCAGGTGTTAGAAGAGTGCGGGCACTCACCGTTTATTGATTGTTTAGATGTATTTATAAATCATGTAGAGAATTGGTTAGAACAGAAATAGTCCCCGAAAGCAAAAGTATTGCATATACTATAACATTTGTAGGTAAAAGGGGAGATTACTAGTGCATCAACCGTTTTTAATTGCGCATTCGCCATATAATCATCACTTATATGCAAAAATAATGATAAGCCCGATGTATTTGCAAGTTTCACCAGCTGTAGTTCCTTTACAAATACAGCAGCCACCAATCGCTCATTCACATCCGTACTTATATGGCCCTTCATTTTATGAAAATCCATATTTTAAACATTTTCATTACAATGTGAAAGCACAAGTTTGGGAAGGATAAGAAGCTAAAAGGCTCATTCTTTTAGCTTCTTTTTATTGTTAATATTCGTACACGCATTTGAAGAAACCGTTTATAATGAAAAGTGGAAAGCGTGAGAAGGAGAGGGAACAGGATGTCGATGCGTTTTACTTTTTGGATTATGGTTGGGATTGTGGCAATCTCAGGTTTATCACAGGGGATGCTCTTACCTGCCATTGCAATGATTTTTGAACAAGAAGGGGTTAGTTCAAGTATTAATGGTATTCATGCGACGGCATTATACATTGGGATATTAGTTATTTCACCGTTTCTTGAAAAACCGATGCAAAAGTTTGGAATGAAGCCAATTATCGTCATTGGTGGGTTTCTTGTTATTATTTCATTATTCTTTTTTACACAAACATTTTCGTTTTGGGTATGGTTTATCCTTAGATTTCTAGTTGGAGTCGGAGATCATATGCTTCATGTTGGAACGCAAACGTGGATTACGACAACATCGGATCCGAGTAAAATAGGTAGACAAGTATCGATATACGGTGTATTTTTCGGAATTGGTTTTGCCGTCGGCCCGTATCTAGCAAGCACTGTTCAGTACGGTCTTGCAACACCATTTATCATATCTACTATACTTTGTTTAATAGGTTGGCTTTTACTACTTCCAACGAAAAATGCATTCCCAGCACAAGATGAAAGAGAAGTGAAGAGTGAATCATCATTTTCTCGTTATAAACAAGTTGTTGGATTAGGGTGGATTGCATTACTGGGACCACTTGCATACGGTGTGCTTGAAGCAATGTTAAATAGTAACTTACCAGTATACGCACTTCGTAAAGGTTGGTCTGTATCAGAAGTTTCCTTCTTATTGCCAGCGTTTGCAGTTGGGGGCATTATTACACAAATTCCTCTCGGTATATTAAGTGATAAATACGGAAGGGACCGTATATTAACGTGGACGTTCAGCATAGGTACGAGCATTTTTCTACTTGCGGCCGTATTTGATCAATATTACTGGATAGTCTTTGCCTGCATGCTGTTAGCTGGTATGGTCATTGGATCTTGCTTCTCTTTAGGACTTGGATTTATGACAGATTTATTACCGAGACACTTACTACCAGCAGGTAATATATTATCTGGAATCGCCTTTAGTTTAGGAAGTATTATGGGGCCTGTATTAGGAGGCGTGTTTATAGAAAAAATACAGTATACAAGCTTTTTTATTGCGGTTATGCTTATAATAGGGATTCTCGCAATGGTATATATGATCTACATGAAGAATCAATTCGCATCAAGAAAAATAGAAAGTAGGTTAGGGCATGACAAAACAACCTAATAAAAAGAAATTTGAAGTACTCGAAAACGAAGCAATTACAGACTGCTTAGCTCGCATGGAACAAGAAGGATACGCCCCGTCTCGTCGTATGGAAGAGCCAATCTTTCATGAAGTGAAGAAAGACGGAAAAACAGTAGTTGAACCGTGTGGTAGAAAAATTGTTTTTGAGGGAAAATTGAAGTAATACAAATAGAACATTTTCTTTATAGTATAAGGCCATCCAATTCGTTCGAGTTGGATGGCTTTTTTTACGACTGGTCAATGGAGGAAAAGGGATTTTAGGAGGGGGATAGAATGAAGAGATATTTTCTGGGAAGAACGAATAAAAATGAGTTGCGCTGTCTTCGTTAGTAAAGGTAGTACTGTGAGACCTTTACTAAATAAAAAAATCTAATAGTAGTCCGAAGAATGCTAAACGTATAGAGTTTTGGAGTTGGGACAGGAACTATAGAGCCGTGACTATAATTCATTTAAATAAGATTGATATGTAAACGTTGTAGAATGAAATTGGCAAATCGAAAATGGTAGTGCGGGTGCTGATACCAGCACTACCATTTTAGCTACAAAGGTGCAACTCATTTGTGAACTAGCATGCTTTTCGGTGTATGCTATTTGTTCGTATTAGCCAAATACATGAGCATGTGGAATTTTTCGTCTATTACATGATAATCGAAATAAGGTCCTGGATCTGTACAGTAACCGATATTTTCACTTTGCGTAATTTGAAATCCATTGACTGATAAATTTTTTTCTAAGTATTTGGGATACAAAATATGCTCGTTGGAATTTGGATATAAGCCTGAAATGTTTTTCAAGGATTTGGCCGAGCTATCATAATACGAGTATCCGCCGACAATTGTTGAACTGTTATGTAAATAGTTTTTTAGAACGTGAATGGGGAATTGCGGATTGAGCAATGAAAAATCAGTTACTGAAAAACTATCTACAAAAACATCGATGCTAAGCGGTTTCAATGGCAAATTTAAATCGGAATTCAAAATATAAAGGACGCGTGGCTTCGGATTCATACGCTCAATTCTGTTTCGAACCTTCTTGAGCATCTCAAGTGAATAGCCACTGAATACATAGGATGCGCCCGTTTCAAGAACATCGATATATTTAGGTAGTGACACGAAAGCGTCAACGTTTGTTTCCACAATTAATTTGTTTTTCAAATCTATATTTTGTAGAACTTTTTGAAATTGAAAATTAATTTTTTCAAATAAGTTAATCATTTTGGGATTAATCTCTTTAATCGTTTCTTTATCGTAAAAATAAGATGGATAAGGAGACGTCTCATACAAGTTCGCGGTAATGATAATACCTTCCTCGATAGCTGCTTCGTATCCACAGGTACAAGTTAAACTTCCCGTGTGAATGTAAACTTTTTTAATCGTTACATCTTTCATTTCAAGGGGAATTTGGCATTTCGGACAATAGAGCAGATTTACAAAGTCAAGCGGGATTCCTGTAATATTCTCTTCTTTGGATGAAGGCGAACTGGTTTGAACCGCTTTTTCAATCAATTGGATAGCTTTTGATATGTCTTCTTTTTTTTGAATCAGTTCGTTCTTTTTATCAGTGAGCAAGTTGTTGTAGTAGTCGATATCTTCATGGTCCGAGAAGCTTGTAACACGCCGATACGATAAAATTCGTTGGATTTCTAACAATGAAAAATGAAATTTTTTCAACTCGGTAATAAAAGCCATGTCGTCGAAACACAATTGGTTCATTTGATACTGGGTGTTTTTTTTGTCTGGTATTAATAATCCAAGTTCAATGTAATAACGAACGGTATCAGTCGTAACATGAAAAAGTTTTGCAAATGCACCAATTTTCATAGATGTGTCCCTCCGATGAAAAAAGTGGAGTTACTCCACTTTTTTCGTAAAATGAATTCAAAAAACTCTTAAATGACTATTGACTTGGAGGAAACTCCAAATCATATTATTAATTCAATAAGAGTGAATATTGCGAATATTTTTGACTGTATTGTAACATACATGTCACGAAAGGAGAAGGATTAGCTATGGAAAAGATGGATCGAATGGATACGCTCTCTCTGTGGACAGCGACTGCAAACAGCTATGATAAAGGAAAACCTCTAGAAGGAAATGAAGAGGCGGATGTTGTCATTATTGGCGCAGGTTTCACAGGTCTTTCTTCTGCATATCATTTGCAAAAATTAGGAAAGAGTGTCATTGTCCTTGAGCAGGAAACAATCGGATATGGCGCAAGCGGTCGCAACGGCGGGATGGTACTGCCGGGCTATAAGTCAACGATGCAGGAGCTTGCCAAAAAGTATGGTACCGAAGAGGCGAGACAGCTTAACGATCTTTCTCTGCTTAGTGTTGAATTAGTTAAGACCATTATCGACGAGCATCAAATCAACTGTAATTTTAGAAAGACAGGTCACATTGTGGCAGCTTACAAAGCCAAGCATTTTGAAGGATTGAAACATGAAAGTGAGTACTTAAACAAAAATTTTGGATATGAATGTAGCGTGCTTAATCGAAGTCAGTTGCATCAAGAAATTGATTCCCCGCAATATTATGGTTGCTTAGTCGACAACTCGAGTTACTCATTCCAGCCACTGAACTATGCAATTGGTTTGGGAGAAGCAGCGAAATCAATTGGTGCAAAAATCTTTGAGCATTCGAAAGCATTATCTATTGAGTACGGCCGAAATAGTGTGAAAGTTGTTACAGAAAAAGGTACTGTTACAGCAAAAGACATTATTGTTGCTACAGATGGTTACTCTGGAAAAATCATGGCTGAATTGAATAAAGGCGTACTGCCAATTTCGGCACGCATTATTGCTACTGAACAGCTTTCAGAAACACTTTTGAATAGCGTCATTCCTAAAGATCGCATGGTTTTTGATACGAGTAGTTTCCTTTACTATTTCAGGCGTACACCAGATAATCGAATCGTATTTGGCGGTGGTGATATTCGTCCGAACTTAGGTGATGCCGTTTATCAAAGTGTGTACGATGCTATGGTTAAAATAATGCCAAAACTAGAAGGAAGCAAGATAGATTACAGGTGGGGTGGATTTATCGGTGTGACAATTGATACGTTCCCGGTTATCGGTAAATCTAAAGAAGGTGCATATTTTGCAACTGGTTATACAGGCCACGGCGCGTCTCTCTCAACATTGTTTGGTAAGCTATTGGCACAATGGATCGTTACGGGGAATGCAGGTGGATATCGATTTGAAAAGGAACGTCTCAAATCATTCCCATTCTATAATCAGAAAACGATGCTGGTCAATATAGCACATATTGGTTTCAAGCTGGTAGATATTATTGCGTAAAGGAGAGGTGTTTATGGAAATAAACATGTTCATTGACGGAAAATGGGTAGAAGCATTATCGGGTGCTAGACGAAATATTATCAATCCTGCAACTGAAGAGGTTATTGCAACGTCCGCTCATGGATCAGCAGATGATGCGAAACTAGCAATAAAGGCGGCTCGTAAAGCGTTTGACAGCGGAATTTGGTCAGATTTATCGGCTGATGAAAGAGCTGATTATCTATATAAGATTGCAGATCGTCTTGAAGAGAAGACAGCTGAAATTGCCCGTTTGGAAACTGCAAATAACGGTAAGGTTATTCGTGCAACAACCTATGTAGATATTCCAGTATCGGTTCAATGCTTCCGCTATTATGCTGACTTGATTAAAGGTATAAAAAAGGAATCTTACAATCGTGATGATTCTTCAGAAACGATTGTTATTCATGAACCGATTGGGGTTTGTGGACTGATTGTACCTTGGAACTTCCCGCTTATGCTAGCTGTTTGGCAAATTGCTCCTGCACTTGCCGCAGGAAATACAATTGTAATTAAACCTGCTGACGTCACTCCTGTAAGCGTATTCAAGTTATTTGAAATTATCGAAGAGATTGGGCTTCCAGACGGAGTGGCAAACTTAGTGTTGGGACCTGGTTCAAAGGTTGGGAATGAGCTTGCAGAGAGCTATGATGTTGACAAAATTGCCTTTACAGGTGGAACAAAAACAGGTCAAAGTATTATGCGAGCAGCCGCGGGCAATATGAAAAAAATTACACTGGAACTAGGGGGGAAATCTCCACTTATTGTGTTCGACGATGTGGATTTTGAAACTGCTGTCGATAATGCGATGTTTGGTATTTTCCACAACGCTGGGCAAGTTTGTTCAGCTGCATCCCGTTTGCTTGTACAAGAGGCCATTTACGATAAGTTTGTTGAAAGATTGGCCGAGCGTGCGAACAAAATTGTAGTTGGAAACGGAGAAAGCGAGAATATCGAAATGGGAGCTCTCACAACCGAGTCTCATATGAATGACGTTTTACATTATATAAAGAGTGGAATGGAAGAAGGTGCAAAATTAGTTTGTGGTGGTAAACGTTTAACAGAAAATGGGCTTGATCGAGGTTTTTTTATCGCACCAACAATCTTTGCTGATGTAAATGCAGATATGCGTATTGTTAAGGAAGAGATTTTTGGACCAGTCCTTGTTGTACAGAAATTTAAAGATGAGGAAGATGCGATCCAAAAAGCGAATGATTCCATTTATGGATTAGCCGGTGCTGTATTTACTGAAGATATGGACCGAGCAAAACGTGTCATTAGTAAATTGCGTGCGGGAATTACTTGGATTAATAGTTATCATCTTGCTTATGTTGAAGGTCCTTGGGGCGGGTATAAGCAAAGTGGAATCGGTAGGGCTTTAGGTGTTGCCGGGCTGGAGCATTTTATGGAAACGAAGCAAATCAATATCCACCAGCATGCCAAGCCTGTAGGTTGGTATGTGAATTAATTGAGCTTAACTTGCTATATAAATTATTTGTAAGGGGATATGCTCATGAAAATAGTGGACAACCGTCCGTCATCGAACATAGAGAAGCCAGAAGGAATGAATAAGTCGGTGGATGATTCAGTGCTCGGAACCAAAAGTATTCCGTTACTATATTTACGGTTTGCTTTGGCAGGAATTATGGCTAATGTAATTCTAGGAGTTGTATCGGTTATTGATGGCTATTTCGTCAGTGGCTTTCAGGAGCTAGAAATCGAGGGAATCGGAATTGGGTTTACGGTCATGGTTATTACCCGTATGATTGGGGTTCTTTTGGGGATAGGAGCCGGAGCGGTCATTTCACTTCGAATGGGGAAAGGGAAGATAGAAGAAGCTAGAAGTATTATGGGACAAACTTTATGGTTTACTCTTTTCCTTTCCACTTTGATAGCTGTACTTGGATTGGTCTTTGAAACTGATATTATGATTCTATTTGGAGCAAGTGATGAAGCACTTCCGTATGCGGTGCAATATAGCCGACTATTATGGATTTCGTTGCCATTAACGATATTGGCCGTTGTATTAAGTATTTTAGCTAATATCGATGAAAAACCTATATTGTCAATGAACAGTTGGTTAGTCGCAGCAGTTGTTGCTGGAGTTATGGAATGGATTATGGTAGTGAAGTATGACATGGGGATGATGGGTTCTTCATGGGCTAATACGATTTCGCAATCGATTCCTGTTCTCTTAATCTTTTATTTCTGGTTTGGTAAAACAAAACTGAAGCCAAAAATGAAAGATGTGATGATTAATCTTAAGAAGATTGGTGAAGTAGTTTGGACGGGGTTTGCATCTTTCTCTAGTCAGTTCATGATGTTTATTGCAATTATTTTCACCAACAATTTACTGCAAAGCTACGGAGGTGGTCTGCACGTTGCAGCTTTCACGATTCAAAATGGTTACATTACAAATCTTCTCGCTTTAGCGGCGCTCGGTGGGATGACAGGGCTTCAACCGATTATTAGTTATAATTACGGTGCAGGCAACCTTGATCGTGTGAAACAAGCAATTAAGATGGGACTCATTTTTACAGTTTCCTTCTTTGTAATTGTGACGGCCATATTAATCATTTTTGCAGATCCAATTGTGTCATTTTTTTCCGGTGGTAATCCTGAATTGCAAAAACTGGGCATTTGGACGACGGTTGTATTCAATTGTTTATTTACACTTAGTGCAGTTAGCTTGCTTGTTTCTGGTTATTTTGAATCACAGGAGAGAAACTGGTCCGCAACGTTTATTAGTGTTAGCAAAATATTGTTGTTCATGATACCGTTTCTATTTATTTTCCCGAAATTCTGGGGTGTAGAAGGTGTATGGTACGCTGCTCCTGCTGCAGAAATTCCAGGTGTTCTCATTGCCATATACTTTATGAGAAAAGAGTTCAAACGTTTAAAGGTTACCAATGTTAAAACAGTAGATGTATAGGAACGTATTCCGTCAAAATTACTAATAAGAGAGAGGGTTATCATCATGTTTTTTGCGAAAAAAATTACAGCAGAAGAAGCAGAGCAACTAGGTGCCAACACATGGGAACCATGGGTAGGTGAACCGAATAAAGGAACGTGGCATGTAGAAGAACAGGAAGTTTTCTATGTGACAGACGGTGAAGTGTTTATTACTGTTGATGGAAAAAAGTATCATGTTACAAAGGGCTGGGTTGTTTCCTTGGATAAGGACCTTGTTTGTGAATGGGATTGCCCAGTATTTTTGAAAAAGAATTATAAGATGAACCATGAGATTAATCTGAAATAATGTGAACTGGGGAGTGGACAAATGCTAAGCAAATGACTGCTCCTGCATATGTAATCGATAAGAGTAAGATTAGTAATGTTAGAGAAATGTATATAAATAAGTTTATATACCGTCGAATGAATGCGCTTTCTTTTTGTGAATGCAATACATACATAGGACGGCTATCTTAAAATTAGGAGGTTTCACCATGGTAGTAACGAAAAATGTACAAACGTTAAAAAATTATATTGGTGGACAATGGATAGAATCCACAAGTAAACAAGTGGAAGATGTACCAAATCCAGCAACAGGAGAGACTATTGCTCGTGTGCCGCTTTCGACTAAAGAAGATTTGGATAGAGCTGTAGCAACTGCGAAAGAAGCATTCCAAACATGGAAAAAGGTTGCTGTACCTCGGCGTGCTCGGATTCTATTTCGCTACCAACAGCTTTTGATTGAAAACTGGGAGGAGTTAGCGAAACTCGTTACCTTGGAAAATGGAAAAAGTTATAAAGAAGCTTACGGTGAAGTACAGCGAGGGATTGAATGTGTTGAATTTGCAGCAGGTGCACCTACTTTAATGATGGGAGAGCAACTTCCTGATATTGCTACTGGTGTTGAATCAGGGATGTATCGTTATCCAATCGGAGTAATCGCAGGAATAACGCCATTTAACTTTCCGATGATGGTGCCATGCTGGATGTTCCCACTCGCGATTGCATGCGGAAATACGTTTGTATTAAAACCATCTGAAAGAACACCGTTGCTGGCGAATCGCATAGCTGAACTGTTTAAAGAAGCAGGTCTTCCAGATGGAGTACTAAATGTTGTACATGGTGCACATGACGTCGTGAATGGCATTCTTGACAATGAGGATGTGAAGGCTGTATCTTTCGTTGGTTCTCAACCTGTCGCTGAGTATATATATAAAACAGCAGCAGCAAACGGCAAACGTGTACAAGCTCTTGCAGGTGCAAAAAATCATTCGATCGTATTAAAAGATGCGGACCTTAGTTTTACAGTGAAAGAAATTACAAGTGCTGCCTTCGGTTCAGCGGGTGAAAGATGCATGGCGGCGGCTGTTGTTGTCGTGGAAGAAGACGTTGCAGATGTGCTCGTTAATAGACTGCTTCAAGAGGCGAATGCAATTACGATTGGTAATGGTCTGGAAGAAGATGTTTTCCTTGGTCCCGTTATTCGTGACGGCCATAAAGAGCGTACACTCGGATACATTCAATCTGGTATAGAGCAGGGAGCGACACTTATTCGTGACGGACGTGAAGATGATGCAGCAAACGGTGACGGTTATTTTGTCGGTCCAACGATTTTTGACAATGTGACACAGGAAATGAAGATCTGGCAAGATGAAATCTTCGCACCGGTTCTTTCTATTATACGCGTAAAAGACTTGGCGCAAGCAATTCATGTTGCTAATGCATCACCGTTCGCAAATGGTGCATGCCTATACACCGATAGCGCGAAAGCAATTCGTGAATTCCGTGAAGAAATTGATGCAGGTATGCTTGGGGTCAATCTTGGGGTTCCTGCTCCAATGGCATTCTTCCCATTCTCAGGTTATAAGAAATCCTTCTATGGTGATCTCCATGCAAATGGAAAAGATGGCGTAGAATTTTATACGCGCAAGAAAATGCTTACGGCTCGTTATTGATAGAGTGATAGAAAATCATAAACGGATAGAATGGAGTTGGTGATTGTGCAAGCGACAGAGCAAACACAAAGTTTGAAACAAGCAGATGAAAAGTACCTTTGGCATGCAATGAAAGGAGCATCCCCTAATCCAACGAATTTAATTATTACAAAAGCAGAAGGAGCATGGGTGACGGATATTGATGGAAACCGTTATTTAGACGGTATGTCCGGTCTTTGGTGCGTGAATGTTGGATATGGCCGTAAAGAGCTTGCAAGAGCGGCTTTTGAACAACTGGAAGAAATGCCATATTTTCCTCTGACACAAAGTCATGTTCCTGCTATTAAATTAGCAGAGAAATTGAATGAATGGCTTGATGATGAATACGTTATTTTCTTTTCTAACAGTGGATCGGAAGCAAATGAAACAGCGTTTAAAATTGCTCGTCAATATCATCAGCAAAAAGGTGATCATGGACGCTATAAGTTTATTTCACGCTATCGTGCTTATCATGGTAATTCAATGGGGGCTCTTGCGGCAACAGGACAAGCACAAAGAAAGTATAAATATGAACCACTTGGGCAAGGATTCTTGCATGTAGCACCGCCTGATACGTATCGTAATCCAGAAGATGTTCGTACACTGGCAAGTGCTGATGAAATCGATCGTGTCATGACATGGGAGTTAAGTCAAACAGTAGCCGGCGTAATTATGGAGCCAATTATTACTGGGGGCGGCATTTTGATGCCTCCTGATGAATATATGGCAAAAGTAAAAGAAATTTGCGAGAAGCACGGTGCGTTGCTCATTTGTGATGAAGTAATATGTGGATTTGGGCGGACAGGGAAGCCGTTTGGATTTATGAATTACGGTGTCAAACCAGATATCATTACGATGGCAAAAGGTATTACAAGTGCGTATCTTCCTTTGTCGGCAACAGCAGTTAAACGAGAGATTTATGAGGCGTACGTAGGCAGCGAAGATTATGATCGATTTCGCCATGTGAATACGTTCGGAGGAAACCCTGCAGCTTGCGCCTTAGCTTTGAAAAATTTAGAAATTATGGAGAATGAGAAACTCATTGACCGTTCCAAGGAATTGGGTGAACGACTGTTAGATGAACTAGAGGATGTAAAAGAACATCCAAACGTAGGAGATGTTCGCGGAAAAGGTCTTCTTTTAGGTATTGAACTAGTGGAAGATAAGCAAACAAAAGAACCGGCTTCCATTGAAAAGATGAACAAAGTCATCAATGCTTGTAAAGAAAAAGGTCTAATTATCGGTAAAAATGGTGACACTGTTGCCGGTTACAATAATATTTTGCAACTTGCACCTCCATTAAGCATTACAGAGGAAGACTTTACTTTTATCGTTACAACAATAAAAGAGTGTTTAGCTCAACTTTAATTTGTTAAAAAAGCGGAAAATCCTATTGAGAGATGTAACTGTAAATACGGAATGAATTACTCGAAAAGGGTAATTCCGAAAGGGTTGAGTTTATGAAGGCTGATGTTGTCTTGTTAAATGGAGAAGTTATTACAGTCGACCAAAAGAATACAGTAGTCGAAGCTGTGGCAATACAAAATAATCGTATCGCATTTGTTGGTTCGAATGAGGAGGTTAAGAGTTTTATAGGAGAAAAAACGGATGTAATTGACTTGCAAGGAAAAACGCTTCTTCCTGGATTCATTGATTCCCATCTTCACCTCATTTCTTATGGACAAAATCAGTTGGCTGTCAGTTGTAAAGCTGAACATATTGATTCTATCGAAGCTTTGTTAGATGACCTAAAAAAGAAGGCATTAGAAACGCCAAAAGGTGAATGGATACGTGCTTGGGGCTTTAATGAAACCGCTGTGAAGGAAAAGCGTTATCCAACAATTACTGAGCTGGATGACATTTCAGTTGACCATCCTATTATTATAACTCGTACTTGTCACCACATAAGCGTAGTGAACAGCAAAGCATTAGAAATTGCGCAAATTAACGAGAACACACCGAACACGAGTGGGGGAGTTATTGAAAAGGATCAGGCAGGAAAGCTTACAGGAAGGTTAATTGAAGCAGCAAATATGGAGATGAGTGAAGTTGCAAGTTATAAAGAAAGTGAAATGATGAAGGCTGTGAAAATTGCATCAGATCATTTCGTTGCAGCTGGTATAACGAGTATACATGACGCAGGTGGAGATGGACCTGAGAGTTTTCGTTTACTACAACGAGCTGTGAAGAGTAGGGATATTCGTGTCCGAATATATGCAATGATATGTCAAATAAATAACTCCCATGAATTTGTTAATAAAATGGTCGAAGCTGGTGTGATAACTGGTACCGGAGATGAGAGATTCAAGGTTGGACCAGCTAAACTGTTTACAGATGGAAGTAGTACTGGACCTACAATTGCAACCCGTGAGTCGTATTCGAGTGACCGAAACAATTATGGCATTCTTTATTATAATGAGGAAGAAATTTATCAAGTGTTAGGCGAAGCACACAAAAAAGGTTATCAAATCACTGTGCATGCACAAGGTGATAAAGCTATTGAAATGTATTTAAATTGTGTAGAAAGGGCGTTAGAGGAATCACCAAGAAAAAATCATCGTCATCGAATCGAGCACGCGGGAATTTCTTCACCAGATTTACAAGAGAGAATGAAAAAACTTGAGATAGTTCCAATTCCAAACCCTCCATTTCCATATGAATTCGGAGAGATATATGTACGGCACTATGGTAATCGTGTTAATCATATGTACGCTGCTCGTGATTATATTGATCGAGGCATCATTGCAGCAGGTAGTTCGGATGCACCAGTTACCGACTATAACCCTTTATTAGGAATTCATGTTGCTGTCAATAGAAAAACGAAGTCTGGAATAGAGGTTGGTGTGAATCAATCTATAAGTGTAATGGAAGCTATTAAACTATACACATGGAATGGCGCTTATGCGAGTTTTGAAGAAGAGATAAAAGGAAGCATAGAGGTCGGAAAGTTGGCGGATTTAGTTATATTAAATGACAGCATTTTAAGTGTGAATTCAAACCGAATTAAAGATTTAAAAGTAGAAATAACTATTATTGATGGTGAAATTATTTATCAAGAAGAAAAATCAGTGAAAATTTAATATTTCATCGTTTACATACCACGTAACTCTTGTAATGTTACGTGGTATTTTAGTTTGTTAGTTTTATGGAAATATAACGGTGCCATCGTATAGTCGTTTCATAACAGTATTCATTTACATAATTTTCGATATAGGAAATAACTATTTTTTTCTTTTAACTGTTGCTAATAGTACAGATTAACTTTTTTAATACTTAAGCTACATCATCTTTATCAATTGTACGATAGAGATAACGACTTCCTTTTTCATTTCTCCTAATTGGCTTCTTTATATGAATCGCAGGTGATATTGCTACTTTTTTAATATATTGGTAAAATAAGTTCTTGGGTCTTACTTATTGTGATTCGTATAATGATTGTCGCTCGACTTAAAGAAAATAGGTACAAAAATTTTGCACTATCTAAAGAGGGGACGGCAACGATTCCCTCTTTTTGGAGCCACTCACAAATGTAAAGCAAGAGAAGAGGCTATATCTCCTCTATTGTTTAGAGTAACCAGCTACTACAATTGGAAGAGGTATATCAAATTCAATATATGGAGGATGTTGATTGGAATCTAGTCGGCATTCTGGTGGATAATGCTTTTTTAGCAATCTATCAATTCTAATAGAATCGATAGATTGCTAGAAAGTGGAAAATGGTTATCCGTATATTCCGAAGCAGTTGTAACAAAGTGTCCTTCCATAATGAAGTGTAAAACCAAAATACGTTGTTTAAAAAGTTATTTGTTAAAATTGGTTATAAGTAATAGAACAGAAAAGAGGATTACATGTTACATAATTTACAGAGAAGTAAAAATAAATTTTTATTATGTCTTATTTTTTTAGTACTTTTAACCGCTTGTGATAATACAGATGTTAAGTCATCTAAAGCTTCATCACCACCGGCTCAGTCAAATATAGATACATCATTAAAAGCACCAAACTGGGTAGAGAAAAGTCCCATTCAACAGTCTCCTAATTTTATTGAAGATAAAAAAGTAAAATCGGTTGTGAATGTAATGGCAACGGGTGATAATTTATATCATGATGCAGTAATTAAAGATGGCAAACAAAAAGACGGTTCATATGATTATCACTATATTTATGAAAATATCAAAAAAGCTGTTCAATCAAGTGATCTTGCTATAGTGAACCAGGAGACTCCAATAGCAGGAAATAATCTAAAAGTACAGGGATATCCGACTTTCAATACACCTGAAGAAGTAGGTCAATCTTTAGTGGACACTGGATTCAATATAGTGACGCAAGCGACAAATCACGCTATGGATATGGGTATTAAAGGTGTTGCGAATACAAGAGAATACTGGAAGAAATATCCGGATGTTATCCCATTAGGCATTAATGAGAATCAAAATGAGCGTAATGAAATAAAAACGATTACAAAAAATGGTATTCGTTTTGCGTTACTAAATTATACATACGGTACGAATGGAATTAAAATTCCAGCTGATAAGTCTTGGGCATTAAATGTAATGGATAAAAAAGCGATCCAAAATGATGTGGAAAAGGCAAAGAGTAGCTCTGATATGGTGATTGTTATGGTGCATTGGGGAGTAGAATATACCTCTACACCTTCAAAGCAACAAAAAGAAGTTGCTCAATATTTAACAGATTTAGGTGTAGATGTAGTAATTGGAAATCATCCACATGTAATTCAACCAATTGAGTGGAAACAAAATAAAGATGGACATGAAACGCTAATCTATTATTCTCTTGGAAATCTTATTTCTGCTCAAGAAAAATTAGAAACATTGGTAGGAGGATTATCTTATATACAATTTGTTAAGTATGAAGATAAAACTTTTGGTATACGACAAGCGGCACTCGTACCGACAGTAACCGACTATGCTGATGGTAAGAAACAATTTAAAATTCAATTTTTAAAAGATTATTCGGATGAAGATTCTAAAAATCATGGGATTAAAAAATTTGTCGGCCCCGTTTCTTTAGAGGATTTCAAGGAGATTCCTAGAGATGTGTTGGGAAATTGGTATAAAGACTAATAAACAAAAAGGGAATGAGATACAATTAAAAAATTTATAATTTTAGCATTGGTATTGGCAATGGGATGGAGCCTTGCTGCTTGTAGTGGAAAGCAAACATCTCAGGAAACTACTAATAATAACGATAAAAATAAAAATGAGATAAATGCGAATAAAAAAGATGTTTTACCTATCTCTGATGTTAATGATTGGAGAATTATTCTTGTAAATAGAGAGCATATGTTATCAAAGGAACTAGGAATTGAATTAACAAGTATTACTCAAAATGCGAAGCCAAATATGAAAATAGATAGTAGAATTGCAACTTCCTATCAGGATATGGTAGCAGCTGCAAAAAAAGAGGGAATCAATCTTTATTTAAGATCAGGTTATCGAGCTATAAAATTACAACAAACTTATTATGATGCTTCAGTTAAAAGCTATAAATCTCAAGGTTTGTCGGATAAAGAGGCTAGTGCTAAAGCATTGGAATATCTTCAGTATCCTGGTGCAAGTGAACATCATACGGGATTAGCGTTAGACATTATTTCAGTTGAATGGCAGAATACGGTAGAAGATTTAAATGCAAAATTTGAAACGACTGATGCATTCAAATGGTTAGATAAGAATGCTGCAGAGTATGGGTTTACTCTCCGCTATCCGAAAGATAAAGAGAATATTACTGGCATTAAGTATGAGCCATGGCATTATCGTTATGTAGGAAAAGAAGTTGCTGTGTATCTAAAAGAAAAAGGGTTAACTTTAGAAGAGTATAGCGAAAAAATTAAGTCAGGCAAGTAAAAATATGCTTTGATTCTATTAAACATTATGCACTGCCACAGGAAAAGGTGGATCTGAGGATGTGTTAACCTTCCGCCTAGTATTGTAAAAACTGTGTATGATAATTTGAGCACGTATGAACCAGTTATCGTGTGAAACGATGTATGTATTAAGAAATTAAATTTATAAAAGAAGCAGTGAAAAAGGATCTGATATTTATATCAGATCCTTTTTCATTCGTAACATAGAATACTTACTTAATTAGGCCTTAAAGACTGCCTGCTTTTCAGGTATTACAATTGAAGAAAAATGCGAAAGCTATTTATAAAATATGGAAATGTTAAAACCCCTTTGATAAAATAGCAATATGCAAAAATAATTATTTGTTAATTCTTAATGTAATGAATATTCATGTTTATATATACGAATTTAACTACATAATTATTGTAATAAAGGGGGAGAAAGATGTTAGATGAATTGTACAATGCTTTTTTAAATGCGTCTGGTTTTACAGAAAGTGCGAGGAAACGAGATCGGTATGATGATTTACATGATTATTTAAAAGATAAAGAAAGAGAGTTAAAGCAATTCATTCAAGAGGCTGAATCAGCGAAGAGAGATTATGAAAGTAAAAGTAATGGCTTGGAAGCTAATAAAATTCCGGCAGTTGAATTTGAACAAAAACGTCATGAAAAGGATGAGGAATTAAATACATTAGTATCCTATTTTAAAAGTGCATTAAGCGATGTTGGATCTGCAAAAGGTACAGCTTATGCAAAGTATTTGGAGTATAAAGCTAAAGCAGAAGCGGAGAAAGCGTCAGCATACGCTGCAGCGACTAAGGCTTTTGAAGAAAAGAAAAAGGAAATTGAAAAACTTATCCATTAAGCATACAAAGAATGGAGGGAATCTACATGAGTGGTAAAGAGGTTGAAATTATAGGAAGTAACACTGCAAGTGCCATTTCTTACGCACAAAACATAGAAAATGGTATGAAGGATTCTTTAAACGAAGCGAAAAACTTAAAAGCATACGTTACATGTGCGAACTGGAATGGAAAAACGAGAGATGCCTTTTTAAGTTATCTAGATTTAATCATTCAATATAACTCAGAACTGGTAGATGCATTTGAAGGACATACGAAAGCTTTGAAAGAGTTAGATAAAAGTATTCAAACGTACGGAGATAGATCGGAAGTAAGGGCGATAAAACAGTTGTGATGGAGAAATGAGGGATAAAAGAATGGGAAAAGAAAGGAATTTTGCACCAGCTGAATTATATGTTCTCGCAGGTGCAGCCGGGGTTACGGATATATTTGGATTGCCAAACCGTGACGTAATTATTTTACTTGATGAAGAATGTGTCACGAAAGCAACTATGAGTTTAAAAGAAAAAGGCCTACTTACAAGTGAAAACGGAATTACCCCTGCAGCTTTTCAAATAATTGAGCTATTAAAGGAATATGAAAATTGTCATGAATACACGAGAATGAATAATGTATTAATTGGCTTTTTAAAAGAGGATAAAGACCGAGTGGCTGTATTAACAGAAATAGAACCAAATAAAAAATACGAGATCGACTACATACCAAAACCGGACGTATATTTTTCATTATTAACACGCATACCCTTCTTATTGAGAGAACCGAGAGAAATAGAAGATACATTTTTCTCAAAGAGAATGACAGAGGCAGAACAACAAACATTTGAGGGAAAAGATTTATCAAATAAAGACGTTATAGCGATAGAAACGTATACGAGGCCTCGAAGTAATAGAGGAGGAAAATGGGAATGTTTCTTATATTTCACTGAAGGAGAAGATTTCGTTCAAATAGATGTAGATCGTAATCGATATGACTGGGTGAGCCTCTATGCGGTTAATAAGAAATTGTATGACGTGTTAAAAATGCCATATAAAAAGTTAATTGACCCGAGACAATTCTCGTTAGGAGGTATTCAATAATGCAAGTTTCAATGGGAGATAGTGGTTCTGGTGGTGGAGAAGAAGTATTAGTTAATTTTCAAGAACTACTTGATATAGTAATGAAGTTAGAAAATATATATAAAATCCATGTAGACGTCATTGGAACAAATATTGAGAGTTTATTAAGCAGTGATTTTTATCAAAAAGGTGAAGCGATGAGAGTAATTGAAAAATATCCTGATATATTACACAAAACACTTGAATTGTCTGAACACTATTTGAGGTCGGCGAAAGTTGTAGGAAATGTATGCGTGGAAATGCTTGAAAAGGACGAACAATTACGTGAAAGATTAAGTAAGTTGTAGAAATCACCATACGGCTGGGGGATGAAAACGAAATGGATGTGAAATATAGACCTGAACCATGGCAAAACATGGGAGATGGTATGAATCGAATTACAAAAGATGCACTCATAAAATTACGGCACGCAAATGAATCATTAAAAAAAATTGATGGAAGAATACGAGATTTAGACTCAGATGGTAGTATACATTTTAGCCCAAAAGATCAATCGCAAAAAATCGGGGAATTACTTGAAAGCTATACGACATTACAAAAATATTGCGGAGAAGCAGGGCGATTGGTCTCTGAACATATAGATAAACCTTTTTTAGTAGAAATGGATAAATTCGCTCAAAAAATGAGAGATACATCTATTCTTAGCTTCGAAACAAATAACCGAATTGGCTCTACAACAACGACAGTATTACCAGATGCGCACGCGGGATACGGAAGTGTACCGCAAACAATAAAAACAAAAAAAGATAAAATAACTGTAGAAGATATTTTTAAAGATTCACCTGCATTTGATAACGTACTGAGAGGGGAATACAAAGAACTAAAAAAACAAAATCCAGATGCAAAACTAAATTATGAAGAATATAAGAAAGTAGTCCCATCCACACGAGGATTTGAATACAAATCGATAGAAGATGAACAGAAAAAACTAGAAATGGTGCGAGACATAGGAATAGGCGTAGGAATCATCATCACAACAATCCTTTGCCCACCACTCGGGGCCGCTGCCGCAGTAGTATACGGCGCTGTACAAATCAAAAGTGGTATCGACGGAGAAGACTGGGGAACACACCGGAAATTGAGCCAAGAAGAGCGGGTAGGAAACATCATTTTTGGCGGATTAGATGCAATCCCAGTTGTTGGAGCAGTAGGAAAAGGAGTAAAAGCATTCAAAGGCACGAGTGAATTAGCTGATTTAGCGAAATTATTAAAATTCAAAGAAGGAATCCCTGGTTTTAATCCAAATTTGGGTAAAAATGTGGTACAATCGCTTAAGGAAAATAAGACTTTAAAAAATGCACTAGATGCTATGAAAAATACTCCTATTCCAGTAGCAGTTAGGACGGTGGATACTGGAATAGGAATGAAGCTTCCTTATATAGAATCTTCAACTGTTGGAGAAGTAGCTGGAAAGTTTTCAAAGGCAAGTACGGCAGCTAAGGATGACGCTTATCAACTTGCGAAGGGTACGGGTAATAGAAGTAAGACAGCAAGTGAAGTTAATTTAAATAATATAGATGATTTTATTAACGGAACTAAGAATTTTGATGATGTATTAGATGATTATGCTCGACATTATATTGAGGTAATAGATATTAAAAACTGGTCTTGGGCCAATAATATTAAAGGTGGAAACAAATTAACAAGTAATAAAAGGAAAATGATAAAACAACGAGCTGAAGAACTAGATCTTATCCCGAAAGTTGAAGTGAAAAAAGTAGAAGGTATGCGCTATGGATTTGCTGATTTTGAAGGACTTGGTCTAGTAGTACATAAAGATGAACTTCCAAAAGATTTATGGTTAAAAAGAGATGTGGAGCAATTTGACTGGTTGAACAACAGACTTCCAGAAGATATAAGGGCTATGGTGGAAAATGGTTCTTATACGTGGCATCATACTGAAGTACCAGGGAAAATGCAACTAGTTCCTTATGGAATCCATGGTATTACTGTTCATAATGGTGGAAGGACTAAAGGAATGTGGTCAGATGCGCCAAGATAATAAAAAAAGGAGTGTTTTGAATGGAAATTAAAAAAGAATCTATAATTTATCCGTTACCGTCTGATAGTTTAATATTAAAGAAAGAAGAATTTTGGAGAGTTCAACTACCGGTAGATTATAAGAATTTCATAAAATTTAATAATGGTGGTTCCCCAGAAAAGAAATCTTTTGTGTGTAATAACCATAGCTATGCAGTTATTAGGTTTTTATGTATTCTTGAAGCCCCAGAAAATATTGAAATAGGTATGTTTGATATTGATGTAACATGGACCCAGCTAGATGAGAGACTTACAGATGATGGAGATTTACTGGGAGTAGCTTTATTACCAATTGCTGTATTATTTGCCGGTGATTTTTTATGTTTAGATTTTAGAGAATCAAGAAGTAACCCGAAAGTTTGTGTGTGGGATCATGAGAATTCTGCTGAACTTGAACCAGTAAGTCATCATGTGGCAGATACATTCGATGAATTTATGGGTATGCTTCACTAATACATCTATCTAGATAAATCACATGATTAAAACTAGATAAAAGAACTCCAAAAAGATTTTTGAATGATACAGGAAAACAATAAGGAGTTTGAAAATAATGACTCACGATGGTTGTACCATCAGGGGCTACTATGTGCAATTCTAGTATAGAAAAAGCAGTACGAGCTTAGGCGAGATGACATTTTACTGGGTGATGAATATAATCACATGGAAAGTATATTAAACTAAGAACTCGTACAAACTTGTCAATTTTAACTTAGTAGTTCATAGCATGTAAAAGGTGTCGTACTGTTACTATAAAACTTACAGATCTTATAAATCTTACAAATCTTACAAATCTATGCTACTTAAAAACATATGAACTTAAAGCACTTGATTGTCTACGAAAGGCAACAAGTGCTTTTTTGTGTTTTAGCGTAGAAATAATGTGGTACAATCGCTTAAGGAAAATAAGACTTTAAAGAATGCACTAGATGCTATGAAAAACACAAACATTCCAGTAGCAGTTAGGGTAGCAGGTACTGGAATGGGAGTGAAGCTTCCTTATATAGAATATTCAACTGTTGGAGAAGTAACTGGAAAGTTTACAAAGGCAAGTGCGGCAGCTAAGGATGACGCTTATCAACTTGCTAAGGGTACGGGTGAAACTCCTAAGATAACTGAAATAAAAGAGAAAGATCTTGGGAAGCACATTGTTAAAGGAAAAAATGGAAGGAAAGAACTTGCGCCAAACGTACGCTATATCACTGAGGATGGTTATAAATATACAACAGATGAGCTTGGTAGAATAGTAGATGTTGAGGCGGAAGGATTAATACTTCAAAAAGGAAAACGAAACACAGGAATGCAAGTGGCTGCAGGAAGAGAAGATCGATTGCCTGATGATGATGGTGGGCACTTGATAGGGACGCAATTCCATGGATCCGGTGACATTGATAATTTAGTCGCTCAAAATAAACAGATTAATCGGTCAGGTGGAGAATGGTATAACATGGAGAAAGAATGGGCTAATGCATTAGGTGGAAAGCCTCCTGAAAAAGTGACAGTAAAGATTGAACCAGTATATAGTGGGCAATCAATGAGACCAAATTCGTTCATGGTAGAATATCAAATTCAAGGGAAGAAACCGGTTATACGTGAAATTTTAAATAAAGCAGGAGGTAAATAATATGTCATTTGAAAATGAATTAAATAAACTTTATCGTAAAATTGCTGAAAAGATAAACGATATGATACCTGTTGAATGGGAAGAGTTTTACTTCAATGGTGAGGTGAAAGATGGGGAAGGAGGAGTTTATTTTTTCTATACAACCTTAGATGAAAAACAAGAATATAAATATTCACACTATATACCTAGAATGTATAATGTTGATAGAAAAATTTATAATCAATTTCTGCACGAATTATTTGATTTGACAGTTCAATTACAACAAGTATTTATTGATAATCAACAAGAGGCGTGGTTTTCAGTTACAATGATTGTGAATGGTGAAGGGAAATTAACAGTTCGGTTTAGTTATGTTAACTGGAATGATTCAGAATTTGGACCTTCAGATAGAATTGAATATTTTGAGTATAAATATTTAAATAGAGAACTAACAGATGAAATAGACAAAGAACTGATGGCAAGAATGAAAAAGTATGAAGAAGAGCGGTCTTAATATAAAAAACATAGTGATTTTGTAAGTATTATAACCACATACATGAATAAAAAATAAAGTATATGTGAAGTAGACAGGAAAAATAATAGGGTGTTTGAAAATACGTACTCCATGATGGTTGTACCATCATGGAGTACAATGTGCAATTCTAGAATAGAAAACAAAGTACGAGCTTTGGCGAGATGACATTTTATTGGGCGATGAATATAAACACATGAAATGTGCATGAAACTAGCGAACTCGTACAAACTCGTAAGTTTTAACGTAGTAGTTGTTACCACATATAAAAGGTGTCATACTGTTACTACAAAACTTACAAATTTATGCTGTTTAAAAACAGATGAAACTTAAAGCACTTGATTGTCAATTAAAGGCAACAAGTGCTTTTTTGCGTTTTAGCGTAGAAAATTAATGAGGAACTATAATTTTATTATGTGAACTTCTTCTGTTTTTTTACATGGTTTATAAAACTGAAAAGGAGATAAATGTTCACTATTACTTTCATTCCTGTTATAAAAAATTCTACAATAGAAGACAGAACGTATATTTGGTATAATCGAAACATACTATATGGGATTACGGACATGAGTTTGAAATTCATGTAATAAGGTAAGTACTACATAACAATACATAATATTTAAAGTTCCAGTACATATAGGATTCAGTTCATGTTATATAAATCAATTGTGAGAAAGGAAAAGATGTAATGAATCAAATTTCATTTGAAGATTTATTTGAAGAAGAAAAAGAGAAGGTGGAGGTAGCTGAGATACCCGTACCGTTATCGCCATTGCAAAAAGCTATTTTGGAATTACTTAATTCTGAAGAAATAAGTGCACTTGAGCTATGCGAACGATTAATACAATCTGGTAAAATACCCGATGAAAGATTCACAACAAATAAGCCTAAAGCATATGGTCAAGTATGCTTAATATTAGAAGGTTTTGTTAAAGAAGGAAAACTTATTTTTATCAAAGATGATGAGAAAAGAGATAGAGTATATAAATTGAAAGAAGAAGTTTTAGATGTATAGAGGGAAATGAATGATTGGTTCTCTTTAACTTTGAGTCCCATTAATCTAGTAATGTCCATAAAAAAAGGTGTCAATCTCACTTAGATTGACACCTTCATACTTTTAACACCTTACATATTTACGTTTGAAACCAAGTCTGCCTCTATCAAGTTCTTTTTGAATACTTTCTGAAGCATTTAGTAAACTGCTTTTTTTCTTATCACGTTTTACTTCAACTATACCAACTTCTTTTGCAGTCTCAACTGCCTTTTCGTGTAGCGGTACATATGAAATTGCCACAGTGTTTAGGAAATTATTCATAGCGGATTTTGTTCGTTCTGGTGAATCATGAATTGTATTTTTCACCATTTCAAGCATATCGGAAATTTTGCTTTCAGAAAACTCATTGTCTTTGCGATTCCCTAAAAGCCAGCAGTAGCAACTCCAGCCTGCAGACATTTTAAGCTCATCCCCACTTGTAATCCATTTATCAGCAACATCTTGTGCAATATTTGCCTCTGATAAAGTTACTGCCACTACATAATCGGATAGCATATAAAAATATGCCCCGTCCATCCAGCGATCAAAATCAGACTCACTCATAGATTTTGGATCTGCAATAATGCCTGCAAAGTACATAGCATCGTAGTTACCTGTGGCATAAAGTTCCTCAGCCAACTCTTGATTTAATTTTATTTTCTTAGCGATTGGTTTCATAGCGCCCGTAGCTACGCCGAAAACTGGCTCGTGTGCACCGTTAGATATGTATATTTTTTTCGTTCTTTCCTTACCGAGGGATTCAAGCCCTTGCATAACTGTTTTAAAATCCATAGCTGTGCACTTCCTTCCTTAATATAAAGACCATTTTAATTGTAATGATATAGTTTATATTTTTTATCGAGTTTTCCATACCTCTCAAATTTAATACTAATCGTATGTGAGTAGGATGTCTACTTTCTATAATTCCTTGGCAATTCAGTTTGTGATTTTGACCTTCCATCTAATTATAATCATGAGAATATTACATTAAGGTAAACGGGAAAGAGACAAAATAGATGTATAACTTTCCGCATCGGTTTTTAAAGTGGGAGAATGTAAATAATATTTTATCTTTGGCATCTTCTCTGTAGTGTTATGTTATTATTTGGTAAGGGGATAAATGGAATTTAAAGTTAAACATGTGAGGTTGGTTACAAATGATAAAGAAGTTTACTAGAGTTGTATTAATAGCGGTTATGCCAATCAGTCTTATTACAGGTTGTGGAGCTGCTGAAAAAACGGAAGCACAAAAGTCGAAAGAGGTACAAAAGGAGAAAAAGGACTATACGGATTATTCATATGGTAGCAAAGGTATATTAGTAAGTGGCAAAGCGAAAGAACGGCAACGATACGAGATTGGATATATGGATGATAATAAGTTAATTGGGATTGACGAAAATATTGAGGACTGCATTATTTTAGATAATAAAGATGAAGCAGGTCTCATTTGGAAACAAATAGAGCGTGGATCTATTATTGAAGTGCAATATGGTAAAGACCGAAAAGACATCGTAGGGGTACAATTAGTAGAAGATCGTAAGCCATACGAAATTAGTGATAAGTTTGATCGAAATACGATAAATGAGATTGTTGGACAAGTTAAAGGTAATTTGTAATAGAGGTATTTCGTTAGTATAGGAACCATTAACATGACATGGCGAATCGCATACATAAAAGTTTGGAATCAACGGCATTTTTAATATGAAAATGCCGTTGATTTATTTTAAAAAGTAAATGGTATTCTATAGTCTTGTAGAAAAATGCATATTAGAAAATATATAAATGAATTATTCTTTTTTTAGTTGTGATGATTGCCGTAAGGTCATTGCCCAAAATAAAAGAGCAAAAGTACTAACGGATACACCTAATAGGCATACTCCGTTCCATCCATATTTTGCATAAACATTTGTTGAAAGAATGGCACCCGTTGCACTACCGATAGAATAAAAAATCATGTAACTGGCAGTAATTCGACTTCTTGCTTCAGGGCGCACTGTGAAAAGCATACTTTGATTGGTGACATGTACAGCTTGCACAGCTAAATCTAAAAGGATAATGCCGAAAATTAGTAACAATAGAGAGTAGTTAATAAATTTAATTAGGAGCCATGAAAGTACTAATAAAGATAAGGGTATGCCAGTTGTTCGTTGTCCTAATCCTTTATCAGCTAATTGTCCCGCTTTCGTAGCAGCTAATGCACCTGCAACTCCAGCAAGGCCGAATGCACCAATAGCTGTATGTGATAGATTATGAGGTGTAGCACTTAGAGGTAATACTAAAGAAGTCCATAAAATACTGAATGAAGCGAAAATGAGCAATGCTAATATTCCGCGAATCCGTAAGAGTCGTTCTTCTACAAATAATAAGAGAACAGAACGTATTAATTTTCGGTAAGGCATAGTTGTCATTCTTTTCTGTTCAAGAGTAGGTAAATTCCGATGTAATAAAAAAGATACGAAGAGTAAAAGGATATACGAAGAAAATTCAGTACTTTTATTTTCGGAAATAATAAACTTTTATAGGTGTACACAGTATAAGAAGATTGTAGGGGGCATGTGTAATTAAAAATTAGACGAGAATAAAACGCTATATAGCCCCTTCCAAGTCCCTCATAAGCACCTACCAAGTAATAAATCACTAAGAAAAAACAAAACAAAAACAACTACAAGAACAAAACAAGCGCGAAAACATAAAAACGTCGTTGTAAGTGCTCACGAATAATATAGTTGTTTAAAAATAGAGATGGTACGATGGATAATTATGCTATTTTTTCTTTCATGTATAATAAGATGAGGGGACATCTCAATATTTAACTAATTAAAATAAGGGCAGTATATCAGTAAAAGGGGGAGAAGGATGGATAAGTTATTGCAAGAAATCATAAATTGGATTAGTAGGACTAATGAACAGGTTGTTATTGGTGTTTCAGGACATGGCGCTGCTGGAAAAACAACGTTTGCTAATATGCTTGTAGACCTACTAGATCAAAATGAAGTGAATTATATTAATACAGATCCATATATTGTTAGTTCAGACATACGAAAGCATGCAATTATTGACTATACATATCAAAACGAAAATCATCATTATAAAATGACGGCTTGTCATCCATCAGCGCATCATTTGTCTGCTTTAGAAAGAGATGTTCAGATGGTAAGGGCTGGTTTAGATTTTTATACGATAGATACGCATTATATGAAAAGCGAGTTAATTTCTTCAAAAAACAAAGTGACAATTGTAGAAGGAATGTGTGTCGCATTTATTAATCCCGATCTATTTGATTTAACAATTTACTTCTATACAGATGATGAAACGGAATTAATGAGAAGGTCTAGCCGAGATATTGCTGAAAGGGGAGCCGATATCAATTATTTAAGGCGGTCTCATGCAGAACGTCGGATTCAGTATAAAGTGTTTATGCATCCATACAGTCAACGTTTTGATATTATTATTAAAAGTTCCGATGAAGCAATATGTCTAGAAAAAAATACATTTGAGTTTTATAAAGTTTAAATGCAAATACTCTATTTGTTATGTTTATTATGAGGGTTCATTTTCATTATTTGGTTCTCAAATGAAGCAACTTTATTATTCACCTAAAAATCCATTGTCTATGAAACAACTAGATTTTTAAACGACTTTAATAGACATCTGTCATTTACATAGACAGATGTCTATTGTATTTTTGGTAGCAAGATTAAATAACCTTTTTGTTACTTTACAGTAAGTAGTAAAAAAAATTGTAATTCGAATGCCAAAACGGCTCCCACATTCCTATATTTATATTGAAGGATTGGGATTTCTTATTTGCTAGCAAAGAGTGGAGGGAAATAGATGGCGGTGTACCGTAATGTGCAGGTGAACTTTTGGCAAGATGAATTCATATTAGATTTAACGCCAGAGGAGCGTTATTTTTACATATATTTGTTAACTGGTACGAAAACGAAGCAATGTGGAATTTACATATTACCGAAGCGTGTGGCAGAACTGGAAACGGGCTACAGTATGGAGACTGTTGAGAAGCTGTTAAATAGGTTTGTTGCATACGGAAAGATTTTATACGATGCGGAAACGAAAGAGTTATACATACTAAATTGGCTACACTATAACCCTATTTTAAATACGAATGTAGAGAAGTGTGTGTTACGTGAGTTAAAGACTGTGAAAAATAAAGAATTCATACATACGTTTTTACGTAAATGTCTTGAAGAAGAATGGAAGATTCCATTGTTATTGCAGCATTTTGGTATGCCTGAAGAAGAGGATACTAGTAGTTTACAAGAAGTTATTGAAGAGAAAGAAGTAGAAAGTATAGAAGAGGCCGTTCCCAATAGTAAAGTGTACAAGTTTTATGAACAACATATTAGTAGTTTATCCCCATATATCGTGAAGGAATTGAAGGATTGGATACAAAGAGTTTCAGGAAAGGTAGTACTAGAAGCACTTAAAATTGCGTTTGAACATAATAAGCGAACGTTCGCTTATGTGAAGGGGATTTTGAGGAATTGGTGTAAGAAAGGGCAAGTAGATTTAAGTGAAGAAAAGGAAGGATTCATTTTGTATGATCCGTAGCATATAAGGATTTTTCTATTTTAAAAGGTTCTTTCAAAATAGAAGCGAATAGTTTGAGAAAGGAGGGGTTATATGGAAGTTGTTATAAAGAAGAAACGAACTAGAGGTAAGAGAATTTTTATTTGGTCTAGTAGTATCGTTCTTTTATTGATTATTTGCAGTGTGATTTTTTTGAACGTATATACGCTGAGATCTATGCCAAAGATAGATGGAACGAAAAAGCTAGAGGATTTACAACATGCTGTTACGGTGAAACGAGATAGTAACGGGGTACCGCATATTAAAGCGGAAAATGCACATGATTTATATTTTTCGCAAGGGTATGTGCAAGCACAAGATCGCTTATTTCAAATGGATTTAAGTAGAAGGCAAGCTTCTGGTATGTTAAGTGAAGTTGTTGGAGAAGCAGCCGTTGATAGAGATAAATTGTTTCGAACGCTCGGTTTACGGCGAGCAGCAGAAGCGTCTGTTAGTCAATATGATGGGGAAGCAAAATTTGCTTTGCAGTCATTTGCTGATGGGGTGAACGCTTTTATACGTGAAGCGAAAGCGGAAAAGAGATTGCCAGTTGCGTTTACTATATTAGGTTATGAACCTGCTGAATGGTCAATTGTTGATACTTTAACGATTGGGAAGTATATGGCGTTTGATTTAGGAGGACATTGGCACGGGCAAGCGTTTCGTTATTGGGCGCTGAAAAATCTTCCGAAAGAGCAAGCAAATGAGCTATTTCCTACATATCCGAAAGATGCCCCTAGATTGCTCGCTGAACTGAAAAATACAAATGTGGACGTAGCACAAAGTTTTTCAAAAACGATCATTCCGCCGGAGTTTAACGGTAGTAATAACTGGGTTGTGAGCGGTGAGAAGAGTGCGTCAGGTAAGCCAATTTTAGCGGATGACCCTCATTTATCTCTTGCGACACCTTCTATATGGTATCAAACGAGACTTGAAATGAAAGATTTAAATGTGAGTGGCGTTATATTCGCTGGAGTGCCAGGTGTTATATTAGGACACAATGACAAAATAGCATGGGGCGTTACGAATACCGGTCCTGATGTGCAAGATTTATATATTGAAAAGAGAAACCCTAATAATGAAAATGAATTTTTGTATAACGATAAATGGGAAAAAGCTACTGTTGTTGACGAATCTATTAAAGTAAAAGGCGGGAAAACAATTCCGTATAATGTGACGGTTACGAGGCATGGTCCAGTCATTTCAGAGTTTGCGAATAAAGGAAAAGAGAAAACGAAAACAGTATTCGCTTTGAAATGGACTGCTTTGGAGCCTTCTGCTGAATTAAAGGCTGTATTAAATATGAATAAAGCGAAAGATTGGAATGAGTTTGAAACGGCACTTCAAGATTTTCATACACCAACTCAAAACTTTGTATTTGCATCAAACGATGGCACGATTGCTTATAAAGCGAATGGAAATATACCAGTGCGTAAAAAAGGTGATGGGAGTTTGCCAGTGCCAGGGTGGACTGATGAATATGAATGGGAAGGATATATCCCATATGATCAACTGCCAAAAGTAATAAATCCAAAACAAGGGTTTATTTCAACTGCGAATAATAAAATTGTGGATGATAATTATCCATACCATATTAGCAATACGTGGGCGCAGCCATATAGACAAATGCGTATTCAAGAGTTTTTACAAGAGAAAGAAAAGTATACGGTGAAAGATTTAGAAGAGTTACAGATGGATCAAAAAAATTTATACGGGAAAGAATTTGTCCCTATATTTTTAAAAGAGTTACATAAAACAGCTTTAAATGAAGTAGAGAAAGAAGGCGTAAAACAATTAACAAAGTGGAATTTTTACGATAGTAAAGATGAAGCGGCACCGTTAATATTCCATTTGTTAATGAAAGAGATTTCGAATACGTTATTTTCAAAAGAAATACCGAAAGATGTGATGGAGTTATTTGAAGGAAAGTCACAAGTTGTTGATGAATTGATTCGGAAACAAGTAGCCAGGGAAAATAGTGTATGGTTTTCTAAGTATGGAGGCTTCACAAAAGTTGTGCATACATCGTACGAGAATGTAATGAAGAAATTGCAGAAGGAGTATGGAACCGATGTTGCAGAGTGGAAGTGGGGCGATTACCATCAACTTGCTTTTACACATCCAATTTCGAAATCATCTAGTATGTTAGCGTTATTTGCTTTTAATCGTGAGAAGCCAGTTCCAATTGGCGGAAGCCAAGTTACCGTTCAAGCAGCGAGTTATGGAGATAACGGTATTGTAAATCATGGTGCTTCTTGGCGATTTGTCATAGATACGAAAGATATGTCAAACGGTTATCATATCGTAGGGCCAGGACAGTCAGGACATTTTAGAAGCGATTGGTATCATGATCAAATAGATGATTGGGTAAATGGCACGTATCATATGACTACTTTAAATACAGATGGAATTGAAGGGAAAGTATTAACTTTACAGCCGAAGTGATAGTATGTTTTTGTTTGCGGGTGAGACTGCTTAATGAAGTAATAATCCTTCCGCTAATGAAAGTGTTACTGTAGAAAAAAGACTCTTACTATTGTAAGAGTCTTTTTTCTACGGTAATGGATAAAATATCCTTTTTGTAGAAACGCGACAAATTTTGACAAAATATTGTAAAGGGACTTGTTATAATACCTTTTGGAATATTATGTTTATTAAACGGAGGATGAAGTAGTGTGCAACAAGGGGAATTTCTTAATAGTTGCAGTGAAATCTAATAGGGGGATTTAATATGAGCATTAAAGTAATAAGAGCAACAGGGATAATGGGCGGAGCAGCAAGAGTTGCAGTAAAGGTAGATAACGAAGTAGTAATGAAACTTGAGAATAACGAAGAATATACGCTTCCTTTTGAATTAGATGAAGCGAATATTAAAGTAAAACAATTTTTTTTTGGAAGTAAAGAAAAGAAAGTAAAGGATGGCGACATAGTAGAAATTAAGATAAATAGTATCGCCATGCTATTACTGATGGTGTCAATGATGGCTGTTTTATTCGGTTCATCAATTGGTATAAATATTGTTGTTTTTGGTGTAATAGGAGCATTAGTTACGTTAGTATACGGATTGAATAACTGGTTTAGTTTAGAGGTTAAATAATTATTGTATATATATTTATTTATTTATTTCAGTTGGTTTACTATACATGAAATGAAAATATTTTTAAGCGGGAAATGGGGAGAATCAGTATGAAGAAAATGGTTGTAATATCTAGTTTGGCTCTAATAGTAGGTTTAACAACTGGTTGTAGCAGTGAAAAAACAAGTGGACCTAAAACAGTATCTGTAAAAAAAGAAAAAGAGTTAGTAGCGAAGGATATTTTTAAAAAAGCAGCTGACGGATTAAAACAAGAGGAATATCTTACATTGACATCTCTTATGTCAATGAAGGGGAGCAGCCAATCAGAAGAGATTAAAATGAAAATACAGATGGAGCCGAAACTGAAGAATTCTAGAGCTGAAATGAAAATAAGTGGTACAGATATTGTAACGTATGAAGTAGATGGAAAGGTCGCTGCTCAAGTGAAAAACCCTGATACAGGAGAGTTAGTTACGATACCTAATGATCAATTTAATGTAAATGATGTAATGGTCAGTAAAAATTTACTGAATGAGTTAGATTTACCGGAAGCTTTGGCTAAGAAAATGAAAGCAAAGAAGGATGAGGACACATATAAACTTACACTTGAATTAAAGGGAAAAGAAGCAGTAGATACGTTACAAAAAATTAATGGAGATATGAAAAAATTAACGGAAGGATTTAGTATGGATGCGTTTAACATTGAATATATAATAACAAAAGATTATAAATTTGAAGAGATGCGAACAACTATAAAAGTGAGTGAAAGTAACGCAGATAAAAAAGCTAGTACAGATAAGGAAAAGTTGAATGCAGTTGTGAGTATAAAGATTGATTCATATGAAAAATTTGATTCAATTAAGTTACCAGAAGGGATTCAATAATTTCAATTGTAAAAGGATAAAAAGAGCGGAAATCCGCTCTTTTTATTTATCTTACTATTTTTAGGAGAATTATATGAATAATGCTTTTATTAATGAAAACTTCATGTAATTTTTTCTAGAATATATGTGAAACATTGTATAAAATAATCAAGAAAGCCAAAAATTATAGGGGGAAAGTTGTGAAGAAAAATAAGAGTTTAATAAGTTTTTTAGGAGTGTTTATTATGTTGTTTTCTTTTTGTTTTCAAGGAAACGTACAGGCAGAGGTAAATACTGTTCAACCTGGAAAAATAAAATCAGGAAACGTAACGGTATGGGAAGTTGGAAATGTAGCGAAAGTGTTAGCTGATGTAGAGCGCTTAAATTTAAATACAGTAAATGTACCGATTCAAGTAGACATTCCGAATGTGACTTCTACTAACATGGTAATTAATCAGGCGCAAAAGAAACAGGCTATCATTTTAATTCAAGAATTATTAAAGCGTAATATTCAAGTTATAGTGGAACCGTTCCCATATATTCAGCAGGGGAATGTTGGAGAAACAGAATGGAATCCAAGTAATATTAATGATTTCTTCTGGAATTGGAAAACGGTTATTCTACAAGATATTTTTAATTCTATTACAAGTAAATACAATGTGTATGGACTAAAGATTGCTTCTAATTTCGTTAATATGGAATATGCAGAAGGATATTGGAACGATACGATTAATTTTGTCCGTCAGCAGTATAAAGGAAATGTTTTGTATCAAATGAACTGGTGGTTAACAGCAAGCTGGGACCCTTCTTATGAAGCGAAGTTTAAAGAGAAAATAAATCGTCCGTATTTAAAAAAGGTGGATATTGTTAGTATCGATAGTTGGTTTGAAGTTTCAGGAAAAAGGAATCCATCATACGAAGAAGTGAAGCAAAGTTTGTTCGCGACAACAGTATATAATCGTGGACAAAATGTTGTTCAACAACTGGAACAATTACATAATGCAACAGGAAAGCCAGTTTATTTTGGTGGATTTAACGTACCAGCGCGTGAACTAGGACTACAAAATCCATGGAATCCAGATGTTTCAAATGTATTTTCAAAAGATGTACAATTAAATGGCTGGCGCGCTTACCGAGATGTATTAGAACCGAAACCATATTTTAAAGGTTTTTCAATTTGGTTTATTGGCTCTAATGATAGTACACATGCGTATCAAATACATAGTAAAGAAGCAGAGGCGGTTATTAACGGATGGTATCGAAAATAAATTTTATAAAATAGGTAAGTTTTGAAGTTTCCTACATATATTTCTAGTGAAAGGCCTTTCACCATCTTATCACCTAGGGGGCAATCATAATGAAATTTTTGTCTTACCTTACAGTAATTTTGGTGATTCTTGGCGGTTTGAATTGGTTGTTTGTAGCGTTAGATTACAATGTAGTTGATAAATGGTTTGGTTCTATGCCGGCGCTTGTGGACACTATTTATTGGCTCTTTGGTCTTTCTGCTATTTATCAAATTTTTGATCGGTTCTTTACGGACAATTAGCTATTATTCTTCTATTATTAAAGTGTTAAGTACGATTATGTACTTAACACTTTTTTATATGTTTACATATAGTATGCACGTGCAAGCGATTCCATCGCGTCTTGAGACATAATAATAGAAAAGAAATTGACCGTATATTGTATTGTGGGTTATAATTCAGAAAGTTTAAAAAATAATAAAATGAGAAATAGGGAGGTCATCCGGGTGATGGAGAGAGTGTATAATTTTTCTGCAGGACCATCAATACTCCCTTTGCCAGTTTTAGAGAAGGTGCAAAAGGAGCTTTTAAATTATAACGGGACAGGCATGTCTATTATGGAAATGAGTCATCGATCTTCTTATTTTCAAAGTATTATTGATGAAGCGAGTAGCCTGCTTCGTGAATTAATGAACATTCCTGATGAGTATGAAGTTTTATTTTTACAGGGCGGTGCATCATTACAATTTTCTATGATACCGTTAAATATAATGAATACGTACAAAAAAGCAGGTTATGTACTGACTGGCTCATGGTCTAAAAAGGCACTGCAAGAAGCAGAAAAAATAGGGGAAGTACAAGTGATTGCTTCTTCTGAACAAGAGAAGTTTACTACGATTCCTAAATTGGATGGTTTACTCGGTAATGAAAAACTAGATTATGTACATATAACAACGAATAATACAATTGAGGGGACAAAATATGTGGATATTCCACATCTCGAAGAAGTGCCGCTAGTTGCGGATATGTCCTCAAATATTTTATCAGAACGATATGATGTTACGAAGTTTGGCCTCATATATGCGGGAGCACAAAAGAATTTAGGGCCAGCGGGCTTAACGATTGCTATTATAAAAAAAGATTTAATTGGCGGGGCAGATTGCTCTTGTCCTACAATGCTAAACTATGAAACTTATAGTAAAAATAACTCCTTATATAATACACCGCCATCCTTTAGTATTTACGTAACGAAGCTTGTACTAGAGTGGTTAAAAGAACAAGGCGGGGTATCTGCGATTGAAGAACAAAATAGAATGAAATCGTCACTTCTTTATCATTTCTTAGATGAATCTAAATTGTTTACTTCACCAGTTGATCCTACGTATCGATCACTTATGAACATTCCGTTTACAACACCGTCAGAAGAATTAAATAATCAGTTTTTACAAAAAGCGAAGGAACGCGGGTTCGTTACGTTAAAAGGACATCGTTCAGTAGGTGGCATGCGCGCTAGTATTTACAATGCGATGCCAGTGGAAGGTGTGCAGCAATTAGTAGATTATATGAAAGAATTTGAGCTTGAAAATAGATAGGGAGATGGGGATATGTTTCGTGTTCAAACGTTAAATCAAATTGCAGAAAAAGGTTTGCAAGTTCTTGGCGGGGAGCGCTATGAAGTAGGAGATAGAATGGATCATCCAGACGGCATTTTAATTCGCAGCTATTCTTTACATCAAGAAGAGTTTTCAAAAGATTTAAAGGCGATTGCAAGAGCTGGTGCGGGTGTAAATAATATTCCTGTCGATCGATGTACGGAAAAGGGAATTGTAGTATTTAACACGCCAGGGGCTAATGCGAATGCCGTAAAGGAACTTATTATCGCAAGTCTTATTATGTCTTCACGTAACATTATTAATGGGGTAAGCTGGACGAAAAATCTAGAGGGTGAAGAAGTACCTCAGCTTGTTGAATCAGGGAAAAAACAATTTGTTGGATCAGAAATTGCGGGGAAACGTCTAGGGGTTATTGGCCTTGGTGCAATTGGTGCTTTAGTCGCGAATGATGCGCTAGCTTTAGGAATGGACGTTGTCGGATATGATCCTTACATTTCAGTTGAAACAGCTTGGCGCCTTTCTACACATGTGCAAAGAGCGTTTAGCCTAGATGAAATTTTTGCAACGTGTGATTATATTACACTTCATATTCCTCTTACGAATCAAACGAAGGGGCTTATTGGTGAACATGCTATAGAGACGATGAAAAAAGGAATGCGTCTATTCAATTTCTCAAGAGGGGAACTTGTAGATGAAAATGTTCTTCAAAAAGCATTAGAAGAAGATGTTATTACACATTACGTAACGGATTTCCCGAATGAAAATGTGATTAAGATGAAAAATGTAACAGCGACGCCCCATCTTGGTGCATCTACATCTGAATCGGAAGAAAATTGTGCAGTAATGGCTGCACGTCAATTACGTGAATATTTAGAGACAGGAAATATTCGTAATTCAGTCAACTATCCTAACGTAGAACTTCCGTATATCGGAAAGAAACGTATTACAATTATGCATCAAAACGTTCCGAACATGGTAGGACAAATTACAGGATGTTTAGCAGAACATCATATAAATATTGCGGATATGATTAATCGTAGTAAACATTCTTGGGCGTATACAATGATTGATATTGATAACGGAATTGATGATATAATTAAAGAGAATGTTGTGGAAAATATAAGCAAAATTTCAGGTGTTGTAGCCGTTCGAATGATTGTGTAAAGGAGAGAGGAAGTTGGCAAAAATCCGACCGTTTCGGGCCATTCGTCCAGTAGAAGAAAAAGCAACACAAGTTGCGGCTTTACCGTATGACGTATTAAATAGTGAAGAGGCAAGAGAAGTTGTAAAAGGCAATCCGTATTCTTTCTTACACGTTGATAAAGCAGAAATCGATTTAGATCCGGCACTTTCACCGTACGATGATCGCGTATATGAAAAAGCGGGTGAAAATTTAAAGCAATTTATACGAGAAGAAGTGTTCATTCAAGATGAGGAGCCAGCATTATACATTTATGAGCTGACGATGCAAGGAAGAGCGCAGTCAGGACTTGTCGTTTGTACATCTATTGATGAGTATGATGATGATACAATTAAAAAACACGAAAGAACGCGTCATGAAAAAGAATTAGATCGCATCCGTCACGTTGATGTGTGTGATGCAAATACGGGCCCTATCTTTTTAACGTACCGTACAAAAGATGAAGTGAAACGTTTCATTAGCAGCTGGAAAGAAGAACATGCGCCAATTTATACATTTACTGCAGAAGATGGCGTTGAGCATGTTGCTTGGAAGGTTGCAGATGAAAGTGTAATTGTCACTTTAGTAAACGCATTTGAAGATATTCCGAACTTGTACATTGCAGATGGACATCATCGCTCTGCATCAGCAGCAAAAGTAGGACTTATGCGAAGAGAACAAAATCCGAATTATACAGGAGAAGAGGAATTTAATTTCTTCTTATCCGTTCTATTCCCTCACGATGAATTATCAATTTGGGACTATAACCGAGTTGTGAAAGATTTAAACGGCTTATCAGAGGAACAGTTTTTAAAGCAAATTACGCAGTATTTTTATGTAGAAGAAGCAAATGTTTCTCCGTATAAACCGAATGAGCCGAAAACATTTGGTATGTATATAAACGAGAAGTGGTATAAGCTCACTGTGAAAGAGGAAACGTTTGATGCGAACGATCTTGTGAAAGGTTTAGATGTGTCTATTCTGCAAGACCATCTATTAAGCCAAGTACTTGAAATACATGATCCGCGATCTGATTCACGCGTCGATTTTGTAGGCGGAATACGCGGGTTAGAAGAACTAGAGCGCCTTGTGAACAGCGGTGCATATAAAGCAGCGTTCTCATTATATCCAACGTCAATGGAAGATTTATTAGCAATCGCAGACGCTGGGGAAGTCATGCCGCCAAAATCAACGTGGTTTGAACCGAAACTGCGCAGTGGGTTGTTTGTACATTCTTTAAAGTAAATATAGACTTCTTTAGATTGAAAAACCGAAATGATTTTTAGTTTCGGTTTTTCTTATTTTAAAAGTGTTTTCGAGGAGGGGTATCAATGAAATTGCAAGTAGGCGAAAAAATCACCTTTGAGCGAACGTTTACAAGAGAAGATGTTGCGTTATTTACGGAAGTGTCTAAAGATGAAGGTGTTCATCATGTTACACCTGATGAACAAGGGCGATTTGTTGTACAAGGACTTTTAACATCAACACTGCCTACGAAAGTTGGCGGTGATTATAACGTACTAGCTCGCAAGATGGATTTTGAATTTTTACGTCCCGTTTTTAGTGGGGATACGATTCGATGTGACGTAACAATTGAAAAATTTGAACCCGATGAAAAAAATCGTACGAAGATTATTGCGATGTTTACATGTATGAATCAACTTGAAAAAGAAGTATTGAAGGGGAGTTTTTCAGGGATTATTCTTTAATTGGTAGGAGAAGTAATGAATAAGTGGGGGCCCATGCCTCTCAGGCTTAGAGTTTTAATTCCCACCCATAACGAAAATTTTATGTATTATACTCTGTTCTTTTCTTAACGATTAGAAAATAGTTGAATAAGCTCGTCAATAAAAAGGACATTCTTAGTATTACAAGAAATGTCCTTTCCACTAAATTATAGGGTATTTTGCTAAATTTCAAATTCTAAAATTAGTTTACTGGTTTGACCTGTAAACTGATAGTTATAGGACCCTCTCAGACTTTCTAAGTTACCGGTAGCTTTAATAATTGTTCCTGGGGAATTTAAATTTCCTTTATCAAATATTCCTTGCTCTATAGCTGTAAATGTTCCTTGTTGCCCCTTATAAATTCCTTCAAAGTGTAAAAATCCAGAAATTTTAGCAGTAGCCAAGTGACCATCATTTATATTTGAGTCTAAATAATATAATAAGTATTCAACAAAAGCTTTTCCTTTTAATTCCCCATCAATATCATATTCAACATGGGCAATATTAATAGGGAAATCTTTTCTAGTATCATCAATTGGTTTTTCATCCCATTTCCTTACTGTAAATGTTACTTCCATACACGTAAATCCCCCTTTATCATTAGATAAGTAATCTCCATATCATTTAAAAAGTAACAATTCACAGTCATATCTCATAGGAGTGTTTTTATTGATTTGAGTCCTGCCATATCGCTATCAAGCTAATAAAATAAAAATACGCTAGGATCAGGAAAACATAATTATAAAACTTATGGCTTTACTTATTGAAAGTTTCACTCCACTCCACTTTCCAAAATAGAGAAAGATCCATTTTCACAATCAATTTCTGCCATCGCACCGTAAGGTAAAATAAACTTCGGTTCAGTATGGCCAAAATTTAAATTATAAAGAATCGGCAAATCTTCTAAATTATTTTCCTTCATAATCTTAAGTATTGCCTGTTTATATTCTTCATAATATGTTTCGTCTTTCGGTTTACCGAAGATGATTCCCTTTGCTTTTTGCAGAATGCCTTGCGCTGCATAATTTCGCAACCAATACTTTATATAATTTGGTTCTGGATGTTCTTCAGATGTTTCAAAGAATAGAATACTATTCTCCCAATGCTTTTTCTCAGGCCAAAGTTCCGTTCCTTTTACGAATTCCAATACTTCAATACAACCACCAATTAAACGCCCTCGTACAGTCCTAGATCCTTGAAGGACCTCATATCCGTTGTTTTGCTGCATCGTACGTCTTGTATCCTTATTTATTTCTATCCATTCTAAACGCTCACTCGTCCATTCGTTAGCTGGTTGAATTTCACCAATAATCTCATTTGAAAAGAGAGTTCGATTCACTGTTTCAATCGTATATGAATCCATCTCTATATTTTCAGCAAAATCGGTTAAGATTGCTGGACCGTAAAAAGAGGAAATTCCTGCTTTATGACAAAATAAATGTGAAACGGTATCGTCAGAGTACCCCATAAAGATTTTCGGATTTTCACGTATCACATTAAAATCAATATAAGGTAGTAAACGGATACTATCTTCGCCACCAATATTCGTAATAATTGCTTTAACACGCGTATCTTTAAATGCTGTCATTAAATCTTCCGCACGAGCCCCTGGATTGTTATAAAGGTATTCGCTACCTTTTAAACTATTTGGCATTGGGATAACTGTAAGCCCGAATACTTCTTCTAATCTCTTTACTCCTTGCTCATAACGCCATCTTAGCTTAGAATCACCCGCTCCTCCCCATGAAGCACTTACTGTTGCTACAATATCTCCTGCCTGTAATCTGTTTGGTTTTATTAACATATGAACTCCGCCTCTACATAATGTAATGAACTACGATTATACAAACCGTAGCATTGAAAAATATGATGCATGACAGTAGTTTCTTCATCATCAATCCGTTTACCTGCTGTTATTCAAGAATTTAGCAGTAGTGCTGAATATAGGAATAGTCGATTAATATTTGAAAATTACAGTATGCAACATTGCATGAGAAAAGTGGTTGTTATTTCTACAACCTGTAACTATAATGATTACAGGTTGGTCGTAGCCAATCAAACAAATAAAATCATCATGAATGGAGATGTACATAATGGGTATGAAAAAAATAATTTTAGCAGGTGCTTTAGGTATCGCAGCATTATCAGGAACGAATGTACCAGGATTAGAAGTAACAAAAGCAAGTGCAGCTTCTATCGAATCGAATTTCTCGACGTTAGAAGGACGCGTAGTGGAAGTAGATAACGGTGTAATTATTGTGAAATCTAAGCAATATGAGGAACCTGTTAGTGTGTATATGGATTCACTTTCAAACGTGAAAGTAGGAGACGAAGTAAAAGCGACTGGATCTATGATGCGTAATTTTACAGAATATATGGTTGCAACTGCAGTTGAAAATACAACAAACAAGTTAGGTATGCACATGAAAGAAGATGGCTCACCTGATTATGTAATTGGCGAAGTATCAAAAGTAGGAACGATGGAAGATGAGGGAGACGGTTCTACTAAGTATGTCGTAGTTGAGTATCCATCACTAAATGGGAAGAAAGATAGTATTGACGTTTTCTTAACAAAGGGACAAGTATTTCATACTGGTGAGAAAGTAAAAATTGATATGAAGTTTGTAGGATGGGGCGGAAGTTCTATTAACTGGAACACAGTTGATCATATCGAAAAAGTTCATGAAGCAAAGAACAATACGCAAAATAATGATGATGTATGGATCTGGTCTTAATAAGGCGAGTATAAGTCGTTATTTGCAATTTTCTCTAAACAACAAATGTATAAACCGAATATATATGTAGAGTAAGAACAAAATAAAAAGTACCCATCTAATTATCATGTGTATAACAATTAGATGGGTATTTTTTATTTACACTACCATTAGGATAAAAGGAAATAAATCATATATATGTATGATACATTTCACGAAGAAAGTTTACATGTGGACAAAGAATAAAGATTGTTTATTATCTTATATTAAAATAAAGAAAGACCACTGTTCGATTTGAATATTCCACGATATAATGGTGAGAGTTTATATCTGAAGAAATATTTACATAAGAAGTGAGGTACTGTATGAAAAAAAGAACGACAGACATTATTTTTATTATTATTGGTGCATTTCTATTTGCGTTAGGTGTCAATTTGTTTGTTATCCCGAACGAGTTTGGTGAGGGCGGGGTAACAGGTATCACGATTATTACGTACTATTTATTTGAGTGGTCACCAGGTTTAGTCAACTTAATATTAAATGCGATTTTGTTAATAGCTGGTTATAAATTTTTAAACAAGATCACAACAATTTATACGATTATCGCTGTAGTTACGAACTCGCTATTTCTTCATTTGACAGAAGGTTGGACGATTACTTCTGATGAAATGCTCGTAAATGCTATTTTCGGTGGAATATTTATTGGGTGCGGGATTGGTCTTATTATTCGCGTTGGCGGAACAACAGCAGGTACTACCATCTTAGCAAGGATGACGCATAAATATTTAGGGTGGAGCATTAGCTATGGTTTACTGTTCTTCGATTTAATTGTTGCGTTTTCATCTTATTTCATCATTGGTGCAGAAAAACTGATGATAACAATTATTATGCTATATGTGGCAACGAAAGTGATGGAGTTTGTAATTGAAGGTTTAAATCCGAAGAAAGCCATTACGATTATTTCTGATAACCCGAATGAAATTGCCGGGAAGGTAACTACCTTAATGGGCAGAGGGGTTACTGTGTACTCAGGTCATGGCTATTACACGAAAACTCCGAAGGAAATTCTTTATGTTGTTATTAATAAGCAAGAAGTAGTGAAGCTAAAACGGATTGTTCAAACTACAGATCCGGCTGCGTTCATCGCTATACACGATGTTCGTGATGTGTTCGGAGAAGGATTTGTTGATATTTCTAAAGCATAGAAATTACTTTTCATTAAAATAATCTTAATACTAAAACGTAAGAATTTATTTTGAATAATCTTTTTTCAAAATAGATTCTTTTTTATTTATCTTAAAATGTTGGTTTGTTTTTCTTTTTCTTGCAAAAAATCCAATTGTTTCTTAATGTAAGGATGTAGAAGGATGAACAAGAGAGGGTTTAATGAAGATGATACATATTTTATTAGCTGATGATGATAAGCATATTAGAGAGTTATTACATTACCATTTACAAAAAGAGGGGTTTAAAGTTTTTGAAGCGGAAGATGGAAAGGTAGCGCAAGACGTTTTAGAGAAGGAAAATATTCATCTTGCGATAGTAGACATTATGATGCCGTTTGTTGATGGCTATACGTTATGTGAAGAAATTCGGAAGTATCATGATATACCTGTTATTTTATTAACCGCAAAAGATCAATTAGTCGATAAAGAAAAAGGATTCATTTCTGGTACGGACGATTATATTGTAAAACCATTTGAGCCAGCTGAAGTCATTTTCCGTATGAAAGCATTACTACGTCGTTATCAAATGCTGAGTGCTGACATAATTACACTTCACGGGACGACAATTGATCGTAAAGGTGTTGAAGTGAAGTGTAACGGCCAGACGATTTTACTTCCGTTAAAGGAATTTGAATTATTATCACAACTGGCTAGTTATCCTGGGAGAACATTTTCAAGAGAAGAGTTAATTGAGTTAGTATGGGGAATGGATTTTGAAGGGGATGAACGAACAGTTGATGTTCATGTGAAGCGACTAAGAGATCGTTTCTCAAAACGAACAGATGATTTTCAAATTACGACAGTGCGCGGACTCGGCTATAAGTTGGAGTTGAAATAAAATGAAATCACTATATTCTAGATTTGTTTTTATGACGGTCGGCATTATGCTACTTAGTAGTATTATCGGTTTTTTATTAACGAATGTATATTATCAAGTGAAGTTAAAACCGTATAATAGTGAAAAGATTTTAAACTATGCTGAGGAAGTTAAATCGTTATATGAAAAGCAAAGTGAAGAAAATAAATATGATTATTTACAATCTATTGCGAAGTTAGGATATGAAATTTATATTGTAGACGACCAAATGAATGGAAAGCGTATCGGCAACGCGTTTCGTAAAATAACGATAAGTGATGATACGGTTCGTAAAGTATTGCAGGGGGAAACGTTTAATGGTGTTTCCACATATCCAACAAGGCTCTTTATTACAGGATTCTTCGATAATGAATTAATTAATAGTGTCGGTGTACCGTTAAAACACGGTGATAAACAGTACGCTTTATTTATTCGTCCTGACATTCAGCAACAATTTGGTGAAATGAGAATTTTCTTAGCGGTTTTACTTGGTTTTATCGTGTTATTAAGTATTATTTTTATTGCGATTGCAGCAGGATATATCGTTCGCCCAATTCGTAAATTTACGAAAGCTACGCAAAAAATTGCAAGTGGTGAATATGAAATTGAATTAGACGTAAAACGAAAAGATGAAATAGGAACGTTATCTACAAGCTTCCAAAAGATGACGAAAAGTATAAAAGAGTTAGATGAAATGAGACAAGAATTTGTTTCGAACGTTTCACATGAATTCCAGTCACCGCTTTCTTCCATACAAGGTTTTTCGAAAACATTGCAAACAGAAAAGATGAGTGAAGAAGAAAGAAATCATTACTTACAAATTATTGAAGGTGAAAGTAAGCGAATGTCTAGTTTATGTAAACAGTTACTTACGCTCGCTTCATTAGATAAAGAAGAGAAAGTGTTGCAAATAAAAGAATTCAATTTACAAAAGCAAATTAAAGACGTCATTTTTATGCTCGAATGGAAATGGCGTGAGAAAGATATCGCTGTTGAATTTGATGTGCCGGACATTACTATAAAAGGTGATGAAAATTTACTACATCAAGTGTGGAGTAACATTTTTACGAATAGCATTAAGTTTTCAAACGATGCTGGAACGATTGAGTTTTTCGTGGAAGAGTTAGAGTCTAGCGTTATAATTTCTATATCCGATAACGGAATCGGCATGGAAAAAGAGGAGATGGAACGTATTTTTGATCGTTTTTATAAAGTAGATACGGCAAGGGCAAGAAACGTAGAAGGTAGCGGATTAGGGTTATCGATTGTGCAGAAGATTGTTGAACTGCATCATGGAAACGTTTCAGTGTATAGTACGAAAGGGGAAGGGACGACTGTTCGGGTTGAACTTCCTAAATAGATAGAAGAGGCTGTTTGGGAGCAGCCTCTTCTTTTTTTATCGCTAGTATACGTGTAAAGTGAAAAAATATGAGTCATTTTAATTGCATAATCGGACGAGTTTGTAGCGTGAAATCAGGAGGAAGTTTATTTGAAAATGTAGAATCTCTACAGAGTTATAAGGATTTTATTGAAACTTTAGCTATTTAGGGAGGAAATTACTTTGAAACGAATTGATTTGTTATTAAATGCACTAGATTCAACATTCGATAAAGAGAGTTGGTATGCACCGTTTAAACATGCTATAGAAGGACTTACAGCCGAACAGGCTATGTGGAAACCATCTGGTGAGGCAACGAATACCATTTGGGAGAACGTTAATCATCTCATTTATTACAAAGAGAGGCTTGCTGCAAACTTGGAAGGCCGTGAATGGACACATAATCTCGACGGTGATGAAACCTTTTATCTTACTAAGCAATCTAATGGTGATAAGGAATGGAAGGAGGTCGTTGAACGTTCTGAAAATGCTCAATGTAATTTAAGACTGGTATTAAGTGCAATTTCTGAAAAAGAACTTGAACAAAATTCACTTGAGGGTAAGTTACTGGATATTATGCTTCACGATGCTTATCATACTGGCCAAATTATTCAATTAAGGAAAATGCAGGGTGCATGGCCATCAAATCGTTAACTGAACGTTTTAGTTATTCCGTTCATGGGCGCTGTTGTTGAATGGAATTTAGATTTTTTAAATGAACTTATTGTTATATGTTTATTTTAGTATCTTACATCCAAAAGTAAACAAGCATAACCCCGTCCTAAATTTAGAATGGGGTTATGCCTGTTTGAGCCTTATAGCAAAAAGAAAATATTTTCTTTTTTTGCTATAAGGCAGTACCTTTCACCTGTTCTTCCTTAAACCGAAGCTCAAAAGTATCCGCTGTAATCTTCTGTTCATATTCCGTTCATATTTCTTTTTTATGATAAGTGCATAGAAAGAAAGAGGAAGGAGCGAGCAAAATGTTTTTAGCTCTGCGTGAATTGAAACAATCAAAATTAAGATACGGATTAATCGGACTTATTATGGTGTTATTATCATTTTTAGTCCTTGTTATTTCAGGATTAGCAAATGGATTATCATATGATAATGCGTCATCGATTCAAAATATGGAGGCAAATAAGTTCGTTTTAGCAGATGATGCGGAAAATAAATTACTTCGTTCACAAATTAAGAAAGACGATGTAGATAACGTAGTAAATCAAGTAGGCGAGAAAGAAGCAGTTCCGTTTCGTGTAAAAGTTTCAACGTATGAAAAGAAGGATAGTTCGAAAAAGGTTGATGTCGCTATTTTTTCAAGTGAACGTGATACATTTTTAGAACCGAACATTGTAAAAGGTGAGAAATTAGGTACAGCGAATAATGAAATGGTTGCTGACGAATCAATTAAAGAAAAAGGAATCGATATTGGGGATACAATTATCGATCCTGTTTCAAAGAAAGAATTTACAATCGTTGGATTTACGAAAGACCAAATGTTTAGCCATACACCAGTTGTATATGTAAACGAAGATGTATGGGGCGCTATCTCGCAACCAAATCAAAAAGATTATAGTGCGATTGCACTTAATACAGATAAAGAGATTAAAAATGCTCATGTTATTGATAAAAAAGAAGTACTGCAAAGTATTCCAGGATTTAAAGAAGAGCAAGGAACATTAACGATGATCATTGCATTCTTACTTGTTATCGCTGCGTTATTAATCGGTGTATTCTTCTACGTCATTACGTTGCAAAAAACACAGCAATTAGGTGTATTAAAAGCAATCGGTACGAAAAACTCTTATTTAGCAAATAGCTTAGTCGTGCAGGCGTTATTCTTATCAGTCGTTGCGATGGTAATCAGTATTGTTCTTGTACAAGGATTAGAACAAATTTTACCAGCAGGTATGCCGTTCTTATTAACAACACCGATGATTGCACAATATGCAGCAATCTTTATCGTCATTAGTATTTTAGGAACACTTATTTCGTTATATCAAGTATTAAAAGTTGATGCATTAGAAGCGATTGGAGGCGGGATGTAATGACTTCATTATTAAAATTAGACAATGTAAGTAAAGTGTACGGAGAAGGGCATACGGAAGTAACAGCCCTTCATCCGATATCGCTTGATGTGAAAGCCGGAGAATTTATTGGAATCGTCGGTCCTTCTGGATCAGGGAAAAGTACGTTATTATCAATCGCGGGTGCTTTATTATCGCCGTCAAAAGGGGATATATACATTCGTGAACAAAATATTACGCAGTTATCCGAAAAGGAAATGACAGATATACGTTTGAAAAAGATCGGTTTCATTTTCCAGTTCGCAAACCTTGTTCCGTATTTAAATGTGAAAGAACAGTTACTCTATATTGCAAAGCTGAAAAAAGACAACAAACAAGAGTCTGAAAAGCGTGCGGATCACCTATTAGCGGCATTTGGATTAGGAGAAAGAAAAAATCATTATCCAAATCAACTATCTGGTGGAGAAAAACAAAGGGTGGCAATCGCTCGTGCGTTCATGAACAACCCAGATTTAATACTAGCAGATGAACCAACGGCAAGCTTAGATTCAAAACGTGCGCGTGAAGTCGTTGAAATGATGAAACGCGAAGTGAAAGAAAGTCAAAAAGCAGCCATTATGATTACGCATGATGAAAGAATGCTTGATGTATGTGATCGTATATTGACGCTTAGAGATGGACAGTTAATATAAAGAAAAAGGCCAACCGCACATGCGGTTGGCCTTTGTATAATTGTTTTTAATAAGTATAATGGCTTTATTTTGAGAATAACGTTTTAATTTTATTTCGTGTTACTAATAAAACGCCGCCTAATACAGATAACATACCTAAAGCCATATTATTTGATTGCTCACTACCAGCGTTAGGAAGTTCTCTAGCGTTATTGTTTTTAGTGCTATTATCTGCTTGCGTTTGTTTCGATTGTGATATTTCATTAATTTTGTTATCAACATTTTGCTTCGTTGTATGTAACTCAGCTAATTTGTCATCAATTTTTTTCTCAGTATGTTTAAAGTCGTTGATTTTAATATCTAAGTCTTGTTTTTTCTTTGTTAAATCGTCTGAAACAGTTTGTTTCGCTTGTTTAATTTCGTTAATTTTATTTAGTAAGTTTTGTCTAGCCTTTTGTAATTCAGCTAGCTTATTTTTCACATCTTGTTTAGCTAGTTCTAAGTTAGCGGAAAGACTATCTAAATTGCCTTTAATTTTCTTAAGTTCTTCTAACGTGTTACCAGTATTCGGCTTATTTTCTTTTAGCTCAGCAAGTTTATCCTCAGCAGTTTGTTTCGCTTTCTTTAACTCAGCTAATTTTTCATCTACTTGTTTTTTAACTTCCTTAAGTTCATTAACCTTCTGATCGATGTTTTCTTTATGTTGCTTAATTTCATTTACTGTTTCATCTACAGTTTGTTTATGTTCTTTAATCTCATTAACCTTTGTATCAATATTTTCCTTATGTTCTTTTATTTCAGCAACTTTGTCATCTACTTGTTTTTTATGCTCTTTAATTTCAGCGATTTTATCCTCGGCGATTTGTTTGTCTTGCTGAAGTTTTGCATCTAACTCTTGTTTACGTTGTTTCATTTCGTTAATTTTTTCATCAGCAACTTGCTTACGTTCATGTAGTTCATTCACCTTAGTATCAACATTTTCCTTAACTTGGTTAAGTTCATTTAATGTTTGATCCACATTTTCTTTGTGCTGCTGTAATTTCGCATCTAACTCTTGTCTATGTTGCTTAATTTCAGCTAATCGATCTCCTGTATTTTGCTGTGGAGTAGTATCATTTACTTCCGCATGGGCCGAGTTTGCGCCTGCAATCATAGCTAAAGCTAGTGTAGACGCAGCGATTGTTTGTTTTGTTTTCATATTTTTGTACCTCTTTTCTTTCATATGCATGAGCTGTTTTGTGTAGAATTGAGCATATAGAAGTAGATTATTTTATTATTATATACCATGTTAGGCGCTCAGAGGAAGGATTTGCATAATAATCTATGATTATGTAATTTTTATAATCTCTTATTTGGGGATAGGGGACAAATCTTTAGCTAGATGAACAATTTCCTCTATAGTAGTGTTCACATCTTTACTATCGTGAATAACAAACAAATAATCAGCCTCATTTTCTATAGGATCCACCACATCTTCATGTAGCGATTCAGCCTGTTGTCGATCGAGTACTTCTTTGAAATTAGAATAACCACCTCTAAAAATATTGGTACTTCGCGTGCTTCGAGCTACTCTTTCATAAAGTACATCATCTGGAATGTCAAAGTGAACGAGTATGCGTACATATTCATTTTGTGGAAATAATTCGTTTAGTAAATATAGTCGTCCGTTTTTCCTACTGTAATAATGACGAATCGTTTCATATTGGCCTCCATGTGTATTGTTATAATCTGGAATATTCTGTGTGGATCGACAATTTTCCTGCTAGAGAATATACAAAGTGCCGAAGTGATAGTAGGCTGAAAACTTGACAAAAAAACTTATTTATGCTATAATTTACCAATATAAAAATAAAGTGTATAATAGGGTTCTCCTGGTCAGGGGAACCCTATTTTTGTTGTGAAAATGAAGGAGTGTATGTGCGTGAAAAAAGGTGAAGCAAGTATAACGTCGTTTGTATCAGCTTTCGGAAGGGCATATCATAGTGAATTTGATAATCCGAAAATCTTTGATGATTATGTAGCTAAAGAGTTCATTTCTCAAAAAGAACGTAACGACATTGAAATGAATATGGTTCAAGGAATACATTTTTTCAATACAGACATTGCACAGCAGTTTCAAGATAATCCACAAGAAATATTAAAATGGATTACACAAGTGCAATTATCACCAACACCTTTAGCACGTGCGGCATATTGTGAAAGAGTATTACTACATGAAGTTGCACTAGGCGCGAAACAATACGTCATACTCGGTGCCGGCTTAGACACATTCAGTTTCAGACACCGAGAGTTAGAAAATAAAATAGAAATATTTGAAGTGGATCATCCTTCTACACAGCAGTTTAAGAAGGAGAGAATAGAAGAAGCAGAGTTTGAAATTCCAAACAACCTTCATTTTATTTCGATGGATTTCACGAAAGGATTTTCCTATGAGCAGTTACAGAATGAAGGATTTGAAAATAAAAAGACGTTCTTTAGTCTATTAGGTGTAACGTACTATTTAACGAAAGAGGAACTTTCTAGTTTAATAGAATGTCTATTTGCGATGGTTCCAGAAGGGAGCTCTATCGTTTTCGATTATCCAGATGAAAACTTATTTACAGAAAAGGGACTGTCCAATCGAGTGGAAAATATGGTGAAAATGGCTGCAATAGGCGGAGAACCGATGAAATCATGTTTTTCTTATGCCGAAATGGAAGCACTGTTAGAGAAGGCGGGCTTACTCATTTATGAGCATTTATCGCCAAAAGACATTAATACATTCTATTTTGAAGGACGAAACGATTATTTAAAAGCTTTCGAGACGGTGCATTATGTGCATGCGGTGAAGAAGTAGGAATTAGTAGGCATGGGGAGGAATCTCTGTGTCTTTTTTTGTGGAAAACAAGAGGATGGGATTTATTGAAAAAGATAATGATAGGTATATTGCTACAAGAGTTACTACATCTAAATGAATATCAGGAAGAATGTAGGGTATATTTGTATAAAAAACAGAATATTCAACAAAAATTAACAATTATGTTATATAATGATTTTAATAAACCATATTTTAGAAATTAGCTCCGATTGTGTAGAAATTATATTTTGTTTTGATAAGCTAAAATGTTTAGCTAAAAGAACTTGTAGTGGGGCTTGCTACAAGTTCTTTTATTTGTAAAAATTTTATTGGATAAAATATGGAAAAAGGGAGGGTGTAAGTTTGATAAGAAATTTAAAGAAAGCAGCACTTAATTCGTTAGATGGGAAATGGGGAGTAAGCATAGGGGTATCGGCGTTATACTATTTTGTACCAACTTTAAGTGCATCAGCAATCGCTAGTTTTATATATTTAATATTTGGCCTGTTTATTGGGGTAATTGGTTTGGATGTTTTCTTTATTTATTCAATTGGTGGACAACCACAAGTAGATCCAACAGCACTAGTTTTACTTATTCTAAGTTATTTTTTTATAGGACTGATTTGTTTTTTAATTTACAGTGTCATACAAGGTATCTTTAATTATGGGTATTCTGTTTTCACCTTACGCTTAGGTAAAAATGAAGATGCTAAGGTGGACGATGTATTTGTAGGGTTTAGGAAGAACAATTTGTTTAGATCAATGAAATTAGGAGTATTGCAGTCTATTTTTCTATTTTTATGGAGTCTGTTATTAATTATTCCAGGTATTATTAAATATTTTTCTTATTCAATGGCATATTATATTTTAATAGAGAATCCGGATTATACAGCAAGTGAAGCGTTAAGGGAGAGTAAAAGAATAATGAAAGGACATAAGTTTAAATTATTTGTTCTTTGGTTATCTTTTATTGGCTGGTTTTTATTAACTGCATTTATAGGCATGTTTACATTTAATCTGTCATTCATATTCATTTCCCCTTATTACAACACGACTGTCTCGCATTTTTACTTAGACTTAATTAAGAAACAGGATGCTAGAGAAGCGAAGGTAAGTATATAAAGAATATAATTAGTAATATGTATAATGTATATTTTCTCGATTGTGGACATGCAATTAAGCATATCCCTTTTTAATGTGATATTGAAAGAAATAAAGAAGGTGCAATTGGATATGTTTTACTTATAATAATTTGGATAAGGATGTTATAACATTGGAGGAAGTTAAAATGGGGAAGAGTGAAATGTTTCAAGATTTTAATTTTAAATTAGTAGTAATTGAAGCTTTATTAGATAAAGAGCCATTATTTTTAAAAGAATTAAAAGACTTAATAGATAAGTATACGAATAATTTTGAATGGTATTCAGGAGCTGGCCCGATTGTTGAAATTAGAGCTTTTTTAGAAGAGTTAATTTTGGAAACAAGTGATTTGGAAAAGATTGAATCCCTTGATGGAGGAAATGAAATTTATCATATCTTAAAGCCAGATTGGGATGGTGAAGACAGTTTATTTGATGTAATATCTGTTGAAGGATTTCAAAATTTAAAAAATCTAAAAACAGTGGAATATATTTCAATGTGTTACCCAAAAGTATTAGAACCATTTAAACAAGCTGGAATTGAAATTGAGGATTAATGAGAGACGAGTTACATAATATTGGAAGTGATTCTTATTAAGAAAGAGTCACTTTTTCTTATGCAACGAACAAAGCAGAATGGAGGATACTATGATAATAATCGATAATGATGGTGAAGGCTCCTGGAGTAAAACTGTTGATTTAGGCATTTTAGGTAAATTCAATAGCATTTTTATAGATTTAGATAGATGCGATATAACAGGGGTGACGGATAATATGACTCAAGAAGAAAAGGTAGAAAAAGCTACAAAATATTATGGTAATAGATTCAAAGAGTTAGAAACAAATGTTGGATTTATCACATTTCAATCTCGATAGAAAAGTAAATAGGTATAAAGTATAAAAGATATGAAGATGCATACTTTAGCTTTTAAAATACAGTAACTTTTTTGGAAACAAAAGAGAAAATAGAAGATGTTAAAATTACATGTATATACGCTCCATATATTTATATTTGCTGCTCAATAAACTATCATCTCACATAAGTTTGTACCACATATTCACTTTTATTTACAAAAAATACTATTAATTATTTTCGGATAATTGTTATAATTAAATTGATATAAAAGTTTTTTCTAGATTATGTATTTGAAGAATTCTCATGCGAAAAGAGCCAGTTCTCAAGTAGAGAACTGGCTCTTTGTTGAAGAGAAATAGGATTAGATGTACATAATGGGATAGCAGAATTCCACAAAAAAATCTGTATGTATCCACAACAGTAGTTATATATGACGGAATTTTTAAATTTATAAAAAGATTAAGAGGCGATAGAAAATGAAAAGATATATTAGTATAAAAGGAATTGGCACATATCTTCCAAAACGAAAAGTAGATTCTCTTGAAATAGATCACATGTTAGACGTACCAGAAGGCTGGACATTAAAAAAAGCTGGGGTAAAAACACGATACTTTGTTGATGGGGAAACATCTTCTTATATGGGGGCTGAGGCTGCAAAAAAAGCTGTAGAAGATGCGAAGTTAACATGGGATGATATCGATTGTATTATTTGCGGAAGCGGAACGATTCAACAGGCGATTCCTTCTACTGCATCACTTATGCAAGAACAGCTCGGGCTACAGTATTCTGGTATTCCATGTTTTGATATCAATTCAACATGTCTAAGTTTCATAACAGCACTTGATACAATTTCATACGCAATTGAATGCGGGAGATACAAAAATGTTGTTATTATTTCTTCTGAAATTTCTTCTGTTGGATTAAATTGGGGACAAAATGAAAGCAGTATTTTATTCGGTGACGGTGCGGCAGCTGTTGTCATAACAAAAGGCGATCATTCATCTTCTATTATTGCTTCCCATATGGAAACATATAGCTCTGGTGCGCATTTATCAGAAATTCGTGGCGGTGGAACGATGATTCATCCTAGGGAGTATAGTGAGGAACGAAAAGAAGACTTCTTGTTCGATATGAATGGAAGAGCCATTTTTAAACTATCTTCTAAGTATTTAATGAAGTTTATCGACAAGCTCCTTATGGATACTGGTTATTCTCTAGCCGATATTGATTTAATTGTTCCTCACCAAGCAAGTGGACCAGCTATGAGACTCATTCGTAAAAAATTAGGGGTAGATGAAGAACGCTTTATGACTATTTTTGAAGACTACGGTAATATGATTTCCGCATCTATTCCAGTCGCTCTTTTCGAAGCGATTAAGCAAAAGAAAGTGCAACGTGGAAATAAAATATTATTATTAGGTACTTCTGCGGGACTTTCTATCGGGGGCATCCTTCTTGAATACTAAGAAAACAGTATTAATTACAGGGGCACGTGCACCAGCAACTTTGCATTTATGCAGACTGTTTAATAACGCTGGACATACCGTTATTATTGCAGATAGTATTCCTTATCCGTTAAGTAAAGTTTCAAAGAGTACGGATTACTTTTATGAAATCCCATCTCCAAAGTGGAAAACAAATGAAAGTATCCGTGCGCTACTATCCATTATTCAACGTCACAATGTAGATTTGCTTATTCCAACGTGTGAAGAAGTATTTTATATATCTAAATATAAAGAGGAATTAAGTGCATTTTGTCATGTATTAGTAGATGATTTTCAAAAACTTTTATTACTGCATAATAAGTGGGAATTTATTCAGTTCGTAGAAAATTTAGGGTGGCAAGTACCTGCAACATATAGAATAAATAATGAAGAAGCGATAAGGTCAATGATGCACAAAACACCAGCTCATACTCCTTTTGTATTAAAGCCGATTTACTCCCGGTTTTCTGATAAAGTGGAATTTATTACAAAAGAGGCTGCTCTAAAAGAAAGCATGATACATAAGTCGAATTATATTATGCAAGAGTTTATACAAGGAACGCAGCATTGTTCCTACAGTATTGCACAATCTGGGGAAGTGTTAGCTCACTCTACGTATAAAACGGAATTCACGGCAGGCTTAGGTGCTACCATTGCGTTTCAGCATATGAATCATCCTAAAATTGATCAGTTTGTTACGCATATTGTAAAAGAGTTAAATTTCTCAGGACAAATTGCCTTTGATTTTATCGTTACACAGAATGGAGATGCGATTCCAATTGAATGTAATCCACGTACTACAAGTGGATTACATTTATTCGATGAGGAAATATTGCCCGCTTTTTTTAATGAAAAAGTAAACAATTCATTCATTCCAAAACAAAATTCAGAGTGTGCAATTCGGTTAGCGATGCTTCTATATGGATTTCCTTATTTAAAAAGTAAACAAAAACGTAAACGATGGTTAAAAGTTCTATGCTCTTATCCAGATATCGTTTATCGTCACAATGATTGGAAACCATTTTTTTATCAGTTTTTTAGCATGTATAAATTATGGCGTGAAAGTTATAAATATGAACGGACTATTTTAGAGCAAACAACATATGACATATCGTGGGATGGTGAAGATTTATGAAAATGCTAGTAACTGGTGGAACGGGCTTTCTAGGACAAAAACTCGCCTTTCGACTGAAGAATATGGGCTATGAAGTAACGGCAACGGGAAGAAATAAAACAATCGGTAAGGTATTAGAACAAAATGGAATCGAGTTTGTTCATTGTCCTCTTGAAGACAGGGAGCGTGTGCTAAAAGTTTGTAAAGATAAAGATTATATCTTTCATAGCGGTGCACTTTCTTCCCCTTGGGGCAAATATGAAGATTTTTATAATGCAAATGTGTTAGGAACGAAACATATTATCGAGGGAAGTCAAAAGTACGGTATAAAACGCCTTATCCACGTATCAACACCAAGCATTTATTTCTATTATGATGAGCGACAAAATGTAGTAGAAAATGCGAAACTTCCTGATACGTTTGTAAATCACTATGCAACAACGAAGTACATGGCTGAACAAGCTATTGATCAAGCTTTCGCGCATGGTTTACCAGTTATCACAATACGCCCGCGCGCTTTATTTGGACCAGGAGATAACGCGATTCTTCCTCGTCTTATTAAAGTATGTGAAAAAGGGGCTTTACCGAGAATTGGTACAGAAAATGTTCTTGTTGATATTACGTATGTTGAGAATGTTGTAGATGCTTTACTTCTTTGTATGCATTCGCCAAAACATACATTAGGGCAAAAGTACAATATAACAAATGACGAACGTATCAATTTATATGAGGTCATAGAAAATGTAATGAAGCGTCTTGATAAGGAAGTACGATATAAAAAAATTTCCTACAAAACTGCTTTTACACTAGCGGCTATATTAGAAGGAATCTCAAAAACTATTTTATTCGGAAAAGAACCTATTCTTACAAAGTATACTGTTAGCGTCCTTTCAAAAAGCCAGACGTTAAGTATTGATAAAGCTAAAGAAGAACTAGGATATGCTCCAAAGGTCAGTATAGAAGAAGGAATTACAAAATTTGTAGACTGGTGGAAAATACAATGAAAATCAAATCTTTAAAGCTATATGATACAGGATATTGCACACATCCAGAAAAAATCGCATATTCCAAGGGCAGTTGGAAACAAATCTGTTTTCCAGCAACAGTAGGATTACTCCAGCATCCAGAATTAGGATATATTTTATTTGATACTGGATATGCAGGACACTTTAAAGAAGCGACAAAAAAATTCCCTTACTCTGTATATGCAAAACTGACGCCTGTTCATTTTACGGAAGAGCAATCTATTAAACGGCAACTTCTTCTTGATGGTATTCAGCCAGAAGAAATTAAATATATTATTCTTTCTCATTTTCATGGCGATCATACAGCGGGTTTACCCGATTTTCCAAAAGCGAAAATATTAACCTTCGCAAAAGCTTATGAGGATATTAAAAAGAGAAGTAAATTTGGTGCTCTATTAAAAGGGTGTTTAAAAGATACACTGCCGGTGGATTTAGAGCAGAGGATGTCATTCATTGATCAAACTCCATCCCTTAACTTACCTTCTACATATGGAAAGTTTGAAGAGGGCTATGATGTATTTGATGATGGCTCATTATTTGCTGTTGACTTAACAGGACATGCAACTGGTCAATTTGGTATATTCGTCCATTTACAGAGTAATAAAATTGTCTTTCTTTGTGCAGACGCAGTGTGGCTAAGTAAAACGTATCAAAACCTTGTATTTCCTAGTAAGGTTGCAAACCTTTTAACGAGCCATCCAAAGTCTTACCGGAAGAATATTGAGAAGTTACACCATTTATCACAAACATCACCTGAGATTGAAATTGTACCAACTCATTGTGAACATACATGGGATAAAATTAAAGCAGGGGTGTACTATGAATAAACTACGGATTCTCAAGCAATACTTGAAAACAAAATATGGCTTGAGATTTTCAAATCGCAAACAATTGGAACAGTTTCATAAACGACAAATAGAAAAACAACTTTTGTTCACGATAGAGGCGTCGCCTTTTTATCGCCAGTTATATAAGCCGTTTTTACATGAAATTCAAAAAGGGAATTTGTCTGCACTCCCCATTATTGATAAAGAAGTAATGATGGAACATTTTGATACACTAAATACAGTACATATTTCAAAGAAAGAAGCGTTTCATGTAGCATTTGAAGCAGAAAAGACCCGGAATTTCTCACCAACCATTCGTAATATAACTGTCGGTTTATCATCAGGAACTAGTGGAAATCGTGGGGTTTTTCTCGTTTCCGAGGAAGAACAAACGTTGTGGGCTGGCTCGATTATTGGAAAGGTGCTTCCTTCTAGCATTCTACATAAACACACGATTGCTTTTTTCTTACGTGCAAATAGCAATTTATACGAAGCGACAAAAAATAAGCGAATCTCATTTCATTTTTTTGATTTACTAGATCCGTTTCAACAGCATATCACGCGATTAAATGAAGTAAAGCCATCTATTTTAATTGCACCTCCGTCTATGTTACGGAAAATTGCTTACTGGCAGCAAGAAGGACTGATTACAATTTGTCCTAAGAAAATTATCTCTGTAGCAGAAGTGCTTGAAGATATTGATAGAGACTTTATTTCTGCAACTTTCAAGCAGACAGTACACCAAGTTTACCAATGTACAGAAGGTTTTCTTGCTACCACCTGCAAGCAGGGGACATTACACATGAATGAAGACCTCGTTCATATTGAAAAAGAATACTTAGATCAAGAGAAAGGGATATTTGTTCCCATTATTACTGATTTCATGAGGAAAACACAGCCGATTATACGATATCGTCTCAATGACATATTAATTGAGAAAAAGACGCCGTGCAGCTGTGGCTCACCTTTCTTAGCATTAGAACGTATTGATGGTCGATGTGACGATATATTTATTGGAATAAGTGAAGTGGATCATAGCGAAATATTTATTTTTCCAGATTTCATTAGAAGAGCAATTTTGTTTGCATCTAGTGACATTCAAGAATTTAAAGTAATACAACATAGCGTAGACAAAATTGAAATTAAACTTAAAGCACTACCTGAAAATCTCGAATTATGTCAATCAAAGGTAATGCAAGAATTACATACACTATGGTCTACTAAAAAGTGTGCGATACCACATTTTTTCTTTTCACATTACGATATTCAAGTATATGATAAAAAATTAAAAAGAATAGAAAGTTTTGTAAAGCGTGGTGAACATAAATGATTCAGTTACATGATGTTCATTCTTTGGATAGCATTGATTGGGAATCCAAAAAAGATGGAGCGTATGTACGAGATAGTTTCTTGCCTCTTTTTCAAAAGGGCGTTACAGCATTTATTGAAAATGTTAACACGCAGCTCTTTCTATTAGAAATTGATGATCTCATCTTGCCAGTCACTCTTAATAACGCAGAGTTCGAAAATTCATATGTATGTTCTCCTTATACACATTACATATCTTATGCGTTAGAAGAGCTATGGGAGTTGAAAAAAACATGGCTAGAGAAGCTATTAACCTATCCGATTCATCTTATGGGAAATTGGCTAAGACGAACGAATATTAATAAAGTAATTGTCGTAAATAATTGGATGCTTTCAACAAATCTTTATCACTCTATCAACGAACAACAGATCGAACAAATAACGAAAGTATTAGTTGAGAAATTTCCAGAGCATACCATTCTATTTCGCTCTTTAAATAACAAATTATATCCCGCAACGACAGAAGCACTATCTACAGTCGGTTACAATAAAATTATGTCTCGTTCTATATACTTATTTGATCCGAAACACTATAAAAAAATGAATCGAAAAAAACGAAAAGACTTATTAAATGATAAAAGTTTATTAGAGAAAAGCAATTATGAAATTATTACGAATGAAGAATTAACAAAAGATGATATTTTACAAATTTCCCAGCTATACAACCAACTATATATTGAAAAATATTCCGCCCATAACCCAATGTTTACACCCGCTTATTTATGGAATGCTCTTCAGCATCGTTTATTTGAGATAAAGGCCATAAAAAAAGGGGATACAATTGATGGTGTCATTGCTTATTTTATTAGGGATGGAGTTATGACAACGCCAATCCTTGGCTATCATACAAACTCTGACCAGCAACAAGGTTTATACCGTATACTTTCCCTCCTTATTACAATGGATTCTATCGAAAAAGATTTAATTTGTCATTGTAGTGCTGGGGCTGGAGAGTTCAAACGAAATCGTGGTGCAACACAGCAAATTGAATACAGTTATGTATATAACGCTCATTTACCACCTAGCCAACAAAAGGTATGGAAAGTATTAATGTGGATATTAAATACATATATAGAACCGATGGCAAAAAAACATCGCTTTTAAGCAAAAAAGGAATAAGATTCATAATTTGTAGGAGTTATAAGTGTTTAATCTTGTTTTGTTAGTTGATTGAACAAAATGTTTTTTTAGTAAGCTACATAAAATAATCAATCTTTTCATAAAAACTTAGGGAAGCCAGAAGAACTCCACACATTTTAATCAAAATGTGTGGGGTTCTTCTTTTTATAAAATGAATATTTGTAGTGTGGAATATACCCAATTGATTAACCGAACTAGTATTTTAGGGACATTAACTGAAACCATAAATATAACCTCATGTCTATCTTGTTGATGAATTTCATTGTCTTTAGATAAAGAACAGTAAAACTTCAGCTCTTTGATTTTTATTACAATTTTGTAAGGTTAAGTAATAAAAATCGATAGAATAGGATATTAGAATGGGATATTCTAATCGATGGGTAGAATATTCTGAAAAAAAGGGGTGTAGCAAATGAAGAATAGACAAAAAGCATCGATAATATGCAAAAGTATTTTATGTTTAATGATTTGTATATTCATTATGAATGAAGCATGGTTTACAAATGTGGTGAGGGCAGAATCGGGCACGTTGACTGATAGGAGTATAGAGAATTTCAAAAAAAAGATGGATGAACAGGTACCAAAATGGCAGGAGAATTATGAGGTACCAGGGGCTGCAATAGGTATCGTACATGAGGGGCGTATTGCTTATACACTTAACTACGGTTATGTAGACAAAAAGACAAAAAAAGCGGTGAGTGATGATACATTGTTTCAAGCTGGTTCTATATCTAAAAGCCTTACAGCGTGGGGAATCTTGCATCTTGTAGATGAAGGTCGTTTATCACTAGATGATCCCGTTGGAAAATATCTGACCAAATGGAAATTACCTAATTCAGAGTTTAATAATAATGAAGTCACGATAAGAAGATTGTTAAGTCATACAGCAGGGCTGTCTGCACATAAAGGATACCTCGGGGTTGCACCAGGGAAACATCTTGACTCTATTGAGGAATCTCTGTCTGGAAAAGGATGGCTTAATGAACCAGTGGAGGTTACCAATAAACCAGGTTCAGAAACAATTTACTCTGGTGGCGGATATACAATTTTACAACTTGTAATTGAAGAGGTTACCGGAATACCGTTTGATCGTTATATGGAAGAACAAATTATGAAACCTTTAGGAATAAAATCTAGTTCATTCTTACAACGTCCTGAAAACCATAACCTTTCGAAAGCTTATGGATATTTTGGAGAGGAGCTCCCTAGTTACCAATTTACCGAACAGGCTGCTGCAGGTCTTAAGACAAATGTTACGGATATGATGACATTGATACTTGCAAGCATGGATGCAAATAATAAAGGGAATGGTGTCATCAAAAGTGAACATGTTGAAGAAATGCAAAAGCTAGTATTAGGGGAGAATGGTTTAGGTATATTTGAAAAAAAACTATCTAATCAATGGAAATTACTTTATCATTCTGGTGACAATCGAGGCTGGCATTCTTTTTATGGTTTCATTCCTAATACAAAGGATGGATTGGTAATCCTTACAAATGGTGAAGGTGGTATAGACTTACGACAGGATATTTACCACGCATGGATTGAATATGAAACGGGAAAATTACCTGAAAGTTACTTCTCTCTAGCTGAGCAGAGAAAAAACAACTCTATTACATCAATTGTTATTGGAGCCACACTTGGTTTATATTTGCTGCTATTTGTGATTAGATTATACAAAGGTAGAAGAACTTTCATTTTTAAGCAAGAGAAGAGATCCTACATCGGATTAGTAGTTAGGACATTTTTACTTATTATTACTGCTATCCTCGTATTTTGTGCTGCCTATTTGTGGAGAGTTTTCAGCTTGAATTCCGGTAATACAATAAATTTTATTCTAATAATGGTATGGATTATAACATTAGTAATTAGTGGATTTTTCCCGAAAATTAAAAGTAATAAAAAACAACGTATGAAACGAAAAGATTTAACATCAAAATTTACATGTATGTAATGTTAAAGGCTAGAAAGCTAGATTGGCGCGAATCTCGAATTGTGGAGTGCAATGAAAAGACAAAATCTCTTAAAAAACAATTAATTTTTCACTCCATCAGCCTTTACAATCTCTCCCTATAATATGAATTGGACAAGCACCTAAGAGAAAGCAGAACATGTCAGTTTGCACATTCTATTAGTAGGGGGAGAATTTGTATGAAAAAGACAGTTGCTTCATTAGCTGTTATGGCGGCATTATTACCGACATTTTCAGCACATGCGGAAGGGAAAGAGCAAGTTCGAAAATCAGCTACAACTTTTAACGTTATTAGTGATATTCAAGGGGATTTGGGGGATTTTGATCACGTATTAAAGGATATGAACAAAGTGACACCACTTTCTAGAGCGCTTATTATGAATGGGGATATAACGCCAACGGGACAACAGTCACAATATGATGATGTGAAGCGTGTGTTAAACAAAAATAAGCATCCAGAAAATGTATGGTCAACTGTTGGGAATCATGAGTTTTATGCTGGTAAATGGACAGCTGATGGGAAATTTTCTCAAAATACATGGCCAAATGGTGTAACTGAGGAAACGCTATTTAACCGTTATCTGAAATTCAGTGGGCAAGAAAAGGTATATCATAAAAAAGAATTAGACGGTTATCCGCTTTTATTTTTAGGAACTGAAAAATATATGAAATACCACGATTCAAAAATGTGGGACGAAGTATATATGAGTGATGAGCAATTAGGTTGGCTTAAACAAAATTTAGAAGAGTATAGTCAAAAAGATAAAAATAAACCAATTTTCATTTTCTCTCATCACGTTTTACCTGATACGGTATCCGGATCGAAACAATCACCATATTTACAAGATTATTTAAACGTGGATAAATTGTACGATATATTAAAAGACTATCCGCAAGTTGTTTTCTTCACGAGTCATACGCATTGGGATTTAAACTTACCTGACTGGGCTGGTAAAAAGAAAATTAAAGGCGGAGATGAAAAAGGTTTCACTGTTGTAAATACGGGCGGGATTGAAACAGGCTGGATGTCAGCAGGACCAAATGGTGGAGAGAAAACTGCTCCTGATGGATATTCATTTAAACAAGGACTGCAAGTGAAAGCATACGGTAACGATGTTGTCGTAACGGCTTACGATTATAAACGTGATAAGGATATTAAGAAATTATTAGTTAGTGATTCAAAAGTTGCGCAAATGGCACCAAATGTAACAGCTGATGATAGTAAAAACGTAATTGCCGGTGCAACTGAATACATGGAGTACTCTATAGAAGGAACGAATGAGTGGTATACGTATAATAAAGCAAATCCTCCGAAATTTGATGGAGATAAAACTGTATACGTACGTCATAAAGGTGAAATGAATTTAGAGCCGGGATTAACGCAGTTACTTCGTTTTTCGGTAAATAAGTGATTGGAGGGAGTCCACATTTGAATGTGTGGGCTCTTTTTTTGTTGATGAGAAATGGGTGCTTGTCTGTCGTTTTTTGTCGATAGATCGATGTATTAAGAAAATCGTTGATATATTGCAAGTTACGATCGATATATTTGAAAAACCGTTGATATATTGTAAGTAATGAACGATATATTTAAAAAATCGTTGATATAAATTTCATGTACCGTAATTAAGTTAAAATCATTAATACGGTTTTACTTATCAAAATGAAATTCTAATACATTTTTAACCCAGAAAGGTGACTTCATCATTTTTACGTGTAATAATAGTAACGTTACATATATTGTGAAAGAAGTACAAAAGGAGCGTTACAATGAATTTAGCTAAATTCCCGAGAAAAAAATATACAGAATCATATACACCAATTGAAAAGTTAAACAATTTTTCTGAAGTACTTGGTGGGCCGACTATTTATTTTAAACGAGATGATTTACTTGGTTTAACAGCTGGTGGTAATAAGACAAGAAAGTTAGAGTTTCTAGTTGCGGATGCACAGGAAAAGGGTGCAGATACGTTAATTACAGCTGGTGGTATTCAGTCAAATCATTGCCGCCTGACACTGGCAGCTGCGGTAAAAGAGAAAATGAAATGTATCCTTGTTTTAGAGGAAGGGCTTGAGCCAGAAGAGAAGCCAGACTTTAACGGAAACTATTTCTTATATCACTTATTAGGTGCTGAAAACGTAATTGTTGTACCAAACGGAGCAGATCTTATGGAAGAGATGCAGAAGATAGCAAAAGAAGTAGGTGAAAAAGGTAGTACACCATATGTAATACCGGTTGGTGGATCAAACCCTACTGGCGCAATGGGATACGTTGCTTGTGCGCAAGAAATTATGGCGCAATCATTCGAGCAAGGAATTGATTTCAGTACAGTTGTTTGTGTAAGTGGTAGCGCGGGTATGCATGCTGGTTTAATTACTGGTTTTTCTGGAACGCAAAGCCAGATTCCTGTAATCGGAATTAACGTAAGTAGAGGAAAAGCTGAGCAAGAAGAGAAAGTAGCAAAACTTGTAGATGAAACTTCAGCTCACGTTGGTATCCCAAACTTTATCCCGCGCGAAGCCGTTACATGCTTTGATGAATATGTAGGACCAGGATACGCTTTACCAACACCAGAAATGGTTGAAGCAGTACAGTTACTTGCGAAAACTGAAGGTATTTTACTTGATCCAGTGTATACAGGTAAAGCAGTAGCGGGACTAATTGACTTAATTAGAAAAGGTACATTTAATAAAGAAGATAACATTTTATTCGTACATTCAGGTGGCTCGCCAGCTTTATATGCGAACACATCTCTATTTGCGTAAGTGTAAAAAGCATTGGGTATCCAATGCTTTTTTTTGTTATATAGCGGAATTGTTAGAAGGTGAGAAGTGGATTACATGGGTTCAAATGTAAAGTAATTCAGATATCGTTATAATTGATTGTTTAAAAATGTTATGAGATGGGCCTTAGTATGTATAAAGTTCGTTCTGTTTGCTACTGTTTTGTTTGATGTTCAGTATTTTATTACTAGATTAGCAAGTGATAAATTCAATAAGTTTTAAAAAGTTATAGGTGTTAGTTTGATTAAAGTATTGCTACAAATATTGACTTTATAAATAGAAGAAACCCAAACAATTTAATCAAAATGTTTGGGTTTTAATTTTAGATTCTTTACATTTTTATAAAAAAGATTGATCGTTTTATGTGGCCTACTTAAATATTTTGTCATTTTCAAAAAAAGTTCATTTATATATTCCTTCAAAATTTTATTTACATGTGTATAAAGGATTTAGTCAATAAAGAAGATTTTAAAATGTTATGTTGAGAAAAGGGAATTGCTAAAAAGAGAATATCTATTCGAAGAGTTTGGCAAAATACTGCAAGGATAAAGTATTCTTGTGCAGATATGCAAACGATTTAAACGAATCAATGAAATTTATAATGAGGGAGCAAACAAATATATGAGTGAAACATTACATAAAAGAAAACCACCATATTTAATGCTTGTAATTCTTTTTATTGGGGCCTTTGTTTCATTTCTAAATAACTCGCTTTTAAATGTAGCTTTGCCATCAATAATGAAAGATTTAGACATTCAAGATTATTCAACGATCCAGTGGCTTTCTACAGGATATATGCTTGTTAGTGGTATATTAATTCCGGCATCAGCATTTTTAATAACCCGCTTCTCAAATAGGAGCTTATTTATTACATCTATGGTGATTTTTATTCTTGGTACTGCCTTAGCGGCTGTAGCACCGAACTTTGGTTTATTACTTACTGGTCGGATGGTTCAAGCGGCAGGATCTTCAGTTATGGGACCTTTGTTAATGAATATTATGCTAGTAAGCTTTCCGAGAGAAAAAAGGGGAACAGCAATGGGGATTTTTGGACTAGTTATGATTACAGCTCCAGCAATTGGACCGACACTATCAGGTTATATTGTAGAGTATTATGACTGGCGTTTGCTTTTTGAAATGATTTTACCGTTAGCAATCATTAGCTTACTATTAGGGGTTTGGAAATCTGAAAATGTCATGAAACAAAATAAAAATGCAAAACTTGATTATCTCTCATTGCTATTATCTTCTGTCGGTTTTGGCGGTTTGTTATATGGATTCAGTTCTGCAAGCTCCGATGGTTGGACGAATAAAGTTGTTTTAACAACCTTAATCATAGGCGCTATTGCCCTAATTGCTTTCATTATTCGTCAATTAAAAATGGATGAGCCGTTATTGGATTTACGTGTTTACAAGTACCCAATGTTTGCACTTGCGTCTGTAATTGCAATTGTCAATGCGGTGGCCATGTTTTCAGGTATGATTTTAACACCAGCTTATGTACAAAACGTCCGTGGCATTTCGCCGCTGAACTCTGGGCTGATGATGCTTCCGGGTGCGGTAATAATGGGGGTTATGTCACCAATTACAGGTAAACTATTTGATAAATATGGCCCTCGGATTCTTGGCATAGTAGGACTTTCCATTACAGCTGTTTCAACTTATATGCTGGCAAACCTACAACTCGACTCTAGTCACACGCATATTATTCTTATTTACACACTGCGGATGTTTGGGATGGCGATGGTGATGATGCCGCTTATGACAAATGGTCTTAATCAATTGCCAACTCGCTTAAATCCGCACGGTACAGCTGTTAATAATACAGCTCAACAAGTGTCCGGTTCGATTGGTACTGCTATTCTTATTACGATTATGAATTCTGTAACAAAAACAAAAGCTGAAAGTCTAATGGCTGATGTAGATCCAACAACCTTCACAGAAGCTACGAAGGCAATGTTAACGCAGAAGGCTTTATTATCCGGAATTCAGCATTCATTCTATGTAGCGCTTGGCATGAATGTTGTTGCACTACTATTAGTTTTTTTCGTTAAACGTGTAGATACAAGTGCGGAAGCTGTCGAGAGGTTAAATCGTTAAAGCAAAAAAACTCTTGATAATGATTCCTATAAGTTTTTTGCTGATTAGTTAGGCTGTGAAGAAATACAATTTTTTGTTGCTAAGGCGTCGGTATTTAAAGCTGGAAAAGAACCAGTGAAATAATTACATATAGTAAAAAGGATCTAATATTCATATCAGATCCTTTCAGATTGAAGACAAACACATTGTTCAATTAAATAATGTGTTTGTTTTTTATCTATTTCTCTATCCTTCTCAACCTTTTTATTCGGTGTTTTTTTATTTTTACTCAATATTTTCTACATGTAAACACTTAGTTTCACAGTAATAGCCTTTGCCGCCAACATAAACTTTTTCTATTTCATTCTTGCTATTGGTTGCTAATTTAACTAATATTTCGGAAGGCGAGTGTAAAGAATAACCTTGTTCAAATACATAGACTTCTTTTTGTAAGTAGTGCTGTTCATAAAGGTAGCAAGCTAATGCACCGTTTGAAGTTCCAGTCGCTGCTTCTTCATTGATATCGTATAGTGGAGCAAAGTTTCTGCATATAATTCGATTGTCATTAAAAGTATATAGATGCATCCCGACAACATTATAATACTTGCTGATTTTTTTAATTTTTTCAAAATTAGGTTGCATTGTATGTAATTGTGTTTCGCTTTTTATAGGAATTAAAATATCTTTTAAGCCCGTGGAGACAATTTGAATTGGGTATTTATTGTCTATATCTTTAATGTCAAAGCAGTCGATAAACTCATTTGGAGATATAACATCATAGAATATCGGTTCGTTTTGTTCCATGAATATGATGTCCTCTTTTATGGTAATAGTAAGAACACCGCTGTTCGTTTCAATCGTATAGCGATTCTTGAAAAGTTTATTTAAATGCATCAGTATCGTGAAAGAGCCAATTGTGGCATGCCCACATAAATCAACTTCTTCTTTTGGTGTAAAATATTCAATTTTATAATCAGCAATTTCAGATTCTGATATAAATGCGGTTTCCGCATAGCCCAGTTGTTTGGCTATTGCCATTTTTTGAGTAGTGGTCAATGTATTCTCCATAAATACCAATCCTGCTTTATTTCCGCCTTTATGATCCTTGCTAAATGCACTTGCAACATAAACAGATATTTTCATAAGACACCTTCCTCACTTATAGTAAATTGTAACATGGAAAGCACTACGTATAAATGTTGTTGGATAAATTTACTATAAAGCAAGAGACGAACTATTTTTTAGCATCGGAACTCTCTGGGAATAGTTTCACTAGTCAAACATTACTTACTTATCGTATTTGTTTGACTGGACATTAAAAACTATGGGCTTTCCAAATACTACAATCTTAAGCTCATCAACTTCTTTGTTTTGGGTATTCGCTTTTCTTAGCTTGACGGATATGTAGTGCAACTGTAGCTGTAAAATAAAGTGTGATCAAAATATGTGGGGAGTTTTTAGATTATCTTTTAACACCAACATTATAATGCTCCAATTATAATAATTTGCTTCATTGTAAGTTAGTATTTTTTTCTGCAAATTATAAATCTAATGTCAACAAACAACTTAGATTACCAACCTTATAAGCAATATCATAATCATGAATAGTTAGGGAAAAGATAAAATAAGGTAATCAATTACATATCTGTATCCCAGGCGATTGCTTGCTATCTGCTCTTTATTGAATGGGATATTTTATCCCGCTATTTGCCGGACAGTAAGACCCCCACCTCAAAATTCAGCGGAAGCAAAGAAGTTAGGTGGGGGTCGGGCTGCCCGTAAAAGCCCGATTGGTGAGGGCTGATTAAAGTTTCACTTTATTTCATGCTTTTTGAAAGGGTGTTTTTAATGGATAAAAAAGTATCTGCCATTCCTCAGCCGAAAACATATGGACCGCTGGGGAATCTCCCATTAATCGACAAAGATAAACCGACCTTATCTTTTATCAAGATAGCGGAAGAGTATGGTCCTATTTTTCAAATTCAAACTTTAAGTGATACTATCATTGTCGTTTCTGGACATGAACTGGTAGCAGAAGTCTGTGACGAAACACGGTTCGATAAAAGTATAGATGGTGCTTTAGCAAAAGTTCGCGCCTTTGCTGGGGACGGGTTATTTACAAGTGAGACTGACGAGCCTAACTGGAAAAAAGCTCATAATATTTTGATGCCTACATTCAGCCAACGGGCAATGAAAGATTATCATGGCATGATGGTTGATATTGCTGTACAACTCGTTCAAAAATGGGCAAGACTGAATCCGAATGAAAACGTAGATGTTCCGGAGGATATGACCCGCCTTACATTGGATACAATTGGTCTATGTGGTTTTAATTACCGATTTAATAGCTTTTATCGTGAGACCTCTCATCCTTTTATCACTAGCATGAGCCGTGCTCTAGATGAAGCGATGCACCAATTACAGCGACTGGATATAGAAGACAAACTCATGTGGAGAACGAAACGTCAATTTCAGCATGATATCCAATCCATGTTTTCTTTAGTAGATAATATTATTGCTGAACGTAAAAGTAATGGAAATCAAGAAGAAAATGATTTACTTGCCCGTATGTTAAATGTGCAGGATCCGGAAACTGGTGAAAAATTAGATGATGAAAATATTCGTTTTCAAATTATCACTTTTTTAATAGCTGGGCATGAGACAACAAGTGGATTGTTATCTTTTGCAATCTATTTTTTATTAAAGAATCCGGATAAGTTGAAAAAAGCCTATGAAGAAGTAGATCGGGTATTGACAGATCCTACTCCAACATATCAACAAGTTATGAAACTTAAGTACATACGGATGATTTTAAATGAATCGCTACGTCTATGGCCTACTGCTCCAGCATTCAGTCTCTATGCAAAAGAAGATACAGTAATTGGTGGGAAATATCCAATTAAGAAAGGAGAAGATCGTATTTCTGTTCTTATTCCACAGCTACATAGGGATAAAGACGCATGGGGAGACAATGTGGAAGAATTCCAACCTGAACGATTTGAAGAGCCGGATAAGGTTCCTCATCATGCTTATAAGCCATTTGGAAATGGTCAACGAGCATGTATCGGTATGCAGTTTGCACTTCATGAAGCCACTCTCGTAATGGGAATGCTTCTTCAACATTTTGAATTAATCGATTATCAAAACTATCAGCTGGACGTAAAACAAACATTAACGCTAAAGCCCGGTGATTTTAAGATTAGGATCCTTGCCCGAAATCAAACGATCAGCCATCCTACTGTCCTTGCACCTATAGAAGAGAAGCAGAAAGACCATGAAATCAAGCAGCAAGTTCAGAAGACTCCTTCTATTATTGGAGCTGATAATCTTTCGCTGCTTGTTCTGTATGGCTCGGATACAGGGGTAGCAGAAGGTATTGCAAGAGAACTAGCAGATACAGCTAGTTTAGAAGGTGTTCAAACGGAAGTGGTAGCTCTTAACGAGCGAATTGGAAGTCTGCCAAAAGAAGGAGCAGTTCTTATTGTGACTTCTTCTTATAATGGAAAGCCGCCAAGTAATGCAGGGCAGTTTGTGCAGTGGTTGGAGGAATTAAAATCGGATGAGCTAAAAGGTGTTCAATACGCAGTTTTTGGTTGTGGAGATCACAATTGGGCTAGTACTTATCAGCGGATTCCAAGATACATTGATGAGCAAATGGCTCAAAAAGGAGCAACAAGATTTTCTAAACGCGGAGAAGCAGATGCAAGTGGTGATTTTGAGGAACAACTCGAGCAATGGAAACAAAGCATGTGGTCTGATGCGATGAGGGCATTTGGACTAGAACTTAACAAAAATATGGAAAAAGAGCGCAGTACTTTGAGTCTGCAATTTGTTAGTCGTCTTGGAGGATCTCCTCTTGCCCGAACATATGAAGCAGTTTATGCATCTATACTAGAAAATCGTGAACTCCAATCATCCAGCAGTGATAGAAGTACGCGGCATATCGAGGTATCCTTGCCAGAAGGGGCTACGTATCAAGAAGGAGACCACCTTGGAGTGCTGCCAATTAATAGCGAGAAAAATGTTAACCGAATTTTAGAACGCTTTGGATTAAATGGGAAGGATCAAGTCATACTGAGCGCAAGTGGGCGCAGTGTAAATCACATACCTTTAGACAGTCCTGTTAGTTTGTTTGACCTTATTAGTTATAGTGTCGAAGTGCAAGAAGCAGCCACTCGAGCACAAATACGAGAAATGGTGACATTCACAGCATGCCCTCCTCATAAAAAGGAATTGGAATCATTATTGGAAGAAGGAGTTTATCATGAAAGAATATTAAAGAAACGTATTTCAATGTTGGATCTTCTTGAAAAGTATGAGGCTTGTGAAATCCGATTTGAACGATTTTTAGAACTTCTTCCTGCGCTCAAACCGCGTTACTATTCTATTTCAAGCTCGCCACTCGTTGCACAGGATCGTCTGAGCATTACGGTTGGTGTTGTTAATGCACCTGCATGGAGTGGGGAAGGGACATATGAAGGAGTCGCTTCTAATTATTTAGCTCAGCGTCATAATAAAGATGAAATTATCTGTTTCATTCGAACGCCACAATCAAACTTTCAATTGCCTGAAAATCCAGAAACACCAATTATCATGGTGGGGCCAGGTACTGGAATTGCACCATTCCGTGGATTCTTACAAGCGCGTCGTGTTCAAAAGCAAAAAGGTATTAACTTAGGACAAGCGCATCTATATTTTGGTTGTCGTCATCCTGAAAAAGATTATCTTTATCGTACAGAACTAGAAAATGATGAAAGAGATGGATTAATCTCTTTACACACAGCTTTTTCTCGTCTAGAGGGACATCCAAAAACATATGTACAGCATTTAATAAAACAAGATAGAATCAATTTAATTTCGTTATTAGATAATGGAGCTCATCTTTATATATGTGGTGATGGAAGTAAAATGGCTCCGGATGTAGAAGATACCCTTTGTCAAGCATATGAAGAAATTCATGAAGTTAGTGAACAAGAAGCAAGGAATTGGTTGGATCATTTGCAACATGAAGGACGATACGGGAAAGATGTTTGGACTGGAATATAAATGATCCTTAATTAGATAAGTAATATGTAACGAATGAACTTCTTTCGACTAAATGTTACTTTACAAAATAAACGTATGGATAAAAATCCCGTATTTTTTATGGAATACGGGATTTTTCTATTTTTTAATAAGCTGGACTGATATTGTAGAAAAAGAAAAAATCTCATATGAAACTAAATTAGAGTGTTACACATAGAGTAGGGCCGTTCTATTAAAAAACTAAGTTTGATTAAATAAATGCGATAAAATCTTGTCAAAAATAATGAAATTTCAGGAAAAATAAGGTACACTAGTCAATGGTTTTGGTTTAAAATCGATTGACGTTAATGTCTATGGGGGAAAAATTGATGAACAACAATACAGTAAATGAATCAGTTGAAGAAGTTCATAAAAAACGAGTAAGATCAAGAAAACGTTCTCCGAATTGGAAATTTATCGCAGCGGGTGTTGGTATAATTGCGCTTCTCGTTGGGGGAGTGAGTTATTATCAGGCAACTCACTTCAATTCGAATGTTACGATTAATGACACCAAAGTTGGTGGTATGAGTGCTGATCAGGCAATACAGAAATTAAAAACATCTGGACTAGCAAATAAAGTCTATGTCGATCAACAACAAATTTTAGATGAAAAAGAGACAAAAACAGAACTTACGGAAAAAGATTTGCCTCAAGTTAAGAAACTATTAAAAAGCCAGTGGACATTTTTCCCTTCCTCAAAGGAAAAAAATTATTCAGTGCTACCGGAAAAGGCGGATCAGTATCGTAGTGAAACGATGAAAAAACTTGTAGAAGAAAAGCTCGTTTCTATGAATAAAGAATTAAAAGCACCTGAAGATGCTATGGCGAAGCTTGAACAAGGAAAAATTGTTATTTCGAAGAGCGTTGATGGAAAACAGTATGACGTTACTAGTCTATTGAAAGATTACGACAAACAGAAATATAAAAGCGAAATTCATCTGAAGTCTACATACATACAGCCTATTAAAGAAGACGATCCAATTATCAAAAAAGAGGAGCAAGCACTACAGAATCTTCTTGGGCAGTCCGTTGAATATAAAGTACAGAATGAAGTGTATCCTTTAAAAGCGAAAGATTTAATTCAAAATGCCTCTATGTCAAAGGATATGAAAGTGACAATCGATGCGAGTGACATTAAGAAAAAGATTACTGAAATTAATAATGCTAAATCAACATTAAATAAAAATTTCAGCTTTAAAACCCATTCCGGTTCGGTTATATCAGTAAAAGGACAAGGCTACGGCTGGGCACTAGATGTTGAAAAAGAAACAAAACAAGTTCAACAAGCTTTTGAAAAGGGTGAAAAATCGCTATCTGCTTCTAATATTCACGGAAATGGTTGGGAGAAGGAAGGTATCGGTTATGAAACAACAGCGAATAACGGTATTGGAGACACGTATGCGGAAGTTTCAATTGCAGATCAACAAATTTGGATTTATAAAGATGGCAAATTAGCAGTCACAACAAATGTAGTAACTGGTAAACATAGCACGAGTGAAGATACATCACCAGGTGTGTGGTACGTTCTGTATAAACGAACACCATACACGTTGAAAGGCAGCGCAGTAGGTAAAGCTGATTATGCAGTTAAAGTAGATTACTGGGTACCATTCACAAATAGCGGTCAAGGATTCCATGATGCTGGCTGGCGAACAAACTGGGCGAATAATGCCTATTTAACAGGGGGATCAGGTGGGTGTGTTAACCTTCTTCCTAATGTTGCAAAAACTGTGTATGATAATTTGAACACGTATGATCCAGTTATCGTGTACTAGAAAATAGCAATCTTGCGTGAAGCGATGTATGTAAGAAGAACTTAAATTAAAAAAAGAAGCAGAAAATCGTGAGTGATTTTCTGCTTCTTTTTTATTATGTATACTATGTACTTCTCGTGTGCGGGGGGAACTGTTATCTAGGTACATTTAAACATAACATGTGGTTATCAATTCAGAGAAAGGCATCTGATGGTATCTTTTCTTTATTTCCAAAAGAACTTGCTTAATATCATCATGAATTTTTATTGATGGCATTTATATATTTTTTTACTCATAAGAATAGAACTAGCTTAGTATTTACTGGGGGGATTAAGAATGAATAGGGATGAGACCTCATTACATCCTGATACGGGTGTTACGTCTGTCATGTTTGTTGAACGATCATTAAATGAAATTCGTTTTTGGTCTAGAATCATGAAGGAGCATTCTTTTTTTCTTCGATTGGGGTTTAGATGTGAGGATACCCAACTAATCGAAGAAGCTAATCAATTTTATCGATTGTTTGAACATATCGAACAAATAGCGTATTCCTATACAAATGAAACAGATCCTGAGCAAATAAAAAGATTTAATGCAGAAGTACAACAAGCTGCAACTAATATTTGGGGATTTAAAAGAAAAATTTTAGGATTAATTCTCACGTGTAAATTGCCAGGGCAAAATAATTTTCCACTGTTAGTTGATCATACAAGTAGGGAAGCTGATTATTTTAGAAAACGTTTAATTGAATTAAATGAAGATAAATTAGATGCCCTTCCTGATGCTATTATTAAAGAAAATGTTTTCTTTTTAAGGATTATGGCAGACCATGCTAAATTTATTGGTCATCTTCTTGATCCATCGGAAAGAAAGCTTGTAGATACAGCACGGAATTTTAGCAATGATTTTGATGAATTAATGTATCAAGCAATTGACTTAGAATCTATGAAACCACAATCTCAAACAGTTTCTCTTTTAGATCAATTTTTAGATCAAAATCGTGTGTCAGTCACATCTCTTCGGGATTTTAAGAAAACGGCACGTGATTTAATTGAGCAATGTAAAATAAAGAGTATCATTCATCCATTATTAGCAGATCATGTATTTCGTGAAGCGGATAGATTTCTTGAAATCATTGATATGTTTGATGCTCATCTTACCAATATTAAATCACAACCTAGATATTAAAAAATAAGGAAAGATACTATTTTTCCTTAAGCTGAGAAGTTAACAATTTATTGTTAGCTTCTTTTCCTTGTGATTTTTAATATTTCCAAGCAATGTAATGAAGTATAATTAGCATATAAGCTACAAGAACAAGGCAAACAGCTTGTGAAAATAGATAAGTGATTTCCTTCTGCAAAGATGTGTCGCGGTTGTAGAAACAAAAAAGAAATGTCACTATCTGAAAGAACAATGTAGACGATCGGAATTAAAAATGTTGAATAAAATTGACAATGAATATCATTTGCATTTATTATGGAATCGTCCCATGTAATTGGATATGATTTTTGTGAAAAAAAGTCTACTTTTTTATTAATGTAATAGATTTCAATTAAAATGTCACTTTCAAGAACTATCACTAATTTTTTTATGAATTTAAACGTAGGAAAGGGTAAGTAAAAATGAACTGGAAAAAAGGCGGATTATGGATTATTATTTTTTTCATTGTAAAAGGTACGATTTCTACACTTTTACTTGTTACAGGTGCTAAATATTTTAATTTATCATATATGCAACTTTTCGTACTAGTACTGATCTTATTACTGATTTCTCTCATAAGTCGAAAATTGCTTTATAGACATAAACAAAATAAAAAGCAAAAAGAGCTAAATATATAATGAAGCCCCAGAGACCTTTGGATTTCTGGGGTTTTACTTTTGGAAATTCATCCCGCTATTTGCGGGTAGTAAAACTCCCATCATTTACAATCTAGTAATAATTCATATAACCAAGAATACTTGGGCTAACAGATTTTATTAGAGTGCCATCATCTTTTTGTAACCGAATAGATTCATTACCGTTTCAGACTTATGTATGAATTCATAACCTAACAGTAAAAGGGGGATGATTGAAAATATGGCGAGTAATGAGGAATCAATTTGTCGACAGTTTGCCAGAATTATCGGTGGACAAGAAGGATTCGCCGGTGGAAAATGTGTAGCAACAATAAATCGGGAGGAAATACGAGCAACAATCTTAGGAAAACGTTTTAGAGTAACAACTTCCTTCTCATTTGAATCAAGAGATCATAAAACTGGACGGGCATTATGCCTAGGCCGAGTAGCACTCTTGCAAAAGGAAGTTACTGAATTTGTTGCTACAATTATTAAACAAGGTATAGTTGTTTCGTCTATACACAATGAATGGTTATGTGATAATCCGAATTTGATTTACGTTAATATCGAAGACGTTGATGATCCACTAATTTTCGCAAAAAAAGTTAGAAGAGCGTTATGCAAGTAACAAATTTCTTTCGTTAAATGTTTGATTTTATTAATTGGAATTTTTTAGAATAAATTTAAGTGAATGATTTTATAAAAAAGAAGGCGTTCCATATTTGGAATGTCTTTTCTTAATAATTTTGCCGCTAATGTCGGCTGTTACATTATTTTAATTGATTATATGCTGCTTATCTTGCAACAATAAGAACTGGGTGAGGTATGTTAACTTGATGGCGATGAGCTTCGATTGTGGAAAACCTCCAGATTTTTATTAGCTGGTTAGTTGAAGAAGAATTTGTTCCACAACCATTAAGTTATTATAATACAAAAAATCTTCTCCTGTAATCCCTTCAAATCGGTCAATCTCCGCGTCTTTTGAATTCCCTGAAAGTTGCTAAACTTAAGCTAAATAACGATACCCTCTCTAGAGAAATAATTAACATATCCTATGCAAGAAAGTTTAGGTAGCTAATAGCATATGTTTTATTGAAAGGGTGTGTTTGAATTATGGAAAGGCCGAATTGGGGAATTGGAGGATTAGTATTCGTTGGCTGCATGTTTCTTGGTGGAGGAGTGGGATCTATGTTAGGAAGTACTCAAACTGGATGGCTAATAGGAATGGGTACTGGATTTCTTGGGATGGCTTTAACGAGACTGATTAGAAAGTAATATAACGGGGATTCTTCTTCCGGTAAATAATGAAATATGTATGTAAGTAATTAATGCCATAAGAACTCTATAAATTATAGTTAGAAGCTTCTCTTTTGTATTTGTTTTTTCTGATTTTTTCCATACATAGATATGATTCTCAAGTCAGAGGATGGCACCTTAGGGTGTTTTTTTATGCCCTCTAAAAATATCTTAACATATAATAGCCGAGTTTTATCTTCAGTCGCCCAGCAAGCATAAAAGGAAAAACACCTTATAAAGTGAAAGTTTAATCAGTGGGGTGTATATCCCTCACTGATTATTAGCCCTCACCAATCGGGCTGTTACGGGCAGTTGATCCTCCACCTAACTTCTTTGTTTTCACTAAATTTTGAGGTGGGAGCGTTACTGCCCGTTACTGCGGGATAAAATAAAAATTCTGCACCATTTAAACTCTGGTAACAATACAAATGATCAAGAATAATTGAGCTAATAGATTTCGTTAGATTCCCATCGTCTTTTTTATAATAGCATAGATTCATTACCGTTTCAGACCTATGTATTCATTCATAACCTAACAGTAAAAGGGGCGATGATGAAAGGTATGGCGATTAATGAGGAATCAATTTGTCAACAGTTTGCAAGAATTATCGGCGGACAAGAAGGATTCGTCGGTGGAAAATGTGTGGCTGCCTGTAGATATCAAATTTTATAAAATGTTATAAGAACATCATAAAAAGAAAGAGGATGAAGCGCTAAAAATTACTGTGGTCATATTAAGCGGGGAGATCTACGGAACTTCTGTAGAATGGAGAAGAAATAGTCAGCAGAAATCACACCAGAGGAATGTATGGAATAGATTTTGACTTTGAAAACAATAGGTAATTCATTTGACAATTAAAATGACCTAATTTAATATATATGTCATAGCATATAAATAGTGAAACAAATACATTCACTGTGAATAATTGACTGGTATGCTATATCCTTTTATATCTTAATTTATAGAGGTGATCCATGAACTTACATGATTTAATAGGCTATCTTGTTCATCGTACTGATGTGAAAATGACTAATTATTTTACTAAGAAATTAAAGCCTTATGGAGTTACACCAGAGCAGTGGGGAATTATTAGTGTTCTTTGTAGCCAAAGGGGCACTACTCAAAAAGAGTTAGCAGAAGCTATTGATAAAGATCAAACTACTGTCGTAAGAATGATACAGTCAATGGAGAGAAAAGGGATTGTAAAGAAGGCTTTGAATGACCAAGATAGGCGTTCACATAACCTTTTTTTAACTGAAAAAGGTGACGAGTTAAAGAAAACCATCTTGCCTGTAGTGAAAGACGCTCACCATTTCGTTACGAGTAATTTGAGCGAGGAAGAGATTAAAGTATTACAATCATTATTAAACAAATTGTATGATACACGCTATTAATACTTGTTCCTTATTAATACTATGCTATTCATAAGGAACAAACTTTGTTTTATGTATTATATATGCTATAGCATATAATTTCATTTGTTTAGAGGAAGGAGAAGGTAGCTTTATTTTCTATGATATGTGATTCAGGATCACTTTTTTATCTAGTACCAGTCAAATTTCTGTATTATATATGCTATAGCATATAATTTTCACTCCTTTAAAATTGAAGCAATTTCTCTATGATCAATCTCAGGAAATAGGGTATAGGTAGTGACTACTGCCTGAACAATACTGAGTTTTGATCAAATAATAAGAAAGGTGTGATTACTATTTTAATTTTCATCAATATTGTAAAAGTTTTGTTGTTTGTGTTCTTTTTAATGACAGGTACGAAAATTATTTCTGGGAAAATGGCAGAGGAGTTCAAACGATTTGGTTTACCTTCGTTTTTTAATTTCTTAACTGGAGCTTTTGAAATTGTAGGAGCAATTGGAATGTTGATAGGAATTTGGATTCCAATAGTAGCTTTATTAGCAGGATTATTGTTAGGCGGTACGATGCTTGCAGCTGCATTAACTCTTATTGTATTAGCGAGAGATTCCTTTAAGAAAGCGATACCTGCACTTGTTTTGTTTGTCCTTAGTATAGGAATAAGTTGTTATCATATTTTTTAAACATAACCTGAAGCCGTTAAACTGTATGAGTTCAAGTTGCTAACATTTTGTGATTTTTTTACAAATAGGGGGATTCTCAAATTAATGCTTGAATAATAATAGCAATACGAATTTAGACATTACTATTATTCGAATCATAATTAGTAAAAGAATGGGAAGGATTTTTATACAAAGGAATTCCTGATGAATTTTATATTAAAAATAGGAGTGAGTAAAAATGGCGTATTTATTACAAGTTGATTTTCCGTTTGAAGGTCCTTTTGGTGAAGAAATGGAAGAAGCATTTTGGGATTTAGCAAATAGTATTAACGAAGAAGAAGGATTCCACTGGAAAATATGGACTGAGAATGAAGAAACAAAAGAAGCTGGAGGCATTTATGTATTTGAGGAAAAACAAGATGCTGAAAAATACGCTGAAATGCACAAGAACAGACTTGAAGCAGTTGGTGTTAAAAATATTAGAGTAAGAATTTTTAACATCAATGAAAAGTTAACGGAACTGAATCGTGGGTATATTAAATAATTTCGACAGTCGGAGGAAGCGTAAAAGGAGGGGGATAATCCCCTCTTTTTTAAATTCTTAAATTGATGGTGAGGGGATTTGTGTATCGGTATATTGTTTCTTGGAAAAGGATGTATGAAGTGTAATATATGAGAGTTCTTACATTTGTGAAAGTGACGTGAAAGTACTGTGGGGGAATTTTTCTCTCGCTCATCAATATGGTCCAAGATGAAAGGAAAGAAATTAACTTATTTCTTTTTATTTTTATAATAAAATATAATTAGTAAATCAAAAATGATGATAATAATTAGAAGTAATACTTCTATAAGCGCATCAGTTTTCCCATGTTGTAAAGACTTTACAAAGAAATCCCATTCTGTTTCATAGGGAGGTTCTACCCAATTTCGCTGCAGTCCTAACACCATTCCATTTATGAAAAAGATAATACTTAATAGGATTCTTCCAACAAATACGGCAACTACTTTTAAATTCCAATGCTTTATCTTAATTACATACAGAATAGGGAATAGTATAAGAATCCAAAAAACAATAATATAGATTATATTTATCATTCTTTACTCCTAATAAAATGATTGTTTTAATATAGCTCATTCTTCGGATTGAAGATATGTTTCCTTATTACTGGTTAAAAACAAGGGCCGGAATTCCGGCTCTTTTTCTATCCTGCAAAATAAAGTCTTACTTTATCTCTCCGTCTCAAAAAACTCAATCCACTCGCCATCAGGGCCAGCGAAGAATATGTAACGTGTTCCATCTGGTAATGTTTCGATTTCTTCTCCTAGTAAAAATGTTACGCCGTGTTTTTGAATTCTTTCAATTTCATCTTCTAATGAATCCACTTTAAAGCAAATATGATGTACTTTTCCTTCTGCTGGAAGAGAAGAGTTATAACCTTCGATGAGTTCCAGTATCGTTTCCTTCGATTCTTCCACACCTAAAAAGGCGAGTTTTAAATCTGGATTCGGGTGCCCCATACGTTTAATGAGCTGTAAGCCGACTACTTTTTCATAAAAAGTAATAGATGTTTCTAAGTTTGCAACCATAAGTCCAACGTGTTCTATTCTTCTAACTGGCATGTAGATTCCTTCTTTCTGAAAATTTTATATGTAAAATGATATTGAAAATTAAGAAAATAAGCAAGATAAAAACCTTACAAATTTTAGCGTGTTATATGGTATAGTGAGAAAGTATGTTTGGGGAGAAGGAAGGAGATTATACGATGAATACACCTACTCAAACTCCTTCATTATCGGAAACGATGAAAGAGTGGCATTATGCATTAGCATATGAAATTAAACATTGGAAAACGATAGGCGGTAGTAAAATTTCTATCATGAACGGTCGTTTTTTATATACAGATTATGAAAATACAGTGTATGTATTTCAGCTTATTTCGGAAGTAAGCTTACCTGAAGGTTCACCAATTCGAATTGAGTTCGATGGTGAGGAAGCGACAGGGGAAGTATTATCTGTACATGGATTAGAAATAGAACTGAAATTAAATGATTATATACAAGGCGAAATAAGAGAAGCGGTTTTATATAGTGAACCGTGGCAATTGTTAGAGCAACTGCAAGAGAGATTGAAAGAAGCGCGAAAAGATAAACTGAAACGTAATCGTATAAAGCGTCTTGTCGATGGGACGAGTAGTCCCAAGCATATTGAGAAGATGAAAAATACGAAAAATGAATTGGCGTATCGTTCATTTTACAATCCGACAACGTACGTATGGGGACCGCCTGGAACAGGGAAGTCGTACAATTTATCACGTATTATTTCGGCTCATTACCAAAAAGGAAAGTCGGTACTTGTGTTAGCTCATAGTAATGCGGCAGTGGACGTATTAATGAGTGAAGTAACGAAGCAAATTGAAAAGAAAAAGAAATGGACGCCTGGCGAAATTGTTCGTTACGGTTATAGTCAACATGAACATATACGAAATCATGAAACGTTACTTGCGTCGAAGTTAGTTGAAACGACGAACGGATCATGGGGTGAGGAAAGACTCTACTTAGAAGAAACACGCCAAGAACTTCGTGAAAAGATTTTATCGTATAAAGCAACATCTGCTGATAAGAAGCGTATACAAGAGATTGAAAGTGATCTTCGAAAGCAAAAAGCGAAAATTAAAGAAGTAGAAAAAGAATATATTGAAAATGCGAAAGTAATTGGTGCGACTTTATCAAAATGTGCAATTGATTCACTTATTTATGAGCGTACATTTGATTTAGTTGTCGTAGATGAAGTGAGTATGGCGTTCGTTCCGCAAATCGCATTAGCTGCTTCACTCGGAAAACGTATCGTCGTTTGTGGTGACTTTTTACAGTTACCTCCGATTGCGATGGCGAACCATGAACTCGTTCGCAAATGGCTCGGCGAAGAAATGTTTTATCATGCCGGCATTGTTGATTCTGTAAATAAATCAGAAGCACATCCCAACCTTTTTATGTTGCAGGAACAAAGACGTATGCATGCGGACATATCGAAGTTTACGAATTCATTTATTTATAAAAATAGAGTATACGATCATCCGTCTGTTTCAGAGCGTAAAGAACTTGCACAGTTACAGCCGTTCGCAAATGAGGCGAGTGTTTTATTTGATACGAGTTTAATGGGAGCATTTTCGTTAAAAGATGCTGCTTCGGGTTCTCGTTTTAATATTATGTCTGGTTTAGTAGCGATGCAAATGATGTTAATCGGACTGCTAGATGGTGTGCAATCTATCGGTGTGGTTACGCCTTACAGGGCGCAGTCACGCTTTTTATCAACGTGTATCAGGGAAATGTTGCAGAGAACGAAATATCAAAAGATACCAGTATTAGCGGCGACAGTTCATAAGTTTCAAGGTTCTGAAAGAGATATGATGATCTTTGATACAGTTGATAGTTATCCACAAGAACGACCTGGTGTGTTATTCTTTGACCATAAAAATCATCGCCTCGTCAATGTAGCAGTAACGAGAGCGAGAGGGAAGTTCATTCAATTATCGGATTGCCATTATATGCGTAAAAATCTTTCGAGAAAACAAGCGTTATCACAATTAACAGCTCATATAGAACGTCACGGGGATGTGTATGATCGCACGACATCCAGACAATTATGGGAGCGGAAAATATCGAAACGATTACGCTGGTTTATGGAAATGAATCTGGAGGAAACGAAAGGGCTATTAAAAGATATTTTAGCCGCAAAACGAAAAATCATTATTTCACTTCCAAGTACGAAGCAAGTAGATAAACGAGTATGGCAAGCGTTAATGCGTACAAATGCACAAATAACGGTTTATAGTGATGGACCAGTTCCATTGAAAAATGTAAAGTTACAAAGACAAAATAAAGCATTCCCATTTGTATTAATCGATGATGAAATCTTTTGGGCAGGGGCACCACTCACATCTCAAATGATGTTTGAAGGTAGTACGGAATTTCCGTACATATGTGCAAGACTACAAGCACCTGAGACAATTGGTGTATTAAAAGGATTTTTAGATATTCGGTAAATTCGCATAGGAATTCCTTGACTTTTGCTTGGAATGAACTTAGAATGAAAATAATTTAATACAATTTTATGAAAATTCTTATCACGAGAGGTTGAGGGACTGGCCCTATGACACCTCGGCAGCGGATTCTTTACGAATACTGTGCCAATTCCAGCAAGGTAACTTGAAAGATAAGAAAGAAGCTCATTTTGACTGTATATACAGAAGCCTCTTTCTATCTTTTAGAAAGAGGCTTTTTTACGTGAAAATAAAAGGAGGAAGAAAAATGGGAGCGACAGGAGTAACGTCACAAAGAAAAACAATTGAAGAGAGCATAGAAAGAAATAAGGAAAAGTACATAAAAACAAGTCATGATATTCATGCGAATCCAGAGATTGGTAATCAAGAATTTTATGCATCAAGAACGTTAAGTTTATTACTAGGTAGTGCTGGTTTTCAGCTGCAGCATAATATAGCTGGGCATGAAACAGGTTTTATCGCACGAAAAAGTTCAGGAAAACAAGGACCAGTTATCGCATTTTTAGCGGAATATGATGCTTTACCAGGACTCGGTCATGCGTGTGGTCACAATTTAATTGGCACAATTAGCGTTGCAGCAGCAATCGCATTATCAGAAACGCTTGAAGAAATCGGCGGAGAAGTTGTCGTGTTTGGAACACCAGCAGAAGAGGGCGGGCCTAATGGTAGCGCAAAGTCGAGTTATGTAAAAGCTGGGTTATTTAAAAACATTGATGCGGCGCTTATGATTCATCCGAGCGGAAAGACAGCGACGACGAGCCCTTCACTAGCAGTCGATCCACTTGATTTTCATTTTTACGGAAAAACAGCTCATGCCGCAGCTTCACCTGAAGAAGGGATTAACGCATTAGATGCGGTGATTCAGCTTTACAACAGTATTAATGCACTTCGCCAACAACTTCCCTCAGACGTGAAAATTCATGGCGTCATTACAGAAGGCGGAAAAGCACCTAACATTATTCCTGACTACGCCGCAGCAAGGTTCTTCATCCGTGCAGCTACGCGAAAAAGATGTGCGGAAGTAACAGAAAAAGTAAGAAATATAGCACAAGGAGCAGCGTTAGCAACAGGTGCAAAAGTAAAAATTCATCAATTCCAAAATGAAATCGATGAACTACTCGTAACAAAAACATATAACGACATCGTAGCGGAAGAACTAGAACTACTAGGTGAAGAGGTAAATCGTAAAGAAAGAATCGGCATCGGCTCAACCGACGCCGGAAACGTCAGTCAAGTCGTACCGACTATTCACCCGTACATTAAAATCGGTCCAGATGACTTAATTGCGCATACGAATGAATTTAGAGAAGCAGCCCGTTCAGAACTAGGAGATAAAGCGTTAATTACATCGGCAAAAGCATTAGCAAATACGGCGTATCGATTAATTACGGAAGAAGGGTTGTTAGAGAAGGTGAAGGAAGAGTTTAGAGAGGCGCAGAGGAACCAGGGATAAGGGAATTAAGGTGCTCTTTTCGAATAGCAATCTAATTAATAAGTAGAGATATAAAAAAAGAACATTGAAATATCAATGTTCTTTTTTGTTTACTAATCATTGATTTTGTTGGTTTTTCTCATAAAGGAAAAACTTTTACTGTTAGCGGGAGATAATACGTATCCCTTTATCAGAACGACAATTTCTCCTCAAACTCACTCTTTAAAACAATTAAAGGAGATGATAATCCGAATTGCATTAACGAGTCTAAAAATGTAGCGAGAGAATCCATCGAATCGCTCATGACCTTCATCATATAATTAAATTCCCCGCTAATTCGATATAAATCTGTTACTTCAGGAGCGGCATTACAATATTGGATAAAATCAGAGCATTGGCTCGTTTTAAACATGATGAATGCTTGAATGTTTTTATTAATTTTGGAAGGCTCAAATTTTGTTCGGTAAGCTGCGATAACTCCTTGATCTTCAAGTTTATTCATACGTTCCTTTACAGCAGGCTGTGTCATGGATATGATCCGTCCGATTTCTGAAACGGAAATTCTCGCATTTTCATATAACAAGTTCATAATTTTATGGTCAATTTCATCCAATTTTACTGCGTTTTGCATTGTGTAGCCTCCTTATTTTGTTTTTTAAGTGAATCACAAATTATAACTATAATATCATAAGTGAACGAACTAAATTACCTATAAATCTATATTTAAAATGATTGGTGTTTGCATGAAAATATAAGTATAGGTTTTTATCAAACGGAAATTTAGGAAGGATGGAAAAAATGAAGAATCTTGATGGGAAAGTAGCGTTAGTAACAGGAGCGAGTCGCGGCATTGGCCGTGCCATTGCAATGAGATTGGCGAAAGATGGTGCATTAGTTGCGATTCACTACGGCCGAAATAAAACAGCTGCAGATGAAACGATTAGTGAGATTGAATCTAATGGAGGAAAAGCGTTCTTAATTGAAGCTGAGCTCAATTCAATGGATGGTGTCAAAAAGCTAGTAGAACAATTAAAAAATGAATTACAAATAAGAGTTGGTACATCAGAGATTGATATTCTAGTAAACAATGCAGGGATAGGTACACAAGGAACGATTGAAAATACGACAGAAGAATTTTTTGATGAAATTATGGCCGTAAATATTAAGGCGCCATTCTTTTTAATTCAGCAAACATTACCGTTACTACGAGCAGAGGGGCGCGTTATTAACATTTCATCAGCTGAAGTAAGACTTGGTTTTACAGGATCCATTGCATACGGTTTAAGTAAAGGTGCACTCAATACGATGACACTTCCTCTAGCTAAACATCTTGGAGAAAGAGGTATAACAGTGAATACAATTATGCCTGGATATACGAAGACTGATATGAATGTGAAATTGCTAGTTAATCCGGAAATACGAAATTTTGCTACGAATTCATCTGTGTTTGGACGAATAGGACAAGTTGAAGATATTGCAGATGCAGTAGCATTCCTTGCTTCTTCTGATAGCCGCTGGGTAACGGGGCAGATTATAGATGTTTCTGGAGGGTTTTGTTTATAGGGGCACTACTCCATACCCATCAAGCTAATCAAGTAAATTACTAGATATGAAACGATCCTTGTTTCAGTCTGAACAATAAGAAGGCGTCCTAAGGGGAATGGAACCAATCAAACTATTCGACAAGGAAAGAATCGTAATAAAAGGTGAAATTATGAAAAAGTATGCCTATAATGAAATCACTCTTATGCAGTATATTATTTTAATTAATGGAGTGCAGGTGGGCACTGGCGTTTTATCGCTTCCACGTGTGCTTGCAGAAAAGGCTGGAACAGATGGATGGATAGCTATATTGATTGGTTGGATTTTCTCCACAATATCAGGTGTGTTTATAGTGAAAACAGCTGCAAGATATCCTGAGGATACGATTTATGATATTCTTATACGATTGTTTGGAAAAATAGTAGGGAAAGCATTCGTTGTTATTTACATGATGTACTTCGCTTTTTATTCTTGTATCGTTCTTATAAACGCTATGCTTTACCTTAAGGGATGGCTTCTCCCGAAAACACCTGACTATATAGTTATCTTGTTATTTTCGATTCCTACCTATTTTGTTGCACGTAACGGTCCTAGCATTCTAGGGCGATACTCAGAACTTTTCTTTTATATGGCGCTTTGGATTCCGATATTTTTTTTGATCCCTCTTAAAGAGAATGGAAGTTGGATGCCCTTCTTTCCGCTTTTAAAAGAAGGATGGAAACCGATATTAACGGCTGTACCAAGCACTGTTTTTGCTTATTTAGGGTTTGATATTGCTTTCTTTTTATATCCGTTTTTACAAAAAAAACAGTATGCAGTCCATGGAATGATTATAGCAAACACCTTAACGATGTTATTTTATTTATTTGCTACTATTGTTTGCTTTGCCTATTTTAGCCCTGATAGCATTACGCAATATAATCAACCGGTAATAAATTTACTGAAAGTAATTGAATTTCGTTTTTTAGAACGTTTTGACATGATTTTATTGGCTGTTTACTTAACCATTGTTTCAACATCATGGATTCCTGCCCTATACTGTTCTGTATTTTGTTCAAGCCAATTACTTAGAAAACAAGATCACAGCTCTCATGTAGTTGTTCTCTTATTACTTATTATCGGATTCACATTTTGGACTCATCCTAGTTGGAATGAAGCCGAAATTTGGCAACAGGTATTATCAAATGCTGGATTAGGATTAACATATATATCACCTATTATTTTGTGGCTATATTGCTGTCTATACGAGAAGTTTCGCCAGGGGAGGATACATTGAAAAGAAAAGTACTATGTTGTATTTTGTTATTGGTGTTCATGATGACTGGATGCTTCGATCAAAGAAATGTTGAAGATGTTTCTCTTACTCTTATTCTTGGTCTCGATTTAGATCGTAATGATAATTTATTAGTGTATATATCAAGCCCTGTTTTCAATAAAGAAGCAAAAATAAAAGAAGAAACAACTGGTGTGAAATCTGCTACGGTCCGAAAAGCTAGAGACCAATTTGATGCTACGGTTATGGCGCTTACTGCGGGAAGTAAAACACAGGTTATTTTAGTTGGAAAAAGGTTACTGAAACAAAAAAACTGGGAAAATTACCTCGATCCATTTTACCGTGATCCAAAAAATACAGTTACTGCAAGGGTTCTCGCTGTAGATGGACCTGTTTCGGACGTTATCTTCTATAGCCCAAAGGATAAGCCACGACTTCCTATATATTTAACAAAACTAGTTGATACCGCTTTTTTAAGAAATATCACAGTAAAAACAACTCTTCAAGAACTATATGAGCAAAGAGCAGACAAAGGGCTAACAGCAAATATTACTGAAGTGAAAAAAAAGAATAAAATATGGGTGACAGGTACCGCTTTATTGGATGAAAAAGGAAAATATAAATTAACGCTAAAACCTGATGAAAACAAACTCTTACGCATTTTGCAACAAGGAACTACAGGGGAGTTTTCATTTACAGTTCCAATTAAGCTAAATTCGGATAGTCAAGATAAAGATTTGATAAGTTTTACTGCCTACGGAATTAAAGTAAAGACAAAGACAAGATATGATGAGCATTTTATATTTAATATAGATGTAAAGATGAGAATTGGTATTACAGAACGACTTTTTTCCTTTAATACAAGAAAGGACGCAGAAAAATTACAAAAGGCAATTGAAACCAAGCTTGAAGCTGATTTCAAGCAATTAATACAAAAAATACAAACCGCCAAAATTGATCCTATTGGGCTTGGAGAATATGCAAGAACTTACACATATCCAGAATGGAAAAAAGTCCAAAATAAATGGAATAATGAATTAGCAAAGGGTGATGTAAACGTCAAGGTTAACATTAAAATTGGCGGAATGGGAACGATTAAGTAACATGAATTCAACTGTGATTCGTACTAAGATTGCAAGTACTGTCTACTTTAGAAGGAGAAATGTCTTTAATAGGAGTACCGTCACATCGCTATGAACCTTAAATTTTATAGTACCCCCAGAACGAAATTTTGTGTTAACTTGTAACAAAAACGCTCATTTTTTCGTCTTGGGGTAATTCTGAATTCTTAAGGTGATGGCGATGGGGTATTGACCCTACCTATCAACTTAAAAATTTTATAACACCTCAAGCTAAAAATTTCGTGTATTTTTGACAGAAGGCAGCTTATTTTTCGTTTTGGGGGTATTTGCATTTCTTAGCTTGATGGTGATGTGACGGTACCACAATCGTAATTTATATGAAAAGAACTCCTCAACAGATGAAAGAGTTCTTTTTTATTTTCACATTCATTTTTCATCTTTCATTGATCAATAGACATTCCAACAAATACCTCTAAAAAGAACGTAAGTTCGTAAATAATCAGAACAAACTTTCAAAAGATCCTTACGCAATCTATTACCATGCGTACTACTCAATAGGAAAAAATGCCTGCCACTCCCTGAGAAATGTCGAATCTGCAAAATTCATTCAACATTTCCAGGATGATGACAATGGATTATTTTTTATAATTCTATTTTCTGGTCACCACGTTTCTCTAGGTTTTTAGCAGTTTTACTTTGGGCAACATCTTTTTGGTCTTTAAAGGTTCCCATGAGAAAATCATAGGCTGGATTCGTAACACCATACCAGTAATTTTCATTTTTGAAGTGATGCCATAAATGAACTTTTTTCATCCATCGCCCCCATGGTGATATTGGTTGAAGGGGGCGATGCGCGATATAATGCTTCCACTCATAAAATAATAAAAAGAGCATAATACCTGCAATAAATGCGTTTGTCATGACAAAGCTGGATGAAAGAAAATAAAAAATCGCTCCTGAAATTACAATGTTTGGCACACTATACCATAAGGGTAAAAATAATAAATGTAATTCATTCGGATTTGTATGATGGTCATAATGTAGGCGCTTAAGCGTTTTTAATAAAAATGCATTCTTTGGTGGCTTTAGATGAAAAATAAACCTGTGAGTAGCGTACTCAGCTAAGGAATACATAATCATTCCCAAAATAAAAGCACCCCAAATTCCGATAGAGGTTAAATGTAAAATCATAAATCCAAAGCTAGTGAGGAAAAGACAGCTCATAATCAAAATATCAGGATAGGAAAAATATTCTTTAAAATATTTTAGTTTCATTTATCACGCCTCCAGCTTTCTTTATTTTTTTTCTATCTTTCCAAAGAGCCAAGCTTTTCTCCAATGTTGTCTTACACAATCTTTCTGCTTCAATCGCATCTCCCTTTAATGCAGCTTTTAATAAATCGTGATAATAGTTGAAGGATAACTCACGATGATCTTTTACAGAAAAATACCTTTTTGCCATATCTACATAAATGGAATCAAAGCTATTTAAAATGAGTAGAAAGATTGGATTGGCAGCAAGCCCAGCACACCTTTTTTGCAAATCCCAATCAAATGCTGCATAGCTTTCTGCACTATCTTCAAGTTGCTCAAGATTAGCAAGGAGAGCAACCACTTTAGGTTGATTAAACGTAACAGCATTACGAATATAAGTCGGAGTCAACGAACTTCTAAATTCTAATAAATACATAATAAATTCATCTGTAATGGTATGATGATTCTCAACAATATTAATAAGAGTCGTTAGATTACCATTGCTCCAATAATCATTAATAATCGATGGCATTCCTTTTCTCCCTGTTATCCATCCACTTCTTCCTAAACGTTGAAGCGCCTCACGAATAGTTGGGCGACCAACACCAAATTCTTTCGCAAGCTCTCTTTCCGGCGGTAAAGTGCTTCCTATAGAATAAACACCGGCCAATATGGATTTAATTAATTCGTTCACAATTTTATCTGAGGTGCGTTCCTTTTCTTTCAAGTCATCGTCTCCTTTATTTTATGGTAATACATGTTCAAGACATTGGTAATACCAAAATTATATAATAAATTTGAATTTTCTGTCAATGATAAAGGAGTGAATTTTTATAATTAGGATTGTCGAACTTTCTATATATTTCTATGAAAAGAATAGTTTATTTTCATTGCTTGCGCGCTCAATTTCTTTAATTTTAAGAAAATTTATTTATCAATCCGCTATTTTAGAACAAGGAAAAAACCATCACTATAGAACCAGGAGAAGATCCATTTTATTTATGATTAATGACAATGACAAGATAGAGAATTATGAACTGGAAGGAATATAAAGGGGATGAAAATGATTGTTCCTGCAAAAGGAAAGGACAATGCCTGTCAAGTTGTAATTATTGAGGATGTTTTAAATAAAGCTGAATTAGAAAAGATTATACTTTCCATGCTAAATCAAAAAATAGGGTTCTTAAGATAAGTATCTTAAGAACCCTATTTTTTGAAAAGAACTTCTAAATTGGACTGAGGAAATTTAAGATTCCTAAAATAACTAAGATCTAATTAACCATAGAAATATAAAATTCCCATTTTGGACGTACTTCAGAATATTAGCTTGATAGCGATGGGGAAGCACCACATCACCATCAAGCTAATACTTTCATATCCCCCTAAATTAAAATTTTCTTTCTCTACAGATAGCTATTCTGAGAAGCCGCTCATTTTTTCGTTTTGGGGGCATTTCTTTTTCTTAAGTTGATGGGCATGTATGGTGACTTCTATTAGACGATAGTGAATTAACAATTTCGGGGTTCAGTTCAACTTTATTCAAAATAAGATTTCTTTACAGTAAAATCAATGTTAGTGGAATTTTTTTATCAAATTTTTTTCTAAATTAACATAAATACTTGCAATGTTTAGATTAGTACTATATAGTTCTAGTTATGACAAAGGTAAAATTAATGAATCAAAAACGTGTGATTGAAGTAGCTGCAACATTATTTTTAGAAAAAGGGTTTGCTTATACAAGTATGGATGAATTAGTACGTGTAAGCAAAGTTTCAAAGTCTAATGTGTATTATCATTTTTCTAATAAGGAAGTATTATTAGAAGGGGTCGTTGATTATTGGATTGAAATGTATCAATCTGCAATTGATGACGTACTTTCTCAGAACCAATTTTTAGTTGAAGATCGTATCCAACTGTTTTTAAAGCAATTATCACAAGGAGTTCAATCGAGAGAGTATAAGGGGAGCTGTCCATTTATTACTCTTTATATTCAAAGTCCTAAACAGGCCACGCAAATAAAAGAAAAAATAGGTCTTTTTTTTACAGGATTACAAAAGAAAGTTTCTCTATTACTTAAACAAGGGGTAGAGAATGGAGAATTCAGAAATACGATTAATATTGATGAGGTTGCATCACTGTTTATTACAAATCTTGAAGGAGCGTTATTTATTTCAGAAACATTGAAAGATGCAACTGTAATCACGAAAACAGCAGATCATTTTTTAAAATTGCTTCGATAAAAGAAGCATTTTTTTTACATCAAATTAGTACTGATTAGTACTAAAAAGGAGATCTTATATGAGAACAGTATTTTTAATTGGTGGAACAGGCTTTATTGGAAAGCAATTAGTGAAAGAATTAGCCAAAGAGGATGTTAAAATTCTTCTTTTAGTGAGGTCGAAAAGTAAAGCAATACGCCTTTTTCAAGAAAGAGGCATCTTAAAAAAGGAAGTTATGCACTTTATTGAAGGTGATTTGACGAAAATAGATTTAGGTCTAAGTGCTGAAGATAAGGAGAGGGTATTGAAAACGGATGTGATTATTCACGCAGGAGGCCCCATGGATATTCAAGCGACAAGTAAAGAGGCAGCTTCCGTATTTTTAAATGGCGCAAAACATATTAGTGAATTAGCTAAAAGTATTCATCAATTGAAGGGCTTGCAACAATTTATTCATGTTGTAGGTTATATGAGCCCCTTTGATGATAAAAATAGCAAGATTGCAATTGATGTGTTTCAAGAAGGAAACAATTATTTGAAAATAAAAAATCCATATGAGAGAACAAAATTTTTAGCAGATCTTTATATCCGTCACCAGGCAGCAGCAGTAGGTTATCCGCTTTCTGTAATTAATCCGCCAACTGTAGTCGGTAGTAGTAAAACAGGGAGTACAGAGCAGATAGCAGGATTAGGTTTGCTTGTGATGAGCATGCGAAGAGGGCTCATGCCAGTGATTCCTGGGGGTAAGGGATATAGGTTACCACTTATTTCAAACGATGAGCTTGCGAAGTTTATTGTGCAGGTTTTCAGATTGGAACAACCGACTATTCAAACATATACACTTGTTGAAGACAAACAGCACGATCAGAACATTGCTGAATTATTAAGTATTATGTCGGAAAGTATGAATATGAGGGCACCAAAAATCTCTGTCCCAATGCCACTTATGAAAGCAATTATGAATAGTGGAGTAAGTAAAATAACAAAAATTCCTTCTGATGGACTGAATTTTATTACAAAACGAAAATTTTCAAATGTTTCAGCGAAAAAAATTATGGGAGGAGATTGGTTTAAGAAGGCGAGTGTAATGAAATTTTTCCCTGCCGTAGTAGCTGATCTGGATTATCGAATGATGTATCAAAATGGCCAGCATAATCATTTATTTAAACGAACATTATGCGATAACACTACCCTTTACCAATTACAAGGAGAGGGTAAACCGTTTATTTTATTACATGGTTTATTGAGCGATGGAGAAGATTTATTTCCTTTAGCACAAGAGCTTCATGAAAAAACTGGTCAACCTGTATGGGTCTTGGATCTTCCAGGTTTGGGACGTTCTCCTTTTAAACTAGAGAAAAATCTTCTAGATATCTATTTGAATGTAGTGAAAAAGTTATTGGAGAAAGCTACTAATGGTGCACATCTAATTGGCCATTCATTCGGTGCGTTTATTCTTCTGGAAGCATTGGTACAAGAGTACATAGATAAGAAGTATGCAATCACTTTACTTCAGCCACCTGTTGCTAAAAAAAATGCTAAATCGCTAAATATTCCTCAATTTATGAACAAATGGACATTAAAATTGGCAACTACTAATTTGATAGGGCGTTATTTATTAAGTAATGGTTTGTTTGAAAGTATGGAGAGCATCCCTGAACAGTATATTGAAAAAATAAGTAACAGTTTTACTTCTCCTAGAATTTTAAATACTACGGTTCAGCTTAACAGTTTACTACTGAAAAACGATCAAGGTGATTTCAATGAAGTAACAAAGTATAATCTTCACATTATTTGGGGGGATTATGACAGAGGCTATTCTGCTCCATCGCATCTTGGTAAGGTTGATTTTGTTCCATATGGCCATCATTTTCCTCTTAGCCATCCGAGTGAAACGGCAACATTAGTAATAAAAAATAGTAATATTAGCAGATGAGAGTGTGGGATAAATAAAAAGTGTGTAGTAAGATCGTTGTGTCTTTGAAATAAAATTGTACTGTTTGGGGTCCCATCCCATCACCATCAAGTTAAAATTTTATAATGCTCCAAAACGAAAAATTTGAGTCTTTTATAGCAATGAAGTTCATTTTATCGTTTTGGGGCAACCTGATCTGTTAGGTTGATGGACATGGAGTACTGCCAACAAGACGCGAATTTTGCACGCTAAGAAAAAAAAAACAATAAGCTGTCCACATGGACAGCTTATTTACATAATTCTCGTTATTGGTAGTAAGAAAAAGACGAATCTCTACTTTCAAAAGGAATTTGCCTTTTTCTTTTTTAAATTTATATTGTTTACTTATTTTCGACTTCATTTTTACCGATTTGATAACCTAAAATTGCTCCTAGTGTCAATAAGAAAAAAATACTCCATTCAAATTTACCTGTAACAAAATTAAATATTAAATTAGATACAAATACTCCAATAATAAATAAAAATAATTTATTAAATTTCATTATTAACGCTCCTTTTTAATTAACAAATCAAGAACATAAATATATTCTTGATAAAAGTAAGGAAAACCTTTTATTCTTGTATATCCTATACATATCTAATTAACATAACGTCTCATTATCGGTAGCAAGTTTTTCATAGAATCCTTGTTTTTACTAAATTTTTTGTCTCTATGTCTATCTATCTCTTATACAAGATTTTATACATCATTGATATAGCGGGGATTCTAGGGATCTTCGCTATTCTTTTTTGCATAAAATCTTGTATAGAAAAGTAGTTAGACTAGTGTGTTTTACTTCGGTTCATTTCAAAATATAATTGAAAATTCATCTTTAAATTAAAAAAAGAAGGTGTTACCTTTATATATTAATAACTTCGAAATATTGTATAACAGAAAATTTTTATGCATTATGATTAGCATTGTTTATTGTGCTAACGAATCAGGATAGTGTGGCGACCGACTATATAGTTGCTTATCCTCAATTATTAGAAGGGAAGTTCTATCATTTCGCGAATTGATTAGACATAGACGAGTGCTATAATTTTCTATATCTACATAAAGAGGTGACTACGCATGAATCAAAGACCGTCAGAAGAAGAATACGCCGGGGGCTCCGGCGAATATATCCGTTTGGTGCCGGACGGTAACATCATCGACATTCTGCTCGCCCAGGAAAAGCAAATGACCGAGCTCCTGGCATCGTTGACCGAAAGCCAGGCCGCATATCGGTATGCGGAAGGAAAATGGACGCTGAAAGAAGTCGTGGGCCACATTGCAGACGCGGAACGCGTCATGACCTACCGCCTGCTCCGGTTCGCAAGAGGGGACCAGACGTCTCTGACCGGTTTCGATCAGGAATTGTTCATGCCTCCTTTCGGAAGCTGGACAACCGCGCAATTGGCCGAAGACTACCGGGCCGTACGGCAATCAACGATCACATTGCTGCGCGGGCTACCGGCGGAGGCGTGGACCCGCAAGGGCACAGCCAACAACCTAAGCATTACGGCGCGCGCCCTCGCGTACGGCATCGCAGGACACGAACTTCATCACATGGGGGGCATCCGAAACCGGTACTTGAGTTAATCATCAGCTGAGATCTCTGGAATGGAACAAACACCTCTCATACAACCTTAGATACCGTTCTTATTGGGGTCCCACCCCATACCCATCAACTTAAGAATTTTATAACACCCCCAGGATGAAAATTTCGTGTATTTTTAATAGAAAACGGCTTATTTTTTCGTTTAGGGGGTATTTGTTTTTCTTAGCTTGATAGTGATGGGGCACTACTCTATAATGGTCAAATTAAAATTAAAAACAGTTATAAAGACTCCATTCCTCCGAAATATTGTAACTATTAAGTTGTAAAAAGAACCGTAGTTTTTCACTTTTGAAAAAGCTATGGTCTTTTTAATTGTAGCAAAGATATGATGCGAGGGAGGTTTTTATAAATCAAAAAAAATTGATTAATTAGTTGCATAAAGAACTAAACAGTGTATATACTATAAACATCAAAAAAAGTTGATGAAGGGAGAGTGAACTAAAGTGGCACAAGATTTTCAGCTCTATGAGAAAAAATTTAAAGCGTTGGCAGATCAAAAACGTTTAGAAATCATGTATGAGCTTTGTCAGCGAGGCCAGACGTGTGTATGTGATTTAACTGAAGTTTTTGAAATGACACAATCTAAGTTGTCCTATCATTTAAAGATTTTATTAGATGCAGGTTTAATTGTAAAAGAAACAAAAGGTACGTGGAGTTATTATGATTTAAATGATGCGGAAGTAAATAATTTATTATCAGAAGAATTGTGTTGTATCTTTAGAAAAACAGGCAAAGGTAGCTGCTGTTAAAATTTTAATTTATTAATCAAAAAAAATTGATTAATGATATATAAAGAGGAGGAATAAGGTATGAGATATGTTCACGTTGGTATAAACGTTACGAATTTAGAGAAGTCTATTGAATTTTATGAAAAGGTATTTGGTGTTTCACCAGTTAAGGTGAAAACGGATTATGCAAAATTTTTATTAGAGACGCCAGGGCTTAATTTTACGCTGAACGTACGAGATGAGGTGAAGGGAAATCAGGTAAATCACTTTGGTTTCCAAGTGGATACAGCTGAAGAAATCACATTACATAAAGAAAGATTAGAAAAAGAAGGTTTCTTTGCGCGTGATGAGATGGATACAACTTGTTGCTATGCGGTTCAAGATAAGTTTTGGCTAACAGACCCTGATGGGAATGAGTGGGAATTCTTTTATACGAAAGCAGATAGTGATGTTCACAAAATAGAAGAATCATCTTGTTGCACGACTTCAAATGAGGTAGCTAAAAATTCTTGTTGTTAGTAGGAGATGGAAAATAAAATGAAACGTTTATCTTTTCTAGACCGATATTTAACACTATGGATTTTTCTAGCGATGGCTGTTGGGATTGGTTTAGGGTTTGTGTTTCCTAGTGTAGTAGACGGACTGAATACATTACAAGTTGGAACGACGTCTATTCCACTTGCTGTTGGTTTAATTGTAATGATGTATCCACCATTAGCGAAAGTTCGCTATGAGGAAATGGGCCGAGTATTTAAAGATGTTAAAGTGTTAGTTCTATCTTTAGTACAAAACTGGATTATTGGTCCGGTACTTATGTTTGTTTTAGCAATTATTTTTCTTCCTGATAAACCAGAATACATGGTTGGTCTCATTATGATTGGGTTAGCACGTTGTATTGCAATGGTCATTGTTTGGAACGATCTTGCCGATGGAGATAAAGAGTATGCGGCAGGTTTAGTTGCTTTTAATTCGGTATTTCAAATGTTATTCTTCTCAGTTTATGCATACGTGTTTGTAACCGTAATTCCAGAATGGTTAGGAATTGAAGGTGCTATTGTCGATATTACAATGATTGAAGTAGCAAAATCGGTATTTATCTATTTGGGAATTCCTTTTATAGCAGGTATGTTGACACGCTTTGTACTAGTTAAGCTAAAAGGAAGACAGTGGTATGAAAAGGTATTTATACCTAAGATTAGTCCACTTACACTACTCGCATTACTATTTACAATCATCGTTATGTTCTCTTTAAAAGGGGAAATGATTGTTAGCGTACCACTAGATGTAGTAAGAATAGCAATTCCATTACTCATTTATTTTATTGTAATGTTTTTTGTTTCTTTCTTTATGGGAAGAAAAATTGGTGCAAATTATCCGGTGACTACAACATTAGCATTTACAGCAGGTAGTAATAACTTTGAATTAGCGATTGCTGTAGCAGTTGGTGTGTTTGGTATTCATTCGGGCGCAGCATTCGCAGCTGTTATCGGTCCTTTAGTTGAAGTACCTGTAATGATTGCACTTGTAAACGTTGCTTTTTGGTTTAAACGTAAATATTTTAATGACCAACCAGTCTAAATTAAAAAATAAAGGTGGAAAATACCATGGAAAACAAAAAGACAATCTATTTCTTATGTACAGGAAATTCATGCCGAAGCCAAATGGCAGAAGCATGGGGAAAGAAATATTTAGGAGATAAGTGGAATGTGTATTCTGCAGGAATCGAAGCACATGGAGTAAATCCAAACGCAATTAAAGCAATGAATGAAGTAAATATAGACATAACAAATCAAACATCAGATATAATTGATGCAAACATTTTAAATAGTGCTGATTTAGTCGTTACGCTTTGTAGTCATGCAGATGCTGTATGCCCATCTACTCCGCCGCATGTGAATCGTGTTCACTGGGGATTTGATGATCCAGCAGGAAAAGAATGGTCTGAATTTCAACGTGTTCGCGATGAAATTGGAGAACGTATAAAACGATTTTCTGAAACAGGGGAGTAAATAAAGAAAAGAGTCAATCTTCTAGTGTGTTGGAGATTGGCTCTTTTTTATTATATATTTCATTGGTTTAAAACAACTATTAAAAAGAATAGAGAATATTCTGTCATAGTGGTAAAGTTAGAATAAAGCGGTTTCATAAAGGTGGTTTAACTTATGATTTCTGAATTAAGCAAGGATGATTTTTATAAATGTAGTAGTTTAATAAATGAACAAGGCCAAGTAGAAGTCAAAGCTGTAATTGCAGGGATGAATCCTGGTCGTATATTTGTAGATAACATATCTTCCCCTAATTCGGGTCTTATTTGGTTAGGCAATAATGATGGCTTCTTTTTTATAGGAAGTGCAGAAAATGAAAAGTTTAATAATGAAATTAATAGTTTTATTGATAATGTGATAGAGCCTGAGGCGAGAAAGGTTGGACTAAATTGTTTTGAAGCAATTGGTAATCATTCAAAGTGGAACAAAACAATTGAAAGAATATTTCAGCACCGTAACTTAAAGAGTTGGAATCAAAGAGTGTATACGCAAAAAAAAGAAGATTATGAAGATCATTATGGACCTAAAATTGAAGAAGGATATACAGTGCTAAAAATGAGTAAAGCTCTCTATGAAAATAAAGGAAACATATTGAAGAATATTGAATTTTTACAATCAAAAATTTTAGAGTTTTGGTCTTCACCGGATCGTTTTTTCAATGAGGGAATCGGTTATTGCATTGTCTATGATGATCTAATTGTGAGTGTTTGTTTTTCAGGGTTTGTATTTGACAATATACACTGCATAGATATTGAAACAATAGAAGGGCACCAAGGGAAAAAATTAGCTCAAAAGATAGCTCATAGTTTTGTGAAAGATTGTTTAGAGAATAACATTACTCCATATTGGGACTGTATGGAATTGAACAAGCCTTCTGTCGCAGTTGTGGAAAATGTAGGGTTTACAAATGTATGTAACTATGTAGGATATTATTTTCTATTTGATGAATAATTTGTTGATGCGATGAAACGATAGGCATGAGTTAGTTCTATAAGTTTATGAGCCGCAAATGCGGCTTTTTTATTTGTGTCGTAATTAGTTTTAGGATTCTTTTTTGAAAAACTGAATGATTTTTTTAGAATTATCCTCACGTAGATCATAACCTTCGCCGTGCGTTTCATCGCTCGCTTTTGCTATTACGATGTCACCATCAGATTCTATCCAAACAAAGAATTCTTGTATAGAATTATTTTGATAAGTAACCTTCATTTTTGAATGTATATAGTTTTTGGCCTCTTGATCTAGAAGGAGTGTTTTTTTCTCTGCGCTTTCCATACTTGTGAAAATTGTTTTCATATTTTCTTTATTTACTACTTGATTACTACTTTTTGAATTTACAGGACTAATCTCAAGTTTTCTCACTTCTTTTTGTTCAAACATAACGTTTTCATATACAATTTCTTTTTCTTTCACTGCTGTGGATGCTTCTTTATTGGAAGCTTTCGTTTCATTTGAATTACTTGTACATCCAATTAATAAGGTGATACTTAATGCTCCAATTATACCGAATTTTAAGGTCTTCAATAATATGCCTCCCATCTACTATTTTCTATAATTCTATTTCCTATTTGAAATATCCTAGCTATGCTTAATTAAGTGAAATAAATTTTGCTATGGGGAATAGGATGAATTGCTTGTACCCTAATTTTTTGTATGGAAGGAGAGAACGGGGTGAAACACATAATTAGGAATGTATTAATAAATTATTTTAAAGAAATCGACTCATTAGTACTCGAAGAAGAATTACATAATAATAGTTGGAATACAGATTTACACTATAAAATTAAGGTGAATGGAAAGCGATATTCCGCAAGGTTTATAAATAGTAAACGAACAATCAATCCAGCTTTTGGAACGTTATCAAATGAACAATTGAAAGAGCAAGTACGCTTTACATATTATTTACGTGAGCATGGAATTCCTTTTATGAAAATTAACAAGAATAGGTCAGGGGATTCATTTACAGTAGTCACTTGGAATGATGAACAGTACCGATTTGTATTGGCAAATTGGATTAAAGGAGAGCATCTTACACACGGCACAGAATCTATTGCAGAATCGTTTGGAAAGACGGCAAGAAAGATTCATGATATTTCTAGTACATTTCAAAGCTCGATTTTTCAAAAGAAATCTCATTTGGATGGGTATGCCCAGTTTAAAAGTATGTTAGAAAGTAAGGCGAGCGCATGTAAAGACGTACGGGAGTATATAAATCTAGCTAAATATCATATAGAGTGCGCATATACGAGTGAATTAGAGTTTATCGTACAAACAGACTTAAATCCTTTGAATGTTTTATGGGACTCAAATCAACAGGTAAAAGGAATTGTAGATTTTGAATCAATTGGATATGTAGATCGCATTGAAGGACTAGCCTTTTTAATAAAATGGTATTCTCGAACAGAAGGAATACAGTCACATGAAGTGTGTTCAAGTGTTGCTAGTTCATTTTTAGAAGGATATAAGGCTCATAATATTTTAACACCAAATGATTATGAGAGACTTTCTTCATTGTTATGGTTATCCGGTAGTTTGAATTGGAATTTTGTAAAGAAAACGCTAAGTGTATTAGATGATGCGAGGCGGTTAGAGGAGCATTTGAAAGTTTATAGAGTAAGGGGAGAGAGGTTGTCTTCATTATTAATTTGTAGATAACCTTTCTTCTCCTTTGAGATTTATAAAACAAAACATATGAGGTGTTCTAAAAATGAAATTACAAATTATATTGTTTGATGGTTTTGGAGAACTTGTCTCATTCGCACCATTTGAGGTACTCAAAAGAGCGATAGAAGAAGGGGCTCCATTTATGATTGAATTCGTCTCGAGTGAACCAAAACAAGAAGTTACTACTTCGTTTGGAGTTGCAGTTAAAGTACATGATTTTTTACGGATGGATAACCGTCCAGATTTGTTAATTGTACCTGGTGGTGGCTGGAATCATAAAGCTGAATATGGGGCACGAAAGCAAGCAGAGCTTGGAACTGTGACTAAAATGATTAGGGCGATGCACAATGAAGGAACGATTGTTGCTGGCGTTTGTACAGGAGGGATGCTACTAGCTGAATCCGGTATATTGAATGATAAAAAGGCAACAATGCATCATTTGGCGCAGAGTGAAATTAATAAATATGGAGCAGAACTTCTTCCTTACAGAATTGTGGATCAAGGCGATATTATTACTGCAAGAGGGGTCACTTCAGGAGTTGATTTGGGACTTTGGATCACGGAAAGATTCGCAAATCCTAAAATTGCAGCTGCCGTTGAATATAGAATGGAATATGAGAGGCGAGGTGTTGTCTGGAAGTAATTTGACTTCTTTTTTATCCTATTTTAAATGGTAGTAAGACTCCCACCTCAAAATTCAGCGAATGGGAGGGAGGGCTGCCCGTAAAAGCCCAATGGATATGTACTAATAATCAGTGGGGATGACAAAACTCATACTGATTAGAGTTTCATTTTATAACTTTTTACTTTATTAATAGTAGATTTGTTAGAAAGGATAATCATTAATTGATATAATGAATGGATGTGAAGTAGGCAATAGATAGAAAGATACTTCTAGCGATTTTATACTTAAAATGTAGGGAGATTGAACAGAGTTATGGGGACAGAAAAAGAGATTAGTTCCGCTAAATTAATATGGAAGATGACGCGCCCACACACATTAACGGCCACGTTTTCTCCTGTAATATTAGGGACTGTGGCATCACTTTATGTTGCCGAGATTCATTGGCTTTTATTTATTGCGATGATGTTTGCATGTTTAGCATTGCAAATAGCAACGAATTTATTTAATGAGTACTATGATTTCAAACGTGGATTAGATACTGCTGATTCTGTTGGAATTGGTGGCGGGATTGTCCGTCATGGATTGAAGCCGAAAAATGTTTTAACAGTTGCGCTTTTATTGTATGTGGTAGCAGCTTTTATTGGCATTTATATTTGTATGAATAGCAGCTGGTGGTTAGTTGTCATTGGTTTAATTGGGATGGCAGTTGGCTATTTATATACAGGCGGTCCATTACCAATTGCGTACACCCCGTTTGGAGAATTAGTTTCTGGATTGTTAATGGGGACATGTTTTGTACTCATTGCTTTCTTTATCCAAGCGAATACTGTAACGATTGAAAGTGTATTGATTTCCATTCCAATTGGAATTTTAGTAGGTGCAATCAATATGTCAAATAACATCCGAGATATCGAAGAAGATATTAAAGGTGGAAGAAAGACATTGGTAATCCTCCTTGGGAGGGAAAAAGCAGTGGTAACACTGGCTATAGCCTTTTTCATTGCTTATTTATGGATTGCTGTAATTGTATTAATGGGTTATATAAGCCCTTGGGCATTAGTTATGTTCCTAGGTTTGAAAAAGCCAATTTCTGCAATTCAAAGTTTCCAAAAAGGGAAAAAGAATCCTGGGTATATGCGCATTGCAATGAAATCAACAGCGATGACAAATACGATTTTTGGCTTCTTATTATCAGCAGGATTGTTAATTAGTTACTTGTTTTAAATGAAAAATATTGTTAAGTAACTTAACCCCAGTTTCTCAGTTTTAATATAGAGAGATTGGGGTTTTTATTTTGACTTTGTTTCATGTTAAAAACAGTTTCATTCGAAATGCAAATACCAATAAATTGCAACTTCATCACTTGTCTTATCCAAACCTGTATAAACAAGAAAATCAAATCCACCAATTACAAATCCGCATTTTTCATAGAACTTACATGCTGCGACATTATTATTTTGCGTTTCAAGCATGATACCTGGCATATTGCCTTCTTTTGTCCACTTCTTTGCTTGAGCAACTAATCTTTTACCAACCCCGAGTGTACGATATTTTTTATCCACCGTTATATCTTCTATGTAAGCATAGTTATTCCAATTCTTCTTCAATACTATGAATCCAATGATTTGGTTATGTAACAGTGCTATGTAAATTACTTGATTCGGTTTATTTATATAGTCATTGTAAGCAAGTTCTTCATTATCATATTGATTTTGTAAATAACTTTTTTCATAACTTGGAACGTCTTCTACTGTATATTCTATGCGTCTATTTACTTTGGAAAGAGAAAGAATTAACCGAGCATTCACTATAAAACTATCATCAATCTCCGGGAAATTGTCTAAATCATTTTTTTCTAACTTTCTAATTAAAAGGTTCATCGGAGTACCTCCAAATAATGTTATTTCTTCTGATTTTTTATTTGATTCAAATGAATTGTAATTACAAAATTATAATAGAATTTCAATAGTAAGGCTATCTCTGTATTTTATCTTTATACTAGCATGCTAGTATGAAAATATTGTTTAAAATGAAGCGAATCATTTTCGTCTAAACTTCCAGAAAGATCAACGTCTATAGTATCAACAAGGTTATTAAAAAATGAGATGATTTCATTAAAGAGTATTTTAGTGAAAGAAGGATTAAAGAAATGATCCTAGTTTTTTCTAAAACAGTGATTCCATTAAATAAATTAAGAGCATGTTCTGATTTATCTTTCTTCAGAGCATGCTTTTTTTGCTCGTTTCTATAAGTGTATTAGTACCAATTTAACAAATCATCAGTTACAAGTTACTTTATGGAACCTCATTTTAGAATAACTAACTTATAGAAAAAATTGAATAATTTTCATGTGTAAGGAGATTTTAAGAAGGAGATAGAGGGGATATTTTCCTGTTGTTTTCTAGACAAATGATTACTTACCCAAAAACCATGTGGTGGAACGGTCACTAAAGCTTTTCTGTCAAGAAATCACTAACACTAAAGTTTAAGTATAAAAACATAAACCATTCGATAAATGGGGTAGTATGATGAAAAAACTTAGTAGAAATCGTTTGAGAAAAGATATTCAGGAACTTGAGAGTGCAAGTATGCAGATCCAAAATGATCAAGAGTGTGAACTCAAGCAGAGTGTATGTGCGAATGAAGAAGTTTTGAGACAAGTTTTTGAAAATTGTTCCGATATTGTATTTCGTCCACTTCTCATAAATAGTCAAACTAAAATTCTTTTTATTTATATAGATGGATTAATTGACACTAAGATTGTGGAACAAGTTGTTTTCAAACCAATGATGTTTGAAGGTTTGCCTAGTGGAGTAAAGAGTGAGGATTCGGTAGGAGAAATTATACAAAAACAGCTTATTGCGGTTTCTCAAGTAAAGACGATTTCAAAAGTTCATGAGGTTATAGAAGCGATATTGAAAGCGAATATCGTCATTTTAACAGAAGGAGAGAGTCAAGCTCTAGTCGCTGATTTAAAAGGGTTTGAAAAACGAGGTATTGAAGAACCGGCTGCCGAGATCTCTGTTCGTGGCCCTCGGGACGGATTTACCGAAACGTTAAGGGTGAATACGAGCCTAATTCGCCGAAGGATTCGGAGTCAAAAACTAAAAATGGAGCCTTATTCCATTGGGGAATTATCACAGACAGATGTGGTAATTGCCTATATTGAGGGCATTGCACCCGATTCGATTTTGGATGAAGTTCGCCAAAGGGTCAAGCGAATTCAAATTGATGGGGTATTGGAGTCAGCTTTTATTGAAGAGTTTATCGAGGATCAACCCTTTTCTCCCTTTCCGCAAATTCAAAATACCGAGCGGCCAGATGCAGTTTGTGCAAGTTTGTTAGAGGGGAAAGTCGCCATTTTAGTCGATAATACACCTTTCGTTTTAATCGTTCCTATGACATTTTGGACAGGTTTGCAAGCAGCGGAGGATTATTATGAGCGCTCCATCTACACGACTTTTGTTCGATGGATACGTTTAATATTAATTAATATTTCATTATTTCTTCCGTCTCTCTATGTTGCTATTACAACTTTTCACCCGAAATTAATTCCGACAAATTTGCTTATTAGTATTGCAGCTGCGCGAGAAGGTATTCCTTTTCCTGCCGTTATAGAAGCGCTAATGATGGAATTTTTATTTGAAGGTTTGAGGGAAGCGGGCGTTCGGTTACCAAAACCCGTTGGATCGGCAGTTAGCATTGTGGGGGCACTTGTTATCGGGCAAGCTGCTGTCCAAGCAGGTATTATTTCCGCACCTTTAGTTATTGTTGTGGCGACAACCGGTATTGCGTCATTTGCGTTCCCGCGCTACAACCTAGGAACAGCTTACCGGATGTTACGCTTTCCTATGCTGTTATTGGCAGGGATGCTTGGGCTATACGGTATAGCAATAAGTACCCTTGCGATTTTGATTCATTTAACTAATATTCGTTCTTTTGGTATTCCGTATTTAAGTCCAGTTGCGCCTCAGACTCCGCGTGATTTAAAGGATGTTTTTCTCCGAACACCTCGTTGGAATATGACACACCGCCCAATAATGGTATCTGGTGAAGAGAAAGTTCGTTTTCCAGATGGACAAAAGCCAGATGCGAAACGGGGAGGAGAAACGGAATGAGTCTGCACAAGGCGCTCTGTATGATACTGGTCGTTTCATTATGCTTCTTGACGGGATGTTGGGATCGTACGGAGTTAAATGATCTGGCGATTGAATTAGGGTGGGGACTTGATCAAGCGAAGAATAATAAGGTTGAAATTAGTGCTCAGTTTATTATCCCATCAAAAATGGGAATGGGACAGAGTGGAAGAAGTAATGCAGGAAAATCGGTTTTTATAGAATCAGGAATTGGAAAGGATACACATGAAGCTGTACAAATGATGCAAACAAAAATGTCGAGAGAAATCTTTCGAGGGCACCAGCGTGTAATATTGATTGGAGAAAAAATGGCTAAAAATGGCCTCGCTTCAGTTTTAGATGCATATAGCCGCGATCCTGACATTCGATTACGAGCAGATGCGTTTGTAATAAAGGGGCATACTGCAAAAGAGTTTTTGAAAGCATCCATCCCCTTAGAATCTATCCCGGCACTTGGGGCACTGAAAGAGCATATGCAAATAGAGGCGTTAGGAGATATGTCTTTATTAAATTTTCTTATTGCTAGTACGAGTGATGGAATCACTCCGATTTTACCTGTTATTAAACTAAATGTGTCTCATAAAAAAGGAAAAACTGAGGTCAAAGGGTTTCAAATTGTAGGTGGTGCTATATTTAACAACGATTTCAAATTGGTAGGGTATATAAACATGCAGGAATGGTTAACTACTCTTTGGATAGTGAATCGTTTAAGTAAACAGACGGTTACAGCAAGCGCCTCTAAAGGAAATGGTAGTGCAAGTTTATATATGACAAAAATCAATAGAAAAATTATACCTACTATACAAGGGGACACAATTAAGTGTGATATTGTTTTTTCTGGCGAAGGAACAATTCAGGAGAATAATACGAATTTAGATCTTTCGCAGCCAAAAAATATAACTCTTTTAGAACATGTATTGGAAAAACAATCTGAAAAGCAAGCTCTCCAAACTATTAAAAAGGTTCAAAAACAATACGGAACCGATATCTTTGGATTTGGGGAAGCCATTCATCGAAAATATCCATCCGAATGGAAAGGGCTAAAAAAGAATTGGAGTAAACAATTTCGAAAAGTGCAGGTTTCTGTTCATACAAAGCTTACTATTCGGCGAGTAGGACTGACTGGACCACCGTTGCAGTTAAAGAAAAATGAAATGAAAAAATAAGGAGGAATATAGAGTGTGAGAAATTCAATGAAAATCTCTGGCAGGCAAATCTTTTGGATGATGTTCACATTTGAAGTGGGACAATCACTCCTTCTAGTTATTCCAGCGACGATTCGCACTGCCAAACAAGATGCATGGATTTCGATCTTGATTGCAGGGGGGATAGGGGTTGCTCTTACTTTTTTGGCAACTACACTTGGTTCGCTCTATCCGAAACAAACGCTAATTGAATTTAGTCAAACCATTCTTGGTAAATGGATAGGAAAGATACTGATGATTCCTTACTTCTTTGGATGGTACATGATAATTTGGATAACCGTCCGCGAATTTGGTGAGTTCATTATTATCGCTTTGTTTCATAATACACCTTTGTGGGTTATTGTCTTGACTGCAATGTTATTGCTCATTTTTATTATTTACCAAGGCGGGGTGGAAGGTATTGGACGTTTAAGTGAAATCATAGGGCCAATTGTACTTTTAATGATAACGTTTGTAATCATTTTGAATGTTGGCAATATGAATTGGGATTATATGCGGCCTATTTATCATGATTCTGGATGGCTTCCCATACTTAAAGGCTCCTATACTCCTGTAGCTGCATTTTTCGGGGAGGCTGTCATGATGATGATGTTTGTTTTCTTTATGGACAAACCAGAACAAGCGTCATCGCGGGCGATGTGGGGAGTAGGGCTGGCCGTTTTCATGGTAACGATCGGAACATTAGCGGTCATTTTAACATTCGGTCCGAATCTATCTTCAAGTTTTTTGTATCCGGTTTACGATTTGAGCCGGTACATATCCGTCATGGAGTTCATTCAAAATGTAGATATTTTGATAGTTATTATTTGGTTTTTTAGTATTTTTGTTAAACTGGCGTTATACATGTTTATCGCTTGTTATGGAACAGCACAAATATTTCATTTAAAGGATTGGCGAAAAGTAGCTTTGGTTCTTGCTCCTATTTCGTTCATCATAGCTGTATCAGTTAAAAATATCCAAACATTTACCCATTATTACTACATATTTTTTGTAATTCCAATTGCATTTCCCGTCTATGAGCTAGGAATTCCTTTACTATTATTGGTGGTTGGTAAAATTCGAAGGAAATATGCATAAACCTAATCGGATAATGTGTTCGAATGAGGGTATGAATAGCTTTTTGACTAAAATAAAAAGAGAAATAGCCTACTCACCAGTGTAGGCTATTTCGTTTATATATTACGTTACAAGAGCTTTCTTATTTTCTCCGGAATGTCCTTTTTAGAAATGCATGCAACAGAGTCTTTATAGTAAGAGTATCTTGTTGGGAATAACCCCAAAAAACATATATTGCAATATGAAAAATTAGTTTAATCCTAAAGGATACCTTACAACGATTCCTATAAATTTTTCTCAATAATTGAAAATAAAATCAATCCAGATTATTATATTGTTATTGTAATTATAAATGTAATTACATTTTATTGAAGGAGGATACATAGATGAAAAACTCAAAAGGCTCTATTGAATCAGAGATAAGCAAAGCAATTACTCACTGGGAAAAGGACTACCTAGGACGCGGATCTATATCCGTTAAGACAGATATATTACGGGATATGATTATCGTAAATTTACAAGGAATTTTAACGCCGGCTGAATATACTGTTTGCGAAACGAAAGACGGTATGTTAACGATAAAGAAAAATCGTTCGGAGTTAGTTGAATCTGGAATTGAAGATCTGAAAGAGATTATACTCGAATTGACTGGAGAAAAAGTGAAAAGCTTTCATACTGATATAAGTTCTCGTACAGGTGAACGAGTAATGATTTTTAAATTGTTTCATAATCTTGAAGAAAAATTTTAAAAATAAAAAACATCTTAAGGTTAGGGGAAGATAAATTAAAAACGTAGTGGGAGAATTAAGAAGCCTAAAAGTTTTGCACTTTATTTACATTTATTAACATGATAATAATTAAAAACTTGAAATTATTTACGTATAATGAATTTTCATTGAAATAACGCTTGAAAAAATGGATAAATAAATTGACAAACTGCTTAATATGATTTATCTTATAATTGTTTTAAAAATTAATAGATGCTTATTTTAACTGTTTGCTATAATTAAGGCTTTAGCATTTTTTTAATATGTAATATTGACTAAATGAAAAAGTTTCTTAATTGAAAGATAGCGCATAACATAAATTGATATATTGATTGCATAATCTAGGAGATCAGAGATATACTGTTATTTTTAATAGGAGTAATACATACATTACTATCCTCTATAAAATGGGAGCTCTTCAAAAAACTTTATTGAAGTTAGTTGAAGTGAAACCGACAATCTCCATAATTCAATGATGATATAAAATCATTGAATTATGGAAGTTGTCGGTTTTTTTTATGGAAAAAACGATGTACTAAAAAGAGTGAATAAAAATTGAAATTAAAAAAACTATCGTAATTAAAAGGAATTTTTATAGGTTATTTTCGTTTGGAAGGGAGTATTTTACATGTTAATTTCGCTAAGTTCATTAACACTGTTAACATTATTTTTTATCGCGCTTAGTGCTTCTTGGCTAAGTGGATTATTGTTTTTAAATGCAAGGATGCCTTTACGTTTTGTTCATATCCATATTGGTATCGCTGCTGTGCCTTCATTGGTTTCTTTGCTTGCACTTGTTAATAACAATGGAGATAGAGTTGTGGGGCCTTGGCGTCTAGATACTTTAGCTTGGTTAATGGCTTTCTTTGTTCTTACAATTGGTTTAATCATTCAGCGCTTTTCTGTACGTTACTTAATGGGGGATCGCTCATATCGAAAATACTTTGCACTTTTTACATTTACTACAGGTGTATCTTCTGTTGCATGGTTAAGTGATGATCTTCGTATAATGATTATTTGTTGGGGCGCAACGCTTATAGGATTGGTTCTACTCATAGGGCTAAATAAAGGGTGGAAAGTAGTTAGTGAAGCAACAAAAATCTCTGGCTATTTATTTACAATAAGTTGGATTGCCTTACTATCAGCTATCATCTGGCTGTTTCAAATAACTGGACAGTGGCAGTTAACATCAGTTTTAGCGAATGAAAATTTAGTGCAACATGGAACATTGGAAAGAACAGCAATCAATTTATTAATTATATTGGCTGTGATGATTCCAGCAGCACAATGGCCTTTTCAAAGGTGGTTAATTGAGTCTGCTGTTGCTCCAACTCCTGTTTCTGCTATTATGCATGCGGGTTTAGTAAATGCTGGCGGTATCATGTTAACTAGATTTTCACCTCTTTTTCATGATGATATTGCACAAATCATTTTACTAATTTTCTCTAGTATTTCTGTCTTAATAGGTACAGGAATTAGTTTAGTCCAAGTTGATTATAAACGTCAGCTAGTAGGTTCAACTATTGCGCAAATGGGATTTATGCTGATTCAATGTGCATTAGGCGCCTATTTAGCGGCTGTTATTCATTTAATTTTACATGGTTTGTTTAAAGCTACACTGTTTTTACAAGCTGGTTCTTCAGTAGAACGTTTTGGGGTAGTGAAGCAGTCTAATGAAAAGATGTCCAATTTATGGATTATAGTCGGGCGTGTTTTAGGATTATTTATAGCAATTACTTTCTGGTTTATGACTTCTGGAGAGGGGTATCAACTAGTTAGTGCGTTAATATTAGGGTGGTCACTATACTTTTCATGGAAACAGCTTGTTGTTTTTGGAGAGGGAAGAATGGGACGAATTGCTGGCTTAATTGTTTTGATTGGATTCTCTCAAATTTACTTTACTGTTCATAATTCTCTTTATAAATGGTTGCATACTAATATTTATCAAAGTGTTCAACCTTCAGCTCCAGCCGTTATCTTTGTTATATGTATTTTACTATTTAGTAGTGTTATTAGTACTTTCGTTACTCGTCATCAATCTTCTACTTTATTCGCTGTACTTTATCTTTGGTTAGTTCGAGTAGGTGAGGCGAGACGAAAGTCAGTAGAAAGTCACCCAAGCTATCTGAAACATTATGTATCAAAGGGAGGTAATTCGTGATGAGCATACCATCAATATTAAAGAAAGATACAAACATTGATATGCAAGAAAATACTATAAATGATTTAGTTGCATCTGCTAGCCGAGTTATTGCACCACTTTGGCCTATCTCTACGTTTGCGGCTCATCACCCTTGGATGGGGCTTGAAAAGCAATCATTTGAACAAGTCGCAAATTGGTTAAAAGAAGCTCGTAATGTAGATATTTATCCTAGTGCCTCCATGATTCATTCGGCAAAGGCAAAAGGTGAGATTGAGGAATCATTTTTACAAATTGGCTTGTCTCGTTGGCTTGATTCACAATCTTTTCATATTCCGCGAGAGAAAGCAGAGCGATTTTGCCAAGCCGCTTTAAAGTTAGAAAAATTACCTTCTAGTCTATTATCATCGCCAGAAGTAAATAAATTGGCAGAAGAAATGAGTTATATAAATACAGCAAGTATGAAAGCCTCTGTTATGCAGCCAATAAGTTCGCTTATAGAGAATCAAAATAGTGAAAACCTATCTGATGTTCTTAATTATCATATCATTAAATGGTGTAAATTATATCTTGATGACTCCGGATCAAGTTGGACGATGCCAAATCGAGAGAAAGGTTTTTATCGTGCATGGCACCACCTTATTAAATTTGATCCAGCGCTCAGTAAAAATGAGCGTAAAGTTGTAAAAGATTGGCCACAAGATGCCGAAGTAGCTTTAGCGAGAGCATTATCTGAACTAGGAATTTCTGAATCTAATATACAAGCTTACCTTGAAGGGCACTTACTTTCTTTGCCTGGGTGGGCAGGAATGATACGATGGCGCTCACAACAATCAATTCAGGAACAGGAACTTCTCATAGAATATTTAGCAGTTCGAATTTCTATGGAGCTGGCTATTGCAAAACCTTATTTACCTTTAAAAAATCAAAAGGTTGAGAAAAAAGTTTCGATCGTCCCACTTATAGCTTCTTGGATCTATTGGGGGAATATTTCAACACGGGAATGGTTACAAATGCCTACTGCTGAACAAAGTGAATTATTAGTATTCGCTTATCGTTTTGATGAAAATATTCGCAGAAAACTTTGGCTGGAAGCTTGGGAACAAACGCATGCAGAGCAATTAAGGGAGAAGATTGCTTCTAAACAACGTGCAACCGATGATAAAAAGCGTGTATTAGCTCAATTAGCATTCTGTATTGATGTACGTTCAGAACCGTTTCGTCGCCATCTTGAAAAATTAGGTCCGTTTGAAACATTTGGGATAGCTGGTTTCTTTGGCTTACCAATTGCAACTAGTGAACTAGGTAGTAATAACAATCATCCTTCTTTGCCAGTTATACTCAAACCGAAACATCAAATAAAAGAGCTCACAAATGAAAATGAACTTAAATCTTATGAGCAACGTAAGAGGGTAGGCAGTTCGATACGTTATACATTTAAAACGATGAAACAGAACGTACTGACAAGTATGGCGCTACCTGAGTTAAGTGGTCCTTTACTTGGTCTACAGATGGTGACAAGAAGTTTTGTCCCAAGAGGAGTTGGTGGTTTCATTCGTAACCTTCGTAAAACGATGTTACAAAAACCTGATACAACATTCTCGCTTAATCATGTTCATGACACAAAGGGTGAGATACCTATCGGTTTTACTAAAGAAGAAAAAGTGAACTATGTGCGTCAAGCTTTAAAAATGGTGGGACTGACAGAAAAATTTGCTCCTTTAGTTGTAATGTGCGGACATAGTAGTCAAAGTACGAACAATCCTTATGCTGCAGCACTTGAGTGTGGTGCGTGTGGCGGAGCAGCAGGGGGATTCAATGCAAGAGTTTTTGCTACTTTATGTAATCTTCCAGAAGTGAGAGAGGCGTTGTTTGCTGAAGGTATTAAAATTCCTGAGGATACCATTTTTGCAGCAGCTGAACATAAAACAACAGTGGATGAATTGGAATGGATTTACGTCCCAGAACTTTCGGAAACTGCGCAAGAAGCATTTGATTGTATCGAGTCGATTATGCCAAATGTGAGCCAACATGCAAGTAGAGAGCGTTTAACGCAATTACCAAATTTTAAAACGAAAATAAAAAATGCGAGTAAAGAGGCGCATCGATTTGCAGAAGATTGGAGTGAAATACGTCCAGAATGGGGATTAGCTCGTAATGCATCTTTTATTATCGGGCAACGAGAATTAACTCAGGATTGTGACTTAGAAGGTAGGGCTTTCCTCCATAATTATGATTGGAAACAGGATGAAAGTGGCGATATATTAGCTAACATTATTGCAGGACCAGGAACAGTAGCTCAGTGGATAAATCTACAATACTACGCTTCAACTGTAGCTCCTCATTATTATGGTAGTGGAAACAAAACAACCCAAACCGTAACGGCGGGTCTTGGTGTTATGCAGGGAAATGCAAGTGATTTGTTGACAGGCTTACCTTGGCAATCCGTTATGCAGTCAGATAGTGAGACGTATCATTCACCACTTCGTTTACTAATTGTAATTCAAGCGCCTATTGAATATATAGAGCGTTTGCTAAATAATGATTTCGCATTTCGAGAAAAAGTTCAAAATAGATGGGTTAGACTTGCAAGTGTTGATCCAGAGGGACGCTGGAAAAACTGGTAACAATCATGCAATGCATAATCAACTATTGTTACTAGCTTAAAAATTTCATAAATACAATAATGAAGAAGGAGTGCTCCATATGAATTCAAAGAATAAAAAAGTTTTATTGTTAACAGACATTGAACATGGAATAGAGCCTATTATCCAACAAGTAACTAACATTCAACAAGAAAACATGTTGACTATACACAGCTACGATTCTGTAATTGTACATCCTTATGGAGATATAATGAGATCTATTATTATTGCTATTTATCAAGAAAATGTTGAAGAAATTTTTGTTGTAGGAATAGAGGATAAAGAAACTTCTTCAGTTAATCTACAAACTCAACATGATTTCATAAAAGATAATATAGAATTAGACTATCTCTTTAAAAATTGCATGCCTGAATTTTCAAGTGGTAGCCTGAATGCATGGCTAAGTGGACAAGAAAATGTTAGTGAAAATATTAAGAAGAGTATAGATATGATTCGTCAGCATCCGTTAGTACCTTCTGATATTAAAGTTCATGGTTTCATGATTGATAGAACAGGTGGAAAAGAAACGGTTGCAAAAGTTTCTGCTAATAAAGTAGTTGAATACATTAACTAATCTATTAGGGACAAATAAATTCTTAGGTATAAATTACTGTTATATAATAAAATTTAATATGTTTTAAGAATTAGAAGGGATAGTTATGCAAAACAAAATTATTGTTATGTTTCAAAAAGATTTTCGCTTATATGATAACCTAGCTTTATTTGAAGCTGCTCAGTCCGGTGAGGTTGTTCCGGTATATGTACATGACGAAACTTTTTCAATGGGAAGTGCATCAAAGTGGTGGTTGCACCATGCTGTAATAGATGTAAAGAAGCAACTTGAGGCATTGGGCTCTACTTTAATAATTCGTAAAGGACGTACGGAGGAAGAAATACGTTCTCTCATAGAACAATTACGTATAACGGCTGTATATTGGAATATTTGTTATGATCCGGACAGATTACAATCTAATCAAAAAATGAAAATGATGTTAGAGGATAAAGGTATTATCTGTAAGGAATTTAATTCGCATTTATTATTAGAACCGTGGATTATTAAAAAGAAAGATAACACTGAATATAAGGTGTTTACGCCTTTTTATAATGCATTTCAAAAGCAGATAATACCTAAACCTATTAGTAAAGTGCAGAGTATAAAGGGAGGAAACTCTTTACCAGCAAGCTTATCTGTTTCAGAATTACACTTGCTGCCTACTATACCGTGGACATCTCATATTGAATCAATATGGGAGCCTACAGAAGAAGGGGCATACAAAACATGTAAGAAATTTTTCTCTAGCAAATTAGCCTCTTATAGTGAAGGAAGAGATTTTCCAAATCAAAATGCTCATTCGATGTTGGCACCTTATCTTTCATTTGGTCAAATATCAGTGAGGTTGATGTATCATTACTTAATAAATAAAAGTACCGAAAGACAATGTAGTCTTTTTGAAAAACAAGTGAATAGCTTTATACGTCAATTAATTTGGCGAGAGTTTTCTTATTATTTACTATATCATTATCCGTTTACAGTATATAAACCTCTTAATAAGAGCTTTGAACATTTTCCGTGGAATAATGAAGATGAGTTATTAACAGTATGGCAGAAAGGTGAAACTGGTTATCCGTTTATTGATGCGGGAATGCGGGAACTGTGGCAAACAGGTTTTATGCATAATCGAGCAAGAATGGCTGTAGCTTCTTTTCTTGTAAAGCATTTATTAATCCCATGGCAAGAAGGAGCAAAATGGTTTATGGATACACTATTAGATGCTGATATTGCAAATAATACAATGGGGTGGCAATGGGTTGCTGGAAGTGGAGCGGATGCATCACCATACTTTCGTATTTTTAACCCGATTACACAAGGAGAAAAGTTTGATAAAAATGGGGAGTATATAAGAAGATGGGTGCCAGAATTAAGAGATATACCGAATAAATATATACATAAGCCGTGGGAAGCACCTGAGCATATTTTACAAAAGGCCAATATACAGCTTGGTCATACATATCCTTTGCCAGTTGTTGATCATAAGGCAGCGCGGGAGAGAGCACTTTGTGCATATAAAAGTATGAAAGAATTTATATAAAATACACGAGTCAATATGAATTTGATATGTAAAGGGTATAATGAAAAGTATAAGAATGTCTATTTGTGTATTAAAGTTGCATTCATTGAAAGAACATACGAATCATATAGAGTTTCTAAAACCTTCTAGTAAAAAAGGAGAATGTTTATGAAAAAATCTAGTATTATAGTGTTCTTACTAACATATGGTTTGTTTTATGTTTCTAGTGTTTTATTCCCTATTGATCGTACTTGGTATAATGCGTTAGAAAAGCCGTCTTGGACACCTCCTGGTATGACAATCGGAATGATATGGGCTGTATTATTTGGACTTATTGCATTATCAGTTGCAATTATTTACAACAACTATGGATTCAAGCCAAAAACATTTTGGTTTTTATTCTTTTTAAATTATATATTCAATCAAGCGTTCAGCTACTTTCAATTTAGCCAAAAGAATTTGTTTTTAGCAACAGTAGATTGTTTACTAGTCGCTATTACTACGTTACTTCTCATTATGTTTTCTTCCAATTTATCTAAAGTATCGGCATGGTTGCTAATCCCATATTTTTTATGGGCTGCATTTGCTACATATTTATCTTGGACAATTTATAGTATAAATTAAAGACGTAAATGAAAACTTGAGCATAATAAAAATGCTCGAGTTTTTATGTTTATCCCGCATTAACGGGCAGTAAGACCTCCACCTCAAAATTCAGCGAAAGCAAAGAAGTTAGGTGGGGATCGGGCTGCCCGTAAAAGCCCGATTGGTGAGGGCTGATTAAATTTTCACTTTATTAATGATAATCTAAAGTATAGAATATACACATCTTAGGGAGGTCATATATGTGAAGAAATGGATAAAAATTGTTCTGTACTCTGTATTAGGTATTTTAATTATCGGAAGTATTACTTTTTTGACTTGGTCTCAGTTTACTTATAAACCAACGAAAGAGGCTTTGTCTCTAGTAGATAATAAAAAAGATGAAGAGAATATAGTTTTTGGAGAGAAAGATGCTAAAATAGGAGTTATTTTTTATCAAGGAGCTAAAGTAGAAGCTGAAGCTTATAGTTATTTAGGAGAAGCTCTTGCAAAAGATGGGCATTTTGTAGTAATGCCTAAGTTACCATTAAATTTAGCGATACTTGGAATCAATGCAGTAGACAGTGTAATGGAACAGTATCCTGAAGTTCAGAAATGGTATGTTGCAGGGCATTCAATGGGCGGAGCTATGATTTCTAAATATGCTTTTCAGCATGAAGAAAAGGTAGATGGAATCATTTTCTTAGGTTCTTATCCCGCAGATGATTTCTCTACCAAATCGATTCCAATGTTATCTATTTATGGAGAAGTAGATGCTTTAGCAACTGTAGAAAAAATAGAGAACAATAAAAAGTTAATGTCAAAGAATACAACTATGCACATGATAAAAGGGGGGAATCATGCTAATTTCGGCATGTATGGCGAGCAAAAAGGTGATAATGCTAGCTTAATTACGTCAAAAGCACAACAAGATGAAACAGTTAAAGTAATGGAAGAATGGTTGTTAAAACAATGATAGACGGGAGAGGTAATAAAGAGCCAACTCATACGAGTAGGCTCTTTTATTTAACTTCTATCTCCAATTTCCCTCTTAGTTTCTCCGGAATGTCCTTTTCAGAAATAACGTCGTAAGAATAGACATACTTGCCTTTCACATGAACCTTTAAGTACGTTTTTCTTATAAAATCATTAGGAGTGTTTGTTCCTACTGTATATTCTATTTCATTCCCGGATTCATCAATACCTTTTAGTGAGTATATAGCTCTTCCTTTATGATGGTAATCTGGAACACCATACCCTTTCGCAACGGCATATACATGTTTTTCTTCAGCAAGTGGATTAAATCGGTCCAAATCCCCGCGTAATATGAACGGTAGTAAGTATATAAGGAGGCCTATTCCTAATATGCAAAGTAAAAATTTCTTCATGATTGTTTCTCCTTTTGTTAATTTACTTATTTTTAAGTATAGGAAAAAATTCTTATGAATATAGAGGGAAATTTCTTAATGTTTTCTTAATAAAGTTTAACCGTGTGAAAAAAGACTAACTTGAGCATTAAGCTTACGGAATGAATAACCAAATAACCTGTTTTCTTTATTTTTTGATGGTAGGTTATTTGGTTTTTTATTTTTCTTGGATTTAATTAACGAAAAAAGTATCTTGTACTCCTTTTGTAACTTTTTCTATATAGAAATTTTCTATAAAATAAAGGGCTTGCCTTCCAAACAAATCGTTATTTGTAACACTTTTATCAAAGCAAAGTTCTCGTGACATCACTTTGATATTCAAAAACATTAATAACCTATTGTATTAAATTTTTTGAAAATTTAGGTTTAACATCTTTAAAATAGGTGTATTACATATTACATAACAACTAAATAAAAAATCTAAAGGAGGAAAAATACCATGAATAAGAATGAAAGAAACCCGGTGGTTCATGAATATCAAAATGAGCAGGAAGTAGTTATGAAAGTAAAAGAGCTAGAATTGCAAGGGATTCGCCAAGATGATATTTATCCCGCATTAACGGTCAGTAAGACCCCCACCTCAAAATTCAGTGGAAGCAAAGAAGTTAGGTGGGGGATTAACTGCCCGTAAAAGCCCGATTGGTTCAACTAATAATCAGTGGGGGATGAACAAAACCCCACTGATTAAAGTTTCACTTTATGTTTTAGCACATGACAAACATTTAACAAAAAGGATTGCGGATGATACAAACACAAATACGATTGGAGTAAAAGAACAAGGATTGGGCACAAGTATTATTAACTTTTTCTCCAAAAAAGGGGACGAACTCCGAAATCAAATGGGGGAAATGGGGTTGTCGAAGGAGGAAGCTAACTTATATGAAGAAAAACTAGATCAAGGGAGAATTTTACTCCTAGTAACAGCTGAAACACCAACGGCGAGTGATAGGCAGACGCAAAACTATCATTCTCTCTAATAGATTGGCAACATCTGATAAATAGGTAAGGTAATTATTTTAGGTTGTAGCATTGAAAAAAATAAAAGTAGAGAAGGATGAGGAAAATGAAACATACAATATTTAAATATGCTGTGATTGGGATTACGACTGGAGTCATGGTCTCCCTATTAAAAAAAGAAAACCGGAAAGCTATACAAACTACAGGAAAAAGCGTAAAAGACAAACTACAGGAAGGAAACATAAAGGAAACATTAGAGAAGGTAACTGAGACAAGTAAACAATTCTCTGTAACTGCAGCTAATGTTGCAAAACAAACATTACCACAACTGCTTACAGCCACACCAGTTGTCATTTCTACCATTAAAGATTTAACAGAAAACGAAAATAACAAAAAGAAAAAAGATGAACAGGATTACGAAATAAATGAAAATAGTAAGGACATAGACGGAGAAAAAACGAAAAATGAAAAGAAATATATGAAAGAAGGGAAAGAAGAGAGTGCTTAGATTTAATTCTAAAAAGAGAAAGTGAGGAAAAAAGTATGAAATCTCTGTATGCGATTGATGTAGGAATTGGTTTTACCAAGCGGGCATATCGACAGGATGTAGATTCTGAGGTGACGATTAAGAGTGAAGCTTCCACGCTAGCCCCTGTACCTAATCATGCTGAAAGTGAAGATTTAACAAAAGTAAGTTTTATAGACTTAGATTTTGCATACTACATGGGAAATGAAGCACATCAATCTGACGCATCATTTCTTCCTCCATTTGACGAAGAAATAGAAAATTATTATGAAAGCGAACGGTTCAAACAACAAATATTTGGTTGCATTGCAAAGGATTATAAAGAAAATGTCGTGTTACCTTTAGTTGTTACCGGGCTTCCCGTTACTTGTTTTGGTAGTCAGCATGAGCAATTACAACGTGCACTAAAAAAAGAAACTTCCGTGCAAATTGATGGGAAATTTATTAATATTACGGTGGAAAATGCTTTGATTCTTCAGCAACCAGTCGCTTTACATGCCTATTTCTTAAAAGAGGGAATCATTCAGGAACGAGATCGTATCTTAATTATTGATGGTGGATTTCGTACATTAGAAATGACAGATATGAAACAGAATGTCATTTTAAATCATTATGAGACGGAACTAGGATGTAACAAGCCTTTGAAAAATATTAAGAATATCCTGCAGAATCATGCGGGTGAAAGTAATCACTTGCATATTAACGACATGCCAAAAATATTAGAAAAAAGATATGGATGTCGAGAAGAAAATCATCAGACAAGTCAGGTTCATACTTTGATTCAAAAAGAGTTGGATGCACACTTCCAAGACGTCATGCGTGTATTACAAGAACAATTTAAGTTAGAACAGTATGATACTATTATTTGGACAGGAGGAATAGTAGATCTCCACAAAAAACGAATTGAAAAAATGCAAGGTGAAATTTCTTCTTTCCGTATGGTAGACGCTTCGAAAGAAGCTGCACTTCATGGATACTACATTATTGGAAGTCAAGTATTTGACGACATCACCAATCAATCTGCATATGAATCTAAATTCTAATAACGACCGAAATGGAGTTTGTTGAATAGACGTACCAAATTATGTAGCTTCTTTTCCACATATAATAAATTCTTTATAAGAAAAGATAAAAAGTGCTTGTATAGAGGAAATGTTTAAAATTGAGAATAAAAATAGCTAATATATAGGGGGTCTTCCTTTTAACAGAATAAGACCTCCTATGCCATTTATTTTGTAATTTAGTTGATCAAAAAACTTTTCCTCCAAGACATGAATACCTACATACAAATTTCATATTACGGATATGATTCGATCGAACATAAAACTATTTAGAAAGGAAGAATAATATGGAATGCCTAAAAATGCCGAAATGGAGTTGGTATCATGTGAAAACTAGTGAGCTTGAAAATCTTTCTTCTATAATCCCTCGTGATGTAACATCTCATTTCTCTCAATTTGTAAAGAAAATAAGTTCTCCCTGTGAAAATGGATTATATGTTTATACGTTATCACCAAGTCAAACTTGTGTATATGGTTCGTTTTTATATGATCAAGATAAAAAGGACGCCAAAATTCAAAACTTTCTTCATTATTTCGTAGCTCATGGAATACTGATAACGGTCCAAGAAAAAGAGGAAGAGGATTTTCAAAAATTAATACATAATTCCTCTTTTAGTGTAAAAAATTGTAATAGTTCCGCTGAAGGATTATGTGCTATCTTATCAATGTTTATATCTCACTACTTACGAAAGGTTGACTATTTCGAAAACAATTTCAGAAATGTATTATGGGATTTTTATCATCATAATAACATAGCAGTTTTAGAAAGAATTTATCATATTCGTCATGAATTATTTATGAACACACATGTGTTTCGCTTAATACAAGAAGTGTTACAAGGCCTGAAAGAAGCTTGGTTAGAAAACCTAACAAACACCCTTTGTTATAAACAAACACAGGTAAAATTAGAGCGTGGATTACAACTTGTTAAAGAGTATCAAGAAGAATTAGACACGATGATTCATTTACAAGAAGTTGTTTCTTCTCATCGTGGGAATGAAATTATGAAAGCTCTTACTGTATTAACTGCTGTGAGTACGCCTTTGACAGCCTTAGGAGCATTATGGGGTATGAATTTTAAATACATGCCTGAACTAGAATGGAAATATAGCTATTTAATCGCTCTCTTATTTATTATTTTCACAACAGGGGGTATGTATATGTATATGCGATTCAAAGGATGGACAGGTGACTTATTACGAGTAAAGAAAAAGAAATCATTTTTTAAATCTAATTAATCCTGTTTATAAAAAATATGATAGATATTAACCATAGATATATGGTTTGTAATATTTATTAATTGAGGTAGTACCATATCCCCATCAAGTTAAAGTTTTGATGTCCCCGCAATGATAAAAATGGTGAATATTTATATGAAAGATTAGAGCTCTCCCTCTTGTAGGAGGGCTCTAATTTTTGTTTAAAAACTATATCATATACATGGGGGCAGACTCATCATCTGAAATTTGTCCGGATTCAATTTAGAATATGGCAAAAGAGAACTTGCGATTAAAAACAAGCTCTCTTTAAAAGAAATAACGTAATTGAGATACTTATATAGTAACAATTGTTTTCTTCTAATTCCATATGTCATATGTTGAGAAATAAATTATAAGTGGGTTGATAAAGCTAAAATGAATGATTGACATAATATTTTGACGATAATATAATAAATCTCGAATTCAAGATAATTTGTAAAGGATTGGTAATTAAGAGCGTGATTAACGATGAGAGCCTATCTTTAAAGTTATTTGTTATATTATCAAGGGAATTACAGCCAATCACTAAACGTATTGAAAAGGATATAAAAATTTATGGACTTAATCCAACTGAATTTGCAGTGCTTAAGCTACTATACAGTAAAGGCGATCAGCCTATACAAAAACTTGGAGACCAAAATATTACTTGCAAGTTTTTGTATCACGTATGTAGTGGATAGGTTGGAAAAGAAGAGGTGAAACCATGTCCTAAAGACCGCCGTGTCACGTATGCATTAATTACTTCAGAAAGTATTGAATTGGTGACACTAATTTTTCCTCAGCATAAAGAGGGGATTCGGCAAATATTTGGTAGTTTGGACTATATTGAGAAAAAATGATAATGAAACAGTTGAAAAAGTTAGGATATTACGCACAGAAATTGTAAGTTTTTAGAGGTTATTTCTGTTTAGTAATATCCTAATTAAATATAAATTAAATAAATAGGAGGGAAAATTAATAAATAGTAGTAAATGTATTGTAGTACAAAATAAAGAAATTATGTAATTGCAATTGATATAGTAGGAAAGATAGTTGTTATGCATAACGTATACATATTGTCCTTTTCATTATAAATCTTTCATAAAGCGGAGAGTGGGAGTGGGTATCAAGAATGGAATTACGTCATTTAGAGTATTTTATTCAAGTTTGTAATAATAATAGTTTTACTAAAGCTGCGGAAGTTCTAGGTATTTCACAGCCGACTTTAAGCCAACAAATCCGTGTGTTAGAAGGTGAACTTGATACACCCTTGTTTCATCGAGTTGGAAGAGGTATCAAAATGACAGAAGCGGGTAAGTTGCTATTTGATAAAGGAAAATTTATCATGCAACAATTTGATGACGTTTATAATGAAATTTTTGAATTAAAGGGGGTAAAAAGAGGGGTAATTACTATAGGAGGTTTATTAGAGGATCTCACTTATTTAACACCTTATATTATGAAGTTTCAACAACATTATCCTAACATCGTAGTAAAAATTATAGAATCTGAAGTTGCTGTAAATCAAATCGTTGATAAAAATATTGATATAGGCATCACGCGTAGTGCTCAAATTCCAGACACATTAACAAGCACCCTTTTGTATAGCGAAGAGCTTGTCCTTGTCATTCCAAAAAATCATCCTTTGAATGAAACATCATTTGTTTCTTTTCGAGAATTAGTAGGACTGAGTAGAATAATGGTTTCATGTAGTTGTCGTGAATCTATTAAAATATATTGTGAGAGTTTAGGGTTATCTTTATCTGAAGCAAATATAGAAACAAAATCTTCTATTTCTCTATTGAGCCTTGTATACAATGGACATGGGGTTGCCATAATACCTCTTTCACTGGTTAACTTCGTTAATAATGATACTTTGAGCATAGTTCGTATTATTGACCCAACACCAAGTCAAAATATTAATCTTATTCACTTTGATGATAAATTTTTAAGTTTTGCAGCACGTATCTTTATGCAGAAGTTAAATGAACCTAAAAAAGTATTAGTATAATAGAAATAATAATGATTATAGTGTGGGAATTAAAAATGATACATAATTCTTAGGATAAGACCCAAATTACAGTCAAAGGGCAAGTAGATTTATATGTGTGGTGTAGTCGCTTCAAAAGGGAATACCATGGACTTTTACTTAAGGGAAAAAGGGCAGACTTTGCAAGGAGAGAAGGCTGTTAAAAACAAGTCAAGTTAATCAATTAATTCTTCGCTCTTATCGCATAGTAACAGATTCCATATAGGGATATACACTGCTATTCTGAATCTATATATCCTTATTGTAGAAAGAAAACCACCGGCATTATACCGGTGGTTTTGATTTAGAAAGCAAAGCAAGTACAACCAATACCCCATTTAGTTCCATCTTTTCCTATTACGGTATGAGTGTGTTGATGGAGAGGGTTACTACAACTATGTAACTTGTTATCATAGGAATCGTGAGAAAGTATAGTGTTGTCTAGGTTAGCACCACCATAACCATAAACGCCCGTCGGTGACCAATCAGGGGATGCTGGCGGCAATTCAGGTGATAAATTTTTAAATTCATCATTTCCATAAACAACCTGCCCACCCATAATGGTGAGTAATGATTCAAGATCTTTGATTTCTTCTTCTGGCACAGTAAAGTAATCAGCAGACAATACAGCAATATCAGCAAACTGACCTACTGCAAGGGTTCCCTTTTTACCTTCATCACCAGAGAACCACGCACTTCCTTTTGAATATAATTCCAGAGCTACTTTTCTATCAAGTTTATTTTTTTCGTCGTATATCGAAAGACCACCAATGGTTTTTCCGGCAACCATCCAGTAAAGAGCGACCCAAGGGTTATAGCTGGAAACCCTAGTTGCATCACTCCCTGCGCCAACAGGTATACCTAGGTCTAACATACGATAAATCGGAGGAGTACGCTTTGCAGCTTCCTTTCCGTATAAATCAACAAAGTATTCACCTTGAAAAGCCATGCGGTCTTGGATAGCAATACCGCCATTTAAAGCCTTAACACGTTCCATACTACGATCTGAGATTGTTTCTGCATGGTCAAACCACCATCGTAGACCATTAAAAGGAATTTCTTTGTTGACTTCCTCAAATACATTTAAGAATCGTGTGATTGACTCGTCATAAGTTGCATGTAAACGGAATGGCCAACGATTTTCTACCAATAGAGAAATTACTTTCTTTAAGTCAGCTTCCATCATCGTAGCTAGTTCGGGCTGTGGCATTTGAAATTTTTCAAAATCGGCTGCCGAGAATACTAACATTTCTCCGGCACCATTCATTTTATACTTATCATTTCCTTGACCTGGAGAAACAATTTTTGTCCATGAAGCAAAGTCTTCATATTCATGATTTGGATTTTGTGTAAATAGATTATAAGCAATACGCAAAGTTAATTGTTCCTTCTCGGCTAAATGTTCAACAACTTTGTAGTCATCAGGATAATTTTGGAAACCACCACCTGCGTCAATGGCACTTGTAATACCTAATCTATTTAATTCGCGCATAAAATGGCGAGTTGAATTAATTTGGTCGTCAAAATTAAGTATTGGAGCTTTACCCAAACTTGAATAAAGAATAGAAGCGTTAGGATTTGCAATTAAAAGGCCCGTTGGATTACCTCGTTTATCCCGTTCAATTAAACAACCTGGAGGGTCTGGGGTATCTTTCGTGTATCCCAGTGCACGTAGCCCTGCACGATTTACAAGTGCTCTATCGTAAAGATGTAGCACAAAGACAGGCGTGTCTTCAGAAACAGCATTAATCTCTTCTAATGTTGGCATCCGTCTCTCTTTAAATTGAAATTCAGACCAACCTCCAACTACTCTTACCCACTGAGGAGCAGGTGTACGCCTTGCCTGTTCTTTGAGCATTTCTAGAGCAATAAAAAGTGATGGCACGCCTTCCCAACGTAATTCCATATTATAATGCAGACCACCACGAATAACGTGTATATGAGAGTCATTCAGGCCTGGAATAGCTCTCTTTCTTTTTAGGTCTATTTTTTTTGTTTTTTCCGTAGCACTATTAAGAAGCTCATCTCCACCTACTGCAGTGACTAAACCATCGGTTATGGCGATAGCAGATACCTCAGGCTGAGAAGGGTCAAGGGTAGTAATTTTTCCGTTGTATAAGATCATATCCGGTAAATTCATGTTCACACCTCGTCTACTTTCTATTATTTTGTAACCATGGATGAAATAATTTACCGAAAATCGGCATGACTACCCATGATAGCAAGGACACTATACATACAGAAACAAAAAAAGCTGACATAATAGGATTCATATGTTTTATAATAGGTCCTATCACTTTAGGAACTAACATGCTAAGAGGCCATACACCCAGAAGGGTAACGATAGACATTTTCCATTTTGGCGGTGGAACTGGCGTTTTCGGAGTAACAAACCAATAAGCCAAACTGCTTTCAGTTTTGTAAGTTGGATTAGTGGCTTGAAGTTGCTCCGCCGTTTTTAACAAATCCCGGCGAACATCTGATTCTTGCCAAGCACATAGATGCTCATACGTATCAAAGCGAAAAATAACAGTATACTCTCTGGATTCGTTACTTGGGACTATTAGATTTACACCTAAATGTCCTGGGAATTTAGTAGCCGCAGCCTCAATTTCATGTCTCCATGTTTCAAACTGTTTTTCTCTACCTTCTTGAATTTCCCATGTAACAATCGTTGTTACTGGATTGCCGGCATCCATCGTGTTCCCTGTATAAGTCTCTTCGACAGCTACTCCTTCTTGTTTCATATTTTCCTGCTTGGAAGCGCGCCATGCACCATAGTATATGCGTATTCTACACCTTGACCATAAGCACCAGTGTGTTCCTTTACAATCTCCATTACAGCATCATAAGTGTCTTTGTGTGCCCAGTCACGTTGGTATTCAAGTAAAACTTGAATTGCTGTCACTGGAATTGCACCAGCTTGTTCTACACGACGCATAGCAGCGTTATGTGCTGTCAAACTAGTACCACCTGAAGCATCATCAACTGCATATACCTCATAGCCAGCTTTAATTGCTTCAAGCACAGGGAATGCAAGGCAAACTTCAGTCCAAAGTGCTGCAAATATTAATTTCTTTCTACCGGTTGCTTTAACTGCCTCAACAAATTTCGGGTCTTCCCAAGAGTTCATTGAACTACGTTCTATAATTTCATGGTTTGGGAATATATCAAGAATTTGTGGCCAAAAATAACCAGAAAAGCTGCGTGTTTCAACTGTAGTAAGAATAGTAGGTACGTTAAAAGTTTTTGCTGATTTAGCAAGCAGCATAACGTTATTAATCAATGTTTGTCTATCAATACTTGCAACTCCAAAAGTCATTTGAGGTTGAAAATCAATTAAAATTAATGCACTGTTCTCCGGATTTAACAATTCTAAATTACTCATAATAAACAGCTCCTTTTTTAATTGTTTAAAATTAATATTATTGAAAAAATATATTTTCTGTTAATTAAACCTGTAATCGTAAAAATAAAATATTTGCTATACCTTTTAATTTAAAAGAGAGTGCTGATTTAATCAGCACTAAATGTATACTATCTATTTTTTTGAAAGAAAAGTTATTATGCATTTTGTTTACTAAGATCTCGCTGCGCGCCCATATAGCTTCCAATTATATTTTGATAGCCTGGAAGATTACTAGCAAGCAAATTGCCAAAACCTTCGACATCGTTGCGCCAATCGCGTTGTAATTCGCAAGCTACGCTAAACCAGTTCATAAGTTGCACGCCACTATGTGCCATGCGAGTATTTGCAGCATCTGCAACTTGTTTACTGAAAGTTCCCGAAGCATCAGTAACAGCAAATACTTCATATCCAGCTTTTATAGCGGAAAGTGCCGGGAAAGCAACACAAACGTCCGTAACTACGCCCGCGATGATAAGTTGCTTTTTTCCAGTTTCTTCGATTGCTTTTACAAAATCATCATTATCCCATGCGTTAATTTGTCCAGGTCGAGCTATTTTTTGTGCGTGAGGAAAGAGATCAACCAATTCTTGCATTAAAGGTCCGTTAGGTCCGTTTTCAAAGCTTGTTGTTAAAATAACTGGTAAATCAAAAAATTTAGCAGTGTGAGCAAGAGCTAAAACATTGTTTTTGAATTCATCAACACCATAGTCACGTACTAGTCCAGACATAAGACCAGTTTGATGATCTACTAAAAGCACAACAGCATCATCTTTGTTAATACGAGAATAGAGATCAGTCATTATGTATTCCTCCTAAAAATTAAGTAATCGAAGAAAGTTTAAACAGTAGAATATTACCAAATTTCTTCGTTTGTTACGATTAGTTTGTAACTAAACTGACCGTTAATATGAGTTATAGCAGCATTCACAGAACATGAAGTGCTATACAAATTTATAGTATTTGAAAACTGATTCGTTAATCAATTCTAAATTATCTATAATTCGTATAGGTCGTAACTATAGTTGTTTTCACTATAAAATAGATTGATTTTACCTATACATTCTATAGATAGAACGATATTGATAGTCACCTATTTTTGTTATTAGAATTGAATAGGAGGAATGTTCAGTAATTATTTTATGATGAAAAAGGTATTAGAGGGGGGATTGTTCCAAAAGGAGAAAATGAATGCATTGGAACAATAGAGTTTCATACTTAGAGTTCACAACATAAACGTGCATGAATAGGTTATGAGATTCATCCGGATTCATTGAAGAAAAGGATACATATTAGAATATTTTTTGGAGGTAGAAGCATGGCTAAAATTACTGTAGGAACCGAAAATCAAGCACCAATTGAGATATATTATGAGGACCATGGCATAGGAAAACCAGTTGTACTAATTCATGGTTGGCCGTTAAGTGGTCGATCTTGGGAATACCAAGTTCCCGCTCTTGTTGAGGCTGGATACAGAGTTATAACATATGATCGTAGAGGATTTGGAAAATCATCTCAGCCGTGGGAAGGGTATGACTATGATACCTTTACTTCTGATTTACATCAACTATTAGAACAGTTAGAGCTTCAAAATGTCACACTTGTTGGTTTTTCTATGGGTGGAGGCGAGGTAGCCCGGTATATTGGAAAATATGGAACCAATAGAGTAGAGAAGGCTGTATTTGCAGGAGCTGTACCACCATACCTTTACAAGTCAGCAGATCATCCTGAGGGTGTATTAGATGATGTAGCAATTCAAGGATTTGAAAATGGAGTAAAAAATGATCGCCTAGCATTCCTTGATGAGTTTACGAAAGGATTTTTTGCTGCTGGAGATCGAACTGACTTAGTTAGTGAACCATTTCGACTTTACAATAGGGATATCGCTGCGGGTGCATCACCTAAAGGAACACTAGATTGTATCGCTGCTTTCAGCAAAACAGACTTCAGAGGCGATTTAGCCAAGGTTAATATACCTACCCTTGTTATTCATGGTGATTCAGATGCAACTGTACCATATGAATATAGTGGGAAATTAACACATGAAGCAATTCCTAATTCTAAAGTAGCATTAATAAAGGGTGGTCCACATGGGCTAAATGCAACGCATGCTAAAGAATTTAATGAAGCACTCCTATTATTTTTAAAGGACTGATTATAACTATATAATTGTTAGTTGATAAATTATAAACAAGTAAAAAATAAAGCTTTATAAAAGATGCTCTTGGATAAATCCAGGAGCATCTTTTTAAATGGTGATATTGAGATGTTAGGCTGATAAATCTCCATTAATTTTGGATTGAATACTCTTCTTAACAGCTAAAATGTATTGATTAGAGTTTTTAGATTTCTTAGAAGTATTGTTATATTACTATCAAGATAATATTTTGAATAATCCTCAAAACAAAGAAATATACATTTTTTTGAGGAAGAAATATATTGTCAGAAAACAATAAAATCTTATTAATTTTTATAATTGGTAGAATTTTTATGGAAATAATTCTCTTAATATATTAAAATAACATCGTATTATGTCAGATTTTAATTAGGGGAGAGAAATTTTATGTTGAAAAAAATCATTCCAGTTGCTTTAGCATTAAGTACAGTTACTTTTACTAGTGTATTTGCTGCGCCTTCAATCCAAGCAAGTACAGAACAAAACCGCTACATAGATGTGCAAATGCTCGGTATTAACGATTTTCATGGGCAACTAGACACTGTAAAAAAAATTAACAATAAAGATGCAGGGGGAATCGAGTACTTAGGGGCTTATTTACGTGATCGTGAAAAACAAAATCCGAATACATTAAAGGTACATGCTGGCGATGTTGTTGGAGCAAGTACTCCTGTTTCAGCATTATTACAAGACGAACCTACAATTGAATTTCTAAATGATTTGAAATTCGATGTTGGAACGATAGGAAATCATGAATTTGATGAAGGTGTTGAGGAAATGCATCGCCTTATTTATGGTGGATACCATGAGAAAACAGGTAATTTTAAAGGAGCAAAATTCCCATATGTTGCTGCGAATTTCTATAATAAATCCACCGGTCGTTTATTTTTACCACCATTCACTATAAAAAAGGTACAAGGAGTTCCTGTTGGCTTTATCGGAGTCGTAACAACGGATGTTCCTAACCTTGTTATGCCTACTATGCTAAAGAATGTAGAAATTACAGATGAAGTTGAAGCTATTAACAAATCCGTAAAGCAATTAAAAAAACTAGGCGTTAAATCTATCGTTGTTCTTGCACATAACGGAGGTACAACAGATGGGAACGGCGTAACAAATGGTGATATCGTCCGATTAGCAAATGAGACTGATCCAGAAGTCGATGTTATTTTTGGTGGCCATAGCCACACTTATGTAAATGGAACTGTTAATAATAAACTTGTCGTACAAGCAAATTCTTATGGTATGGCTTTTGCTGATGTTGATGTAAAGATTGATCGTAAGACACAAGATATTGTTGAGAAAAAAGCAGAAATTGTTACAACTTACCATGAAGGCATGGAGCCTGATAAAAAAATAAAGAAGAAGATGGAGAAATATCAAGCAAAAATCGCACCTCTTGTTAATGAAGTTGTAGGTAAGTCTATTGCTCCACTGGATCGCAAACTCAATGCGGCTGGTGAATCTACTCTCGGAAATTTGGTTGCTGATGCCCAGCGTGCAACAATGCAATCCCAAATTGCACTTATGAATCCTGGTGGTATTCGTAATGACTTAGATGCTGGTGATATTACATGGGGAGAGATATATGGTATTCAACCATTCGGAAATCAATTAATAAAAGTAAATTTAACAGGTCAAGACATTCGTGATATTTTAAATCAACAATGGCAAAAAGATATAACAAGAATGCTTCAAATTTCAGGGATCCAATACACTTGGGATGCGAACAAGCCTAATGGAGAAAAAGTAACAAGTATTCGCTTAACAAATGGAGAAGAAATTATTACTTCTAAAACTTACAGCGTCGTTGCGAACGCATTTCTAGCGTCAGGTGGAGATGGATTTGTGTCCTTTAAAAATGGGAAAGATGCTGAAACAGGACCAACTGATTTTGAAGCATTAGTAAATTATATAAAAAAATCAAAAGAACCAATTCAACCTATTATTGATGGAAGAATTCAAAGAATAAATTAGTTTTTTATTAATCTTAAAAACAACTAGATTACCTGTACTTTTTAGTGTGCAGGTAATCTAGTTGTTTTGGATTTGAAATAGAGTCTTACTGTGGCCAATGGCTATACCGTCTAGATGCAGAGTGCCGAAAAAAATTGAAATAAACAAAAGTCGATATCCTGTACATACAGGGAGTCTTTTTTTGAAAAAACGGGACATAGCGAACATCAAACAGGCTTAACGATGGATGTTAAAAATATAAATAATGAACTAGAGTTATCATTTGCTAAGACGAAGGAAGGGAAATGGCTGAAAGAAAATGCGCATCGTGCAGGATTTATTATTCGCTATCCAAAGGAAAAAGAGAATGTAATTGGTTATGCGTATGAACCTTGGCACATTGGCTATGTAGGGGATGATGCTGAAAAAATATACAAGGAAAAACTAACTTTAGGGGAATATATGAGATAAGAAGGCTAAAGTGAATTGGAAATCTGTATTTTTTGTTTGGAGGATAGTATTTTATAAAATAGTAGGGTACTTTATTTTAATAGATTGAACAACTGCCTATCTAAAAATTTGATAGGCAGTTTTTTTCCTTTGAGTATAAAGTGAAATGATTTTATTATGTTTGTACATATGAAAAGTGTAATGTATAAATATATCCTAAACACCAATTATTGCCCCTCATTATTAGCGATAGGATAGCTACTTAAGGACAAAAAAGAATTGGCTAACTTTTGTGCAAAATGTAATGGAGGCTCTACAGATTGGATATGAATATACATAATTAAGGGATTCATGTACAGCCAGTGATTATGTAAAGCACTTACAATAATTCCTTGTTGTACAATTGATTTCATAAATGCAGGAGTCTCTTCTTGTAGAATAGCGATTTCGCCTAAATTTAATGCATTACCATTTTGATCCAACGATTCAAAACTTACTCCGACGGGTACTACATAGGTACTCGGTTTTCCTTGAACAAGCACCCTAAAATCGCGGTGAAAAGACACCGAACAACCACCTTGACTTATTTTCCTTTTCCCTTTAAGTATTGTAGCAAATTGTTCACAAATGAAATTAAAATTTTGCATAAATTCAATCCCTTTCTCGTACAAAATTATGTAATTAGAGATTTGATTGATGAAATACAGATAAACAATCTTTCTTCAACATTAAAAAAACAGGCTGTAATTTTAATTTATTCAATGTTTATTTTAAAAGAAATGTACGTTATATTATTTAAATATTTAGAATTTATTCGAAAATGATTAGTATATTCGAGTTATTAAATTTATGATTCATGATAGTCCGTTCGAGATATTGTTATAAAAAATCTATAAAGTATGTAATTATACGCTTTTAGTCTATGTAGGTTAGATAAATATGTGTCTAAATTTGAATGATAAAACTAGAAAAACAACGGTGAGAAAATAACCAATAATATTTTATTTTCTATAAAAAGTACTGCTAAATAGTATTTTTTTCGAAATAAGTCTTTCTTATATAAGTATATTGCTACTATGAACATATCTATTTAAAAACAAGACTTTTTTGAATACAAAAGAATGGGTTCTAAAATACCTTGCTTATACAAGAAGAATTCAGTTGTTTCTCCTTGTATCTATTTATATTTTTAAGTATAGAAAAAACCTCTTATGAATATAGAAGGGAATTCCTTATGTTTTTCTTAAACAAATTATTAAATTACGGTTATTTTAACCAAAATTTTCATAGAAATACCCTTTAAAAGAACATTAGTTCGCATGTAATAAGAACGAATGTTCTTTATTAGGGGTGATAACCTTGTATGATTATTCTCTTTTACCGAATCGTATTATTCTTTGTGTATACCTTCGTAGCTTCTATGCAAGTGTGTCATGTATTAAAAAAGGACTGGATCCACGTTATACAAAATTGGCTGTCGTAGGAGATGTAAATCGGAGTGGATCAATCGTATTAGCAGCAACACCGCCATTAAAAGCGTTAGGGATTAAGAAAATGGCAGGTTGTACGAAATACCGAAGTGGCCAGATATTATTATTGTAAATCCGATTATGCATACGTATATGAAATGTTCAACTTTCATAACTAGTTTAGCTTTGCAGTATGTTGCGCCGGAAGATTTTCATCAATATAGTATCGATGAGTTTTTCATGGATATGACTGCAAGTATTCATTTGTTTGCGAGTAATCCGCGCGAATTCGCATTAAAGCTCAAGCGAGAAATATATGAACGTACACGGATTGAAAGTACGATTGGTATAGGGGCTAATTTATTATTGAGTAAAGTAGCGATGGATATTGAAGCGAAAAAGAGTAAAGATGGAATAGCGCACTGGACGTATGACGATATACCCGAGAAGTTATGGAGTATTAGACCACTCAGTAAATTTTGAGGTATATCGTACAAAACTGAAATGAAATTGAATCGAAAAGGTATACATACAATTGGAGAATTAGCTCAGTATCCTTTGAAATATTTAAAGCAATCTTTCGGTGTAATAGGGGAAGAATTACATTTACATAGTAACGGGATTGATTTTAGCAGAATAGCAGTGAAATACGTTCCAGCTACAACATCTATAGCGAAAAGCCAAATATTATTACGGGATTATTCGATAGGAGAGTTCGTAGTTATTTTATTAGAGCATATAGAAGAAGTTTGTTATAGGTTGAGAAGAGAAAAGAAATATGCACAAACAATTCATTTTTCAATTGGATATAGCAAGGAATACGATGGGGGAATAAAAAAGGCGCATACGTTAAATCGGGCAACAAATGTAACGATGGATATTTACAATGTTTGTACATATTTTTTATATGAGCGCTATACAGGAGAACCGATTAGATCGTTAAGTGTCTCATTAACAAACCTTATTAATGAAGGTGAAGAGCAAATTTCGCTTTTCGATAACATTGTACAAAGGGAAAAAGAAATCCGATTAACGAAAGTTATGGATGAAATTCGAACACGGTTTGGTAAGAACAGTATTTTACGTGGGATTTCCTACACAAGCGTCGCAACAGCAAGATATAGAAACACATTATTAGGAGGACATAAACCGTGAAGAATGCTAATATGCCAAAAGAAAGATGGATGGTAAAGTGGCAACCGTTCGCTAGTATGCCAGAGCAATTCGCAGTTATTAAAGAAATGATACATGCGAAAACGAAAGTCACGCGTCCGATCTTAACAGAGGATGCAAAAGAAGTGCTTGAAAATAAGTTGTTATGTTCCTATTTAGGTGAGGAAGAGATTTTACTTACATATTATAAAGGTGGCTACTTATATAAAAATTATATAACAGTAGTTGATATTAATCCATTAAATGAGACGATTATTTGTACAGATGCTTTTGGGCATAAACGTACTTTTAAATTCGGTGATTTAATTGAAATGGAATAGAATAGCTTTTTTAGCATGGAGGGCCACACTTTAAACACTCTAACGGTTTGTTTAAAGTGTGGACTTCAAGAAATAAAAAGAAAAAATCTCATTGACAATGATAATGAAAATCATTATCATTTATTTGAGAGATAATTTATTTGTATAAAGGGAGATATTGCTTTGAAAAAAAATAATATGAGAGCGTTAGTAGTAGCTACAACATTAGCTATTCCTTTTGCTGTTTATTCTAGCCCAGTGCAAGCAGCGGAAAAAATAGCAGAAAATAAAGCAGGAGTTATGGTAACAGATCGTGTATATAATGTTGAAATCAAAATATATAAAGATCAAAAAGATGAGCCATCCATGGTGTCTCAATACATAAAAGATCCCAAAGTTAAGATTGAAAATGGGAAAAAAGTTGTTACTGCAACAGTACAAGATAGCGATTATTTCCAATATCTTAGAATAGAAGATAGAAATCAACCAGGTGTATTTCACGATGTGAAAGTATTGTCAGAAGATAAGAGGAAAAATGGGACGAAAGTAGTTCAGTTTGAAATAGGAGAATTTTCGAAGAGATATAATATGCAAATGCATATTCTCATTCCTGCTATTGGATATGATCATAAATATCAAGTTCAATTTGAAATTTCAGATCCGACAGCAAATAACAAAGAAACTGAGAAACCAGATGATAATTCTAATGCAGGTGATAAGGAAACGGATCATCAAATTGATAGTCAAAATATGATAACGGACAAAAAATTAAGGGAACTTGTTAATAAAAAAGTATTTAATAGAAAAGATTTACATACACCAATTACGAAAGAAGAGTTATTACAAGTAAAAAACTTATTTTTAAATACGAATGAGATCCTCGACTATAGTGGATTGAAATATATGCCAAATTTAAAGTCTTTAACAGTTGCTAATGCAAAGATAACAGATCCGTCGTTCTTTGCGAACTTAAAACAATTGAACCATTTAGCTTTGCGCGGTAATGAAATTGTAGATGTAACACCGCTTATTAAAATGGATAATTTAGAATCTCTTGATTTAAGTAATAATAAAATTACGAACGTTGCACCACTAACTGAAATGAAGAATGTGAAAAGTTTATATGTAGCAGGCAATCAAATTGAAGATGTAACAGCATTAGCAAAAATGGGACAACTAGATTACTTGAATTTAGCAAATAATAAAATTACGAACGTTGCTCCATTAAGATCGTTAAAAAATGTAACATACTTAACTTTAGCGGGTAATCAAGTTGAAGATATTACACCGTTATATGCATTACCTTTAAAAGATTTAGTATTAACGCGTAATAAGGTTAAAGATTTATCGGGCATTGACCAATTGAATCAATTAGATGAATTATGGATTGGGAAAAATCAAATTGAAGACGTGACACCACTTACTAAAATGACTCATCTTAAAGTATTAGATGTACCTAATAATGAGTTAAAGGATATTACTCCATTATCAAATTTAGTAAACTTGCAAAAGCTTGATTTAGAGGCAAATTATATTTCTGATTTATCACCAATTAGTCAGTTGAAAAAATTAACGTTTTTAAGCCTTGTTGCGAATGAAATTCGTGACGTTAGACCTGTTATCGAATTAAGTAAGCAAGCATACATTAATATTCAAAATCAAAAGGTCTTTTTAGAAGACGTAGAAGTAAATAAAGAAGTGAAAGTACCTATTTATGAAAAAGACGGTGAAATCTCTACAAAAATCCGTTTAAAAAGTGATGGCGGCACTTATAATAATGGTGTAATTACATGGAATACGTTAGGTGAGAAAGTATATGAGTTTGGAGTAAAAGATCCATTTGCTGATACAGGCATCTTTTACACTGGTACAGTAATACAAAATGTTGTGGATAAAGTATCGGGAGAAGTGACAGATCCAAAAGGAGAAGTGACAGAACCAAAAGGAGAAGTGACAGAACCAAAAGGAGAAGTGACAGAACCAAAAGGAGAAGTGACAGAACCAAAAGGAGAAGTGACAGAACCAAAAGGAGAAGTAACAGATCCAAAAGGAGAAGTGACAGAACCAAAAGGAGAAGTAACAGAACCGAAAGGAGAAGTGACAGAACCAAAAGGAGAAGTAACAGAACCAAAAGGAGAAGTGACAGATCCGAAAAGTGAAGTGACAGAACCAAAAGGAGAAGTAACAGAACCAAAAGGAGAAGTAACAGATCCAAAAGGAGAAGTGACAGATCCGAAAAGTGAAGTAACAGATCCCAAAGGGGAAGTGACAGATCCAAAAGGTGAAGGAACAGATCGAGTGAATTCGCAAATTACTAAAAATAACGCATTGAATAAACAAATTGTTAAGAAGGAACAGATATTACCTGCTACAGGACATGATACGAATTGGTTATCCGTTTTTGGTGGTGGATTAATGTTGATAGGAGCTTATTTATATAGAAGGTTAAAGAGAGTTAACTAAAATAAAAACCTTTTTGCTAACTAATGAATTGAAAAATCGAAGTAATCTGTGCGATACAGTTATTTGAAGGGATTAGCCATAAATAATGGTAACAAAAATAAGAACAGCCATTCAACGAAGAAGGCTGTTCTTATTTTTATTTCAATAGATATTTTTACATTATCAATCTGTCTGGATTGTTTTTTTTCTTTTAGTAACTTTATATTTTAATAAGAAGCTTCTTAAATCAATAATAGTAAGTCAGCTTAGGTGAATCCATTTTTATTTTCTATATCTCTTCCTAACTTAATTATATCATGTAATTAACGTTCGAAATAGACTGTTTATTCTTATTTACTACTGCTAAAATCAAGAACACATGACTAGTAAGGAGAGATGTTAAATGAGTTCTTTCGTTCTCGATTTTCAGGAAATAGAAAAAACGCAGCTTTTTCTCGTTGGTGGAAAAGGATTGAATTTAGGGGAGTTATCAAACATTCAAGGTATACAATTGCCAGAAGGATTTTGTGTTACAACAGTAGGGTATGAAAAAGCCATTGAACAAATTGAAGTGTTTCATACTTTGTTGAATCAACTAGCCATACTAAAAATTGAGGACCGAGATCAAATTAGTGAAATTAGTAAGAAAATTAGAGAAGCCATTATGGCAGTGGAAATTCCAGTTGATGTAGTGGAATCAGTAGCTCATTATCTCTCGCGTTTTGGAAATGAACATGCATATGCAGTGCGTTCTAGTGCTACTGCTGAAGATTTACCGTATGCCTCGTTTGCTGGTCAGCAAGATACGTATTTAAATATCATCGGAAAAGAAGCGGTTTTGCAGCATGTAAGAAAGTGTTGGGCTTCTTTATTTACAGATCGAGCGGTTATATACCGAATGCAAAACGGCTTTGATCATAATCAAGTTTCTATATGTGTTGTCGTTCAAAAAATGGTTTTCCCTGTGGCTTCAGGGATTTTATTTACTGCGGATCCGATTACTTCTAATAGGAAGGTGTTATCAATCGATGCCAGCTTTGGACTTGGCGAGGCGCTAGTATCTGGATTGGTTTCTGCCGATAATTATAAGGTAAAAGAAGACGAAATCGTCAAAAAGGTCATCGCAACGAAAAAATTAGCCATCTATGGACGAAAAGAAGGCGGAACAGAGACAAAGAAAATTGCTCCTAATCAGCAAAAAGTTCAAACACTTATTGAACAACAAATTTTACAACTAGCACGCATCGGAAGACAGATTGAAGCTTATTTTGGTTGTCCGCAAGATATTGAATGGTGTTTAGTTGATGATACATTTTATATTGTTCAAAGTAGGCCGATAACGACTTTGTATCCAATTCCAGAAGCGAATGATCAGGAAAATCATGTGTATGTATCGGTCGGTCACCAGCAAATGATGACGGATCCTTTGAAGCCATTAGGAATGTCTTTATTCCAGTTAACATCCTTTGGACCGAGGTTTCAAGCTGGGGGAAGGCTGTTTGTTGATGTTGCACAAAGATTGGCCTCACCTGCTAGTAGAGAATTTTTATTAAATACAATAGGAGAATCAGAGCCGCTTATTAAAGATGCATTAATGACTGTAATAGAGCGAGATAATTTTATTAAATTGTTACCGGATGAAGAAGAAAAAAGTCTTGGTAAAAGTATGCCACCTGCAAGCTCGCAACCACAAATCGAAAACGACCCAACAATCGTTACGGATTTAATCAAGAACAGTCAAGCATCGATAGAAGAGTTAAAACAAAGTATTCAAACGAAATCAGGATCAGATGTACTTGATTTTATTTTAGAAGATATTCAGCAATTAAAGAAAATATTATTTCACCCGCAAAGTATGGCTGTCATTATGGCAGGTATGAATGCTTTATCATGGATCAATGAAAAGATGGAGCAATGGCTAGGAGAAAAAAATGCAGCAGACACACTTTCTCAATCTGTACAAAATAATATTACTTCAGAAATGGGTTTAGCATTATTGGATGTCGCAGATGTGATTCGTCCGTATCCAGAAGTCATTGCGTATTTACAGCATATAGAAGATGACAGCTTTTTAGATGAACTAGTTCAGTTTAAAGACGGGGAAAAAGTTCGAGATGCAATCGGGGCGTTTCTAAATAAATACGGAATGAGATGCAGCGGCGAAATCGATATTACGAAAACGCGCTGGAGTGAAAAACCAACTACAATTATCCCGATGATTTTAAATAATATAAGAGATTTTGAAGCTGGTGCTAGTAAGCGGAAGTTTGAAGAAGGGCTGCAGGAGGCTTTAAAAAGAGAAGAAGAGTTATTAGACAAATTGCAGTATTTAGCAGATGGCGAACAAAAAGTAGAAGAGACGAAGCGAATGATCAGTATAATTCGGAATTTCGCTGGCTATCGTGAATACCCAAAATACGGAATGATTAATCGCTATTTCATATATAAGCAGGCATTACTAAAAGAAGCCGAGCAACTCGTGCGAAATAACGTTATTACTGAAATAGAAGATATATACTATCTTACTTTTGAAGAACTTCACGAAGTCGTCCGCACGAATAAACTGAATTACAAAGTTATTCATAGACGAAAAAATGAGTACAAATTATATGAAAAACTAACACCTCCGCGTGTTATTACTTCTGATGGTGAAATTATTATAGGTAAATATAAACGAGAAAATCTCCCTACCGAAGCAATAGTAGGTTTGCCTGTTTCTTCTGGAGTGATAGAAGGGAGAGCTCGGGTTATTTTAAATATGGAAGATGCAAGTTTAGAAGATGGAGATATATTAGTTACGGCATTTACTGATCCTGGCTGGACGCCATTGTTTGTGTCGATAAAAGGGTTAGTTACGGAAGTTGGCGGACTCATGACACACGGGGCAGTGATTGCGCGTGAATATGGATTACCAGCAGTCGTCGGGGTAGAGAATGCTACGAAACGAATAAAAGACGGGCAACGAATTCGGGTACATGGAACAGAAGGATATATTGAGATAGTGTAGTTATATTTTAAATAAAAAGATCGTCCACTAAATATAGCGGACGATCTTTTTATGATTTTAAGCTTGCTGCTATCACCCACCTGAAACTGAAAATTAAAATAAAAATGAGCATATGAATTGGATTTCTTTGAATGCCCCTGTCGTAGAAGGAGACATACATGCTACGATACTCATTCACATGCAAGAAGCAACCATGAAGATTGATGAATTAGAATGTACATCAATCTAAAACAAAGAATATTTTCAAAAATATTACAAATTCAGACAACATATTGTAAATTATCTGAATTTTCATTATTATATAAGCGTTATAACGTATTTAATATTGGGGAGGAATAGGGATGAAGAAAAAGCCTTTTAAAGTGCTGTCTACGCTTGCGGCGGCAGCAGTGCTTAGTTGCACATTTGGGGTAGGTAGTCAATCTGTTTATGCGGCAACGCCGTCTAATGTAGGATCTTTAAGTCCGATTGATGAAAATTTAATTCAAGAGGACCGTCTAGCAGATGCGCTCAAGAAACGCGGTGTAATTAATAATTCTGCGTCGAAAGAAGACACATTAAAAGCTGTTGAAAAATATGTAGAGAAGAAAAAAGGCGAAAATGCTGGGAAAGAACCAGCAACAGGGGATAGTGTCTCGAGAGAAGCGTTTGACTTTTTGAAAAAAGTGAAAGATGCAAAAGCAGATGCGAAAGAAAAAGCTGATCAACCTGCTAGTGGCCTGGTAGTTGGACAAGAGCCGGTTAAAGGGGGATTAAACGGCAAAGTACCAACTACTTCAGCGAAGCAAAAACAATATAATGGTGATGTCCGTAAAGATAAAGTGCTTGTATTGTTGGTGGAGTTTGCTGACTTTAAGCATAACAATATTGATCAAGTACCAGGTTATATGTATTCAAATGATTTTAATCCAGAACATTATCAAAAAATGTTATTTGGTAATGAGCCATTTACACTCTTTGATGGTTCAAAAGTACCAACATTTAAACAATATTATGAAGAGCAATCTGGTGGTAGTTATACAGTAGATGGCACAGTAACAAAGTGGTTGACAGTTCCTGGTAATGCGGCAGATTATGGCGCAGATGCAGGAGATGGCGGCCATGATAATAAAGGACCAAAAGGACCTCGTGATTTTGTAAAAGAAGCATTAAATGCGGCTGTAGAAAGTGGTATTGATTTATCTGAATTTGACGAATACGATCAATATGACAATAATGGTGATGGCAATAAAAATGAACCAGATGGTCTGATTGATCACTTAATGGTCATTCACGCTGGAGTTGGGCAAGATGGAGGCGGTGGTAGACTAGGTGATGATGCAATTTGGTCGCATCGTTGGCACCTTGGAACACCATATCCAATTGAAGGAACAAAAGCAAAAGTTGATAACTGGGGCGGTAAAATGGCAGCGTACGATTACACAATTGAGCCAGAAGACGGAGCAGTTGGTGTATTCGCACATGAATTTGGTCATGATTTAGGCCTTCCGGATGAGTATGATACGAAGTATTCAGGAGCAGGGGAGCCAATTAACTCTTGGTCTGTTATGAGTGGCGGCAGCTGGGCTGGTAAAATTGCAGGTACAACGCCACCGAGTTTCTCTCCGCAAAACAAAGAGTTCTTTCAAAAGAACATGGGTGGAAACTGGGCAAATATTGTAGAGGTAGACTATGATAAATTAAATCGTGGTATCGGTTTTGCAACGTACTTAGACCAAAGTGTAACGAAATCAGCTCGTCCTGGTCTAATTCGCGTTAACTTACCAGATAAAGAAGTGAAAGGTATTCAGCCTGCATTCGGTAAGAAATATTACTATAGTACAAAAGGCGATAATCTTCATACAACATTAGAAACACCAGTGTTTGATTTAACAAATGCAACACTGGCGAAGTTTGATTACAAGTCATTGTATGAAATTGAAACAGATTATGACTTCCTTGAAGTATATGCAGTGACAGAGGATAATAAGAAAACGTTAGTCGATCGAATTGGCGAAAATAATGTGAAAAATGGTCTAGATACAACGGATGGTAAATGGGTAGATAAGTCATATGACTTAAGCAAATTTAAAGGTCAAAAAGTAAAACTAGTATTTGAATACATTACAGATGGTGGCTTAGCACCGAACGGTTTTACTTTTGATAACGCTACATTAACTGTAGATGGAAATGTTGTCTTCTCTGATGATGCAGAAGGCGAATCGAAATTAAAATTAAATGGTTTCGTTGTAGCAAACGGTTTTGATAAGAAGAAACATAACTACTATTTAGAGTGGAGAAACTACGCTGGTGCTGACCAAGCATTAAAATATAGCAGCGGTGTACCGTATAATACAGGTCTTGTTGTATGGTATGCAGACTCTAGCTTTACAGATAATTGGGTTGGTATTCATCCAGGAGAAGGTTTCTTAGGGGTTGTTGACTCTCACCCAGAGGCAATTGTTGGAACGCTAAACGGCAAACCAACTGTTCAAGGTAGTACACGATACCAAATCGCAGATGCTGCATTCTCCTTTAACCAGACGCCAGCATGGAAAGTTGTATCTCCAACACGCGGAACATATGATTACAAAGGATTACCAGGTGTAACGAAGTTTGATGATTCTAAATTGTATATAAATGATTTAATCCCAGATGCAGGACGTAAATTACCGAAGTTTGGATTGAAATTTGAAGTAGTTGGACAAGCAGATGATAATTCTGCAGGTGCAGTTCGTTTATATCGTTAATAATGGAGAAGCTGTTGAAGGGGATTCCTTTCAACAGCTTTTTTCATAGAAACATAAATTTCATTAAGCAATTAGTTGATGTCCAGATTGATTAAAATATATTTCTATGCAGGTTGGCTTACTTCTTTAAACCAGCCGCATAAAACGGGCCGTGAACTGCGATAGTTGATAAAATACGAGCAATTTCCTTAGGTGTTTCTTTTTGGCCATTATTTAACCATTGCTGAATGACACCTATATGAGCAGATGCCATATAAGAAGTTAGGTATTCGCTTGGAACAAGCAAACTCTCTTTATCAATAAGAGCCCCATTCGTATCTTCAAATAGTGTTTTCCACATAAAGTCTTTCAGTTTTGTTTGGAAAGATAAATCTCCTTTTGGACTTAACACAGCTTTCATAAAATCACTATTTTCATTTAGAAATTCAAGAATAGAAGCGATAAGTACAAATGGCGTCGTTGGGGAAGGGTTTGAGCCAAGATCGGCAATCACTTCAGGGAATTTTTGTTTGGCAATGCTAGAAAACTCATGCATAATTTCTTCTTGGCATTTCGTCATTAAATCAAATTTATCTTGATAGTGCGCATAAAATGTACCGCGATTTATGTTCGCTTTCGTTGTAATATCTTTTACTGTAATGGCGTCAAAACCTTTTTCTTCAATAAGCTCCACTAGTGCATTTCGTATAGCCGTTTTCGTACGAATAACACGTAAATCTAAATTACTATCACGCAAAGCATGTCCCTCCTTAATTTTACTCAACACATTTAGCAAAAGTGTCTTATAACCGACACATTCACGATTTTTGATTATTGAATAAGATTTAGCTCAAACATATAATTCAAAATATAAATAAACAACACGTTGTTCATTTATTGTAACGAAAATTAAAGGAGGAGAAAAGAAAATGTTTAAAAACAAACTTTTATTGTTAGCACCAGTTATTGCACTACTTGTTGTTTTTATTTTTTCATTAACATTATTCCCAACTGTTCAACCAAAGCCAAAAAACTTGCCAATAGCAATTGTAAATGAGGATCAAGGTGTAGAAGTTCCAAATCAACCGAAAATGAATATGGGGCAAACAATTGTTGATAATATCAAAAAAACAGCGAAATCAGATGAAGAACCTGCGGTGAAGTGGGTAGAAGTGAAAAATAAGGAAGCAGTTCAAAAAGGTTTAAATAATCAAGAGTATTATGCCGCATTTGTCATTCCGAAAGAATTTAGTATGAAACAGGCTTCATTACGAACACCGCAGCCATCTTCACCAGAAGTAGAAATATTAATTAATCAAGGAATGAATATGGCTGCATCAACTATGGCAGGGCAAATGTTAAATGGTGTAGTGGATAATATGAGCAACAATGTTCGCACACAAATATTAGATGGATTGAAAGCAAGGGGAGCTACTTTAACAACAGATCAAGCTTCGAAATTAGTAACACCTATTGTAAAGCACGTGAAAAATGTGAATGAGGTCGGAAAAAACAGTGCGAACGGTAACTCACCAATGTCATTATTCCAGCCGTTATGGATTGCAAGTTTAGCTAGCGCAGCAATTATTTTTATTGCGATTAGTAAAATGCCGGTACGTACAAGAAAAGAAAACTTTGGATTAAAACTAAAACAAATAGTAGCTGGAGCAGTTGCGACACTTGTAATTGGTTTTGGCCTTACGTGGATTGCAGATGGGATGGTAGGGTTAAATATTTCGAATTTCACGGAGACAGCGTTGTTCTTATCCATCACGTCTTTTAGCTTCTTCTTAATGATATCGGCGGTACTTTCATTAGTTGGGCTAAAAGGTATCGGTTTATTCGCACTCTTACTATTCTTCGGGGCACCGTTATTATCATTAGCACCTGAAATGTTGTCGCCATTTTATCAAGATTGGGTTTATCCTTGGTTACCAATGAAATTTATGATCGAAGGACTCAGGGAGATCTTCTTCTTCGGAAAAGGGTTAAGCTGGAATACACCTGTTACTGTGCTCGTTTGGATTGGTGTGGTAAGTATAGTTATTATTTTAGTGACTGCTTTCAAACGTAGTGCAATAAAGGAACATAAAACAGAATTAAACGCTTAGAAAAAAGAACGTTTCACTCGTAGTGAAGCGTTTTTTTGTGGTGAAATGATTATTAGTCTATAGGGAAATGAAAAGTTCGTATTTGTGGTTCTTTTTGTATACATGCTCCTACTATTTCAAAGTGCATAAAATGTTATGCGAAATTATGGAGGGGATACGATGTATAATTCGAATTATCATGATTGGTATAGGCAAAATGATAAGTTGATAAGTGATATTGAAAAAGCTATAAACGGAGAGTATAGCGCTATAAGCTGCTACGCAAAATTAGCCAACATGGCTCCAAATGCGGCGGAACGAAATCAAATTCTTGAAATTCGTAACGATGAAATAAAGCATTTTCATCAGTTTGTACAAATCTATACAAATTTAACTGGTCAGCAGCCGAAACCACAAATTACGGAAGAATGTCCAAATACGCACTTACAAGGATTAGAATTCGCTATACAAGATGAACAGAAGACAGTAGATTTTTACTTAGAAATTTCAGATGAAACATCGGATGCACATTTGAAAGAGTTATTGCGCAGAATAGCTGCTGATGAGCAAAACCATGCGGTGTGGTTTTTATATTATTTTGTGAAGACGAAGTAAATATAAAGAATGATGGCTGATGTGATGAATATATTAGAAATTATTTTAAAGCGCAGTGCAACAATTGAATGAAAAACTTAAATATAAGCAGAAAGAAACCGTTTCATAAGTAGTGGGACGGTTTTTTCGCGGTGAAATACAATTTACAGAGGTATCGTCAAAATATAGTAGTTGAATTTGGTATATAATGTATGAAATGAAAACGAAAATAAATAAGCTAGGAGCAAATAAATGAAAAGAGGAATTATTGTAGATATTCCAAATGAATATGATAATCTACTTTGGAAAGTGTTAAAGCCGATCGATATTACGTTATTTGATTGGCGAGTGGAAAATGAGGAATCTTATTTCAGATTACCTGATGGATTAGGATCAGAATTATTCTCAGAAGATAACAAGGTAATGAGTGGATTAGAATTGAAAAAATTAATAAAAGACAACATATATTATCTCATTTTTGCAGATTTAAAAGCGTATCCAAAAGGAGAAGTATTAGAAGAGATTGAAACATATGAAGAGTTCACAGAGAGCAAGTGTGAAGTAGTCGTATTAGTAGCGGACGGTGATTATATACACATTTATGCGAAAGACCAAAAAGTGATTGAATTGATGTATGAAAACGCACTGAATCAAGGTTTTTATGTTGAATACGTTACAGACGAAAATGACGGTAGAACGCGTTTATCAGTATAGTAGTAATTTGAAAGGGGAACGGCAATATGGAGAGAAATACAGTTAAAGAATATACGATACGAACTGCTACTGAAGAGGAGAGCGATAGCATTATTACTCTATTAAGAGAAGTAGCAGAGTGGTTACAACATAAAGAAGTAGACCAATGGCAGTATCTGTTAGGAGGAGAGGCTACAGCTGAAATATTAGAATGTATAAGAAATAAATATACGTATATTGTTATGAAAGAAGATGAAATTGTTGGTACGATTACAGCATCTCCTAAACAAAATGAATGGGATGAACATATTTTTGGCAAAGAGGAAGTTTCGGATTCAGTATATATTCATAGATTTGCGGTGAGACGGAAGTATAAGGGGAATGGAATAGGAGAATCGATTTTGCAGTGGGTAGAAGAAAATGTACAGTGTGATAAAGAGTACTTGAAGTTAGATTGTGTGGGACATAATCGTACGTTGAATGATTTTTATAAGAAAAATGATTTTGAGTATGTGGGCAGTACGGATGGGCTTAGTAAGTTTCAAAAGAAAAGGAGAAAATAAATGAATCCAATTAACGTAAGTTTAGTTAAGAAGTTAATACAGAAACAGTTTCCTGAATGGGCACATTTAGAAGTGAAACCTGTAAAGTTTAGTGGGCATGATAATAGAACGTTTCACTTAGGAGATCAGATGAGTGTTAGATTACCAAGTGATGCAGCATATGCACCGCAAGTAGAGAAAGAAAACAAGTGGCTTCCTATATTAAATAAGGAACTTTCTTTACCAATTTCTGCACCAATTGCAAAAGGGCATCCGTCTGAAGAGTATCCGTGGCCATGGTCTATTAATAAGTGGATAGAGGGAGAGACAGTTACGAAAGAAAATGTTCGTGACTTACATGAATTCGCAGCGGACTTAGGATCATTTCTACTAGAATTGCAATCCATTGATTCTAGTAACGGACCAATAGCTGGAACGCATAACTTTTACCGAGGCGGGTTTATATCTGTATACGATGAAGAAGCGAGAGTAGCTATTGAAAACAATAAAGACGCTTTTGATGAGGCATTGTTAAAGCACCTTTGGGATTTAGCGCTCCGATCAAAATGGGAACGCACACCAGTTTGGATTCATGGAGATGTTGCGCCAGGGAATTTACTCGTTAAAGATGGAAAGCTTTGTGCCGTAATTGATTTTGGTATACTAGGAGTAGGTGATCCTTCGTGTGACGCGGCGATGGCATGGACATTTTTTGATGAAAATAGTAGAAATGTATTTAAAGAAGTGTTGAGGATGGATGAGGAAACGTGGGATAGAGCGAGAGGATGGGCGCTTTGGAAGGCGTTAATTACATATGATGCGAATAGAAATAGTAATGAAAAAGTAGCTGAGGAAGCATATCGTGTAATCCAAGTGATTGTGGATGATTATAAAATGAGATGAAAATAGTAATGTGTAGCACAAGTTTTGATTGAAGTTATTTGACGTTTACTATGCAATAAAAAGGAGGGAACATAATTGAAAGTCAGGCAAGGGAAATATGAAGAGGTAAAATTGCGTGATAGAATTCCAGGTATGGTTGAATATATAGAGAGCACAAGACTTCCGGCTGATTTTCACTACTATATCCCTCCACACTGGCATAGAAGTATTGAAATTAGTTTGGTAATATATGGAGACGTTTTTTTGTATGTAAATGGGCAAAAAAAGAAAGTATCAGCTGGCGAGTTTATTTTTGTAAACAGTGGAGATGTGCACGAATTTGAAAAAGTTGAGAATGCAAGTTGTGCAGTAATGATGTTAATAGTTTCGTATGAATTTCTTAAAGAGCTAAATGCTGATTTTGATAAATATAGATTTACTCTACAAGCATCATTTGTGCAGAAAGAAAAGCTCCAACAAATATTTTATGAATTAAAGGAGTTAGTCACAAATTTTGATGAGTTAAGTTATATAAAAATGAATAGTTTAATTTATGAGATTGTTTATATTCTATTGCGCCACTGTAAAGATAGAAAAAAAGAAGATAATGATTTTCAATTTGGAAATAAACAAAAAGAGATAATTACATATATGTATGAACATTATGATGAAAAGCTTAAAATGAAAGATGTAGCGAAACACTTTTTTGTAAGTGAGGAACATTTTTCTCGGATGTTCAAGAAATCTTTCGGATCAAATTTCACCTCTTTTTTAACGAGATACAGGCTTCATAAAGCGTATGAAGATATTATTAGCAGTACGAATTCTATACAAGATATAGCAGTGAAACATGGATTTCCCAATGTGAAGTCATTCATTTCGCAGTTTAAAGGGAAATATGGGTATACACCATTACAGTATAGAAAAAATATTATATCAAAAAATGACAATAATTGAATCAAATATGAACAACAATAAAAATACGTTCCATGTTACATTTTGTACATGGAACGTATTTTTATTTAGTAAATGGAAATGTATACGGTTATATAATTTTTCGGAAAATGAAAGCGTTAAAAAAGAGATGGGGGAATAGTGAATGTCTAGAAAATATAGCTTAGATTTATTAGAAAAGATTCAAGAAAAACAAGAAACCATCAATGTACAAGGCGCAGAAGTAATAGTGAAAAACATACCAGATTGCGATGAAAAGGGAGCAATGGATCCACGTCTTTATAAAGATATGAAGGTTCAAATGAATATAATGAGGTTTATGCCTAAAAATATGATGAAAATGGACGCTTCCGAAAAATCGGTAAAGAATATGAGAAAGCAGTTTAATGGTATTAAAAGCGTTCCAATCGTAACGAAAGATATAAATATTACGAATGAAACAGTTAAAGCGGAAGATGGATATGACATTCCGATAAGGATTTATAATAGTATTTCAAAACGAGAGAACGCACCAATTTTATATTTTATTCATGGTGGCGGATTTATGGCAGGATCACCAGATGTGGTAGAAGAACTTGTGAAATTAATAGTAGAAAAAACAGATATACTAGCCTTTTCTGTAGATTATCGATTAGCTCCAGAACATCCTTTTCCAACTGGACATACAGATTGTTACACTACTTTAAAATGGATTTATGAGAATGCTGAAGCATTCGGCGGTGATAAGAATAATATTTTTGTTGCGGGTGATAGTGCTGGAGGGAACTTAACACAGTATTGTACAACGAGAGATATGGAAGATGGTAGAAACTTCGTTAAAGGGCAATTACTTCTGTATCCTACACTTAACATGTGTGACTATGAAGACGAGTTTTATTCTTGGAGTATAGATAAATATGAGATTGCTCCGAAATATAAAAAAGGATTAGAAAAAATGCTTAATATGATGCATGCAATGGTCGGAGGGATGGCAGAAATACTTGGTACGGAAGACATTCATTCGAAGTATTTAAGTCCATACGTTGATGTATCTTCAGATTATCCAAGTACATTTATTACGGTAGGAGAACATGATTTTTTAATGATTGAATGTTTAGCGTATGCAGCTAAATTGAAGAAACAAGGAGTGGATACTGAAACGATTCTCTATCGTGGTTTAGGGCACGCGTATGGAGATAATGTAGGTGTCTATCCTCAAAGTGAAGATTTAGCGATTGAGATGGGGAGTTTTATATTGAAGCATAGTAAGAAAGACTCCTACTTTGAGCGATGATTTTAAACTCTACTTTGTGCCTTAAATGAGAATATCTAAAAAGTATATAAAAAGCCTAATTTGATCGATATGTTTCAAATTAGGCTTTTTCATATGATTAAATATTCAAGATCAAAAGAAGGAAAAAAACTATATTATACAGAATATTTAGATAATAGGAGGTGTCGAATTTTGAGTGAAATTGAATTAAAAAGTAATGTAATTAAGACAGGAAGAGAGAGGAGTATGATTCTTCGGTTTATACTCGCTAGTCTCGTTGGGATGTTTATGTTTTTCGTACCTGTTACGATAAATGGAGCTTCTTCTATTATGATTGATCATATCGTATCGTGGATCCGTACTTCAGTTCCGGGCGTAGTACCTTATTATGCATTGTTTGTTATGGTGATTGGTGCGATTTATCCATTTTATACGAAGAAATGGAATGCATCTATCGTAGACATTTGCTTTTCTATTTTAAAAGTAGTTGGTGTTGTTTTTGGCGTATTATATTGTTTTAAAGTGGGACCAGCTTGGTTTTTTGCACCAGATGTTGGGCCGTTTTTGTATGAGAAACTAGTTATATCGGTAAGTTTACTCGTTCCAATTGGTTCGGCGTTTTTAGCGTTATTAGTCGGATATGGGTTGCTTGAATTTATCGGTACATTTTGCCGTCCGATTATGAGACCTTTATGGAATACGCCGGGACGATCGGCAATTGATGCGGTTGCCTCCTTCGTTGGAAGTTATTCACTAGCCTTATTAATTACGAACCGCGTATATAAAGAAGGAAAGTATACGACAAAAGAAGCAGCCATTATCGCTACAGGATTTTCTACAGTATCCGCAACATTTATGATCATCATCGCAAAAACATTAGACATTATGCATTTATGGAATGTTTATTTTTGGACTACACTTATAGTAACATTCATCGTGACTGCTATCACCGTAAGAATCCCACCTCTTAGTAGAAAACCCGATACATATATTACGAAAGAAGGGTTCCCAGAGCCCGTTTATAAGGAAAAAATGTTAGAACGTGCTTGGGAAGATGCATTAGAAGTATCAAAATCTGCACCGAGCATTATGAAAAATATTGCAGTGAACTTAAAAGACGGTTTTATTATGACGATGGGAATTTTACCATCTATTATGTCAGTAGGGTTAATTGGTATCGTCTTAGCGAAGTTCACGCCAATATTTGATTGGATCAGTTATATTTTTTATCCATTTACATGGGTTTTACAATTACCAGAAGCAGACTTAGCTGCTAAAGCGGTATCAGTTGGTATTGCAGAAATGTTTTTACCATCATTATTAGTTGTAAGTGCGCCGCTCGTGACAAAGTTTGTCATTGCGGTTGTTTCGGTATCATCTATTTTGTTTTTCTCCGCTTCAATCCCTTGTATATTATCGACAGATATTCCGTTAAAAGTATCTGAACTTATTATTTTGTACGTGCAGAGAACGATATTAACGTTGCTTATTATTACGCCGATTGCTTATTTGGTGCTTTAATTGGAAACCCTCGCTTTCTATGTGAGCGAGGGTTTTTGTTGTTAAAATCATTGTATATTAATTTTGCGATTTTAATTCGTATGTTATAGTAACAAAAGAAGGGGGCTTACAAATGGAAATCATTCACGAAAGAGCAAAATTACGGTTAATGGATAGTGGTGATGTCGAAACTTTGTTTTCGATTGTAGAAGGAAATAGGCAAATTTGGGCGTATTTAATCTCTAAAATGGAAACTGTTCAAGATATGCAGCAATATGTTCAAAAAGCGATAAAGAGTTATGGAAAGGGTACACAAATCCCTTTCGCTGTAGTGGATCAACAGACGAACAAGATTGTAGGGAGTACACGTTTATATAATATTTCAGTAGAAGATAAAACAGTGGAGTTAGGGCAGACGTGGTACCATCCAAGTGTGCAACGTACGAGTATAAATACAGAATGTAAGTATATGCTTCTTCAGTATGCTTTTGAAAAACTGCATATGCTACGAGTGCAAATTAAGACGGATGTAAGAAATGAAAAAGCACAACGAGCAATTGAAAGGTTAGGCGCGGTAAAAGAAGGTGTGCTAAGAAATGAAAGAAGATTGCCGAGCGGTCATGTGAGAGATGCAGTTGTGTACAGTATTATTGCGAGTGAATGGTCAGGCGTGAAAGAAGAATTGTTAGAAAAATTAGAGTTATACAAAGAAAAGCTATAATTCGTATTTTGTAAGGTATATGATCGTAATTTGCGAATAATATACCTTTTTTTCTTACAAAACACTAACTTATTTAATTTACTTTTGTTTCATCATTCCCTTCTGAGAAAAAATTCGTTACAATGTAGTTGTATGGTAATAAACTAATGAATTAAAATTGTAATGTAAACCGCAAATGAAAAATGAATTGATAATCCTCAATTTTAAATGAAAACCCTTTTATATATAATAAGTAAAATACCTTCTTTTAAACAAACTCAAACAAAACGATTTGATATAAATGTTTTTTTATAGAAGTATGGATGATGTACGGAGGCAATTACAAATGAAAGAAAATAAGAAGAGTAAAAAAAGACGAATCTTTCAAGTGTTTTTATTAATGATTTGTTCTGCTATTTTGTACGTGAGCTATGCAGCTTACGATATTTGGAGTTATCGCTTTAAAACGGATGATGATGTGAAGACAGATGCTGGTATCGTGCTAGGAGCAGCTTCATGGAACGGAAAACCATCTCCTGTATTTAAGGAAAGAATTAATCACGCGATTTCTCTATATAAAAACGGAAACATTAAGAAAATTATTTTTACAGGTGGTACAAAGTTTGAAGCGGAGCTTGAGGAAGCTCGCACTGCTAGAGTATATGCATTGAAACAAGGTGTAAAAGAGGAGGATATTTTAATTGAAACAAAATCCCTTTTCACTGAAGAAAATTTAAAGAATGCGAAGGAAGTTGGAATAGAGAACGGAATACACTCATACACGATTGTAAGTGATCCACTTCATATGAAACGCGCAATGAGAATCGCAAAACATATTAACATTGAGGCATATGCTTCACCGACTCCAACATCAGCATATAAAACGTTAGATACAGAAATTCCATTCTTTTTTAAAGAATTATTCTCGTATATTGGATATGTAACCTCTTTGCCGCTAAAGGCATTGAAGGGGGATTAATATAAGAAAAGGACCTGTTTTTCTATAGGGATTTTTCTTATAATCCAAAAACATTGTATTTTTATCGGAATAGTGAAACAATAGAGAGGTAGCTTCATATAATCATAATGACAAAATGAACGGTTTATGAATCGAGCATTTACGGGCAGCCCGACTCCCACTGAACTTCTTTGCTCCACCTGAATTTTTGGGTGGGAGTTTTACTGCCCGCAAATAGCGGGATAAAGGAGATTATAGTATGGCACTCTCATTTGTTGAAACAGAAGAACAATCTTTCATTATTGAACAAATAAATAAATTGATTCCGAAGTTCATGGAAAGGGAGCATCAATTAAGTGAATTAGGATCATTTCCGTATGAAAATATTAATAATTTAAAAGATATCGGATATACGAAAATAACGTTACCGAAGGAATTTGGTGGTAGTGCGATTTCTTTATATGACTTCGTTTTATTTCAAGAGAAAATTGCAGAAGGCTGTGGAGCTACTGCATTATCGATTGGATGGCATATCGGTATTGTAAAAGAGCTAGCTGAAAATCGCTCTTGGAATGATGGAATGTTCAAATGGTTTTGCGAAGAAGTGCGTAATGGTGCACTCTTTAATCGGGCAGCAACAGAACCGAAAACAGGAAGTCCGACGCGTGGTGGTAAACCAGAAACAATCGCGGTGCAACAAGGCGAGAAGTGGATTATAAATGGAAGGAAAACTTTTACAACGATGGCACCAGTACTTGATTATTTTATTATTTCAGCAAGTATGGAAGGCCGAGAAGAAGTTGGTGAGTTTGTCATTCCAAGAAATGCGCTCGGTGTATCAATTGAAGAAACATGGGATAGCGTTGCGATGCGAGGAACTGCTAGCCACGACCTTGTCTTAAAAAATGTGGAAATAGAAAACCGCTTCTTTACGAATGTATTGGGCGGGAAAGTGAAACAAAAGGGTATTGGCTGGTTGCTACATATACCAGCATGTTATTTAGGAATCGCACAATCAGCAAGAAATTATGCAGTTCAGTTTGCGGAATCATACAAGCCAAATAGTTTAAACCATTCTATTAGTTTATTACCGAGTGTTAGAAGATTAGTTGGAGAAATAGAGCTTGAGCTTATGCAAGCTCGCGTCTTTTTATATCAAATTGCGAAAAAGTACGATGAGGCAGAAGATAAACTATCACTACAAGCAGAACTAGCGGCAGTGAAATACGCAGTAACAAATGCGGCGATATCTATAGTAGATAAAGCAATGCGTATCGTAGGGGCAAAAAGTTTATCAGAAAAAAATCCACTTCATCGTTATTACTTAAATGTCAGAGCGGGTTTACACAATCCGCCGATGGATGATGCAACATTGTCTATACTGGCGGATGCAGCATTTCGGTCGTGATGTTTTAGGGATAGAGCTTATGAATTTAAATGTTATTGTTTATGGACAATATAGTTGTTTTGAAAGCACGTGTTTGATTAGTAATCGAACACGTGCTTTTTATTTGTTTGCCATCCTAGTTTGAAATGTAGTGTTTTCATATAAATGATTATCATGATTTGATGAATGTTCCTAGATGAAAAATATTTATTGTAATGCCGGTTTGGAAATCTTGTAAATACTTACTAGATTTAATCCCAAATTAAGGGTCTTTCCAAATTTATCATTCGCAAATATTGTAAAAATTGACCTGCATGGACTGCATCATGATAGGCAATTCGTAAAAGCATATCTCCTAAATATCGTTGATAGCCAACATCGCTTCGATCAATAAGTGTTGAATTTAACTCTGTTACGTTTATTGATTGAACATATTCTATGAATTCAGTGAAGTATGATTGTGCTAGTGCAATCTCTTTTTTAACACAAATAATTGGTTCGTTATCATACGGAATTTGTATGTCGTTTATCGATCCGATGTTTTTTAAAATCATATGATAGTAAAAAGTTGAGCTCCATACATGACGAATCATCTCACCAAAGGACATAGCTTCATTATCAGGTTTCCAAGTAAGAAAGTTATTGGGAAGAGAACTCCATAATTTTTCTGAGCGTCTTCTCGTTTCTTTTAAATTTAAAATACTAAGATCAATTGCATTCATTTTAAAATCCCCTTTACAATTAAATTTAAAATAATTGTATCAATTTAACAGTTAGGGTATCATCGAAATATGAATGTATATCCGAATATCTCATATGTAGCTAAATTAATTGCTGAACCTACAAGAGCAATCATCTTAGATTGTCTAATGAATAATCAGGCGCTGCCTGCTAGTGAATTAGCTTATATGGCAAAAGTGTCACATCCAACAATTAGTTCTCATCTTTCTAAATTAGTAGAGGGGAATCTACTTACAGTTGAACAACATGGTAGACATCGTTACTATCGACTTGCTAATCAAGAGGTAGCGGAAGTTCTTGAAAAGTTAGGAACAATCGCACCAACAGTTCAAGTTCGCTCTTTAAAACAATCGGGTCAATTAAAACAAGTTCGTTATGCTCGAACTTGTTACGATCATCTTGCAGGCAAACTTGGTGTAGAGATAGCTGAAAAATTACTAGTTAGGGAATTAATAACTTTAAAAGATGGAGAATATATTGTAACGGAACAAGGGAAAGGATGGTTTCTGAATTTTGGAATAAATATTGAAAAGGCAGAGACAAAAAGGAGAGTATTTGCAAAACCTTGTCTTGATTGGAGTGAACGACGCTACCATATTTCTGGTTGGTTAGGGTCTGAAATAGCAAAACTGTTTTTTGAACAGGGATGGATTACAAAAACGGATAAGAGTCGAGCGGTTCATCTTACAAAGAAGGGCGTAAAATTATTGGAAAATCAATTAGATATTGATATGAAAACTGAAGAAAGAAATGCTTGAAATTATATTGGTACTGCTATTGCATCTATCATTTCGATTATAATTTTTACAGTTCTTCATACGAACAAGCTTTCGGATCTTGCTATTTATTTACCTGGTGCGGTGATACTTACTATTGCTTATCTTATTTCTAAAAGATCCATTGCATATGTCATGGCGATACATATATTAAACAATTGCCTTGGTTTCATTCTGTAAGAAACTAAACATAGTTCTGTTGCAAAGTTAAAAAACAGGAACAGAAATGATAAACGAGGATTACAATTTAGACAGTGACTAATAATGTAGGTAATCCCTTGTACGTCGAAAAACCGCAGTTTGAATGTAAACGGTGATAAGGTGTTTTTTGTTGGGAAGGAATTTGTAACTTTTAATAGAATAATTTATGAAGATGATTAGATAATAAATGTTTACACTTAAGGAGATAAAACTATGGAAAAGAACAAATTACTAAGAATGGACAATGTCAGTATCGTTGTAGAATCTCTTGATGACGCAATCTCTTTCTTCGAGGAGATTGGCTTGAAACTCGAAGGGCGAGCTACTGTCGAAGGTGAATGGGCTGGTCGCGTAACCGGACTGGGCTCCCAGTGCGTAGAGATTGCTATGATGGTTACGCCAGATGGCCACAGCCGAATTGAACTTTCGCGATTTCTCACCCCACCTACTAAATCAGATCACCGGACTGCTCCTGTAAACGCCCTCGGTTATTTACGCGTCATGTTCACTGTTGAAGACATTGACGAAATGGTATACAGACTCACGACTAAGTGTGGTGCTCAGCTCGTTGGCGAAGTGGTTCAGTACGAGGACTCGTATCGACTCTGTTACATTCGTGGAACCGAAGGGATTCTAATCGGTTTGGCGGAACAACTCGGTAACAAATAAGAAAGTGAAGTTTTATAAAAAACTTTACTGAAATATATTACTGAAGTGAAAATTGAAACAGAATAGTGGTGTGAAAGTAACTTTAAGAAGTATGGTACGTCATGACAGGACTCTCCGAACCACTTGGTCGCCGGGGAAGAAGCAGGGAAGAGATTCAGGCAACTTCTCTGTGAAAACGTTATATGCTAATTCTTCTCAATTTGAAGAAATTTATTATTCAATAAAAGGGCGCTTCTCCAGAGCGACAAAAAAGCCAATTTCCTTAATTTTAATATTGAGAAATTTGGCTTTTAATTTTGGAATTTCTTTAACGTTGTAAATTCGTATTTTCCTGAGCTACCCTATGCTCATCAAACTAAGAAGAGCAACTACTCCAAAGCGAGAAAATTGACATCTCCAGATGAGGATGTACAATTTTTTGTTTTGAGGATGCTCCAAAATATTAGCTTGATAGCAATGGGCAGCATCCCTTGAATAGCTTCGAAGAACTCAATTCTAAAAAATACATCTGAACGAGAGATAATGGAATGTTCTTTTGTAAGATGTATATCTTTTTCTCTTTTTAGCAGTATTGTTCATGAAAAATAGCACATTACAAATAAGTGTTATCAATTGAAAAAATCTTTCTTTTCATTCTTCTTTTTATAGTTTTATAGGAGAAAGCTAGGCTTCTTATTTTTACTAATGTATAATAAGAAAAAAGCACGAAAAGAGGTTATCTCATGCTAGAGGTTATTGCAACATGTTTAGAAGATGTGAAACGAATTGAAAGCGCGGGTGGGAAGCGGATTGAATTAATTTCATCTTATACAGAAGGTGGATTAACGCCGAGTTATGCATTTATTAAAAAAGCGGTAGAAGCAGTAAATATACCGATTCACGTTATGATTCGTCCGCATGCGAAGTCTTTTACATATACGGAAGAAGAAATTGAAATGATGAAAGAAGACATTAGCGTTGCGCAGAAGTTAGGTGCAGCAGGCGTTGTATTAGGCGTATTAAACGAACAAAAAGAAGTTGATAAAGAGAAGCTAGCAGATTTGTTATCTGTTGTAGATGGAATAAATGTAACGTATCACCGTGCGATAGATGATATAGAAAACCTAGTAGAAGCGATGAGAACTTTAAAGGAATTCCATAAAGTGACTCACGTGTTAACTTCAGGTGGACAAGGAAATATAGTAGATAATATTCCAGTGCTTAAAGATATGCAAAAGGTAAGCGATGGTCAAATTCAACTTGTAGCTGGAAGTGGTGTAACGAAAGAAAATATAAAGCAGTTATTAGATGAAACTGGAATTTCGCAAGCTCATGTCGGTACAGCGGTAAGAGAAGGTAAATCATGTTTTTCTGAAATTGATCGAAGTTTAGTGCGAGAATTAGTTGAAATAATAAAATAAGTGCATAAGAAAGAGGAGAAACGATGAAGGAAAATACGAAGAAAGAATTATTCTCTTGGGTTAAAACAATAGGGTTTACCCTTGTACTAATTGTAATTATTCGCGGTGTTTTATTTACACCTTCTTTAGTGCAAGGTGAATCGATGATGCCAACGTTAGAAAATAATGAGCGCGTTCTCGTGAATAAGATTGGTTATAGTATAAGTGGATTAGATCGCTTCGATGTTATCGTCTTCCACGGAAAAGAAGGGTACGACTTAGTAAAACGAGTAATTGGTTTACCAGGTGATACAGTTGAGTATAAAAACGATGTTTTATACGTAAACGGAAAAGCGATGGAAGAACCGTATTTAAAAGAGTTTAAAGAAAAAGCAGCTGGCCGTGTATTAACTCCAGACTTTACATTAGAACAAATCACAGGGAAAACGAAAGTGCCAGAAGGCCAAGTGTTTGTTTTAGGAGATAACCGTGAAGTTTCTAAAGACGGTCGTATGTTCGGATTTATTTCAGAAGATGAAATTGTCGGAAAAGGACAAGCTGTTTTTTGGCCGTTGAAACAAGTAAGAGCATTATAGAGCAAGTATGGGAGAAATGTTCTTCTTGTGGATTTAAATCACATTTTTTGTAAAACTGAATGTTCATTTAAGAAAGACAGAGGTCATTTTGATTATTATTTTTCAAAATGGCCTCTGTTTATTTGAAGATAGTGTTGCAAGGAGGGAATTTAAATGATAACGAAAGAAGCAGAAGTTATCTTAAACAGGAAAGGAGCCAGGAAAGTAAACGAAATTCCTAAAGAGGTCTTACAATTACTACAGCAAGGGAAATTAGAAAGTGTTAATCTAACAGAATGGCTGGCTATAAATCATATTGAACTACTCAAAAATGTCTTACCATCAATAGGACTCAAGAATAGTTTGGAAAGCATAGTAGCTGAATTAGAAAAACAGAACGTGGAAACAGGAATGAAAGTCATACGAATAACAGGAACTTTATTGGATGAAATTATACTCAAAGAGAATGAAGGAAACAAGGAAGATGTATTGTTAAAATTATCTAATCATATTTCAGATAGTGTACGATGTTGGGCAGCGTTTATGAATAAAAAATCAAATAACACATTAAAAGATACATTAACGTACATTCGACCTTTTGCAGCGGATCATCATTTTGGTGTTCGAGAAATTGCTTGGATGTCTATTAGAGAAGATCTTTCACAGAATATAGAAAAAAGTGTGGAGTTGTTAGTAGAATGGGCAAAAAGTGAAGATGAGAATATTCGTAGGTTCTCTGTAGAATCTATTCGTCCTCGAGGTGTATGGAGTAAACATATTGAAATATTAAAACAAGAACCTGAAAAAGCACTTCCTATTCTTAATTTACTTAAATCAGATCCATCAAAATATGTCCAAGATTCGGTTGGAAACTGGTTAAATGATGCAAGTAAAACGAAACCGGATTGGGTAATGGACCTGTGTGAAGAATGGGAAAAGGATACTGACATAAAATCAACTAGTAGAATTATTAAAAAAGCTAAAAGAACGATTTTGAAAAATAAGTAATATGTACCTAATAGACTTGTTAGTTGAACGAAGGAACAATCAATCAATCAATCAAGTTAAAAAAGAATACTGTGAATAACAATGAGAAGAGCATGTTTTGATCAAAAATTGATTCAAACATGCTCTTTATATTTTCTTTTATAGTAGTGTTATTAATGAAAAGTGATCAAATTTTATTTCAAATCTAAACTTCCGTACTTTTTATTGTAACTTTTATTCTAATAGTTCGTTCTTCACGTGTTAAAGTTTTGTCAATCATTCAAGAGCCTTTCATTTTATATAAATCACTTATTATTTGTGTTTTTTTAATAGCGGACAAAATATATCGGATTATGTACGTGAAAAAAATATTGATAGAATTGAAAGAATATTTTATAATTTTAAATTATATCTTTGTTTCGAAAAATGGAATTGAAGTTCCGAAATTCGGAACAAAAAGGAGATAGGATGAGTATAAATAAAACGGCAGTGAAGACAATGGATATTTTAGAGTTATTTTATGAGCATGAAGAGTTAAGTTTAACAGAGATGGTTCAGCTTACAAATATGCCGAAAACATCTGTTTATCGTTTAATCGGTTCGCTAGAAGAAATGGAGCTTTTACAAAAAAATGAGAAGGGGAAATATCGTCTTGGATTCGTTTTTTTACGGTTTGGGCAACTTGTTTCACAAAGATTATCAGTAAGGAATATTGCGATTCCATATATGAAAGAGCTTAGAGATAGTTTAGGGCAGGCAGTTAATTTAATTATTCAAGATGGTAATGATGCAATTTACGTTGAAAAGATGGAAGGAGTTCAGACGGTACGTGTTTATACAGCAGTTGGAAGAAGAGCACCTCTTTATGCGGGGGCATGTCCGAGAATTTTACTATCTTATTTTTCTGAGGAAGAGAAAAGGAAGTACATAGAGGAAACCGATTTAAAACAGTTTGCGGATGGAACAATTGTGAATAAGGAACATTTGCTAGAAGTATTACAACTAGCGAAAAAGGAAGGTTACACAATTAGTTATTCTGAATTAGAAAATCATACAGCGGCTATAGCAGCTCCGATTTTTGCGAATGATGGAACGGTTGTAGCAGGTATTAGTATTTCAGGTTTAGCAATTGAGTATGGCGAAAGTAACATTTCATATTTTACTGCGAAAGTGAAAGAAACAGCATACCGCATTTCGAAAGAACTCGGCTTTTTGGCATAGAAAGAGGGAATGGGATGAAATTTTCTGCGTTAGGGGATCAAGCAATTATTGTTACATTTGGTGAAGAAATTAGGATGGATATATACGGAAAAGTGCAGCGATTATTTCAAGCGTTGAAACAACATCCATTTACAGGAATGGTTGAATGTGTGCCATCGTTTACTTCATTAGCAATTTACTATAATTTGTACGAAGTATGGATGCAAAATGAGAGAGGTGAAAGGTCATATGATTACGTTTGCCAATATATACAGGAGCTGTGTGATTCATATAAAGAAGAAGTGAACCAGAAAGTGAAACATATTTCTATACCAGTTTGCTACGGAGGCGAATATGGGCCGGATTTAGAAGAGGTCGCACATTATCAAGGTTTGCAAGTAGAGGATGTTATTCGTATACATAGCGAAACAACATATTTTGTGTATATGTTAGGTTTCACACCAGGATTTCCATATTTAGGGGGACTATCAAAAAAATTAGAAACACCTAGAAAAGAAACACCACGGTTACAAATTGCTCCTGGTTCGGTAGGGATTGGTGGAAATCAAACAGGTATTTATCCGCTTGAAACACCGGGTGGATGGAATATTATCGGCCGAACACCGATTTCATTATTTAATCCAAGAGAAGAATCACCTACCTATATTCAAAGTGGTATGTATTTACGTTTTATCCCGGTAACAAAGGAAGAATACGTATCGCTAGAGGGGGCTAAAGAATGGATGTAGAGGTTTTACATGCGGGGATGCTTACAACAGTCCAAGATTTAGGACGATTTCATTATCAACAGTATGGTGTACCAGTTGGCGGTGCGATGGATAAAAATGCACTTAGGCTAATCAATATGTTAGTCGGTAATGAAGAAAATGAAGCAGGTTTAGAAATGACGATAATGGGACCTAAATTGTTACTAAAGAAAACGACTTTGCTCGCGATTGGCGGAGCGGATTTGGAACCGTTATTGAATGGAGAACGAATTCCGTTATGGCGTCCTATTTTAGCAGAAGAAGGCAGCATGCTTTGTTTTGGAAAAGCGAAACGTGGGTGCAGAGCATATGTAACATTTGCGGGTGGTATTCATATTGATCATACAATGGGAAGTAAAGGTACATATATGCGAGCTGCTATTGGCGGGATTGAAGGAAGGATGCTCAAAAAGGGTGACTATTTTCAAATTGGTACGCACGCAGAAATGGCGAGTGGTTTCATTCAGAACTTACAAAAGGAAGAGCGAATAAAAACAAAATGGGCAATTCGTAATAACGTCTTACCAAAATATAAGAAGCATCCTACGCTTCGTGTCATAACAGATTTTGAATATAATCAGTTTACAGAAAAAAGTAAAGAGTCATTTTTTATGAAAGAGTATAAAGTGTCCAATTATGCTGATCGCATGGGATATAGGTTTGATGGGGAAGTTTTAAATAGAGAAATAGAACAAGAAATTCTATCAAGTCCTGTTACATTTGGAACCATTCAAGTTCCAAATGGTGGGCAGCCTATTATATTAATGGCAGATAGGCAAACGACAGGTGGCTATCCGAGAATCGGAAATGTCATTTCAGTAGATTTACCTTTGCTTGCCCAGCTGAAACCAGGGGACTATGTAACTTTTGAAAAAGTTTCTATAGAAGAAGCGGAGCAATTGTACATAGAGCAGGAAGAAAATATGAAACTATTAAAGAAGTTCATCGCTTTACGAAGCTGAGAGTAGGAGGGAAATATCGTGACGACAATCGATTTGAATTGTGATTTAGGAGAAAGTTTTGGAGCTTATAAAATGGGGAATGATGATGAGATTCTTCCGTTCGTTTCCTCTATAAATGTTGCTTGTGGTTTTCATGCGGGTGATCCGATCGTTATGCGTCAAACAGTTGAAAAAGCTTTGAAACATAACGTAGCAATAGGGGCGCATCCTGGATTTCCTGATTTAATTGGATTTGGAAGAAGAAACATGAATGTTTCAGCAAGTGAAGTATATGATTACGTTTTATATCAAATTGGTGCATTAGACGGGTTTGTGAAAGCGGCAGGCGCGAAGATGCATCATGTGAAACCGCACGGTGCCCTATATAATATGGCGGCAACTGACCCAGCAATTGCAGATGCAATCGTAAAGGCAATTTCTCATATGAACCCGGATCTATTACTTTACGGATTAGCAAATAGCGAGGCGTTTATACAAGCTGCAGAAAAATATAGAGTAACATTCATGCAAGAAGTTTTTGCTGATCGTACGTATAAGCAAGATGGGACATTAACAAGTCGTACAGAAAAAAATGCACTTATAACAGATGAAGGCGAAGCGATAAAACAAGTGCTTCAAATGGTAAAAGAAGGATATGTAGAAGCGGTGAATGGAGAGAAAGTAATAGTTCAGGCGCAAACAATTTGTTTGCATGGCGATGGAGAGAAAGCGGTACAATTTGCGGAGAGAATATACAGAACATTCGAACTTAATGGTGTTTCTATATGTGCACCGAAATAAAAAATGAGGGGAAGTGCTGGAAATGATTAAATTAATTGGGATACTACTTGTTGCAGTTGGCTTTCTATTTAGGTTAAATACACTATTAGTAGTAATGGTTGCGGGAATTGTTACTGGTATGGTTTCAGGATTAAGTTTTTATGACGTCATCAGTATGTTCGGTAAATTTTTTATAGAAAATAGATATATGTCTATGCCTATTATACTAACTTTACCTGTAATCGGAATTTTAGAGCGTTATGGTTTAAAAGAAAGAGCAGAAGCACTTATAACGAAATCAAAAGGGGCAACAACTGGAAGAGTATTAATGTCATATTTTACAATAAGAGAATCATCAGCGGCACTAGGGCTGAATATTGGTGGTCATGCGCAAACAGTAAGACCGCTCGTTGCACCAATGGCAGAAGGAGCGGCACAAGGTAAATACGGTAAACTTCCGGAAAAATTAAGAGAAAAGATTAAAGCAAACGCAGCTGCTGCGGAAAATACAGCTTGGTTTTTCGGAGAAGATATTTTTATCGCAACTGGTGCGATTTTATTAATGAAAGGATTCTTCGATTCAGTAGGTATGCATGTCGGAGTATGGGATATGGCGCTTTGGGGTATTCCAACAGCAATATCCGCACTAATCGTAAGCTGGATTAGATTCAGAAGGTTTGATAAATATATAGCGAAAACAATGAAGGCAGAAGGAAAACAAGAGAAGGAGGCTATATAAGATGAACATCATAACTATGGATACAATTTATTATGTATTAGGTATAATCGTTGCCTTTATCGCTGTGCGTATCGCATTCGATCGTGAACATCCAAACCGATTCGGTTCTAGCTTATTTTGGGCATTATTCGCAGTTACATTTTTATTCGGAAATGTAATACCTTCGTTTTACGTTGGGTGTATCGTGCTCGCTATGGTCGTGTTAGCTTCATTGAATAAAGTAACAAAATCTCAGGAGAAAGAAGTACCTGTACAAGAACGTGTGAAACATGCTGAGAAATTAAAAAATAAAATTTTCATGCCTGCACTTTTAATTCCTATTTTTACAATTATCGGTACGTTAACGTTAGGGAAAATCAAATGGGGAAATGTATCCCTTGTAGATCCAGATAAAGTAACGTTAGTTGCATTAGCGTTAGGAGCATTACTCGCATTCGTTGCGGCGATGCGTATTACAAAATCGAAAATAACGACGCCTGTTCAAGAAGGAAGTAGATTATTACAAGCTGTTGGTTGGGCAGTTATTTTACCACAAATGTTAGCAGCACTTGGCGGTATTTTTGCGAAGTCTGGTGTTGGACAAGTCGTTTCTGATTTAGTTGGAAAAGTGTTACCGACAGAGTATCCATTCGTTGCTGTTATGGCGTACTGTTTAGGAATGATGCTTTTCACAGTTGTAATGGGGAATGCATTCGCAGCGTTTGCAGTAATCACTGGCGGAATCGGATTACCTTTAATTGTTCAAATGCACGGTGGGAATCCAGCGATTATGGCCGCACTCGGCATGTTTGCTGGATATTGCGGAACACTGCTTACGCCAATGGCAGCAAACTTTAATATCGTTCCAGCAATGCTTTTAGAGTTAAAAGATAAAAATGCTGTTATTAAAGCGCAAGTACCCATCGCGCTTTCAATCTTTATCATAAATATGTTTATTATGTACGGCTTAGTATATCGTTTCTAATTAGGAGGGAAAACGATGAAAACAGTATTATTAACAGGGTTCGATCCGTTCGGCGGAGAAAGTATCAATCCAGCTTGGGAAGTCGCAAAAAGCTTACATGAAAAAACAATCGGAGAGTACAAGATTATAAGTAAACAAGTTCCAACTGTATTTCATAAATCAATAAAAGTTTTAAAAGAATATATAGAAGAACTGTCGCCGGAAATGATTATATGTATCGGACAAGCTGGGGGTAGACTAGATATTACGATAGAGCGTGTCGCAATTAATATTGATGATGCAAGAATTGCTGACAATGAAGGGAATCAGCCGGTGGATGTACCGGTTGTTGAGGAAGGACCTGCTGCCTATTGGTCCACGCTTCCGATGAAAGCAATCGTAAAAAAACTTCGCGAAGAAGGCATACCGTCATCTGTTTCACAAACGGCAGGTACATTCGTTTGTAATCACTTATTCTATGGACTTATGTATGAACTAGAAAAACATGATATGAAAATAAAAGGCGGATTCATTCACATTCCGTTCTTACCAGAACAAGCGAGTAGCTACCCAGGGCAACCGAGTATGTCACTTTCTACTATTAGTAAAGGGATAGAATTGGCAATCGAAGTAACGGCGGAAGTAGAGGTAGATATTGTAGAAATTGGGGGCGCGACGCATTAAATAAAACGAATCATACAACACCTCCTGTAAACAACTGGTATAATAAGTATAGGAATATACATAGAGGTGATTTTTGTGCAATTTGAAGAAGTTCGTTCAATTTTAGAAAAAGCGAAGAAAATTACTGTATTAACAGGCGCAGGAGCCAGTACAGAAAGTGGCATCCCAGATTTTCGCTCAGCAAATGGGTTGTATGCTGATGCGAATGTGGAGATGTACTTATCGAGAGGGTACTATAACAGAAGTCCGAAAGAGTTTTGGAAGCATTATAAAGAAATATTTCAAATTAATACGTTTCATCAATATAAAGCTAATCGTGGACATCGCTTTTTAGCTGAGCTAGAAGAACAAGGGAAAGATATAACAATTTTAACGCAAAATATCGACGGTTTACATCAATTAGGTGGTAGTAAACATGTCATTGATTTACACGGAACACTTCAAACAGCACATTGTCCGAAGTGTAAAACGGGTTATGATTTACAATATATGATTGATCATGAAGTACCGCGCTGCGAGAAGTGTAATTTCATTTTAAATCCAGATGTTGTTTTATACGGAGATACACTGCCGCAATATCAAAATGCGATTACACGTTTATATGAAACAGATGTGTTTCTCGTTATGGGAACGTCATTAAAAGTACAGCCTGTCGCATCATTCCCGGAAATTGCAAAGAGGGAAATTGGAGCAACAACCATTTTAGTAAATGAAGAGTTAACAGGGCAGGAATATAACTTTGATTTTGTTTTTCGACAAAAGATTGGTGAATTTGTTGAAGGGTTATCTTCAAATAAATAAGTTATCGTAAAAAAACTGAGGTGCAATGTATCTACCTCAGTTTTTTGTATTCATGATATTGTATTGTAAGGGGAATGGTAATAAATAGGATGCAAAATCTGAAAACTGAAAATTAAATCTTTTCTTTCTTTTGTAACTAATATAAAATTCTATATATATCATATAAATAAATTTGATACATAATGAGTTATCCCGTTATTTGCGAGCAGTAAGACTCCCCATCTGAAAAATTCGGCACAGGAGAAGAAGTTAGGTGGAAGATTACCTGCTTGTAAAAGCCCGATTGGTGTGGGCTAATAAACAGAGGACCACTCTGTTTAAAGTTTCAATTTATGCGTAGAAGTTAATAGAATGAAGCGAGGGAGCGAAATGAGACAGAACAAGGAGAAAAAGAAACAGCCGAAAAAGAAAAAGACTCATATTCCATTTCGGTTAAATGTACTATTTTTTATCGTCTTTCTTTTATTTTCAGCTATTATTATTCAACTAGGTAAAGTGCAAATCATTGATGGAGAAACGTATCGAAATGAAGTGAATAAAAAGGAAGATGTGACGGTGAGCACGCCTGTTCCTAGAGGGAAAATGTTTGATCGAGAAGGCAAAGTGATTGTAAATAACAAACCGCTACGAACCGTTACATATACGAAAATGAAAGGAGTAGACTCGAAAGAAGTTTTAAAAGTAGCGAGAGAGTTAGCAGGGCTAATTGAAATGTCGCAAGAGGATATGGATAAGTTAACAGAGACAGATAAAAAAGATTTTTGGATGCAGTTAAATGAAAAAAGGGCTGCAGAAAAAGTAACGAAAGCAGATGAGAGTAAATTTAGGAAGCAGGAAATAGAAGGGAAAGAATTAGATAAAAAAGTAGAAGAGTTGCGTCGGGAGAGAATTACACAAGAAGAATTAAAGGAGCTTTCAAAAGATGATTTAGAAGTATTAACAATTAAAAGTAAAATGAATGCGGGATATAAAATGACGCCGCAAATCGTTAAAAAAGATGTAAGTCAAAATGAATATGCAATCGTTAGTGAAAGATTAGCAAGCTTGCCGGGGATAGATACGACAGTAGATTGGGAACGTGAATATCCAAATGATAAAATCCTTCGTTCTATACTTGGTAGCGTTTCTAATGAAAATGAGGGATTGCCAAGAGAACAATTAGAGTATTATTTAGTTCGTGATTACAACCGAAATGATCGTATTGGTAAGAGTTACATCGAAAAGCAATACGAAGATGCATTACATGGAACGAAAGAACAATCTAGAAATATTACAGATAAAGCAGGGAATATTATTCGGACTGAAAAAGTGACTGAAGGAAAAAGTGGAAATAACTTAATGTTAACGGTTGATATGGATTTGCAAAAAAAGGTAGAGGAAAGTCTTGAAAAAAATTTACGAGCGTATCATTCTTCAGAACCGATGATGGATCGTGCTTTCGTTGTAATGATGAATCCGAAAAACGGTCAAATTTTATCAATGGCAGGAAAGAAAATTGTAAATAAAGATGGCGTGATGCAAATAGAAGACTACGCATTAGGGACGATGACAAGTTCCTATGAGTTAGGATCAACTGTGAAAGGGGCTACTTTATTATCTGGATACCAAGCAGAAGCGATTAAACCGTTTACGCATTTCTTTGATGCGCCAATGTACTTTAAAGGAAGCACTAAGCCGAAAAAATCATGGAAAGATTTTGGTGATATTGATGATTTAAGAGCTTTACAAGTTTCGTCGAACGTTTATATGTTTAATACAGCATTAAAAATGGCGGGGATTAATTATGTGCCAAACAATCCGTTAGATATTAAACAAGAGACATTTAATAAAATGCGTTACTATTTTAGACAATTTGGTTTAGGTGTATCGACTGGTATTGACTTGCCAAATGAATCAATTGGTCAAATGGGTAGAACTGATAATATACCAGGCTTTTTACTTGATTATGCAATTGGACAATATGATACATATACACCGCTACAGCTTGCTCAATATATTTCAACAATTGCAAATGGCGGTTACCGAATGAAACCACAAATTGTGCAAGAAATTAGAGAGCAGCCAAACCGCCCAGAGGATGTCGGAAAAGTTATTCGATCAATTGAACCGGTTGTTTTAAATCGAGTGGATATGGACACGTCATACATTAATCATGTAAAAGAAGGGTTTAGAAGAGTTTTTCAAGAAGCTGACGGAACAGGTACAGGAACGTTTAAAGGCTTACCGTATAAACCAGCTGGAAAAACAGGAACAGCTGAGACGGTATATGGTGGAGAAAGTGATATTGGAAGAGATGAGAACTATAACCGAAAAAAATGTTATAATTTAACTCTTGCCGGCTATGCGCCATATGATGCTGATCCGGAAGTAGCTTTTTCAGTTGTTGTACCATGGGTGAATAATGATAAATCAGGGGTTAATTCCGCGATTGGTAAAGAAATTTTGGATGCGTATTTTGACTTGAAAGCGAAAAGATCAAATGCAAATTCAGTCCCGGTAGAACAGCCGAACAAGGCCCAGTAAAAATAATATCACTGCACAGGAATATATTGTGCAGTGATATATTTTTTGAGTTATTTTATAAGGTGGGAATGGATATGAAAGAGGAGATTAAGAGAGGTTGGGGGAAGTACATACTATTTATACTTGTTATGGTAATAGCCTATCATTCTTTTACGTTATGTAAGGTAGAAGGGAAATCCATGCAGCCGACTTTAAATGAAGAAGACTACGTATTTGTAAATAAAGCAGCAGTACATTTTTCTAACATACAGCACGGGGAAATTGTCATTATTAAAGAAGAGGACGAATCGAAATATTATGTGAAAAGGGTAATAGGGCTACCTGGTGACGTAATTAACATAACGAATGGAACTGTATATGTAAATGATAAAAAACAAGTAGAGCCGTATACAAATAAAGATTTATTCAACAATACACAAGTATTTTACAATTTCCAAAAGACAAAGATTCCACCAAATAAGCTATTTGTCATGGGAGATAACCGTGAACTTAGTAGGGATAGTCGCAATGGCTTAGGATATATTGAAGAAGATAACGTGATAGGAAAAGTAGAATTTGTGTATTATCCTTTTTCAAAAATGAAAATTATAGAATAAGTGGGGAATTCATAAAGCCCCACTTATTAAAGTTTCACTTTATTTTCTTTAAAAAACCTTTTGGATTAAAAGATATGAAAAATTTATGTTTAGATTCATCGATTATGAAATTGTTATTTTTAGCTAAAAACTCTTCCACGGCTTCCATCGGGCCAGGGCCCCAATCTGGAAGGAGAGGATTTCCGTTAATACATGTATCCTCTACAATAATGTAACTACCAGTGGTTACAATAGATTTATAAAGTAAGAGTTCTTTTGATACATGTTCTTTACTATGATCAGAATCTAAAATAACTAAAATCACATCATCAGGTTTGCGCATACTTACTATTGTTTGGACGGCCTGCACAGAAACAGAAGATGCTGTTAAATACGTAATCCGATTATGTGATGGCCGATTTGGCTGCGGAGTTATATCGATAGTAAGTACGTGACCTTTTCCGATTAAATCTAACATAGAAGCTAAATACAGTGCACTACCACCATGAAAAGTCCCGCATTCAATAATTAAATCGGGCTTTAATTCATAAATGATTTCTTGATACAAAAAGAGATCAGAGGGAAGTTTGCAGATGGGAACACCGAACCAGTAGGTATCTTTTAACCAAACGTGGCTGTCGTAATACTGTTTTAAAAATTCACTGCTTGTAGTATCGATTTTAAATGCTCCTTTCTAAAAAGGATTCTTTCGTTTGACGTAAAGTATTTACGTATGAAAGTTGTACTATATATTATGTGATAAGGAATTGTAAGGCGAGTGTTTTCACTTGAAAATAAGCCAAATAACTCATGTGGAAAATCAATTGTTTACAAAAGAAGGTGTAATTGAAAGGAAATAATAGTATGTATACATACACAATTTGCTTCATTAGAAAAGGAAATAAAATACTCTTACTAAATAGAAATAAAAAGCCGAATATGGGAATGTGGAATGGTGTTGGGGGAAAAATTGAAGATAATGAAACGCCATATGAAGGAATAATTAGAGAAACGCTTGAGGAAACAGGCATAGGTCTTCCAAGTGTAACGTATAAAGGGAATGTGATTTTTAAAAGTAAGGACGAGCCTCGAGGTAGTGAAGGGATGTACGTATTCCTTGCTGATTTGCCAGAGGGAGTACAAATGGATACACCGTTAAGTACTGATGAAGGTATATTAGAGTGGAAGGAAATTGGATGGATATTAGATGAGAATAATAGAGGTGTAGTTAGTAATTTATCAAAATACTTACCGCTAATATTAACAGAAGAAAATATGTTAGAGCATATATTCACGTACGATAACCGGAATATTATTAATTACACAACTGCATTTTTGACAGAAGATGATGCGAACAAACGATATGAAAAACAACTCGTTTCTCAATAGAAGATAGGATGAAAAACTACACTTATACTTTAGTTGAAAAAATATATATGTTAGGTGATTACATGCTGAAAAAATATACTTTATTAGCCAAAGTTGTAACACAAACTTTCGTTACTTAAATTAGAACAAAAAAGAGATGGCATATCCATCTCTTTTTTGTTTTCGTATGCTCCATGATTAGTTGCGAATCGCTTTAATGATAAAGCGATGTTGCTTCACATCAAAATAGCCTTTTTGCAACATAATCTCATGTATGCAATATAATTCCTCATAATACCTTTCGACAGTAAAATCAGGAATTTGCCACGGAATCGCTTTTAAATAATAGACGATAGCGCCAATATCATAAAAGCGTTGAAGAGGGAATTCTTCCTTTGCATCTAAAATAGTAAATCCATTTTCCTTTAGCTCATTACAGGCAGTTTCGAGTGACCAACTTGCAAATTCGCTATTTAGTGGTGTGCCAAACTGCTTATTAAGTTCTGCGCAATCAAGACCACCAGCTTGTTGTGTAAGAAATATTCCATTAGGAGAAAGGATTCGGTTTACCTCAGAAGCAGCATAGGATTCATGTTGGTTCACAATTAAATCAAATTGAGCATCTTGAAGCGGTAGGGCATCATCATCCTTTACTTCTACAACAATAACCCCTAAAGGCTCTAATTTCTTTCGGGCAATTGGCACGTTTTGAGCGTAGCCCTCAGTAGCATAAATAGTTGGCGGGAACGGTTGTAACATAGATAAAAGCTCTCCACCGCCAGTGCCCATATCTAGCATTGATTTTGCGTGTTGTATAAGCTGGAAAGCAGTGCTACCGTACGACCACGATAAAGGCTCACTTTTCATTCGACTCGTTTCTGAAATGAAAGAAAAATCCCAGCCGCTAAAATTTGTATTTGCACTGTCTAATAAAGTTAAAAATAATGGATCACGTTTCATAATTGTACCCTCCTATTTTGTAAATGAATGATATGATGAGAAAAGTAAAAAGGAGGACCTCTTATAAAAGTGAAACGGATTTACGTTTCGTGTTCGAATAGATGCATATAAATTCGCTCCTTGCGAGAATGATTATTTATATATTCGGGATTTTTGAGTGGAATTCCTTTGAAATATAAAGAGAAGGTAGATATTTAATGAAAAATTGGATTGAGTTTACAGATAAAGAGTACGATCGAATTTGGGATAAAGTATATAGTGACTATGAATTTTCACCAAGTGTTTCAATATTTCCATCGTTTAAAGTACCAGGACCGTTTATCACATATGACATCTCTCATTATTTTGGAGAATCGGTAGATTTAAATGTATATGATGAACTTGAAGAAAAAGCATTAAAAGTTTTCAAAGAGAATACAGCATTGAATGAATATATGATGGCACTAGATTGGCAACATGAGTGTTATTGGGTAAATCCACACTTAGAGTTTGAAAGAAATGAATTTTATGAGTGGCGTATACCAATATTTCCGAATGGTGATTACTATTTCTTTATTCAGAAAGACTTTAAGTGGGGGTATTTAGGCCATCCTTGGGAGAAGAGTATAACGATATTTGGAAAAGAAATAATAGAGAGTTTTAAACAAAATAAACCGGAAATGTTTCAAAATATTTTAAGGCAGGGATAATGTTTTAAAGAGAAAAAACGCTTATACTTCATTCTTGAAGCATAAGCGTTTTTGTTTTGGCCGTTTTCATTTAAAAATACTTAAAAATAAAAATCTTTTGGTAAAGTACCATTTTTTATCACCGTTCTTAACCCATGTTTTATAATCCAAGGGTTAACAGGATGCTGTTTATCACGTAATTGCTGCAACCATTGAAAAACGAGTTCTTTATCTTCCTTCGTAATATCGTTAATATGATTGGCTACAGATTTTTGAACATACTTAGAAGGGTCATTCATTAATGGTTCAAGAAGCTGTAAATTGTTCTTAAAGTTACCTTTTAGAGCTCCTGTTTTTTTTGCCCAAGGAAGTCTTGGTCTTGTACCTTCAGAAACTAGTCTCCTAATGTGGCTGTTTTCGTCATGAATCCACTGTTGTAAAATATTTAGTGTGTCTTCATGGTACGTTTCAAGAAAAGGCCGAATGGCATATTCAGCAGTATTCCTTTTTGTTATTTCATACATTGCGTGGAATGAGGAGTCAAAATCGTTAAGCCCATATTTTTCAACGTATTTTGCGATAGGCATGTACATATAGCCGTTTGTAAATGTACCTACTTCTGTTGTATTTTCTGGTCCCAATGTTTTCAGTAATATATGTATTGCTTCATTAAAATCTTTTTGTAAAGCATTGTGTAATTCATCTGCTATTACTTCAATCCGTTGCTTTAACTCTAAACCTTCAACTTTACATGTTACGGAGGCTATAAAGTTTTTTTTAGAGAAAGTAGAATCGTGTTTACAAATAGAATCAGCCATTTTTTCTGCTAATTCATCATTAAATAAAAATTTTAATGGAACGTATTTACCCATTTTTCCACCTCATTGGTCAGTTGAAAATAATTTTTATTTTTTAATCGACAATCCATAAACTAACGTCTCACTAGGAGTCGTAATACTAAAACCAGTCGTCTTATAATCAAGTTTCACTGTATCACCAGTGTAATCTTTCGTGAATGAGTCCATTTGTACAATAAGCATTTCATCCTCATATACAATATCATCTGCATTGTATGTATCCCAAACTAAATCAACATCAACGAAAATGCTACAAGAGTTTGTCATTGTTCCTCTAATGCGAATGACCTTTTTATCTTCACGTTCTAATCTATGTATAGCTGCTTTTGCTTCATCAGTAATACGAATGTTCATTGTATCCCAACCTTTATTTTTATTTCTTTTATTATTGCAAAAACAAAAGAAATAGGGAAGTAAAGAGAATTGTAAAAAAACGAGCAAACAAAATTGTTTGCTCGCTCTACTTTATTTTAGTTCACATTTATCAAGTGGAATCACTTTTGTTTTCTTTGTAAATTTATATCCTAACCATAGTACTAAGAAGAGCGGTAAACCGATGTAAGAAACGAGTACGCCGTTCCAATCGATTGATTCACCCATAAATGCGCCGTAGTTTTGTCCTAAAATTACGATGACGCAAAGTGTAAATGCGAAGATTGGACCGAATGGGAACCATTTTGCTCTATATGGTAAGTCTTTTAAATCTTTTCCTTGTGCGATATATGCTTTACGGAAGCGGTAATGACTAATTGCAATACCAACCCATGCGATAAAGCCAGACATACCAGAAGCGTTTAATAACCAAATATATACAACACCGTCACCGAATAAAGAAGCGATGAAAGCGACGCTACCAACTACTGATGTTGCGATTAGAGCGTTAACAGGTACACCACGGCTATCTAATTTGCCTAAAAACTTCGGTGCTTTTCCTTGACGAGCTAAATCCCAAAGCATACGAGTTGATGCGTACATGCCAGAGTTACCAGCAGATAAAACTGCCGTTAAAATGACAGCGTTCATAACAGAAGCAGCAAAGGCAACGCCCGCTTTTTCAAATACAAGTGTAAATGGACTTACTGTAACATCACTTGCTGCAAGACTTTCAGTTGTATAAGGAATTAATAAACCGATAACGAGAATTGCAAGGATATAGAATAAAAGAATGCGCCAAAAGATCGAACGAATTGCTTTTGGGATATTGCGTTCTGGATCAGACGTTTCACCAGCAGCTACACCTAATAATTCAGTTCCTTGGAAGGAGAAACCAGCAGCCATAAATACACCGATAATTGCCATGATACCGCCGTTAAATGGAGCATCTGCAACAGTGAAGTTTTTAAAGCCGACAGATTCGCCGCCCATAATTCCAAAAATCATCATGAAGCCGACAACTAAGAAGATAATAATAGTAACTACTTTAATAAGTGCGAACCAATATTCAGATTCACCAAAACCTTTAACAGATAAATAGTTTAAGAGAAAAATAATAGCTAAGCATAATCCACTCCAAATGAGGGAAGGGGTATCAGGGAACCAAAATTTCATAATTAATGTTACGGCCGCTAGTTCTGCCGCAATTGTAATCGCCCAGTTATACCAATAGTTCCATCCAAGTGCAAAGCCAAGTGATGGATCAACAAATTTTGTTGCATACGTGCTAAAAGATCCAGTAACAGGCATGTATGCTGCAAGTTCAGCTAAGCTTGTCATTAAGAAATACACCATAATTCCAATTGCGGCGTATGCGATTAGTGCACCGCCAGGACCAGCTGAATGGATTACACCACCGCTGGCAAGAAATAGTCCGGTACCGATTGTACCACCGAGAGAAATCATCGTAAGGTGACGAGATTTTAATCCGCGTTTTAATTCACCTTGTCCTTGTGTAGTTTGCGTTTTAGAGGTAGATTGATTTGTTGCGCTATTCATGTTCAACACTCCTTTTCTTGTAGGTTAGGAAGGAGCGGGGGAGAAAAATACAAAAAACCGCCAAAGGAATTAGGCGGAACGTTTCACAAATAACCACCCCATCATACCCTTCCGTTAAGATAGCACCCCACGTTTACACGGTAATTTTGTAAACGTGACAGTTCTGTTCCTTTCGGAGACAGCCCCAGCTCATACTTCCAGAGAAGAAATACAAACTTCGGCAACTTTTCCTTTCAAACGGAGTCAGTGACATTCTCTGTGTCTCGTCCGTCTTACTTTTAAAAGTCGCAACCTCTACCTCATCGGATTGATGAGGATTTATATATTGCTAAGATATTTAATATATGGCAATTGTAATGAGTTTCTGAATATATTGCAAGGAATTTTGTTAGGAAAAGTCAAAAAATATCGGTTATTGTATAGGAAACGCTTGCAAAACTCCACCCGAACCTACTATTATGTAGCAATAAACAAAGAAAAAATTGTTATACAAATGTTTCGCAAAAAATAATGAAAAACCCTTTAAAATTAAAAGAAAATTCAGAAAATATAATTCGACATAACGATTGAAGGGTATCACTTCTTTTATTTTGTTCCAAAGAAAAAACATATGTGCAAATCAAAAGAGTGAATATTCTTTCTTTTTGTGGTAAAATTGAAGTACTGTTTAATTAAAAAGGGGACATCGTTATGAAATTAGAAACAGAAAGATTACATATTATCCCGTGTACGGAAGAATGGGTTCAGATTGCGAAGAATCAAGGATACAATAGCGGCCCGCATATTGCAGGGCATGTAGAAAATATAAAACAAGATAAGGATGTATTACCGTGGGGTGCGTGGTATGTCATTCGAAAAGAAGATAACATCGTACTAGGGGATATAGGATTTAAAGGGAAACCGAACGAGAAACGTACAGTAGAAATTGGTTACGGTTTTATTGAGAAATATTGGAATAAAGGGTATGCTACAGAATCTGTAGATGAATTAATAAAGTGGGCTTTCCAGACAGGAAAGGTAGATACAATTATTGCGGAGACACTCTTTGAAAATGGTAGTTCGATTCGTGTATTAGAGAAATTACATATGAAGAGAGTAGATACAACAGATACGATGATTAATTGGAAAATAGAAAAATAAAAAATACCGCTCGATATAGTTCGAGCGGTATTTTTTATCATTATGGTAGCATTTGTTTTTGATCTTTCGGATAGCCGCCTGTTGATGCGTTAGAACGATTGGAATGATTACGGACAGCAATGAAAATAGAAATAATAACGACAAGACCAACTGCCACGTAAGAAAGTGAAATAATAGTTGGATCCACTTTAAATGTTGTAAGTAGTGTACGAATATTCGTAAAGATAATAAGGCCACCAACTAATACCCCAAGTAAATGAGGTGGAACGATACGTACTAACCATGCGGCAATTGGAGCTGCGACAATACCGCCAAGCATTAAGGCGAATACCCAAACCCAGCTTACTTGTTCCCAGCCAAGTGAGATGAAGAAACCAATTGTTGCAGCGAGTGAAACAGGAAACTCACTCGTATCTACAGATCCAATAACTTTTCTAGCTTCATTTCCTCTTGCTAGCAGTACAGGTGTCGTAATTGGACCCCAGCCACCGCCACCAGTTGAATCGACGAATCCAGCGAATAAGCCGAGTGGCACAAGTTGTTTGGCAGACATGCGCTTTTTGGAAGTAACAATTTGTTTTTGAATAATGAATCGTAATAAAATATAAACGCCTAAAGTGAATAAAAATATTGAAATGTACGGTTTAATCACATCGCCAGGTAAATTACTTAAAAAACATGCCCCAACAAATGCCCCAATTGCTCCGGGTAATGTTAATCTGGAAACTGTATATTTATCAACGTTTCCAAATTTGATGTGCGATGCACCAGAAGCTGCGGTTGTAACGACTTCAGCTAAGTGAACAGATGCGGATGCTACAGCTGGTGCAATACCAAACATTAATAATAGTGAGGTAGATGTTACCCCATACGCCATTCCAAGTGCCCCATCAATCAATTGAGCGAAAAATCCAATAATAGCAAAGACAATTAATTTCTGCATAAATAATCCCCCTGTAATAATAAATGAAAAAAGCACTTTTCCCGTATGAGAAAAGTGCCTTTGGTTTTTCCAATCAGCAATAATTAAATTTGTTTCATTATAATACATATTAATCATATAAATCAACTAGGTTTTTAAGTTTTTTGAATTGAATGAAAGAAAAATAAAATATACAATAAAAGGATGGAGAGAAAGGGGAGAAAGACATGTTACGATTTGATCATCTCGTTCACGCAGTGCCTTGTACACCGGAGGAAGCAGCAAAACAAATGCAAGAGCGTGGATTTCATACTGTATTAGGCGGAGAGCATACGAACTGGGGAACTTGGAATAGTTTATGTTATTTTGATTTATCATACATAGAATTTTTAGCTGTGCAGCATGAAGAAAAAGCGAAAGAAGCAGAAAATCCATTAGTACAAGAAACGGTGGTGAAATTACAAAATGGAGAAGGAATGCTACAAATTGCAATTCGAACAGATGCAATTGAAGAACTAGCAGTTAAGTTTAGTAAGCATGGCTTACATACGATAGGGCCATTTGAAGGGAAACGTATGAGAAAAGATGGCCGGCTTTTAGAATGGAAAATGTTATTTGTAAAGCAAGAAGAAAGCGGGCCGAGATTACCTTTCTTTATACAGTGGAATGAAACCGATGAAGAAAGAAGAAACGACTTACGCAACATAGGGACGATCACGGAACATAAAAACAAAGTGCAACACATTGAAGTGATCCATTATGCAGTGAAAAATGTTCGAGACACAGTGCGAAAGTGGAAAGAAGTAATGGGGCTAACTGCAAGTTCAGTCACAAAAAATGAAAAATGGAATGCTGAGTGCCAAAGTGTAGCGTTTGGTGACATTCATGTACAGTTTTGTGAACCGATTGGGGAAGGGCTAGTGAAAGAACACTTGATTAGGAATGGTGAATATCCTTTTGCAGTGGAGTTTAAAGGGGAGAATAAACGAGAGTATGAAGTGTTAGGTAGTTTGTACATATATGAATAGAGGGGATATTTTGGAAGAAATAGTAAGAGAGATAGAAAGAAAACTAGAGTGGCCCTGTATTGTAAAATGTATAGCCATTACAAAAGGTTTTTCGTATGAGGAGAAATATAAAATTGAACTAGAGAATCGTGAAACGTATTTTGTAAAAGTGTGTGATTCTGCTAATTATGAACGAAAACTAGAAGAATATACGTATATGAAACAAATAGAGTTATTACATATTCCAACGCCCAAGTTAATTCATTTTATAAAACTTGAAGAATTAAATAAATGTGTTCAAGTATTTGAATGGATTGACGGAGTAAATGGTGAAGAGAGCTTACGGAAGCTATCGGTGGAAGAACAGTATGATGTAGGAAGAAAAGCAGGAGAAGTATTAAGGAGAATTCACTCAATTGAAAGAGAAAGTGCAAGTAATAAATGGGAAACATTTAGATGGAATAAATACGAAAAATACATAGAGACACTAGCAGATTACGAGGTGAATTTTCTGGATTTGAAGCCAGTATTAACCTTTGTAGAAAACCATAAAGACTTATTAAAAAATCGTCCAGTTACACTTTTACATGATGACTTCCATCCAGCAAATAGTATGATTCATAACAAGGAGTTTATCGTTATCGATTTTGGAGGATATGATTTTGGTGATCCAATACACGATTTTTATAATGTAGCGATTTTTACTACAAGAATAAGTAAACCATTTGCGGTTGGACAAGTTCACGGTTATTGCGGAGGTAATCCGTCGCTTCATTTTTGGCAACTGTATTCCTTATATGCAGCAATGACATTCCCAGCGGACATCGTTTGGACAAACCGAAGTACACCGCACCTAGTAATTGATATGAAGGAAAGACTAAATGGAATTTTAGAAGAACATAATCATTTTTCGTCCTATGTTCCAAGATGGTATCAATCCTATCATATGGATATAATGAAAAATAAATAACGGAGGGATTCATTTGGATAAAATAGCGGTAATTTCAGATATTCATGGTAATATTCCGGCATTAGAATCTGTGCTGAAAGATATTAAATTAAGAGGAATCGAGCGCATTATTTGTCTTGGAGATTTAGTAGGAAAAGGCCCTCATTCAAGCGAAGTAATTGAAATCATTCGTAAAGAATGCGAAGGCGTTGTAATGGGGAATTGGGATGATTTCATTACAAAACCGACTGAATTTGAAGCGTTAAAATGGCATCAAAAACAATTATCGGAAGAACAAAATGAATATTTAAGAAGCTTACCATTTTCGATCGAATTTTTTATGAGCGGAAAACTCATTCGTATGTTCCACGCCTCACCAAGAAGTTTATATGAAAGAATTCAACCACACGCTTCAAGAGAAGAACGTATTAGTATGTTCGAAAATAGTGATCTCACAGAGAATATAGAAGGGGAAAGAACACCAGATGTCGTTTGCTACGGTGACGTTCACCAAGCGTTCGTTCAAAATTTCAGAGGGAAAACGCTATGTAATGCTGGTAGCGTAGGAAATCCGCTTGAAATTACACAAGCTTCTTATTTAATATTCGAAGGAACTTACAATGACAAAGAAGCAGCGAGCTTTTCCATCCAATTCGTACGAGTACCGTATGATATTGAATTAGCTATCAGGCTAGCAGAAGAACTCGATATGCCAGAAATTGAAGAATACAAACAAGAATTACGGACTGCTTTATATCGAGGGTTTAAGGGGAAGTAAGCTAATAATATATCAACGATTTTTCAAATATATCTATCATAACTTAAAATATATCAACGATTCGACAAAAGATATCGATTTACCGACAAATAATGACACGAATTATTACTTATAATTATATTATGTAAACTAATTATAAAGGGAGATATCATGAACCGAAAACAACGAATCAAAGAAATTGCAGATCATATTGTAAAGCTAAACTTAACCTATCCAACAAGAGTTGGAGTAAGTGGTATTACAGCATCAGGAAAAACAACATTTGCAAACGAACTAGCGGAAGAAATAAAAAAACGAGGATTACCAGTAACACGCGCCAGCATTGATGATTTTCATAATCCAAGAGTGATTCGCTATGCAAAAGGAAAAGAATCTGCAAGAGGGTATTATGAAGATGCACACGATTATACAGCTTTCAAAGAAAGATTATTAATGCCTTTAGGACCTAACGGGAATTTACAGTATGAAACGATTTCTCATAACTTAATAACGGATATGCCTGTACATAATGAGCCGCTATTGGCCACACAAAATATGATATTAATAGTAGATGGAACGTTTCTATTGAAAAAAGACGTTGCACATTTATTTGATTACAAAATCTTTGTAGATACAGATTTTGAGATTGCGAGAAAACGTGGTGCTAAGCGGGAAACTGAAGCTTTTGGAGGTTATGAAGAAGCAGAGAAGATGTTTTTAAACAGATATCATGCGGCCTGTAAGATGTATATAGATGAGCATAATCCGAAAGAGTGTACGGATGTTATATTTCAGAATAGTGATTTAGGAAATCCAGAAGTTATATTTCATGAAAGAGCGTAATACATAATCAGAAATATATGTATAGCCTTTTGTTTATTGTTATAATTAAATTAATTTTATGAAGCAAATAAAAGGGGATAAGACAATAAAAAACGCAAAAAGGGGACAAGAAATATAATGAATGAAGTACTAGAACTAAAAGAAGAACTACTACAAATTAAAAATAATAATTATGCTGTACCAGAAGACGTAGATGCATATCCATATGCACAGTGGATGTTAGATTATATCGGATCACCTGATGCTGAACTGCGTGATGATTTGATATATAGTACGCTTCACAAATGGATTACAAATGATGTGTTTAGACAAAAAGAATTACGAGGGTTAATGCTACAAGCAATTAGCCCTGATTATTTATTTTATAAAATTGGTGAAAAGGGAACAGACTCTGTTTTTAAACGTGCATTCTCTGTATTAATTCCACCACTTATTTTATCTGTTCATGAAAGAGAACCGTTGTTATCGGAAGAACAATTGTACAGTGTGGCAGAACAAGTGTTGGAATATGTATATTTAGAAGAAGATGTAAGAGGCTACGTAGAAGGAAAAGGCTGGGCACACTCTATTGCACATGCAGCAGATGCACTCGATGCTTTAGCACGTACAATCCAAAATCGTGAGTTCTCATATGCAATACTAGCTGCTGTTCGTCAGAAGGTTCGATTAAGTGATTACGTATATGTCCACTTTGAAGATGAGAGATTAGTAGCGCCAATTATGTCGTTACGTAACCAAAATCTTTTAACTGAAGAAGAGTGGAGCAATTGGCTACATAGCATAGCAACTGTTGAAGACATCCGACATCCGCAGCATGCTATTTTAGTACAAAACATTAGAACTTTCCTAAGAAGTTTTTATTTCAGAGTTTTAGAGACAGAAGGTAGTACAGCCTTTACAGATGATATATTGGAGACTTTGAAGGGGTTGCGTAGGTATTAAAAATACGTTTTTCTAAGAGAAAAGTACATAAAACCACTACATCCCAACCATACTAATAAAATGTGTTGGAGGTGAGTTTTATGGACAAAAAAGACTTTGAAAAAGTGTATAATGATTATTTACATCAAGGAGAAGAGCAAGCTCAATTTGAAATAGCTCAGGAAGTTACTTCAGGAGCAGAACAAATTGTTGCTGTTCGTAAAAATGATGATGGTGATTTAATAGCGTTTAAAACAAGTAGCGGGAGAGAGTTAGATTATATGACTGCTCTTAGTGAAGCAAAATCAGGGAAGTTAGCTCATGTGGATGTATTTCATAAGTATGGCAGAGATATTATACGTAGTGAACCTGATGGAATAAAAGAAAATAATTTAGATAATTTACCTTCATTTTAAACGGGTAAACCTCAAGAAGAGAATGTTCATTTGGAGATTCTCTTCTTTGTTTTGCGAAGTTTTCCTTGCAAATAGACGATTCATTTTTAAAGTGCGATCATACTTTTAAAGAGTGCTCTAAATTTCTCTTTATCTTCTGCTGTAAATGGTTTCGGTCCCTTTGTACGTTTACCACTTTTTCGAACCATTGCACTTAAATATCGTGTTTGTAACAATTGTTCAATGTTATCATTCGTATACTTATAGCCTTTATGGTGTAGTACGATACAGCCTTTTGCTAAAGCGAGTGAAGCAAGACCATAATCTTGTGTTACGATTAAATCTTCTTTTTTTGCTAATTGCATAATTCGGTAATCTGCAGCATCTGCTCCGGAATCAACATATATTGTTTCCACACCTTTTGGTTGTTCCGCATTAGAATAATGAGAAAAGCTAGTAACGAGGGTTACAGGGATTTCTGCATTCGTAGCTTCAAAAATAATTACATCTTTTACAGGACAAGCATCTGCATCAACGTAAATTTTCATTATTATCACTCCTATAACTAGGTTCGTGTTGATAATAATGGTAGATTTAGGTTTTGTCAAACGAGTAATATCTTCCGCAATTTAATACGTATGTATTTTTATAAGATAAACGAATATTTCGAACTAAATAACGAATGTACTATAGATTTTAATAAGTGGTTATATGTAGTGATGTGAAAATTTCTTAATACGAAAGTATTAGGAAGTTTTAATTGAATTTCATTCTGCGGATTGATTTTTAATAGCGTTTATTTGGATAAAATGGCGATTGAATATATATAAATAAAATGTATTTTAAATTAGAGGATCATTTCATGTTACTGCTCTATGCAATGGTTTCAAAAGATAAGTAAGTCTGAAATTAATCAGGAGGGCCGAATGAGGAGTTTAGATTTATCACAAACAACTATTAATATATCAAAAAATGATCTTATTTATAAAACGAATGATGATAAGTATTGGGTGTATGAAGTGATTTTTCAATTGCAAGAAGGAATACCACCTCATAGCCATCCGTTTGGAGAAGATTGTGCCGTTGTGTTGTCAGGTCATTTGGATTATTATATTTCAAATAAAAAAATAATTCGTGCATCAAAAGGAGAGGTAGTGTTTGGATGGAAGAACCATATACATGGCTATAAAAATAATGAAATGGAACCATTGCATCTATTAATTTTCGTTGCGCCGAATAAAATCGGACTAGAATATTTACCCGATGATGATCCGAAAATTGTACACGTACCGGAAGGAAAGCGAATGATGAAGCTTTCCGAATATCAAGTAGTACATTCTCCTTTTTCTTCTTTTGAAAGAATAAAAATAGATGGTGAATATTCAGAAGCATATAATGAGAATGGACTTATGGCATTTATTGATATTGAAAATAAACAAATATATATATTTGAGGGTGAGAATGCGGAGATAAAAACTTCAAATCCCATAGTATTTATTAAGTATACAGCTAGATTGTGAGAATGGAGAGTTGATTTTCTCTATTTATAATAAATGTGTAGTTAGGAATATGAAAGAGGACTATTAAGGATGGGCGGAAAGGTGAATTAATCATAATGAGTTACAATTTATAAGAATCATTCTTAGAAGTAGGGAAGAAATATAGAGAAAAACGAAAAATTTGGAAAAGAAAGCCCCCTGTATCAATCATCAGGAGCTTTCTTATAATTTAATTTTGGAATGAAGCTTCTTTTCATTATTTTTTGCTAACTTATTATCTGGAGTTAATGAATAAAGAAGTTTTAAATGTATTAAAAAGTTATTTTATTTCCCGCAAACCAAAATAGCCTCACGTAAACGAGAAATCCCTTCCTCAATTTGATTAATATTCACTTTTCCATAAGATAAACGAATATAACCATCTTTCGCGCCGAAAATACTGCCTGGCATAAAGGCGATTTCTTGTTTTAAACTTTGCATAATGAGTTGTTTTTCGTTTATCGGTTCGTTTAATTTTCCCCATATGTATATACCGCCGGTCGGGTTTGAAAAAGAGATTTTGTCGTGAAGTTGCTCATTTAAGGCGCGAACGATAACGTCTCTTTTTTCCGCTAATTGTTTTCGTAACGGTACGATATGAGACTGAAATGGTACAGTTTCGAAAAATTGTTGCATAAGCCACTGCGGGAAAATGCTCATACCTAATTCCATTTGATGCCTTGCGTCGGATAACCTTTCTACTACAGACTGCGGGGCGACGAGCCAGCCGACTCGTAATCCTGGTGCAATCATCTTTGATAAGGAATGTACATAAATGACTGTTCCATTTTCATCAATCGATTTCAAACTAGGGCAAGGTTGTTTCTTTTCTAACGTAAGCAAGCTGGATGGATCATCTTCAACGATTGCAATTCGTAAATCTGCGCAAAGTGATAATAGTTTTTTTCTACGGTTTGGATGAAGCATCGTTCCCGTAGGGTTTTGGAAATTTGGATTTAAAAAGATCATTTTAATACGGTGTTTTCTATATAACTCCTGTACATCATCTGGGTTAATCCCATGTTCATCGACAGGTAATGGGAAAATACGAATACCTGCTGATTGGAATAGAGGCAGGGAATAACAGTGTGAAGGACTTTCGAAAGCAACAGCATCACCTGGATTTAATAAACATTGTACGATAAGATGAAGTGCTTGTTGAGCGCCGGATGTAATCATAATGGATTGTTCAGTCGCTTCCACTTTTAAATATTCCTTCATATATTTTACTACCGCTTGTCTTAATGGGAGATAACCTTGCGGGTGATCATAACTTAATGAATGCGTTAACGGTTGTTCTCGCAAAATCGCTTGTAGTTGATCATGAGGATAGAGATTACAACCGAGTTCTCCGTTTGCAAAATCTATAATATTTTCATTTTGTTGTACTTCTGCCCGAATATGGCGAAGTAACGGTAAGTTTGGTAAAAACGTACCACCTTCTACGAAGTTTCTCCAGTTTGGTGTTAATGTTGGAGAAACACCCCACATATGTGTACTTACACGTGTACCTTTACCAGTTGTACTTTCTACAATTCCCATAGCACGTAGTTCATTATAAGCAGTCGTTACTGTACTTCGGTTTACATTTAACTGTGTAGCTAATTTCCGTTCGGAAGGGAGGAAGCTACCTGGAGGAAGTTCTCCATATGTAATACGTTTTTCAATAAAGTCAACAACTTGCTGATAAATAGGGATTTTACTGTCACTATCTAGCTTCCATTCCATAAAAATGCCTCCGTATCTTTTATATAAATCCAGTATAGCAAATTGGCTGGGTAAAAAAACAGCCAATTGGACGGTGTTATATCCAGCCAATTTTACTATGCTAAATATGGAAGGGGAGATTCGGATGAAAAGATGGCAAATGGAATGGCTCCTAGTATCAGTAGCATTAGTATGGGGAGCAAATTATACAATTGGAAAGTATGGCGTGGCATTTATGTCATCCATTCAATTTAATAGTTTACGATTTTTAGTAGCATCACCGGTATTATTACTTATTACATTTTTAATGGAACGCTCATTACGTATTGAAAGAAATGATTGGTTACGATTAGTAGCAGTCGGCATCGTTGGAACGACAATGTATCAAACGATGTTTATGTTATCTGTGAAATATACTTCAGCAACGAACGCCTCATTATTAATTGCGATGTCACCTATTTTTACAGGGATATTAGCGGTATTACACAAACAAGAACGTTTTTCGATGAAAGTACAAATTGGTTCAATAGTAGCGTTTATTGGTGCAGCATTCGTTTTATTAACAGGGCATACAGGAGGAGCTACTTACGAGTATGCGTGGCTTGGAAATATAATTGGATTAGTCGCAGCAATTGCGTGGGGATGGTATCCAATTTTAGCACAACCTCTTATTACAAAATACTCTGCAATGAGAGTTACATCATGGTCTACATTAATTGGAATTGTACCTCTTGTTATATATTGTTTATTCAACGTAAACACATTAACGTGGCCAGTAGACATGCCAAGCTGGGGTTCACTAGCATATTCAATCATCTTTGCGACAATCTTCGGACTTGCGATGTGGTATGTCGGCATTAGTAAAATAGGCTCAACAAAAGTAATGGTTTATATGTATCTCGTACCATTATTCGCAGTGATCTTTGCAGCTGTAACAATTGGAGAGCAAATCAATATGATGCAACTTGTTGGCGGACTTATAATATTTGTGGGTTTATATGTTGTAAAAAAAGGCGGAATCAAAAAGCCAGCTCTCAATTTGAAAAAAGTAAGTTAACAGTAAAAATGATCTCTTTCATATAGAAGGAGATCATTTTTGTTTTCGTAATAAAAGAGCTTGTTCAATGGCCCATTTTTGATGATCATGAAGTAGAAATTCTACAGCATGCAATGGAGATATCCACCTTAGAACATGATCCTCCTCACAGTTTTCAGTTTGTTTCTGCACCATGTTTGTAATATAAAAGAACCCATCATTCAAATAATATGTATCTTCCTTTTCTGCATAAAAATATCGAGCTGCATTACCAATATATTGATTAATTTCAATTGTCCATCCTAATTCCTCTAGTAGTTCGCGGTGCAAACATTCTTCTTTTGTTTCATTACCTTCCATACCGCCACCAGGTAAAAAGTAACGGTCTCCTTTTTGGATAACAGCAATCATTAAAGAAGATGAATGGAAAATAACCGCATAGCAACTAGGCTGTAATACATAATGAACAGTGGGATTTTTAGAACCAAATGTAAGCTTTGAAATCATAAAACACGACCTTTCTCTATAAAATACATAAAAGGGATAATAAGGTAAATGACGAATTGTATTAAGGTAATCCTTGTTGATTGGAGTGATATCAAAATGATAAATCGAAAATGTTCAAGGTGTAAAGAAATAACGGGTACAATACATGGGGCTAAAAAAATTAAGGAAGAATTTTTGTGTGAAGATTGTCTTCAAAAAGGAATTGCGAGCGGGGAAATCGAATTATCACAAGTGGAGAAAGGACAAAATTCTTATCTTTCTATAAAAATATTAAAAATAATGAGTGTTATTTATTTAATCATATCTATTATAACAGCTTTTTCTGCCGGAGCACTTATACAGGATCCAGGACTTGGCGGAATAACATTTTCAATAACAGGTGCAGTTGGTGTTATGATAATTGGATCGATATTCCAGTCTGTTCTTGTATTTTGCGGGATATGGGTATTCATCCTATTAGTAGAAACAGTCATTAAAATTTATGAAAAAATGAAGTGAGTGAGAGGGAGAAACATATGCGAGTAAGAAACATCCAAGGGGAAGATTATGTAAAGATTCATTCTGTTTTAAATGAATGGTGGGGCGGGAGAGACATGGCTGCTATGTTGCCAAAATTATTTTTCGTTCATTTTCAAGAAACGAGTTTTATCATTGAAGAAGATGGCGAAACGTTAGGTTTCTTATGCGGATTCTTTTCACAAACACATAAAGAGGAAGCGTACGCTCATTTTATCGGTGTCAATCCGAAATATAGAAGAAAAGGAATTGCATCGACATTGTATTCTTATTTCTTTGATGTCACTCGTGCAAGCAACCGTAAAGTTGTAAAAGCAATCACGTCACCAGTAAATAAAAAATCGATACTATTTCATCAAGAAATCGGCTTTCGAATTGAGGCTGGGGATGATGAAATAGAAGGTGTATCCGTACATACAAATTATGATGGGAATGGCGGGAGTAGAGTTTTATTTTTAAAACATGTGTAAAGTAGGCTAGCGCGAAGTTAGCCTTTTTGTTGTGAGGAGGAAAGTATATGGAGAGTGTTCAAAGTAAAGATGAGTACTTACGTCGCATCTATAAAGTGCAAGATTATATAGAATTACATATAAATGATGCACTTTCAATTGAAGCGTTAGCCGATGTAGCAGGATTTTCAAAGTTTCATTTTCATAGAATTTTTAAAGGGATAGTAGATGAGCCGTTATCTCGGTATGTAAATCGCTTGAAACTAGAAAGGGCAACTCACCTTATTACATATCGTCCGGATATGACGATCACAGACATTGCGTATCACTTCGGTTTCACAGATTCAGCAGTTTTCTCCCGTACATTTAAAAATTATTACGGAGTAAGTCCATCTCAATATCGAAACTACAATAGCAAGAATTGCAAAGACGTAAGTGAACCTTCTCAATACAATGAATGTAAGAAGGTTCGAGGAAATGTTGAAATTGTAACAGCGGACGATAGAAACGTCGCATACATAAGACATATCGGTACATATGAAGAGTTAACTATAGTTTTTCCAAAAATGATAGAGAAATTATTTCGTTATGCAGCGGAGCAAAACTATCATATATTTGGGGATACGAAAGTATTAACAATTTACCATGACCATCATGAGTTTACTGAGGACTATCATTTAAGAACAAGTTTATGTATAACAATTCCAGATGAATCCGCAGTAGGAACGAGTGATATTGGAATAATGGTAATACCTTCAGGGAAATATGCGGTAGGCCATTTTGAAATACGTCAAGATGAATATAAAGGTGCATGGGACTTTTTATACGGCGAATGGCTCCCAAATAGCGGATATAAACCGAGAGATGCGTATCCTTTTGAAGTATATAGAAATGATCCAAGAAAGCATCCAGAACATAAACATATAGTGGATATATATGTACCGATCGAACCTTTTTAATCATAGATTAAGGGGGAAGAATGATGAAAACTTTTGAAGAGTTGGATTACAAGATAAAAGAAGACTATAAAAATATAAACGGTATGTTAGTAGTGCATAAAGGTAATGTTGTTTTTGAAAACTATTATAATGGTTACGGTCCAGATGATGCATACCATGTAGCGTCTGTCACAAAAACGGTAATCTCTGCGCTCATTGGGATATGTATAGATAAAGGCTATATAAAAAGTGTTGATCAAAAAGTAATAGAGTTTTTTCCTGAATATAACGTTAAGTCATCAGAAGTAACAGTGCGACACCTACTTACAATGACAGCTCCATATCCTTTTGTAGACTGGCAAGAACCGTTAGAAGAACTATGTACACAACAGAATTGGGTACAGTATACACTTAATAGAATGGGGAACGGCGGAGAAATTGGATCTTTTAAATATTCTTCTGCAGGAGCACATGTACTATCAGCAATTATTTCGAGTGCAACAGGAAAAAGTGCGCGTGAATTTGCGAATGAACAGCTATTTCAGCCACTCGGTATGAGAGAAATTCCAAACTACAATATGAAAGCATTTGGATTTGATGACTTATTCGGAAAAGATGTAAAAGGATGGGTTCACGATCCAAATGATATTACAACTGGCGGATGGGGACTGACGTTAACGGTTAGGGATATGGCTAAGTTTGGACGTTTGTATTTGAATGAAGGTACTTATAATAGAAAGCAAATTCTTTCAAAGTCGTGGATACAAGAATCAACGGCGATGAATCCAAATCGATATGGTTACTTATGGTGGTTACGAGAAGAGGGTGGTATCTTTTCATACTGTGCCATGGGCGATGGTGGAAATGTGATTTGTTGTGTACCGGAGAAGGAATTGGTTGTGGTGATTGCTTCTGAAGTCATACCGAATGCAGAGGATAGATGGAAGTTAATTAAAGAGTCCATATTTCCTTATTTAAAAGATTAATATGGTTATTTTTATAAAAATAAGAATAAAAGGTTAAGTTATACTTGTTATATTCTCCATGATTGAAATAAGTGTTGTGAGAACAAAGTTGTTCAACTATAGTTAGAAAACTTCAACACCTATACGATTATTGAATAATTGCAAGGTGTTGAAGTGCTTTATAATTTGTTTAGGCACTTTTAACTATTTTTTAACTTTTCGATGTATTAGATAAATCATGCAAAACACAATTGCCAGCAAGCTAAATTTAACTAATTCCATTAGGCTAATATCGCATTTTGTTTCTACTCCATCTGTTAAATAAAATACATTGAACATGCCATGTAAAATTGCAGGTGTTATCACAGAATGGCTATACTCTCTCGTATACGTCAAAATTATAGATAAAATAAATAATAACGAGAGATAGCTTAATATTCCTACAAACCATAATTCATAGTTTTTATAAAAGATTGATACTGGTAAATGCCATAAAGACCAAAGCGATGCAGTAATGATTGCTGTTTGTTTTAATGAATATTTTTTTCGTAAATGGTAATGAAAATTTCCGCGCCATATGATTTCTTCTAAAAATGCAGACAAAGCAGCAATTGTAAGACCAATGAGTAGGAGAAATCCCAATTCATTACAATGATTAAATAAGAATTTTATATTATAAATATAAAAATAGAAATGTAGACATAGCCCTAGAAGTAGTGGCAATAATATGGAGAAAATTAATGGTTTTATTTTTGGACGTGAAATTCCAAATGTATGAACCATTTTTTGTTTCTTATATAATTTCTGATATAAAATAGCAGCTAAAAGCGGAATAACCATCGTAAACCCTAAATAATTACGACCATTTTCTATGTTCAGTAAGATGATATATACAAACGATGTAAGAAAATAAATACATAGAGTTGAATGATAAACTATATTTCTATTTATATTTTTCACCTACTTACTTGTATAAGTGATTAATCAAATATCCGATATTTTAATTATATATGAAATGGAAATTACATATGTTGAACTTGTGAAAAAAGTTAGACCAACCCCGTAACTTTTCACAACAAAAATTCGTTTAACAAAAGAAAGGATTTTCAATCACGAATGGGGGAGAACTATGAAGATTTTAATTCTAGGTGGTACGCGATTTTTAGGAAGAGCTTTTGTAGAAGAGGCTTTAAAAAGAGGGCATGAAGTTACATTATTTAATCGCGGAACAAATAAAGAAATTTTTCCTGAAGTAGAGCAGTTAATCGGTGACAGAAATAATGATGTCTCAAGTTTAGAAAATCGAAAATGGGACGTTGTCATAGATATGTGTGGGTTTTCTCCGCACCATATTCGGAATGTTGGCGAAGTATTAAAAGATAATGTAAAGCATTATATATTCATCTCAAGCCTTTCCGTATATAAAGATTGGATTCTGCATCATATAAAAGAAGACTATATATTACAACCTGAACCAACAAGTGATCGGATAAAGGCTGTAGAGAATGGTGAAATATCGCCTTATGAGCATTATGGTGCGCTAAAGGTATTATGTGAAAAAGAAGCAGAGAAGTATTGGCCGGGGCGTGTTTTACATGTAAGAGCAGGACTTCTTTCGGGAATGTTTGATTATACAGATCGCCTTCCATACTGGGTTCAGCGTGTAGCAAAGGGAGGGAAAGTGTTAGTACCAGGAAGAAAAGATCGTCCAGTGCAATTAGTTGATATAAAAGACGTCGCAAGCTTTGGACTAAACATGGTAGAAAATAATAAAGCCGGTACATTCAATATAACGGGTCCAAATGATGAATTGACGATGGAAGAGCTATTAAATACGTGTAAAAAGGTTACGAATAGTGATGCTGAATTCGTTTGGGTCGATGAATCTTTTATGAAGGAACATAAAGCACAGCCTTGGACAGAGATGCCTTTATGGCTTCCGGAAACTTTTCCATTAGAAGGGGAAACGAAGCCGTGGAAAGGTGGATTTTCTATTAGTATTGAGAATGCTGTTAAAGCAGGGCTTACTTTTAGAAGATTAGAAGATACTGTTACAGATGTGTATGACTGGGTGAATGAAATGAAAGAGAGGGGATTAAAGGCAGGTATTTCAGTTGAAAGGGAGAAAGAATTATTAGAAAAGTGGAATGGATAGTTTTTATAGATAATAGGAATGGAGAGAAATATGATACGTCAATTAAAAAAGGTTAGAAAAAGGACGACAATTTCAACAGTTATAATGCTCTTGCTAACGGTCATTCTCGTAGGAAATAGTACGTGGTATATCTCTCATTCCTTTTCTTCTGAATTTTTTCAATTGCCGATGCCTTTGGATAGTAAGCTAATTAAAGATTATGAAGCAGATGAGAAGAATTGGATTGAATTAGCAAATGGCGGATATTGGGAAGTGGTAGCGAATCGTGTTATAGAAACGAAGCAATCGAAGGCAGAAGTAATCTCATTCTATCAAAAAAAAGGGAAGTTAAAGTATCCAAATTCTAACGAGGCTGGTGTAGAAATTCAGCTCTATTTTTTAGATGATAGTACAGTAGTAGAAACCGAAAAGGGGAATTATTACCGAGATAAGATAGGAGATACTCGTTATGTAAATGAATATGATATTAGAGATAAAAAGAAGGAAAAACAACCTAGTGATCCAGAGATAATAACATATATAATCCAAGTACATACCCAATTTGATTATTGGTATAAACTTGATTGAACATGAAGGACTATAGGAAGGATAAAAGGTTATGTGGAAAAATATCATTCGAAGTATTTCTTTAAACTTAAGTATGAAAAACCCAGCAACGAAGGATGAACTTGCTGATATACAAAAATGGTTACACGTGGAGTTACCTAATGAGTTATATCAATTATTACAGGAAACAAACGGTATAGAAGGTGAGTACGGGGACTTTATATGGTCAGCTTCAAAAATTAAAACTGAAAATATGAATATGAGAAATATAGTGGATTTTAAAGATTTATATATGCCTTTTGACTGTTTATTATTTTTTGCTGATGGCGGAAATGGTGATTTGTTTGGCTATTCTATTTTGAATGGAATGGTACAAAGAGATGATATATATGTGTGGAATCATGAAAATGATAGTAGAACGTGGATTGCTCCTTCTTTAAAGCCTTTTATGGAGTGGTGGGAGAGTGGGAAGATAACAATTTAAACATAGTATCAATAAAAAACGCCTTGTTACTAAAAAAACAAGGCGTTTTTCGTATGTAAATCTACCACTCAATCGGTTCTTCTCCGTACAGTTCCCACAGCTTAGGAAACATCTTTTTCAGACCTTCTTCGTCATCTTGATCCCAGTCGAATTCAATGTCGTCATTATGAGCTCTTTCATCAGTTAGTACATGGTAAAGTGTAAAGTAAGTGTCTTCTTCATCTCCAGTTTTTTCTGCATATACAGTGAAACCGAAATATAGAGAAAGTTCTTCAATGTTTGGTACGTCATACTCACTCAAATTTTCTAATACATGTATTAACCGTTCTGGATCTTCAATACACGCTTCGTAAGTTTCTTTTCCTTGATATAATAACCACCCGCGGAAATAATCAAAACAATCATCCGAACAACCGCCTAAAATAATATAGGCTGCTGCCCATAAGCGAGATGTATAGGAAGCTTTTAATATATGATGCATATGTGTATCAAAAGCAACAATTTCATGTACTGTACGCTTAGAGAGATGAGAAGTAAGCCATTCTATTTGTTCTTCCTGGTCTTCACCTTTCGTTTTAGCGCGAGCGAGTAGCCCCCAAAATTCTTCTTCTGTTATCGTTTTTTCTTTTATATAATCTTCCCCAGGGCACGGGTTTGTATATCCTTTTTTACGTTTGGAAGCAACTAGTTTGTTAGCTTCTTTTATGCACTCTTCTTCTGTTTCAAACTCTTTCGCTTTCACGCTACCAGCTGTGCCAATTTTCCCGTAAAACACAACGTAGTCGCTTTCTTTCACAACGATTTTCCAAAACTTATTTGATTTCTCAGTTTGCTGGATTAATAACGTTTCCATTCGTACCCCCATCATATTTTTCTAGTATGCAATGTGATTGTAACATATGTATATACACTTGTAATGATGAAAAATAAGCGTTTGGAAAATTCGAAAATGATTGAATGAAGTGGATAAATTTAGTAACCTTATCTTTACAGTAATTACATAATTGTTTTGCAATAATTCGATATTTAATAAATAGGGGGAATTCGGGATGGACCTTACGTTTAAAGTAGAGGAAACATGTTTTAATTACCGAGTCGGAGCAATTTGTAAACATGATAATAAAATACTCATTCTGCAAGGTGACGGTGAAGATTTTTGGTACGTACCGGGTGGACGCGTGAAAATGCTAGAAAATAGTGAAGATGCGTTAAAACGAGAGCTTGCTGAAGAACTAGCTGTTCCAATTGAAGTAAAGAGATTAATATGGTCAGTAGAAAATTTCTTTACACTTTCTGAGCGAAAGTTCCATGAAATTAGTTTTTACTATGAAGTAGAGCTGAAAGAATTACCTGCAAATGGGGCAGATCAATATATTCTGAATGAAGAGGATAGAACATATATGTTTAAGTGGGTGCCGATAGAAGAGTTAGATGCATACAACTTACAGCCAGCGTTTATAAAAGAGAAAGTAAAGGATTTACCAGTTCATACAGAACATATCGTTTTACAAAAGTAAACATGTCCGGAGGGGAAAACGGTGAAGGGGACTAAAAAAGAGATACATATAAGATGATAAAGTAATTCGTTACACACATATTGAAAAAGGTTCTAATATAATTTGTTTTATGTTCTCAGGTTCAGGCTATAATTATGACAAGCCGTTATTTTATTATGCAACGATGTTAATGCTTGAACATAAAATAGATGTAGTACATATTCATTATTCCTACGATGGACAATTAATGGAAAAACCAATGGAAGTAGTAACGAAAGTAATGATGGATGATATTAACCCTATCATTAATGAAGTGCTAAAAAGTGGACAATACAACGATTCGATGTTTTTAGGAAAATCACTTGGAACAATTCCAATTGCGAATGATTTAATGAAGAGAGAAGAATTTTCACAGTCAAAAATGATATTACTTACACCATTGTTAACTTTTAATTCGATTTTTGATTCTATCTTACATAGTCGACACGAAGGGCTATTGGTAATTGGGGATAAAGATCACCAATACAATGTAGATCAAATTAATCAATTATATAAAACGAATTTAAGAATTGATGTTGTTAAGAACGCTAACCATTCTTTAAATGTTGGGGAATTTGAAACAGAGAATTCAATTACAGTTATAGCAAAAATGATAAGGAAACTTGAAGAAATAATTACAGTTTGAATGAGTAATATACATGTAAAAGAGGTGCTTATTGCACCTCTTTTTTTTATGTTCAAGCTTTAATTCCTATGAAGCAACACCCGCATTAAAGAGGAATATTACTTTTCTATTTCCTATAAAAAACGGATAACAATTTTTAGTTATAGTTATTACAATTTAAATACATAAAATTCAGAAGAATCTTTAGGAACTCGAGAGGGGGGTATTGAAAGCGTTTACTGTTGTTGGGGTACAAGAAAGGAACATTCTCATATAAGGAGGCTATTAAGATGAAATCGATTAACCCGATGAATGTGATAGACGAGAGTCGTATTCATTCCATGCATATTTGGTTAATATTTTGGTTGTTTATCGTAATTGCATTTGATGGATATGATGCTGTTATTTATGGAGCAACAGTACCTTCGCTCATTAAGGAGTGGGGAATATCGGATGTTACAGCAGGGGCAATTGGTAGTTATACAGCTATAGGAACAGCAATTGGAGCTGCTTTTTTTGGTTTATTAGCTGATAAAATAGGTCGTAAAAATATCATAATAGTAACTACAATCTTATTCAGTCTATTTACCTGTTTAGCTGGTTTTGCGAACGGTCCTGTAATGTTTGCGGTTTTCCGTGTTATCGCAGGTATAGGGCTTGGTGGAGTTATGCCGAATGTAATTGCTATAGCAACAGAATTCTCACCGAAACGAGTTCGAACTGCTATCGTATCTTTTGTTTTTTGCGGATATTCAATTGGAGCAATGGCAGCGGCGCTTACAAGTCGTTCCCTTCTTACAACAGCAGGATGGGAGCCTGTTTTTTGGTTAGCGGGAGTTCCATTATTGTTTATCCCCTTTTTAATGAAAAGTATTCCTGAGTCTGTTGGTTTTCTATTAATGAAAGGAAAAATAGAAGAAGCTAAAAAAGTAATAGCGAAGATAAATCCACAATTAAGTAAAGATGTGACAATTGAATTTATAATATCACCAACTAAAGAAGCTGGATCTCCTGTAGTTAAATTATTTGAGGAGAAGCGCGCCGTAAGTACAATTATGTTTTGGATTTCATGTTTTAGTGCTTTCGTACTCATTTATTCTATGAGTACATGGTTACCAAGGCTTATGATGCAGTCAGGATACGATCTCAAATCAAGTCTCACATTTACAGCTGTCATGCAAATTGGAGCTATTATTGGAACACTCATATTCGGTCCAATAGTAGATAAAATCGGATTTAAAAAAGTACTTGTCCCATTATTTTTCTGTGGAGCAATTGCGTTATCACTCATTGGATTTGTAAATAATATGTTTATTGGATTTTTGTTAATTTCAGTCATTGGTGCTTCTTCTGTCGGACTACAAAATATGTCAAATGCATTTGTTTCTCAATATTATCCTAGTAATATGCGCTCAACAGCGGTAGGAAGTACAATGGCTTTTGGGCGTCTTGGAGGTGTGGTAGCTCCAACTTTGGTAGGTATTCTTCTTTCCATGCATTTATTGCCTCAATATAATTTTGCAGCAATTGCGACTGCTGCTGTAATTGGTGGCATAGCATTGTTATTTGTTAAAGAAGAACATGGAATTTATTATAAAGAGAAAAAAGAAATTGCTAGTGGAAATAACAATGTAACTACAGCAAAATAGTGAATAATCAATCCCGGGGATATATTTCTTCGGGATTCGTATTTGTTTAGTTAATAGTTAGAATGTTTGCTTTTCTTTTGTGTAACGTTTCTTATACAATAGAGAGAAAAGGGGGATGGGGCGTGTCTAGTAATAAGAGAGAGAGATTAAGGAAAAGAATAGAATATCATTTGCGAAATACATCACGCCAGCTTATTAAAATCGATACGGAAGAAGAGGCACTTCAGTATTTAACTCATTCCTTTTGTGCAGAATTACATTGTGATTTCGTAGCTGTCATTTTTAATGAAGGTGGACAGTTTTTGCCAAAAGCTTGGAGTGGTAATTTAACTTCTTTAGCTTCAGCGTTTCCGCTTCATTCTGATGAATGTTCTTCTAAACTACAATATCAAAGCATAACGGATCAAACGGCAGATTTACCAGAAGTGTGTCTTCTAGCTGAAACATTGAAAAGTGCTGGGGTGGAGACTTGGTTTACAGTCCCATTAAAGGATGATATCCAGCATTTTGGTTTTTGTGTTGTTGCATTTTCAAGTTACGTTCCACTTTTAGATATGGAAATATCATTTGAAGAGTTTGGAAGAGATATAGCAGTGGCGATAGCTGTGGCTAGACAAAAAGAATCGCAGATGAAAAAGATTGAAGGTTTTGGGTGGATCAGTAAAAACCTGTCGTTAGATGTTCCGTTAGAAAAGCATGTTTATGAGGTAACTTCTAAAGCCGGAAATGAAACAAATTCGAATTTTGCATGTGTTTATTTATATAACGAGACTGAAAACTGTTTTGTTTTTCAAGCACCTGCATATGGAGAAATGAGAAAGCCATACAAAATTATGGTTGAGGATAAATATGTATTAAAAGAACACTTTCCATTTTTTGAAACGATTGGTGGTGAACAGTATACTGCTCCAATCATTATTGATATGAAACCAATTGGAGTATTACATATTGAAAAGGAATGCGAAGGGGTTTTTACGGAGGCAGATTCAAAATCACTTGAAATGATTGCAAATCATTTAGCAACTATACTAGATAATGCAAGGTTATATAATGGTGAGAAAGAACATAAGCAACGTCTTCATTTTCTATTAGATTATCAGCAAGCTTTATTAAAAGAAACGGTCGATGATAATAATTTTGAAGGTATTACAACAATGCTCGGTAGTTTATTTCAAGATACAGTGTTTATTTTTGATAGATTTATGCAACCAATAGCATTTCATGATGAAAAGGATAGTCGCTTAGCGGAACAATTAGCTGAATTAACAAGAGAAGAGCGTAAAAAGAAAAGATTTACTGATACGTTCCAAATTCATGATCCGAATAATAGTGATTATTGTTTTTCATTTTGGATTATTAATGGGGGCGGTAATTTTTTAGGATATTTAGCAGTACGAAGAGCGAATGGGGGGATGGATGAATTTGATCAATTAACGGTCGATTTAGCCCGAAATATATGCTCCATCCAGTTTATTAAACAAAAGCTCGTTCTAGATACGAAAGAACAGATGAAAGACAGCTTTATTAGTAAATTATTAACTGAAAAAATTGAGGACCGAGATAATATTTTGCAATATGCTAACTTATATCAATGGAATCTTTTCACAAAACATCGAGTCGGGGTATTATCCATTTCACTCGATGAGAACGAATTAAAGAAAGGAAACCTACTCGAACAACAAGCGAAAAAGTCACTTATATGGGACTTGATTAAGACTCGTCTTCCAGAACTAGGGACAGGCATTTTAGCAGTATCCCATAATGATGAACAACTTTTAATTGTTCCAATAGAAGAGCAGAAGAAGGAAATTAATACATTTTGGGAATCGGTATTTTCTAGTATGCAAAAATGGATATATTCATCACCTATTGGGTGTCGAGTTTTATTAGGAGTTGGCGGTGTTACAAAACAATTGGAAGACTATTATACTAGTTATCAGCAAGCTATACAGACTCTAAATATTTTAGATAGTCGCTTCCGAAAAAAGGGATTTGCGCTATTTGAGGATCTAGGTTCATATGCTATTTTACATCATTTAAATCATTCAACAGTCGTAGATCTTTTTGTTAAGAAACAAATTGGTCCATTAATTGAATATTCCGAAGGGAAGAATATTGATTTATATAACACATTACACGTGTTCTTACAAAACAATGGAAATGTAAAAAGTGCTGCAGAAGAACTTTTTATTCATAGAAGCTCTCTCTTGTACAGGTTAGAAAAAATAGAATCACTCATTTCAGTTGATTTAAATGATGCTGAAGTGAGATTTAATTTAATGATGGCGCTAAAGCTTTATGATATGCATGGTGAAGTAGTAGGGTAATAGAAGTTTATATTTTCAGTGATGTTCTATTTGATAAAAGGAGAGTTTGCTTTTGCACGAAATCTCCTTTTATTTTTATATAATTGTTTTTCAAAACTTGTTAAAATATATAAGTATGTAAAGGAATTATAGAGTTGAAGGTGATATGCATGAAGAAATATAAGATAGGAGAAGTAGGAAAGGAATTTGGAGTTTCAATAGATGCTTTACGGTTTTATGAAAAGAAAGGATTCCTAAAACCACAAAAAGACAAAGATAACGGTTTTAGATTTTATACATATGAGGATTTTGGAGTATTTTTAGCAATTAGAAGCTTTAGACAAATGGGATTTCATGTTAAGGAAATTGGATCGGTGTTTAACGGTTTAGAATATGATGACATAATGAAAAAATGTAATGATAAAATAGCTGAAAAAAATGAAGCGATAAAACAGTTAGAGTTAGAAACAAAGCAAATAAATGAATTTATGAACTTATTACAAGAATATAAGCGGGAAGATAGGAGATGGGTTATAAAACAAGCTGAGACTTATTATTTTCTCAAACATGTTCATCTAAATGAAGGAACGTTATGTGTAAATCCTCTATTAAAGACATGGTTAAATTTCTTGCCAACAGTTTCCACGGCATTATGCATTCCACTTGAAGAATATAAAATGAAAAATATAGAGAATAGTTACTGGGTAATGGCGATCTCTGAATCAAAGGTGAAAGAATGTCAATTACCTATGGATGATTCGGTTATTCAAATACCTATGGGAGAGTGCTTGCATTATTTATATGAAAAAAATGTGGATGAACCGTTATCATCTTTGATATTAGATGAACCATTCCATATTATGCAGGAACAGGGATACGCTCTTAACGGAGATGTCTTATGTCGATATGTTTGTGAAACAAAGAGTCAAGACAAAACAGTTGAACATTATATTATTATGATTCCTATTATTAAATCAAACGGTACAAACTGACTTGAAGTAGAGAAGGACATGAAAAAAATGCATGTAATTGTTAGACACAGTCTACAGTTACATGCATTTTTTTTGAAACAAAAGAGTTTTCACACGGTGTTTAGCTAGGTTTACCCAGCTATTTGTGGGCAGTAAACGCCCGATTGGTAGGGGCTGATAATCAGTGGGGAATGAACAAAATCCCGTTGATTGAAGTTGCGATTTATACAAATTATACATAATAAATGGATTAATTAAATTAAGCTATTGACCCTAGTCTTAGACCATAGTTTATATTGAATCTATAAAGAAAGCGCTTGCAGAAATAGAGAGTATGCAAAGCACTTAAAATAAATATTGGAGGTTTTTATTATGAGAAACATTGTACTTTTATGTAATGCAGGTATGTCTACAAGTATGTTAATGAACAAAATGAGAGGATATGCAGAATCAGCGAATTATAACTGTGAAATTAATGCTTATGCATTAACTGAAGCGAAAAACGTTGGGAAAGCGGCAGACATCATTTTATTAGGACCACAAGTTCGATATGCATTAAATAATGTGAAAAGTCAATTGCCAGAAAAGCATATTGAAGTGATTGATATGGCAGCTTATGGCATGTTAGATGGGAAAAAAGTAATTGAACAAGTGAAAAAGGTTTTAGGTGATTAATAGTTTATACATGGGGAACGATTTACGAGCCTTACACGATTTATGTCAGTTTTGAAAAGTACATATTCTGAGGGAGGTCATCGTCTGAAAAAGATAAGGGAATTTCCAATTTTATGTATGGTAGTAGGGAGCCTGGCAGGTGGTTTGGTACTGTCAGGATGTACATCAGAAAGCAAAGATAAGGCTTTAAAAGATTCAGATATAACACTTATTACGAATGTTCTTCCGTATGGAGAAGTAGGGGCTACCGTCGTTTGTGATTTTGGAGATACAATAGATAGCTCAAAATTAACAAAAGATAGTTTTGAAGTTGAGGTGGAAGTGAATGGGAAACCTCAAAATAGAAAAATAACTAAAGTGTATACAAATAATAAAGCTGAAGTATCAGAGACTTCAAAAGACGGACAATACGTCGTAATCGAATTAGATGAAAGCGATAAACATGCATCTACCTCAACGTTTAATGAAGAAAAATTTTTAAGTACAAGAGATAACTTAGATTATAAGTTATCTCTTACGAAAGAAATTAAAACAAAAGAAGGGACAACTTTTAAAGCATCCGAACAGAAGAATAAAATTGCAAAAGTAGTTACTCCTGTTGTAGATGATTTTAAAAAAGGGGTATATCAAGATGCATCTGGAAGCAAAATGCAATACAGACTTTTTGAGCCTAAAAAAGAATCTAACAAAAAATATCCATTAGTCTTATTTTTACATGGATCAGGTGAACGAGGAAATGACAACTATATGCAAGTCGTAGGAAATGAGGGCGCTGTAGCGTGGGCGAATCCAGAACAGCAAAAGAAAAATCCTGCCTATGTGTTAGCTCCTCAGGTTGAAGCAGCTGAAACTCTTACAGCGTATTGGACCGAGGAACCTAACTATACTACTATGTTGAATTTACTCAAAGAAACTATCGATAAATATGATATTGATAAAAATCGCATATATGTTGTCGGTATGTCCAATGGTGGAATTGGGACTTGGAATGTTATTAAGAAGAACCCGAATCTTTTCGCAGCTGCTGTTCCGATTTGTGGAATAGGAGATTTGCCAGGAAATACGCTTGTTGGTGAATATGAACCGATGCACGATAATTCCGTATTCAAGGATATTAAAGATATGCCGATTTGGGTTTTCCATGCAGAAGATGATCCGCTAGTTGATGTGAGATATAGCAGAGATGCTGTACAAGCTATTAAAGAACTAGGTGGTTCTTTTGTTAAATATACAGAATATCCAATTGGAATCGTTAAACCAATGGGACACTTTTCTTGGGTACCAGCTTTGCAAGATAAAGAGATGATAAATTGGTTGTTTAATCAGTCAAAATAATTTTTAAATATCTTTATTATAAAAATATCATGTTACTCATGTGGTGTATGCATATTTTTATAAGCCCATAAGCCCTTAAGGAGAGTTCATAATGAATAAAAAAATGTTGTCGTTCTGCCTGATAGCTTCTTTGACCGTTTCTCTATTTGGGTGTTCACCTAATAAAACAGAACAAGGTAAGGAGAAAAAAGAAGAAAAACCAGTTGAGTTTTATTTAGTAAGACATGGAAAAACGATGTTAAATACGACGGATAGAGTACAAGGTTGGGCGGATGCACCACTTACGAAAGATGGTGTTGCAGTAGCGGAATACCTTGGAAAAGGTTTGAAAGGGACTAAGTTTGATAAAGCATATAGTAGCGATAGTGGACGTGCAATAGAAACAGCGAAAATTGTGTTAGATCAAAGTGGAAATAAAGATATGAATATTAATCAAAGTCAAAAGTTACGTGAAGTGTGTTTCGGTGAGTTTGAAGGGGAGTTAAATCATACGTTCAGGGAAAAACTTGCACAAGCAAATAATATGACCTATGAAGAATTTATGAATAATTTCGACATCGATATTATGCAAAAAACTACAGCGAAGATTGATACGAGTAAACAGGCTGAAGATACTGAAACTGTCACAAAGAGAATGAAAAAAGAAGTTGATCAAATGGCAAAAGAAGTAGCAGAAGATGGCGGCGGTAAAGTTCTTGTTGTATCACATGGTATATCTTTAATGGATCTATTATATTCAATATCTCCTGAATCTTTAAATGAGGTTGAAGAAGGATTAGAAAATGCAAGTGTTTCAAAAGTTGTATATAAAGATGGGAAATATAAAGTTCATTCTGTAAATGATATGAGCTATGTAGAAAAAGGTAAAAAATAGACTTAATAAAATATGTAAATGTTGGAGGTAATTATGAAACTGTTAGAAGGGACTAAAAACGGACTAGAACGAATCATTACACCACTAACTAATTATCTCGGAAATAGCAAAGTAGTCAATGCGATTACATCAGGGATGATGATGACAATTCCTGTTACGATCGGTGTTACATTGTTTGCTATTTTAGGTAATCTACCATTTGAAGGGTGGAAAGAATTTTTAATCCAAATTGGTATATATACGCATATGCAAGACATGATTAGTGCGACATTAAGCTTGTTAGCAGTATATATGGTTGTCATTATCGCTTATTCCTATGCAAAAGAGGAAGGCATGAATGGAATGACAGCTGCTGTTATAGCGCTAGGCAGTTTCTTATGCTTAATGCCAATGTCTATTAAGGTAGGAGAAGAACAAATTTCTGCTATATTAAATCAGTACTTAGGTAGTGATGGCATATTCGTTGCTATGTTTGTCGGTGTTTTCACTAGTAAACTGTATTGTTCATTGAAAAGAAAAAATATTGGAGTGAAATTGCCAGAATCAGTACCTCCTATGGTAGCTGATGCGATTAATCCAGTGTTTATTTCAATCATCATTTTCACGCTTATCTTCTTTATAAGAATAATATTTGGCTATACGCCATATGAAAATATTTTTAACTTTGTAAGTCAAGTTATAGCGTTACCTGTAAAATTCATCGGATCGTCTGTATGGTCAGTAATTGCTATCTTTACATTCATGAATATATGTTGGTTCTTCGGTTTACACCCAGCACCAATCATAAATGTATGGTATAGTGCGACAGCTCCATTATTTACGGCAGCTATTACAGCTTTTGCTTCAGGAACACCTTTTTCAGAAATTCCTTACTTAGCATTTACTTTAATGCATTTTGCAGTCGTTATTGGTGGAACAGGAAATACGTTAGGTTTAGCAATAAATCTATTATTTGCGAAATCAGAGCAATATAAATCACTTGGAAAAATTGGTATCGTCCCAAATATCTTTAATATAAATGAGCCAATTGTCTTTGGCTTACCACTTGTTCTAAATCCAATCTACTTTATTCCATTAATAACATCTTCAATAGTAGGCGGATTAATTGGTATCGTATTCCTTAACATTACAGGGATTTTATCTAACTTTAATCCACTTATTGAATTACCATGGGTAACACCAGCACCATTTGCAGCTTATATTTCTGGTGGTTGGTTACTATTCATCATGACAGTATTAATTATTGTCTCTCAAATTCTATTATATTATCCGTTCTTTAAAATGGGAGATAGGAAAGCTTACGAGGCAGAACAACAAGCAGCATCACAACAATAATAATTTATTCCACAAAAGTTTGATTGGACGGGATAGTAATCAGTGGGGATGGACTTCACTGATTGCAATCTCGATTTATAAGACTATAAAAATAAAAAAATGTTAGGAGAATCGTTATGGAACAAAATGAATTAGTAGTATTTCAAATTATATCAGCTGTAGGTAGCGCACGATCTTCGTATATTGAAGCAATTCAAGAAGCAAAAATGGGTAACTTTGAACAAGCAAGACAATTGATGAATGAAGGCAGTGAAACTTTTATTGAAGGCCATAGAGCACATGCTGGATTGATTAGTAAAGAAGCAGCTGGTGAAAAAGTAGAAGTAAGCTTATTATTGGCGCATGCAGAAGATCAATTAATGAGTGCAGAAGGATTTAAAATCATTGCAGAAGAGCTTATAAGTGTTTATGAAACATTTTTAGTGAAACAAAACTAGTAGAAATAAACGATAACAATACTATTTTTGAAAAGGAAAGGTAAATATGCTCAATACTACATTTAAAAAAGACTTTTTATGGGGCGCTTCGACAAGCGCCTATCAAGTAGAAGGTGCCTATAATGAAGATGGAAAAGGCCGTTCTGTTCAAGATGTGAAAGTTATTCCTGAAGGTACATCAGATTTTAAAGTTTGTAGTGATCATTATCATCATTTTAAAGAAGATGTAAAGCTTTTTGCAGAATTAGGATTAAACGTTTATCGTTTTTCTATAGCCTGGACTCGTATTCTTCCAAATGGTACTGGAGAAGTGAATGAAAAGGGTATTACATTCTATAGCAATCTTATTGATGAATTGCTGAAGCATGATATCGTACCGTTAATAACGATGTATCATTTTGATTTACCGTATGAATTAGAGAAAAAGGGTGGCTGGAGTAATCGAGATACCATCGATGCTTTTGTTACATATTGTGAAATTCTATTTGAACGATTTGGAGATAGGGTTAAGAATTGGTTAACAATTAATGAGCAAAATATGATGATTTTACATGGTGGTGCTATTGGTACATCTGTATTATCTCAAAAAGAGTTATATCAGCAAAATCATCACATGCTTTTAGCAGAGGCTAAGGTTACGAACTTATGTCACAAAATGATACAAGACGCTAAAATTGGTCCAGCACCAAATATTAGTTATGTGTATCCGAAAACATGTAAGCCGAATGATATAATTGCAGCTCAAAATTGTAATGCAATTCGTAATTGGCTATATCTAGATATGGCTGTACATGGACGATATAACAATATAGCGTGGAATTTCATGAAAAGCAAAAATATAGAACCAGTCATTCTAGAGGGAGATATGGAGATTCTAGCTAGTTCAAAACCAGATTATATCGCTTTTAACTATTATTCTTCTATTACTGTTAGTGAGTATGATGAAAACTTTGTAATTGATGATGCTGGTGATCAACAGATTGAAGTGGGTGAAGAAGGATTCTTTATGGGTAATGATAATGAATTTCTAGAATTAACCGATTTTGGTTGGGAGATTGATCCAATCGGCTTCCGAGCTACATTAAGAGAAGTGAATGATCGTTATCACTTACCAATTATCATTACAGAGAATGGAATAGGTGCTTACGACAAAGTAGATGAAGATGGATCTGTACAAGATCATTACCGAATTGATTATTTGAAAAAACATATTGAACAGATGGAATTGGCAATTGCAGATGGAGTGGATGTAATGGGTTACTGCCCTTGGGCCGCAATCGATTTAATTTCTACGCATCAAGGGTTTAGAAAAAGATATGGTTTTATTTATATAAATCGTGATGAAGACGATTTAAAAGATTTAAAAAGAATAAAGAAACAGAGCTTCTATTGGTATAAAGAAGTTATTTCATCAAATGGTAAAGAACGATAACATATAGTTTCGAAATTCACATCATAGAGTGCGTACCTCAAGAAAACATTATTTCTTTTGAGGTGCGCACTTTTTATATGAAAAATAACTGTACTTCTCACTAAATGGAAAATAAAGCGGTTTGCACCGAAGTGGATACCATCAAAATGCACGAAAGAAATATATGTATTTCCTACACTATGTATATACAAAAACTTTTTGGATATAGATATAATTTATTTACAGAACATTTAAAAAGTTATTCAAGGAGGTAGCAAAATGGCAATTCAAACAATTGGTATTGTCGGTGCAGGATCTATGGGTTCTGGCATTGCAAATTTAGCTGCATTACATGGATTTACAGTTATTTTACATGATATTGAAGAGCGTTATTTAGATAGTGCAATGCAACGTATGAATGGTTTTATGACGAAAAGTGTTACGAGAGGAAAGATGACGGAAAAAGATAAAGAAAAGGCACTTGACCGAATTCGACTCACTACAACTTTAGAAGATATGAAGAATGCGGATGTAGTTATTGAGGCCGTGTTAGAGAAGTTAGATTTGAAGAGGGAAGTGTTTGCAGCTCTTGATCGAATCGTTCCTGAAGGGGTTATATTGGCGACAAATACATCCTCTATGTCAATAACAGAGATTGCGTCAGCAACGAATCGTCCAGAACGTGTGGCAGGTATGCATTTCTTTAACCCTGCACAACTTATGAAACTTGTAGAAGTTGTTCGTGGCTATAAAACGAGTGATGAAACAGTTGAAGAATTGAAAGCGTTATCTAAAAAACTTTCGAAAGAACCAGTTGAAGTAAAGAAAGATTCACCTGGATTTATTGTAAATCGAATTATGATTCCGCAATTTATTGAAGCAATTAAATTGCTTGAAGATGGGGTTGCCTCTGCAGAAGATATTGATAAGGCTGTTACACTTGGCCTCAATTATCCGATGGGTCCATTTGCACTACAAGATTTTGCAGGTGTAGATATTGGGTATCATGTGATGGAGTACTTCAAAGAAGAATTAAATAATGATCAATACGCGCCGCCGCTTCTTTTAAAACAACTAGTTAGAGCAGGTAGACACGGTAAAAAATCAGGTGCAGGTTTTTATGATTATGAATAAAGAATGGGGGATTAAGTTATGAATTATGAGTTTTTAATTTGTGAAATTGAAAATAAAGTTGCGATCGTTACGATTAATCGACCACCTGTAAATCCACTAAATACACAAGTGTTTCATGAACTTTCCAGTCTATTTGGCGAATTAGAGGCGAATGAAGAAGTACGAGTAATTGTTCTTACAGGGAGCGGAAGGAAAGCTTTTGTCGCTGGCGCTGATATTAATGAAATGGCAGCACTTGACCTTGTCGGTGTAAACAAAATGAATAAAACTTCACGAACAGTATTTAGCAAAATTGAAAATATGTCAAAACCAGTTATTGCTGCGATAAATGGATTAGCTCTTGGTGGTGGTTTTGAACTTGCACTCGCATGTGACTTACGCATTTGTTCGGATCAAGCAAAATTCGCCTTTCCAGAAGTAGGACTCGGAATTATTCCTGGAGGCGGGGGGACACAGCGTCTTCAAAAGATTGTCGGCCAAGGTGTAGTGAAAGAATTACTTTACTTCGGAGATATGTTTGATGCAGAGCGTGCTTTCGATTTACATATTGTTAACAAAGTAGTACCTGCGGAAGAGTTATTTGAGTTTGCAAAGGAATGGGCATATAAATTGGCAAAAAAACCACCAGTAGCACTTCAAATGTTAAAAACGGCAGTAAATGTAGGAAGTAATGCTGATCTTGAAACAGGCTTAATCATTGAAAGTACCTGTTTTGGAAATGCTTTCGCAACAGAGGATCGTAAAGAGGGATTACAAGCATTCGTTGAAAAAAGAAAACCAGTTTATTTAGGGAAATAATGAGGTGAAAAGGATATGAAAGAAATTGTTTTATTAGAGGGAGCGAGGACTCCGTTTGCTGAAATTTCGGGATCATTTCGGGGGATGAATGCAACAGAATTAGGGGCAATTGCCACTAAGGAAGCCATACGAAAAGCTTCAATATCTGCTGAAGATATTGATCAAGTTGTATTTGGTAACGTTCAGCAATCTAGTAAAGACGCACATTTATTGGCGAGGCATGTTGGTTTAAAAGCCGGAGCGCCTATTCATGTCCCTGCTTTGACGATCAATCGACTTTGCGGAACGGGTGTTGAATCTATTTTAACGGCTGCTCGTTATATATTAAGCGGAGAAGCAGAAGTTGCACTTGCCGGTGGAACGGAGAATATGAGCCAAGTGCCACACGTAATACCCGGAATGAGATGGGGAAGCCCACTCGGTGGTCCAGCTATAGAAGATTGGTTATGGGATGGCCTTTATGATACGTACGGCAAATGTACGATGGGAGAAACAGCAGAAAACTTGGCTGCAAAATATAACTTAACGAGAGAAGAAGTAGATCAGCATGCACTTTCTAGTCATGAGCGCGCTCTTTTGGCAAGAGAGAAAGGGTATTTAAAAGAAGAAATTGTTCCTGTAACGGTGAAAGGAAGAAAAGGAGAACAGGTAATTGAAGAAGATGAGCATATCCGTCATACGAGTTTAGAAAAATTAGCAAAGTTAAAGCCACGCTTTGTGGAGAATGGTGTAGTGACTCCTGGAAGTGCAAGCGGCATGGTGGATGGTGCAGCAGCAGTTGTTTTAGCATCTAGTGACTTTGCAAAGGATAGAGGATTACAACCGATTGCTAAGCTCGTTTCTTGGGCTGTTGTTGGAGTGGAACCGAAGTATATGGGAATCGGACCGGTTCCAGCTATTCAAAGTGCATTAGAAAAAGCGAATTTAACTTTAGAAGACTTAGATTTGATTGAAATTAATGAAGCATTCTCTGCGCAGTACTTAGCTTGTCAAAAAGAATTAGGATTCGACCTTGATAAGGCAAATGTAAATGGTGGGGCAATTGCGATAGGCCATCCACTTGCTGCGAGTGGAACGAGAATTTCTCTATCCTTAATTTATGAATTAAGAAGAAGAAATAAAAAATATGGAGTATCGGCTGTTTGTATTGGCGGAGGTCAAGGAATTGCAGCGATTTGGGAAGCGTTGTACTAGAGAAAAAACCAGGAAGAGTCCTTCCTGGTTTTAGCTACATCGTTTCTCATGTTATCAGTATGTGATGAGAGATTCGGGCTAGTTGGTAAGAAGATAGAAAGTGAGTGAGACAATGAAAAAGGATAAAAACTTATTATCGGTGTATGAGCTGTTAGAAACGGTTACTGCAACTTACGGTGAAAAAGAAGCAATATATGATGTAACGAGGCGAATTACATACAAACAATTGAAACAGGAAGTAGATTGTTTAGCTATGGCATTTAAGAGACTAGGAGTAGGTAAAGCAGACCGTATCGCCGTATCGCTACCAAATTGGTCCGAAACAGTAGTTATCTATTTTGCAGCTGCGAAATTAGGAGCGATAATCGTTCCATTTAACCCTAAATATAAATCATATGAAATTGAATATATATTGGAAAGTTCAGCTCCAAAGCTATTAATAGCTTCAGGGGAATTTGAAAAGAATTTTGGATTTGAAAAAGTTTTTAACAAGGTACGAAAGGTTATTACAGTACGGTTTTCGCAAGAAAATTACTGTTCATATGAGCAGTTAATGCGTACGGAAACAATGAATATTGAACCAGTAAATATAAATGTGAATGAAGATTTGTTTTGTATATTATATACGTCAGGGACGACGGGAACTCCAAAAGGTGTAATGGTTACACACCGTGCTGTTGTACAATCTGCGCAAACGATAGGAATAGAGCTGCATTGTACACAAGAGGATGTATTTATTATTTCAGCACCACTATTTCATATTTTCGGTATGGCAATTAATATGCTTTGCGCAGTAGCGATGGGAGGAAGGATCGTATTACAAGAAAAATTCCACCCGCGAGAAACTTTACAATTAATTGAACAAGAAAAGGTAACTATCCAAAAAGGTGTACCAACTATGTTTATAAAGGAACTAGAGTTAGAGGACTTTGATAAATATGATTTATCTTCATTACGTGCCGGGTTAGTTGGTGCAGCACCTATATCAGTAAAAACAGTGACGGAGATTCGAGAACGGATGGGCATTAACCTTTGCCAATCATTTGGGATAACTGAAACGGTTTCGATTACGATGACCTCGTATGATGATACAAAGCAGAATATAACAGAAACTCTCGGGAAGGCAATCCCAGGAGTAACATTAAAAATTGTAGATGAAAATAGAGTAGCGCTCCCGCCTGGGGAAGTGGGAGAAATCGCAGTTAAGGGATTTGGAGTAATGAAAGGTTATTATAATATGCCTGAACAGACAAAGCAGGTTTTAGATAATGAAGATTGGTATTATTCAGGAGATTTAGGCACACTTGATTCTCAAGGATATTTAAGATTTGTAGGAAGAAAGAAAGAGATGATTATAAGGGGTGGACTTAACGTTTATCCTCAAGAAATTGAAGCAGTCATTATGAAACATCCAAAAGTAATAGAAGCAGCAGTTGTAGGTCTTCCAGATAAAGTACTGGGAGAAGTCGCATGTGCGGTCATACGGTTAAAAAATGGAGAAGTAAGTTCCGAAGAAGAAATAAAACTTTATCTTAAAGAGAAAATGGCAATTTATAAACTACCGGAGAAAGTAATCTTTACAGAGGAATTTCCTGTCACAGCAAGTGGGAAAATTCAAAAGTTGAAATTGAGAGAACAAGTATCTTCAAATAGTAGTCCTACAGTTTAATAGATAGGAGTCGAAGGCGTAATGGAAGAGTATACTTTTCAAGTAAGGTGGGGAGATACTGATGCTGCGGGCATTGTGTATTATCCTAACTTTTATAAATGGATGGACGAAGCGACCCATGAATATTTTAAAAAAATTGGTTTTCCTTCAGTCGAACTTTACGAAGAACAACAAATTGGATTGCCTTTACTAGAAGCAAAATGCCAATTTAAGTCACCTCTTCGTTTTGAAGACCAAGTAGTTGTGAAAAGTACTGTCAACGAATTGCGTAATAAAGTTTTTACAATTCAACATGTTTTTGTAAAAGGGGAACAGATTGTGGCAGAAGGTTATGAAACTCGTGCCTGGACTTCTTTCAAAGAAAAAGCAAAAGCGTATCCAATACCTGAGGATATTCGGAAGAAGATGATGCCAGAGATAAAAACTGTAGGAAGTTAAAGAAGAACAAGTAAGGATATCATAATGGGAAATTGTTAGTGAAGGGGAGATAGTGATGGGAAAAGAAAAAAAATATAATGCCATTGTTGTTGGTGCGGGCCCAGTAGGACTTGTAGCAGGACTTTCATTACAAAAGAAGGGCATATCAACATTAGTAATAGAGGGAGATTCATTCGGAAGACCACGTCCAGGAAGTAGAGCAATTTATTTGCACAGTGCTTCGTTAAAGCTACTGGAGGAGACTGCAGAAGGTCTTGGTTTTACACTTGCTCATAACGGAATTATTTGGCCAGTAAAACGAACGTTTTATAAAGGAAAAGAAGTATATGTACGAGATTATGGTAAGGATGAAAACCTTAAGTCAAACCGCTTGCCTCATTTCACAGCTCTTCATCAAGATGAGATCGAAAGGCATATGTATGAGGCGTGTATAAAAGCCGGCGTGGAATTCCTTTGGGATGCCCCAGTTAAGAAGTTGCACATTACAGACTTTGAAGTAGAAGTAACAATCACAAATGACGAAATCATAAAGGCGCAGTATGTAATTGGATGTGATGGAGCACGTTCAATTGTAAGAGAGCAAGCGGGATTAACGTTTGAAGGTCCACGTACAGCAGATACTTTTATCGTCGTAGATGCAAAAGAAGATGAAACAAATCCACTTCCTTTAGAAAGAATATTCCATTATCAACATCCAGCTATGGAGGGAAGAAATGTAATGTTTGTTCCGTTTAAAGGTGGATGGCGTGTAGATTTACAATTGCTTGAGTCAGATAACCCAGATGATTATACAAATATTGAAAGTGTTAAGAAATGGTTGCCGAAAGTAATGGATGCGAAATATGCGGAGAGGATTACATGGGTGTCTTCTTATCGTTTCCATCAAGTAGTGGCAAATTCATTTACTGATGCAAAACGTCGTATCCTTCTTGCTGGAGAAGCTGCGCATTTGTTTGCCCCATTTGGTGCACGTGGATTAAATTCTGGAATTCCAGATGCTGTTCTTGCTGCGCGAGGTATTGAGAAGGCGCTACAATCTAACTCTGAAGAAGAGCGGATAAACGCGGTTGAAGCAGCTGCAAACGAACGCCGAATTGCAGCTAAATGGAACCGAGATGCTTCAACTACTGCACTTCATCACCTTCAGGGGAACTCTCCTGAAATGAACATGAAACGTGATATTGCAGCATCAATGGTATCAATTGTTCCAAGGCTTGGAAGGTGGCTCGATGAGGGACCGTACGGACCGAAATTTGGACCTCCTGAACTGACAACGAAATATTAAAAGTTAGATCGGTAATATGAACAATATGAAAGGAGCGATAAGAAATGGCTTTGTCTCAATTCATGAATGAAGAAAAGTATGGTTCACATGCACATTCTACAAATGGAATGATTGAACGGTTAATGACGATGAACTGGTATTGCAACATTGGACAGCAAAATGTAGAGGCTGAGAAGAAAATTGATCAATTTATGAGTTGTCTAAACATTAGTGAATATGAAATCAAATGGATTTCAAGAAAACAATTAAATGAAAAAATTGAGCGGATTTCATTTGAAGATAACGATTTATGGGGGGCACTAGCAGCAGTGCCTGATCAATTGAAAGAAAAAATTGAGCGCGCTGGTAACGAAAAACTTCTTGTAGATGTAGTAGATAAAGTACCAGAAGCAATCTTTCATGGTGTTTATAAAGAAGCGTTCGAAATTTTTGGAGAGGAAAAAACAGTGAAATTTCTCGTCGGGCATGCGATGTACGTAAGTGTTCTTGCATGTGCTGCTGAATTAGCTGAAGAAAAGAATGTGTGTCTCCCAATTATAGAGTTAATAGAAATGGGACATGTGCCACTTGGACCAGAAGGAAATACTTTTTATCTTTTATAACAAAGAGTAGGGCCGGAAAGTCATACATTATTATCATTTTCGATTATTTGAGAAGGTAGAATTTCACTTGTTTTATAGGAAAGGATGAGTAATATGAAACTTGTTACTTTTACACATAATGGAGATACAAGAATTGCTGCTTTAGAAAATGGGAAATTGATTGATTTGCATGCTGCTTTTAAAGCGAAATTAATAAGTGAAGGAAATCTTCGGGCTGCTCAAATTGCAGAGGCGTATATACCAAAGGATATGAATGGATTTTTACAAGGCGGAACAGAAAGTATGAATCTAGCAAAAGATACGATCGCTTATGCACTTATGAAAAAACATGAAGATAAGTTGGTATTTGAGGAAGGCGAAGTAAAAATAGAAGCTCCAGTACCTGCGCCAGGAAAAATTATATGTGTAGGTCACAATTATCGTGAACATATTTTGGAAATGAAACGCGAATTACCTGCATTTCCGGTCATCTTTGCGAAGTTTGCGAATACGGTAGTCGGTCCAGAAGATGATATTCCGTATTATCCCATTTCAGAACAACTAGATTACGAAGCTGAATTTGCTTTCGTAATCGGAAAGCGTGCCCGGAATATTTCAGAAGAAGACGCCCTTCATTATGTAGCAGGTTACACAATTGTGAATGATATTACTTACCGTGATATTCAGCGTCGTACAATTCAATGGCTTCAAGGAAAAACAGTTGAAGGTAGCGCTCCAATGGGTCCTTGGTTACTTACTTCAGATGAATTAACGAATCCATCTGGACTAAACATTGTCTTAACAGTGAATGGAGAAAAACGTCAACAGTCTAATACTGCTAATCTAGTATTCTCGGTACAATATCTCGTTTCATTCTTATCCGGTTTAATGACATTAGAGCCAGGGGATGTCATATTAACTGGGACACCGGGTGGGGTAGGTGTTGCCCGTAATCCACAAGTATTTCTTAAAGATGGAGACATCGTTCGAATTGAAATTGATCGAGTAGGCGTACTTGAAAATAGAGTAAGACAAACAGTAGAGGTGCCAGTACTATGACGAAAAACGTGCAAATCTATGCGGTCGAATCTATTTATGACTCAATCAATAAGGTAAAAACGATTGTTAAGTCGTTACCAGAGGAAATAATTCGTTGGAAACCTTCAAAAGATGAATGGTCAGTAATGCAAATTATTACACATGTAGCAGAAGCAATTCCGTATTGGGCAAAGGAAATAAGCAATATTAAATTAAGTAATGAAAACTTATGGGGCCGCGGCTTAACAGATGAAGTGCGCCTGCAAGCAGTTTCAGAAGAGAATATAAATAGGAAAACAGTAGAAGAAGTCATAGAGCAGCTTTCTTCTATACCAATCACGATAGAAAATGTACTTCATACATTAACTGACGAAGAGTTACATATACAAGCTCCAAGTCGCAATCCTCGTTTCGAAAACAAACCGATTAACTTTATTGTGAATCACCTCATCGTAGAACATACAGAAAAGCATTATAAACAAATCGAGCGGAATGTATCGAAGTATAACCAGGATAAAGGAGGAAAATAAAATGGCAGAAAAAAATACTTTTTATGAAAGTGATTTGGTACAAGATTTCAATCGTGATATCGAACAATACCATCTAGGCCCGCTATGGAACGCTATTCCAGATTTAATGAAGCATACACCAGAACCTCATGCACAAGCATACCTTTGGAAAGCGGAATTACTCCATAAAAAGTTAACAGAAGCGACGCAAATATTTACACCAGATCGTGGTGGAGAACGCCGGGCCATCTATTTACAAAATCCAGGACTTAATTATAGAAAACCTTGGGGATGGGCATCGACTACCCAAACGTTATATGCTGCGGTTCAATTAATACAACCTGGAGAAACCGCTCCGTCACATCGGCATGTTCAAAATGCGTTACGTTTCGTCATGGAAGGAGAAGGGGCTTACTCAATTGTGCAAGGAGAGCGTATTTTCATGGAACGAGGAGACTTCTTAACAACTCCAAATGGACTGTGGCATGGACATGGCCACACAGGTGACAAACCGATGATTTGGATGGATTGCCTTGATATACCGACTATTTATTATCTCGGTGGTACGTTCTTTGAGCCGTATCCAGAGAAAATTGAACAGCCAAATGTGCCGGATAATTATACTGCTCAGCGTTATGAAGGTGGAATGGTTCGACCGGTTTCGGACCGATATACAAAGAAAGCCCCTCTTAGTTCCTACAAATGGGCAGGAACGGAAGCAGCGCTTAACGGATTAAGCCGTTTTGAGCCAGATGCTTACGATGGTTATGCGGTTGAATATATAAATCCATCAAACGGTGAGACAGCATGTCCAACGATTGCAGCTTGGATGCAAAAATTGCCGAAGGGATTCAGAGGAAAAGCACATCGCCATACACATGCATCAATCTACCATGTGCATGAAGGGGCAGGATATACAATTATTAATGGTGTTCGCTTCGATTGGTCTAAAGGAGACTTCTTTGTTGTACCAAACTGGGCATGGCACGAACACGTTGCGTTTGAAACTAGTTATGTATTTTCCACAAATGACCTTCCGATTTTAGAAAAATTCGGGTTAGAGCGGAAACAGGAATATGAGAGCAATAATGGATTTCAAACAATTACAGGAGAGTTTGAACCAGCTTTACCTTAAGTTTGTATATAAAAAGGCGCCCTCTAGTAAGGAAAAGTATCATACTAGAGGGCGCTTATTAGTTGTTTGGATTAATAAGCCTTCAACACATGAAGCAAATAATCCTTTCGATTCAGCGGATTAAAGTCAACACGTTTTCGAGTAGGGAAGGGAGCCATAAGCTTTGTGAAACCAGCTGGCTTCGTTGTAAATATGCCTTCTCCTTCTGTAAATGAATGTAGTATTCGTTTGAAACTCTCTGTTTTCGCAACAGGTAATGATCCTGTTAACTGATAAGCATTGTTATTGAATATAGGCTCTGCAAAAGTTGCTGGAACGGCAGCGAGTTTATACATTGCAGTACTAATTGCGTACTCCGGTACAGTTAATTCAAACTCATTTACTGGTTCATATACATATGTTTCAGCTTGCTTTAAAGCATCCATTAATACGATCGGTGTCAAATTTCTAAAGTCACTCGCTGTTGTAACAGGACTAGCATAACCAGTATGTGTTAACGTGACGATAATATCTGTAACTTCCCATCCATATAATCCTTGTTTTAACGTTTGAAATACCGTATCCTCAATCGCTTTATGGAATGCTAAAGGTAGTGAGCCGAGCTCAACACCTAATTTATATGTTATGCCACAATTAAGTTCACCACGTTCAACTTTGAATCCGACTGTTGCGTAAAATGTATTCGCTTTTTCACCCATGACTTCAACGGAATTTCCAATGTCAATTGGCTTTTCAATACATACAACTCGCGTATTTGAGAAAGTAACCTGTAAGTTATATTTCTCATAAAGTATTGTTTCGATAACCTCTTTTTGTACTTCACCGAAAAGGCGAATATAAAGTTCATTATGAACATCATCTTTCCACACTTTAATAAGTGGATCTTCTTCACATAGTTCCATAAGTGCAGCGTATAAATCATGAATTCTCTCTTTAGGTACAGCATCAATGGCAGCTTCCATTTGCGGTTCGGCAAAGTGAATATCCTTTATATAATCTGTCCGTTCACCGATAATATCACCAATTTTAATATCACTCAGTCCCCATACTTTACAAAATTCACCGCTAGGAACGGTAGAAGTTTGAACGGCATCTCCATTATGAAATAGGCACATTTTTTTTATCTTTTCTTTGTGAGATAGAGACTGACTGCGCTGTATATCAACATATTTTCTAACGTGTAAGCTACCTGAAAAAACTCTTACATAAGCAACCTTTTCTCCAGAAGGTTCACGTTCAATTTTAAAAACAACACCGGATAATAGTTCCTCTTGTACCGATGTATGAGCTGGCATTAGGGCAGGAAGTTTTTCAAGTAGTTCAGTTACTCCTATACCTGTCATTGCTGAGCCGAAAAAGATTGGATACACATTTGCTTGCTGTATTTGCTGTTCTAGTTTTTCTCTTAATAGTGCGTCCGGTATTATTTCGTTATTTACATATGATTCAAGTAATGATTCATTAAATGGTGCTAACAGTTCCATACAATCGTCATATGATTTGTATTCAATGATCCGGGCTTCTTTCGTTCCTTCGTTTAGAACAGAGTAGAAGGGGAATGCTTCATTTGAAAGAACCTCTTTTATTTGTTTCATGACTTTTTCGGTGTTTGCGCCACTACGATCAATTTTATTAACGAATAAAATAGTCGGTATGCTTAGTTTCTGTAATGTTTGCATTAAAATTTTTGTTTGTGCTTGCACACCTTCAACGGCAGAGATAACTAAAATCGCACCGTCTAGAACGCGGAATGATCGCTCCACTTCAGCGATAAAATCAGCGTGTCCAGGTGTATCAATGACATTTACTTTTACATCATCAATAAAGAAAGAAACGACAGATGCTTTAATCGTAATTCCGCGTTGTCTTTCTAATTCCATTGAGTCAGTTTGCGTATTACCACTATCAACTCGGCCAATTTCTTTAATCACATTCGTTTCATAAAGAATACGCTCAGTCAAACTCGTCTTGCCAGCGTCTACGTGCGCGACAATCCCTATATTTATTGTTGTCATATATAAATATCCTCATTTCATTTTCCATTTTCATTTCCTCATTTCTATTTGTGTATTGCCGCATTACAATCACTCTCCAGTCATTTAAATTATTACTATTATAATGTAATTTACATTTTTTGTAACGCTACAAAGCGCCTTAATTTGGAAAAAATAGAATGAAAACAAAATGCTTGCATTCTAAATCGATATAGATTATATTAATTGACATATCAACTATTGATACATCAAACGTTTTTGATTTGGATGTAAAGGAGGGGTAATTTGACAAGTTCATGCTCAAAAGAAGCGATTATTTTATATAAATTACACTTTCTAAATAAAGAAGTAAGTTCGAAATTTGAAGGGTGTACGGGTATGAGCCAGTCTCGATTAGAACTTATACTTCAATTATTTGAAGTAGGTGAAATTAGTCAAAAAGCACTTCAACAAGAAGTGAATATTGATAATGCTGCGATAACAAGGCATTTAAAGCAGCTTGAAGCAAATGAAATGATTGTAAGACGTAAAAATCCAGATGATAACAGAATTACGTTAGTTTCTCTTACTGAAGAGGGGCGAAATAAAATTCAAGCGTTTCAAGAGGAAAAAGAACGTTTTGCAGCATCTGCCTTTAAAGGATTAAGTGAGGAAGAACGCGATAATCTTTTAAATATGTTAAATCACATTCAAGAAAATATAAAAGAATTATAAAAAAGGGAGAATACAACTATGACTAACTCAGTAAAAACAAATGATTTTAACGAAATTTTAACAGGACGCCGTTCTATTCGTAAGTACGACCCTTCAGTGAAAATTAGTAAAGAAGAAATGACTGAAATTCTTACAGAAGCAACACTTGCACCATCTTCAGTAAACATGCAACCATGGAGATTCGTAGTGATTGAAAGTGACGAAGCGAAAGCAACACTTGCGCCACTTGCGAAATTCAATCAATCTCAAGTAGAAACATCTTCAGCAATGATCGCTTTATTTGGTGATTTAAACAACTTCGATAACGCAGAAGAAATTTACGGTACAGCAGTAGAGCGTGGACTTATGCCAGCAGAAGTAAAAGAAGATCAAATGAAAAAACTTTCAGCTTACTTCTCTATGGTTACACCAGAAGTAATGAAAGATACAGTATTAATTGATGGTGGTCTTGTAGCGATGCAATTTATGCTAGCAGCTCGTGCGCACGGTTATGACACTTGTCCAATTGGTGGATTTGAAAAAGGCCAAATTGCAGAAGCTTTCGGATTAGATAAAGAACGCTACGTACCAGTAATGCTAATTTCAATCGGGAAAGCTGCTGACAGTGGTTACCAATCAGTGCGTCTTCCAATTGAAAAAGTTGCAGAGTGGAAATAATTTTATAAAAGAACTTCAATAAGTGAAAGATGAGAGGGGAAGCACCATGATTATTATTCACGCAATATTTCAAGTAGATCCAGCGAAACAACAAGCATTTTTAGAAGAAATTCAGCCACTCATTCATGGTTCAAGAGAAGAAAGTGGAAATGTATCTTATGACTTATATAAAGATTCAGAAAAAGAAAGTGTTTATACGATGGTAGAAGTATGGAAAGATGAAGCAGCAGTTGCGAGCCATAATACGAGTGAACACTTCACATCTTTCGTTAGTAAAGCAGCACAATTTTTAACTGCTCCGCTTGATATAAAAGCTTATAATGGAGAGTTAGTGAAATAATAAGTTAGAAAAAGATGACTTTAGCGAATGGCTGAGGTCATCTTTTTTTGTATAAGTGGAAGCGACTTTCGAAACAGTTATGTTGAAAGATAAGTGTTGCTTTTCTCCTTACTAACATCGATGAATTGAATGTCAAGTTCGAACATTCAGTTTATTGGAATATTTTTCCATGGTATAATTTTCTTGTGAATAAAAGGTAGAGGGGAGTAAGTGATGGGAGAATTTCAAAGTAATTTGCATAGAGCAACGCAACTTGCAACGAAAATGAGAACTGCTTCAAATAGAATGCAAAGTGCTACTAGTCGCTCTATAAATAAGGCAACGCGTACTACACTATCTGTGAACTTCAAAGCACAAGAAGCAAATCAACAAAATTTACAGATCACGAAACAATTTTGTGCTGCTTTTCAACAAACAATTGATAATATCCATTCCGTAGCAAATGAATTTGAGAAAATGGATACAGGACTTCAAAAGACTTTTCAATAATGTAACAGCCTACGTAAAGGGGAAAAGGTAGGGAGAAAAGATGGGTCAAGAAATTGAAACGAGAATCAGTCAATGTAATCAAAAATTACGAATTATATTTGAAGAACAAAATAAAAACCGAATTGCGCTGCAAAATCAAGAACGAGCTGAGGCTAGTTTTCATGAATGGAAAAATAGAAGCAATCGTTTATTTAACCGAATACTAGAAACTTGGCACGGCGAAAAAGAAGTATTTCACTTTTTTACGAATATGCGGCAAGAAATCGGACAGTATGAAAGAAAACTTACATTCGAATTAGAAAATGAAAAGGAGACGTTGCTTAAAGAAAAACGGCATCTCAGTGAGAAAGAAAACGACCTTTCCTATGAATAGCAGCAACTACAAAGGGAGGCCAATACATGAGTTTAAACATGTATTTGGGAGAAGTACAAAGTCAAACTCAAAGAATGAACGCTATATGTAATGCTACGATTCAAAGTATGGAACAAGCCATTCAATCTATTGATGCATTTGCGATAGACACAGTATTACAAGGACAAACATACAGTAGTGCAAAAGCCTACCTTGTCCAAACATTTCGGCCATTAGCGCAAGGAATCATATGCTTATGTGAAGAATTAATTCGCCAAAATGAAGCATTTCCAAATGAGTTCCAAGCGAAAGTTGCTTCGACAGATGTGATTGAACAAGAAATAAGAGAACAAATAAGGGGAATTAATCAATCGATTACAAGTATAGAAGCAATAGAAGTACTTACACCAATGCCCGGAGTAGGTGCAATTGTAACGGTATTAGGTACAATGAGAAAAAAACTGGAAGAAAAACTAGAGCATTTATATGAATTCAATCATTCATCCAGCAACAACTACAGCACCGCTCTCCAATTAGCAGCTAGCATCACAGCCGGACTCGCTGAAGTGCAAAGCGGGAAAGGATTTAGTCCTGTGAGTGGGACGTTTCATAGTGAAAAGTTAAATATGGAATGGGCAAAGCAAATTCAAATAATTATAGAAGAGAAAATACGGAAATCTGACAATGGTATTGGAAAAAGCGTAGACTTAGAGCACAATGTGTATAACGACATTGAAGGAATAAGTAGCGAAAATATATCTATCAACAATAGATTTACAAAAGAAGAGATACAAGCGACACAAAAATATCTTGAAGGAATTAAAAATGGTACAATAAAAGGGAATATAGGTGAGGATTTCCAAGTTGAAACCGATGATTATGAAATGGAGCATAACATTTTTGGCCAGCCAGTCGGTGGTAAAAGACCAGTACTCGATCCTTTTTTAATTGGTGTGGCGAAGTTTGGATTCGATTTTCTCTTTGGTGATCTTTTCACACTCTTTGACCCAGAAGCTACCTATGGTGAAAAACTCCTAGCAGTTGGGATGATGACTCCATATGGGAAAGGTGTAAAAATAGTTGATAAACTTCATGATTTAAAAAAGGTTGGAGATGTGAAGAAAGCAACGTCTGGGAGTGCGGGGGTTGCTAAGGGGATAGATAATCCTTTACTACCAGGTGAAGGGAAAGTTGGAACATATGAAGAATTAATTGATGCAGGAACACGTGGAGACAATATAACTCCTCACCATATGCCGTCTGCAAAATATATGAAAACAAAAGCAGAGGTACATAAAAATGATGGAGTAAGTATGAATATGGAGCACCCTCATCCAGGGAAAGGGGGCAGACACCGTCAAACTGAAACATACGGAATGACTGGTAAGAAATTAGATGCCTATCTTAACCTTGAACCACGTGACGCTTTAGCACGTGATATAATTGATGCAAGGAATATTTATATAAAAGAAGGACTTTACACTCCTGAGATACGTTCAGGACTATTGGAAGTAATAAAATTAAATAAAACAAAGTACCCAAATATTTTTGACAGACAATAGGAGGTGGGGAAAGTTGGACATTTTAGTCGAACTTACCGAATTAAAGAATAGTCGTTTATTAAGAGATGAGAATGAAGTAGAAAAATTTGAAAAATCTATTGGGAATATTTTAGAAATGGAGGATGTTAACCATATAGAAGTATTGTGTCAAGGCTTTGATGATTTAACTGAAAATGATGAAGTAATGTTTGGTTTAATTCATGCTATAGAGTCGTATGACAAGATTGTTAGTTCTGAAGTTTCGCTGAAAGTGTTAGCTAATTCTATTCCTAAGATGATTCCTCATGCTAAGGAATGGTTAAAGATACTTCACAAAAGAATATTGAATCATGAACCATCGAGGAATATTTATAAAAAAATCATCCCTACATTAAACAATGATATTCAGAAATATGTTGTTTCTCAATTAACTAGTATTAAAGAAAGAAACCCAAGTCGTTTTGAAGAAAGTGTAAATTCAATATTAGATTTTTTAAAGTAAGTTAAAAACCTTGACTGGCTAAATGCCTTTCAAGGTTTTTTAGTAAACTAAAAGGTTTTACTTTTTGAAAATTTCACATGTAAATCAAAACTTATAATAGTAAATTGATATTCAAATATAGCGACAAAACTTACAGAATAATAGTTATCTATTAAATGAAACTACAATTCATAAGTGTTGATTTCTTTTTCTACCATTTTAAAACAAATATTATATTACTCCTGAGATTAACACAAATAGTTACCACAATATTAGGCGATAGGGCACTAAATAAAGTAGGCCATATCACAAAAGGAGCAAAAGCATCAAGTGGAGTAAGTACATTTGCTAATGCAGTAAAACTAGCGAAAGAATTGAAGACTACGTTTGAAATGTTACAATCATTTAAGAGAAATGCTTCCTATGCATTCTCTAGTGTTGGTGGAACTTTCGTAACCAAAATACCTCAAGGCGAATTGATAGAAGCTTATTATAAGTTTGCGAAGTCTAAAGATGGTAAGACTACAGAACCATACGATATAGTACCGTATAGGCCAAGCAATTCACCATTAGAAAATCATCATGGCGTTATGGATGTATGGGCTAAACATAATGTCCCTGATTATGTTAGTAGAGGGGCGAATACTCCAAGCTTTAACTAAAGAGCAACACAATGCTACTAAAGCTGTTTATAGACAATGACTCTTTGAAAAAACAGGGAAAAAAGTTGGAGGTAAAGTAGATTGGAAATCTGTTTCACCAAAAGAAATACAAGAATTGACGGAAAAAATGTTTAATGCTGCGAATGTACCACGTTTAGCTAGACAAGAGTATTAAAGGGCCTTTAATCAATATAATTTTAGGGAGTAATTTAGATGGAAAATATTAATCAGTTGATTAAAAAAGTAAAATCATTACCTAATTGTCGAGTTCAGGAGCCTACAGAATTACCGATAATTGATAAGAATAAGCATATGCTACCAGGCGATTTAAAAGAATTTTATAGTCTTTGTGGTGGTCTAACTTTATTTGAAAATGAGGAATATCCTATTCATATTGTTACCCCAGAGGAGTTTATTTTGGCTAATCCCGTAATTGTAGGAGAGTTATGTGAAGAAGATATTTCATCAAATTGGTATATTATATGCAATGATGGTAAGGGTGAATATTTAACAATAGATCTTAGTGAAGAGAGATTAGGTAGATGTTATGATAGTTTCTTTGATCGACATGGAATAGTTGGGGAGACGCAAATTATCGCAACTTCATTCACTGAATTACTTGAAAAACTTATTAAGAACAATGGACAATATTGGTATTGGCTAAAGAGTGAATTTGAATCGCTTGGAGATGCTTATGATGATCAAGAGTGAAAAAGAGAGTCTTTAAGTGGAATAAGAAAGTGAAAGGGTGTTTGAAAGTCAGTACTCTATGATGGTTGAACCATCATAGAGTACTATGTACAATGATAGAAAAGAAAAAGAAGTACGAGCTTAGGCAAGATGATATTTTACTGGGGGATGAATATAAACAGATGGAATGTATATTAAACTAATGAACTCGTACAAATTCGTAAGTTTTAACGTAGTAGTTGGCACGACATAGAAAAGGTAGTTGGAATGGAGAAAATCCAATTGAAGGTCGAGAATATTATGTCGAGTTAGAAATAGGAAATACAGTAGTGTGGGGAGAAGAGTTTTAATATTAGAAATATTATTGGTGTTTATAACGAAAGTCTATATAAGGCAAGTTGAGGAATGTAGATTGAGTGAGCAAATTCAATAGAAGTGGAGAACATTTATTTGAAAACAATAATCAAAAATATAGGTAATAAAAATATAAAAGCTAAAGTAGAAGAACCTTTAATTTTTCATGTAGAAACACTATTTAATTTATTATCTAAAGTAGAAGATAAATTAATAGATGGATTTTCAATACAAATTGGATGGTCTGTTTATAGTTTATATAAGTATGAAGAGTATTATCAAATTATTACCCGGGATTATACTAAAAATCCTTTTAAAGATACGACGGAAGACTTAACGATTGCATTATGGGTACAACTTGAGCAATCATATTGCTTACGCCGATTAAATATGGAGGGGGAATTAATAAAATTTAATGATAAGATTGTGATAGCGAAAGACGTGTTGCAACAAGAAGAGTTTTATTTACAAAGATCTAGTGGTTGTGATGAAGATGATTCGGGTTGGTATATAGGTCCTATCAATGAAGAAGTATCAGGAGAATTAGAGACCATATACGCCTACGAATTATTAAAAATGAAACCTGCAATTATTCAAGTACTAGCTTTACCTTATAATTATTTAGTAGTTTTTGAGAAAGACGAAATTAAATCGATTTTAAATGAAAGTGATATTGATATTTGGAGTGAAATAGAAAGATAGTGAATGTATATAAGGTGTTAAATACCCAATATGAAAATTACGTGAGTTAAGCACCTCATTGTCAATATACGACAATAGGTGCTTTTTTGCGTGCAATGAAGAAAAAATAAAAGATTCATTTTCACTCTATTTCATCTTTGAAATACATGTTATAATTTGGAAAAAATATATTCTTAATTTTTAGATAATTAAAAGGTGGTAGATTACTATATGAGTACATTAAAGAAAATTACTAACAATATTTCGAAGGTTATTATAGGAAAAGACGAATCGATAGAACTAGCAGCCATTGCTCTAATAGCAAGAGGGCACATTTTATTAGAAGATGTACCTGGGACTGGGAAAACAACATTAGCGAAAAGTTTGGCTAAAAGTGTAGACGCTAAATTTCAAAGAATACAATTTACAGCGGATACTTTACCTGGAGATGTAATTGGACTCGAATATTTAGATGTGAAGGAATCAGAATTTAAAACAAGGTTAGGGCCTATTTTTGCAAATATAGTATTAGTGGATGAAATTAATCGGGCTGTACCGAGAACACAATCTTCGTTACTTGAGGTTATGGAAGAGCGTACTGTTACAATTGCGAAACAGACACATTCATTACCAGAACCTTTTTTAGTTATAGCAACGCAAAATCCACTCGAATCAGCGGGCACATTTCCGTTACCAGATGCTCAGTTAGACCGGTTTTTACTCACAATACGCCAAGGTTATCCTACGAGAGAAGCTGAAAAGGAAATGATGAATCGGTTTCAAATGAATGATCCATTAGGAACGTTACATTCTATTATTTCAAGTGAAGAAATTATTACGATGCAAAAGCGTGCAAGAGAAGTGTTAGTAGGGAATGATGTGCAAGATTATCTCCTTGAAATTATTGAAGCAACTCGTAACCATGAGTTAATTGAAATTGGTGTAAGCCCTCGGGGAACGTTGGCATTTATGAGAGCAATTCAAGCACGGGCAATATTAAATGAAAGAGATTACTGTACGCCAGATGATATTAAGACGCTCGCTGCATCAGTTTGTGCTCATCGTTTAACGTTAACGATTGAGGGAGAGATGAAAACGACGAAAGAACAAATTATGAAAGAAATTCTTCATACGATTAGTGTGCCAGTGGAGAATGTACGATGAATCAACAGCTTGTGTATACACCTTTAGCGGAGCCTTTCGTAATGGGGGTTATGTCAGTTGTAGCCGTTATTTTAAGTGTATTTTCAAGTAATCTACTGTTTTTATCTCTCGTATTTTTATATGTAATTTTAATAGGTGCTATACATGTATATATACGTAAAGTATCTCGTGTTGAATGGGAATACAGTCAGGGGAATTCGAACGTTTTTATAGGTGAAACGAATATGTGCAAAATGAAAATTTCAAACAAGTCGATATTTCCTATTCTTAATATCGTATTTCGATTTAAATGTGAAAATAAGCTAACTTGGAATCATGATGAAATAAACAAAAATCATAGTACAGGTTCAAATTATTATATGAATTTTAATTTAAAAGGAAAGGAGTCAGTTTCATTTGATTTGCAAGCTGTAGCGTTAAAAAGAGGCATCGCGAAATGGGAAGAAGTTGAAATTGTGATTACCGATCTCTTTGGATTTATAACGAACCATATAACATATAAACAAGTTGATACGCCCTCTTATTTAGTCTTACCAGCTGTTCCGAAAATACAAGTTCCGGAATTACAAGAATGGTCACGAGGATTTCGAAAAGCGATGTCATCACCGCTATATGATGAAACGAAAGTAATGGGAGTGAAGTCTTATGAGAATGAAGATTTTCGTTCCATCCACTGGAGTGCAACGGCGAAAACAGGGACGATAACTGCGAAAAAGTATGAGCGAACACAATGTGATAAATACGCGATTTATCTCAACTTGCAAAATAAAAGTGGTGTTTCTTTGCGAAATGATACAGAGGAACTAATCGAATTAACGGCGGGTATATGTAAACAATTGCTCATGCAAAACTGTTCATTTGAAGTATGGATCAATAGTGTAAAAGATAACGGTTTGCTACATATAAAAAATGGGGATAATCGGAAACATTTGCAAAATGTATTAAGGATACTTGCCTCGATATCAGACCAAGATACGCCTATATCTTCTTCTTATTTTTACACAGCTGGTTTTCGTCGAAAGGAACTGGATGCGGTTCCTTTAATTATTGGTACTTCACCAAAGAAATACAGTAGAACGAATAAATGGGTTGTAATGAAAGAATAAGAAGGGGTTTATTTCATGGCTAATAAAGAGCGACATATGAAAGTGAAGTTGTGGAGTGTAAGAGCTTTAATTATACTTTTCTTTGCGGTTAGTGCAATCACGTTATCACAAGGTGTGGTGTATATACAAGATATAGTGAAAGAACGTTTTTCCAGTGAGACTAAGACAATATCGGAAAGAAATTATGATGTTACTAGTATAGGGGGAAATTTAGATGAGTCCGAAAAAGATGAAGATGAAGAAGTAGGAGATACAGGTATAAGAACGAAAACGGATAGAAAATTTCAGCCTTTCGAAAGAGAAAGTCTATGGAGTGACGTGCTTTCTGTTCTTTCAAATGCATGGATTACTATAGTTTTTTATGTAATAATCGCAATATCAATTATATATGCCATCTACAAGTATATTAGGAAAAGGTTGACGAAAACAGAAATAGTACAGGAGAAAGAATCGATCACAAAGCAAACTGCGGTAAGAAGCATAAAGAATGAAAAAGTCATTCATCAGTTAGAACAGCCGTTACCGACAGATAAGATAAGAAAAACGTTAGTTGAATGGGAAAGAACATTACCATTTCATGAACAGAGAAGGTCCTATGAAACGATGCAACAATGGTTAAAAAGAATTTGTAGAACAAGGGATATTATCTCGTTATATGAGTCTGTTCGTTATGGTGAAAAGACGTATACGGATTTAGATGTGGAAGAAATAATGAAGTGGGTAGAGGGAGATGGGAAGGTGGATACATAAATATCCACCTTTTCTTTTTTATATGGAAATTTGATTAACATGAATTATTTTCTTATATGAAACCGTATTCAAATAGGTAAACAAAATTAACTTTATTTACTTATACTTCATTACATGTTAACCTATACTTAATTTTTATAAATTATAATTAATTTTTGGTTTTTTAAGGGTGTGAAAATGTAATGAAATCGGTATTAAAAAGCATACTTATTTCCTTTGTTTTTTCTGCAGTAGGTATGTGTTGGTTACTGTACGTATTATTCAAAGGGGACGGAGACTGGTTATTGTCTTGGATAGGTGTATTAATGGCATATTTATCTTTATATACTTTAATAGATTTATATTGTAAAAATACATACGATAAAAAAATAAATAAATGGCTTATAAAAACATCGGTGACTAGTTTTAGTTTTGCTGTATTAGGAATCTCATTTTGTATCATACATGAGCTATTAACACCATGGAGTCTTAGTTTAATGGTGTGGTATTGGTTGCTAATGTTAGTATTATTTTTAACGACTATAATATCATTAATCAGTTTAGTATTTGTTAATCGTAAAAATCACAATTTCACCGTTGGATATAAAATGCTCATACTTCTAAATGTATTTCTTACATTGGGACCAGTATTATGGCCGCTATTACTTTCTATTATTGGAAATGGTATGAATGCTAGTGCGGGCTGGTAAAAAGGAATTTAGATTAGTTGTGTAAAGAATAGAATGACAAGTTGATATAGAATTTTAAATGTTTATGAGAACATGTTTACATAAAAAATGAAAACATGTTCTCTTTTTATTTGCATGCATAACTCTTCCTCAGTTTACCGTATTTAAATTTAAACGTAAGTATTTCGTAAGGAATGGATAAGAAAAAAGAGAGATTTATCATATAGGATGAAAGTATAGCTTGAATCAATCCGATATTAATGGAGGAGAGAAAGCCTTATGAAAAAATGTAATTCAATTAAGGTAGCAAGTTTGGCAGTTTTATTGGCGGGTACTACTCTAATCACACCAGGTTTTACTGTGAAAGCGGAGTCTACTCAAAATATCTCTAATTTGTCAAAAGCGCATGATCAAAAGAATCGGAATGGTTGGAAGCGAGTAATGCAGGAAACAGTACAGCTTGGCGCTCCAGGGATATTAGCTAAGGCGTATAATAACGGAAAAACTAGTAGTTATACTGCTGGCGTAGCAGATTTAAGTACAAAGAAACCGGTGAAATCAGATTATCGCTTTCGGGTTGGTAGTGTGACGAAAACTTTTACTGCCACGACTGTTCTGCAATTAGTTGGAGAAAATCGCGTTCAACTTGACGATTCAATTGAAAAGTGGCTACCGGGCCTCATTCAAGGAAATGGGTATGATGGTAATCAAATTACGATACGCCAACTTTTGAATCATACGAGTGGTATAGCTGAATATTTAAAGTCAAAAGATGCTGACATAATGAATTCGAAAAAAACGTATACAGCAGAAGAAATAGTGAAAATAGGACTTGCGCTGCCTCCGGATTTTTCGCCAGGTAAAGGCTGGTCGTATTCAAACACAGGATACGTAATACTAGGAATGCTTACTGAAAAAATAACTGGTAATAGTTATGCGGAAGAAATCGAAAAGCGAATTATTGAACCTTTGGACTTGTCAAATACGTTTTTACCAGGTAATTCACCTGTCATCCCAGGAAAGAATCATGCTCGTGGGTATGTGAAAACCGAAGGAACGAGCGAGTTGAAAGACATTACGTATTATAATCCGAGTTTAGCTAATTCAGCTGGAGATATGATTTCTAATGCGGATGATTTAAATAAATTCTTTTCATCTTTACTCAGTGGTAAGTTATTGAAGGAACGAGAGCTAAAAGAAATGCTTACTACAGTTCCTGTAGAAGGAAAAGCGGTTGGTGATGGGTATGGTCTTGGAATCTATGAGACTAAACTTCCAAACGGTGTTTCAGTTTGGGGTCACGGAGGAGGAATTCCCGGGTTTACAACTTTTGCTGGCGGAGTAATTGGTGGTAAACATACATTGGCTGTCAGTATTAACTCTTTAGATGAGGTCGATATTGTTTCGCAGTTTAATAAAATGATGCAAATTGAATTTAATAAATAGATGAAAAGAAAATGAATGGAATTTTGTTATAGTTGTATTTAAAAGAGGTGCTTTTTTAAGTTCGCAACTATGGACAGTAGTTGCATTTATGATATGGCATCAAGTGTATTTCAAAGTTAAAATCAATCTTAATGCTTACGATAAAAATAAAAAGGATGTCAGTTGCATGACATTCTTTTTATTTTAGATAAAAGAGGTATGCAGATAGTTCTGAAAATTGTTATTTTTGAAATTGTTCCATATAATGAAGGATATAGGGGTGCCAATTGGGGAGTTATGAATGGGAAATACTTTAGTTAGTTAAATATTTCTCGTTTTAATCAAAATAATTATGAGTTGATTTGGAGTTGAATACAATGGGACAAAATCATTTTAAATGGAGTAATAAACAATTACGAGAGCATGTCGAAGTATTAGATGGCAAGAGAAGTCCGCACATTTTATTAAAGAATGCAACGTATTTAAATTCCTATATGTGCGAGTGGATGACAGCGAACATTTGGATATATAATGATCGAATTGTATACGTAGGGGAGCAACTGCCAGAGCAACTAAGTGAATGTGAAGTGATTGATTGCGATGGAAAGTATGTAGTTCCTAGTTACATAGAACCACATGCACATCCATATCAATTGTATAATCCAGAGACGTTAGCGAATCATGCGATGCAATTTGGGACGACAACTTTTATTAATGATAATTTAACTTTATTTTTCACATTACAACGTGAAGAAGCATTTCGTTTATTAGATGAATTTAAAAAGATTCCGGCAAGTATGTATTGGTGGTGTCGTTTTGATGGACAAACTGAGCTGCAAAACGGGGAATCTGTATTTAATAGTGAAGAAATAATAGAGTGGCTAAAGCATGAAGCAGTTCTTCAAGGCGGTGAGTTAACAGCATGGCCAAAACTACTACATGGCGATGAGGAAATGTTAAATTGGGTACAGGAAACAAAACGATTACAGAAGAAAGTAGAAGGTCATTTTCCAGGAGCGTCTGAAACGACTTTAGCAAAGTTAAAGTTGTTAGGTACGGATTGCGATCATGAAGCGATGACAGGACAGGAAGCTTTCACTCGCCTTATGCAAGGTTACACTGTTTCCCTTAGAAATTCTTCAATCCGTCCAGATTTAGAAGTTTTATTGAAAGAACTACTAGAATTAGGTGTTAAGCAATTTGATAGATTCATTTTTACAACAGACGGTTCACATCCGTCATTTTATGAAAATGGAATGACGAATAGGTTGATAGAAATAGCGATTGAGCAAGGAATTCCGGCAATAGATGCTTACCATATGGCAAGCTATAACATTGCTCGTTATTATAATATGGAGCATTTACATGGCTCCATTGCAACGGGGAGAATCGCCAATATTAATATTTTGGAAAGTAAAGAAAATCCGGTGCCAATTAGTATAATTGCAAAGGGAAAATGGGTGAAGCGTGACGGAGTAAACAAAAATGATTCATTACTTATAGAGTGGAGTAACTTTAAAGTAACTCCATTAACTTTAGACTGGACCATAGAAAAAGAAGATATGATTTTTTCTGATAAAACGGGTATACATTTGTTAAACAATGTTATAACAAAACCATATGTTAGCGAAATCGATTTAGACTGTGATGAACTTTCCATGGAACATGATGAATGTTTCCTAATGATGATTGCCCGTGATGGTACTTGGCGAGTGAATACAGTTGTGAAAGGTTTTGTAAATGAATTAGGAGGTCTTGTAAGTTCTTATTCTGGTACAGGTGACATCATTCTTATCGGAAAAAGGAAAGAAGATATGCTTACAGCTTTTCGTAGAGTAAAAGAGCTCGGTGGTGGACTGGTCATAGCAGAAAACAATGAAGTGTTACACGAAATAGCATTGCCGTTGCTCGGTATTATGTCTAATTTAAAAATGAGTGAATTAATACAGGAAGAGAAACCGATGGTGAAATTACTACAAGAGCGAGGCTATGCTTATAATGATCCGGCATTTACCATTTTATTCTTTTCTGCGACGCACTTGCCTTTTATACGAGTAACACCTATAGGATTATATGATGTGAAAAGTAGTAAGGTAGTTGCCCCGCCCGTGAATTTGATAAAGCAATATTAAAAGGAAAGATCCTATAAAAATTTTATTTTATAGGATCTTTCTTATTATTAGCATAAGAATATTGTAAGCCTCAAATGATATAGTATCTAAATCATTTGAGGTGATATGTAAATATGAAAAAAATATTTTACATTTTAAGCATATTTATTCTGTGTGTATCGATACAACATGTTGTACATTCCCAATCAGATGCACCAAGGTTATCTTCGGATTGTCTTGAAAAAAGGAAAATTCGAGATGAAAAGTATGTGAAGAATATAATACAGGACATTAAATCCACATTTAATTTAAATATTGATGAACATAGTTTTTGGGAAGTAAGTAAAAGAGATCTGGAGGCTGCCCATTTGATGTATGGTGGAAAGGAAAAAGATTCTTATTATAATTCGCTAACTAAAATTTATGATAGTGGTGGATTTAGCGAGCAGCCCAGCTTATTTGTGAGGGCGCAAGAGGCATTTTTATTTTATAAAGAAAACGATAATATCAATGTAATGAAACGCCTAAAACTAGACGTTGAAAAAGGGGAATGGTTCGTTATAAAAACGAAAAAGAAGAAAGGGAAAAAAGTGAAATTCAAGCCGTTGCAATGTGAAAAAGATTATCTGAAAAAGAGAAATGAATAACAAAATACTTATTAGTGCTGTTTTTATTCAACGATATTTCGCTGTTGATTTGAAATAGGAAAAGGTAAACGAACATATTAGCTTTATGGAATATGTTTGTTTACCTTTTTTTGTGAGAATTAATAATTTGGGATGTTGTTAGTTGGAAATTATGTACTGGCTAATGAACTTATAACATTCAATGCATTTGTTCTTCATAAACATTAGATTTTGTGTCAAATGATTTATACATTGCCGAACCACCTATGTATATTTTATTCTACAGTATTTATAAAAGAATGTTGGCTATTCATAAGAAATATGATTGGCACAGTTTTTGCTTGTATTACATGTAAGGAAGGGAGATTGTATGTAAGGAATCTGTACTCGTAATAGTATAAAACAAGCTGCTATTGCATTATTGATCATAGTTGTATTTATAGCGGAACTGTAAATACATACAAATAAATGGTTTTTTAAATATAAAATTCAGAATTTTCTTTAAAATTATTAGGGGGTAATGGTATGGTTAAATATTCGAAAATTTCTAAGTGGATTCTTGGTGTTGGACTAGTGACAATAACATGTAATGGTTTGCAAATTCAAGCAGAGACAAAAGAGAAAAATGTGAAGAACGTATTACAAATGGAGCCGGTTGGCATACAGAAATCTGTTGATGAATTGGCGCACCCTTCAAAAGTACAAGAAAATGCATCTTTTACAAAACGGTTAAAGTTAGCGGATTTATCGCAGCGTCCACTAGCACCAACCGATAATATTAAACCGTTAGCTGAAGAAAAAAAGTATTCGATGGCTGAGTTAAATCAATTAAGTAACAAACAATTAACTGATCTTCTTGTGACTATTAAATGGTATCAAATTCCGGAATTATTTCAGTTTAATAGTGATAGTCTTAAATTCTATCAAGATGATAGCCGAATGCAAGCGATTATTAATAAACTAGCAGAACAAGGACAAGCTTATACGAAAGATGACTCAAAAGGGATTGAAACATTAGTAGAAGCGCTACGTGCAGCATTTTATTTAGGTTTTTACCATGATGAATTAAGCAAACTAAATGAGCGTAGCTACCATGATAAATGTTTACCAGCTTTAAAAACAATTGCAAAAAATCCAAATTTCAAACTTGGTACATCAGAACAAAATAAAGTAATTTCATCATATGGAAAATTAATTGGAAATGCATCAGCAGATGTTGAAACGGTTTTATATGCAGGTGAAATTTTTAAACAATATAACGATAATCTTGCAACTTTCATTGAAGACCGAACAAAAGGAGACGCTATATATGAGTTGATGAAGGGAATTGACTTTGATATTCAGACGGATATGTACACGACTGGAAAAGAGCCGAAAGATACGATATGGTATCGAAATATCGATAACTTTATTAATGAAGTAAGTCGTTTCGCACTACTTGGTACTGTATCAGATAAAAATGGATGGTTAATAAATAACGGAATTTACTATGCTGGCCGATTGGGCAAGCTTCATAGCACGCCGACAAAAGGACAACAAGTTGTTACAGATGCAATGCGAATTTATCCATTTTTAGGAGAGCAATACTTTGTTGCGGCAGAACAAATTACTACAAATTATGGAGGAATAGATGCGAACGGAAAAACTGTAAATTTAGATCAAATTCGAGAAGAGGGTAAAAAGAAATATTTACCGAAAACGTATACGTTTGATGATGGAGCAATTGTCTTTAAAGCTGGGGATAAAGTTAGCGAAGAGAAAATTAAACGTCTATACTGGGCGGCAAAAGAAGTACGTTCTCAATTTTATCGTACAGTTGGTAGCGATAAACCACTTGAAAGTGGACATGCTGATGATGTATTAACGATGGTTATTTATAATAGTCCAGATGAGTATCAATTTAATCGTCAACTGTACGGATATGAAACGAATAATGGTGGAATTTATATTGAAGGAACGGGAACTTTCTTTACTTATGAACGTACACCAGAGCAAAGTATTTATAGTTTGGAAGAATTGTTCCGCCATGAATTTACACACTACTTACAAGGAAGGTACGAGGTTCAGGGATTATGGGGCCAAGGGGAAATGTATCAAAATGAACGTTTAACATGGTTTGAAGAAGGAAATGCAGAGTTCTTTGCAGGTTCAACGCGATTAAATAGTGTAGTACCGCGAAAAAGTATAATTGGTGGGTTATCTAATGATCCTGCAAAACGTTATACAGCATCCCAAACATTAAATGCGAAATATGGAACGTGGGATTTTTATAACTATTCGTTTGCATTGCAATCATATATGTATAATAAACGTCCTGAAATGTTCGATAAAGTGCATGATTTAATTCGTGCAAATGATGTTTCAAGTTACGACGCATACCGTTCTGCATTAAGCAAAGATAACAACTTAAATGAAGAATATCAATCTTATATGCAAATGCTTATAGATAATCGTGATAAGTATACAATCCCACAAGTATCAGATGAGTACTTAGCGCAGCATGATCCAAAATCGCTTTCGGACATTACTTCAGATATTACGAATGAAGCAAAGTTAAAAGATGTGAAAGTAACAAAGAATAAATCACAATTCTTTAATACATTTACACTACAGGGGACATATACAGGAAGTGTGGCTAAAGGAGAAGTTGAGGACTGGAAAGTGATGAATGAAGCAACAAATGATATGTTGAAACGTCTTTCAGGAAAAGAGTGGACTGGATATAAAACATTGACTGCTTATTTTATAAATTACCGTGTTAATCATGCTGGACAATTTGAATATGATGTTGTGTTTAGCGGAGTAAATACGGAAGAAGGTACGGCTGTAGAAAAAGAGCCGAATAATTCATTTGAAACAGCCAATCCACTATTTTTAAATACGTTATTAAGAGGAAACTTAAGTGATCAAGATCAGGGAGATAAATTTGTTATTGATGTAAAGGATCAAAAAGATTTACAAATTTCTGTTACGAACGAACAAAATCTTGGACTGAACTGGGTATTATATTCTGAATCAGATCTAAACAATTATGTAGCTTATGCAACAAAACGTGATGGAAACAAATTGCTTGGAAATTATAATGCAAAGCCAGGGAAATATTACTTAAGTGTATATAAGTATGGTGGTGGAACAGGGAATTATACGGTACAAGTAAAGTAGTTTACTATAGTTTGTTTTGAAAGGCTACTTATTGCATTTTTTAGCGAAATAAAGTATTTAATGTTAAACATTAAACTACTTCAATATATCCCTGTTCTAATTATAGAACAGGGATATATTGGCTTTACATTTTTTAATTAAATAAACTCATTGGATTTTGACAAGAAAATAATTAATATAGATTTGAATTCTCATTCGGAAAGTATGTTTTAATCTTCTTAATGCTCTTTCATTTTTGTCTCAATTTTTGTTTTCAAATCAGTGGATACTCGATTGAAATACTCCAAAACGATCTTCCTAATATCATCAGATATACCTTTCAAATCATTAGCTAAATTTTCAGCAAGATATTCTTTTTCTATTGGTTTTAACTGCGTATAAAATTCACCAGCCTGCGTAAAGTCATTCTGTTTCGTTATAGGAGCTCTTTCAAGTTTACCTTCAACATACCTTCCATCACCGCTTGTTATTTGATTAGCAGGTGTCCAATTTTGCTGTTGGTTAATCGCTAATTTTCGAAATTCAGGTCCAATTCTTCTTCTTTGAGAATCGCTATAAATGTTAGCACGCCCTTGCAACATTTTATCATCAGATAGTTCTGCACCATCTAGTAAATTAGAAGGGGAGAAGGCGACTTTTTCTACTTGTTCCATATAATTTTCAGGGTTTTTATTTAATACCATTTTACCGACTGGTATAAGAGGGTACATCTTTTCATCCCATACTTTTGTATCATCTAGCGGATCATAAGAAAGATGTACTTCATCTTTTGGATCCATGAGCTGGACATATAAACCATACTCCACTGATTTACCAGCCTCAATTGCATCATATAAATCTTTCCCACTATAATCTGGATTTTCAGCAGCTAGTTTAGTAGCTTCCTTACTAGTAATGAATTGTACACCTTCAAAAGGATACCAATGATACTTTACGTACTTTCGATTGCCTTCAGCATTTCTCCAAACGTATGTATTTACACTATGTCCTGGGATGTGACGAAGACTTTTTACCGTACCGACATTAGAGTATAAACGGACAACAAAATGAATGGATTCGGGTGCTCTAGCGACAAAATTCCAAAATCTATCCGGATCTATTAAGTTATTTTTAGGTGAAGGCAACAACGCTTTAATCGTTTCAGGGAAACGCATCGGATCACGAACGGAAAAGACAGGAATGTGATTACATAAAAGATCGAAAACGCCTTCTTTTGTATAAAATTTTGTGGAAAAGCCGCGTACATTTCTAGAAGTATCTGGTGTTCCTTTCGTACTAACAGCTAACGAAAACCGTACCATAACAGGAACTTTCTCATTAGAATGTTGTAAAAAACTTAGCTTTGTATGTTCAGACATCGGATAGATCGTTTGAAAATAACCGAATGCCCCAAAACCTTTTACATGAACAGGTCTTTCTACAATTTTTTCATGTATAAATTCTTGTAAGGTTTCATGCAGTACACTATCTTGCTTGAGAACAGGTCCACGTGAACCGACTGTTTGAGAGTGAAGTGTAGCTTGTTCATTAAGTTCTCGATTTTGATTAAGGTCTTCTCCTAATAAGGGTTGCCTCTTTTTATTATATTTTTCATTCATCGATATAGCCTCCAAATTTTTTCTTCGATTGTTACTAAATATGATTCTATAGCCTTGATTATGTATTACATACAAAGTTCAAAGTAGTAACATACCGCTAGATGAAAAAAACGCATATAGAGTGGACCTGTTGAAATAGAAGAAATTATGGAAAAATGAATATCGGAAAGAGAAAACACACTATTAAAATTTTAATCTTAAAAATTAATTGATAAATAACTTTATAGATAATGGTCATTAAAAAAATAGTAAAAATAACTAGGAGGAAATGAACATGTCGGATTGGTTTCAATTAGATAAAGAATATATGATGCCTACGTATTGCCGTACGGAGGTTGCAATAGAAAGAGGAGAAGGTTGTCAACTGTATGATGTGAATGGAAAAGAGTATTTAGATATGTTTTCTGGCGTAGGAGTAAATGTATTAGGATACAATCATCCTAAAATTGTGCAAACGACAATGGAGCAAGTTACGAAATCTTTGCATCTTCCATTTCACTTTTTAAACCCAGTTGCGATTGAGTATGCAAAGAAATTAGTTGAGTACTCTTTAAAAAACGGCAAAGTATTTTTTACAAACTCTGGTACGGAAGCGACAGAAACAACGTTGAAATTAATTGATAAATATAGATCTATTACGAATGAAGAGCGAGAAGGTGTCGTTGTGCTCAAAGGTAGTTTCCACGGGCGAACGTTAGGGGCACTTCATTTTACGAGACAAGAAAATGTATATCAAAGTTTCCCTAAAACATCTATTCCTGTATACGAAGTAGAGCGTGAGAATATAGAGCAATTAGAAGAAACAATTTTAAATGAAAAGCCTATTGCAATTATGTTAGAGCCTGTATTAGGAAGCGGCGGGATATATTCTTTATCAAGTGAATATTTACATGGTGTTCAACATCTTTGTGATAAATATAATGTGCTGCTTATCGTTGATGAAGTACAAAGTGGCATGGGGAGAACGGGGAAATTGTTCGCTTATCAAAATTCCAATATTACACCGGATATTATTCAAATTGGTAAAGGTGCAGGAGGAGGAATACCGCTAGGGGGAATTATTGTAGGTGAAAAGCTATGCGATGTATTTTCACCCGGAGATCATGGCACAACATTTGCTCATTCATCAATGGGAACAGCTTTAGGTTTAACGGTATTAACAACATTAATTGATGATGGTTTAATGGAAGAAGCTTATGAAACGTCACTATATTTGAATGACAAACTGCAAGACATTCAGAAAGAAAATTCTTATTATATTCAGGAAGTGCGTCATGCGGGGATGATGTTTGGGATAAGTGTGAATGACACGAATGAAAATGTGAAGAAATTACAGATGGAGCTAATGAATAAAGGAATGTTAGTTGATGTAACACAAGGGAATATTATTCGATTACTTCCGCCGTATATTATTACGAAAGAGGAAATTGACGCATTCACTTATGAGTTTATTTCCTGTGTTCATAGCATAGCAGCTACAGCAAGTATTTAAAAAAATATAAAAAGCTGAAGAAGGCGCTATTTTAGCGCCTTCTTCAGCTTTTTAAAATAGTAAATTACTTAACATAGAGAGCATCTCATTGGACAAATAATTAATTATGTGAAACAATAATAACAGATAAGGAGACATTAATTTTCCTTAAGTGCTTCGAATTAATTTTATTCAATAAGAGAAGGTGTGCTTAAAGAAGTTAAATTAAACAAGGAGCTGTTTTATTATATGCAACAAAATAATGATTTAAATTTTGAACCTCAAGACGTTAATATTGTCAATCCTAAACAAGCCAGGAAAGCAGTGGTTGCTACTGGTATAGGGAATGCAATGGAGTGGTTTGACTTCGGATTATACGCGTATTTAGCGGTAATTTTAAGTCAATTATTCTTCTCAGGTGTTAATAATAGTGGTTTGCAGCTTGTACTTACATTTGGTACATTTGCAGCGGCCTTTCTCGTTCGACCAATCGGAGGTGTATTCTTTGGTAGAATAGGAGATAAGTATGGCCGAAAAATCGTATTAAGTACTACTATTATTTTAATGGCACTTTCTACATTATTCATCGCATTACTACCAACCTATGAACAAATTGGTGTATGGGCACCAATACTACTTTTAGTTGCCCGAATGATTCAAGGCTTCTCTACAGGAGGCGAATATTCAGGAGCAATGGTTTATATCGCAGAATCTTCTCCAGATAAAAAGCGTGGTATACTCGGTAGTGGTCTTGAAATTGGAACACTCTCAGGTTACATTGCTGCTTCGGTAATTGTTACCATTTTAACGTTATTGTTAACAGATGAGCAAATGCTCAGCTGGGGCTGGCGTATTCCTTTCTTAATAGCTGCACCAATAGGCTTGGTCGGTTTATATTTACGCCGTCATTTAGATGAATCTCCCATCTTTGAAGAGATGGAAAAAGCACAAGAGGAATCTGAAGACAATGAACAATTTTCATTTATGGATATTATTAAATATCACAAAAAAGACTTCTTATTAAGCACAGTAATTGTCGCCTTCTTTAATATTACGAATTATATGATTCTTTCGTATATTCCTTCTTATTTAACTCAAGTACTTAAAGTCAAAGAAACAACTGGCTTATTAATTATTTCAATTACGATGGCACTTATGATTCCATTAGCACTTTATTTCGGTAAATTAAGTGATAAAATTGGTAATAAACGCGTCGTGCAAATTGGTTTACTTGGTTTAAGCGTATTTGCAATTCCAGCATTTTTACTAATAGGTAACGGACATATTGCAGCTATATTTGCAGGTATTTTCGTATTAGGTTTCTTCCTAAGTGTGTATGAAGGAACACTACCTTCGTTATTACCATCACTCTTTTTCACCGATGTACGTTATCGAGCACTCTCGATCTCCTTTAATATTTCTGTATCTATATTCGGTGGAACAACACCGCTCGTATGTTCATACTTAGTTCATGCAACCGGTAATCCGCTCGCACCAGCATTTTATTTAGCAGGTGTAAGTATAATTGGATTAGTCGTATTTAGTGTACTATTCGTTACAACATCAGGACGTGCGCTAAAAGGTTCATATCCTACAGTAGAATCGAAAAAAGAAGCACGCCAAATCGCTAAAGAGGATCCGGAAGAAACACTTTGGTGGCATGAAGAATCTTTAGAAATTGAAGCAGGAAAAAAAGCATAATTTGTGAAAAGCAACGTGGACTTTTACAAAAAGACTCCTAGTTTAATAGGAGTCTTTTTGTATACATCATTTTCTCTTTTTCTTCAAACTCTTCTCATACGCATAAAGCTTATGAACCTCTTCCTTAAATTCATTCAGAAGTACAGTGTTTTCATCATTTGAATAACGTACTGCATTATACGCATCTATAATAATATCCCTCTGAATATGTATACCTTCATTATCATGAATTCTTTCTAACCACGCTTCAACTGTTTCTCCTCGTTCCCGGTTTAAAGTAGGGGATAATTTACTTTCAAGTTTGAAAATTTCTTTTCGAATTTCATTATGTGGTGGTTTATTTCGCTTCATTCGTTTTTGGCTCATACCTTCTTTATCAGTAATGATTGTAGATTCGAAGACTGGTATATTTGGTAAACTTAAATGTTTTCGATGTTTTATTATTTTCCAAACGATATAAATGGCGATGGTGGTACAGACTATTATGGTTATGCTATTTATAAGAGTTGGATCAAAAGGAAGTGGCTCCAGATCATCTTTAATAGTAGGATCTTTTAGATTCCCTTTATTCGACCAAAAATCATCTGTTTCTTTTAATGCAGCTGCCGAAAACAACGGATTGATAGCGTATCCGAATCCTAACGCAACTACTTGAACGATATAAGAAAAAACAAGACGAATATAAGGGAATACCGGAATAAGTAAAGCACTAATTGTTCCAATAGCAATAATAGAAGTGAAACGTAATAGCTGTTGATTACGATTTGAACCTGTTTGCCAAAATGTAATCATAATGTGTAAAACTAATAATAACAATTTCCATAACGGTGGAAAAGGGGCATGAAATATAGCTGAAAATACAAACCATAAAATACCGCTTAACGACTTTTGCACCGGATACCCAGGTCCAATTGCATGTACGATAAAGAAGAAAAGCGGTAACATAATTGTGCCAAAAAGAGAAAAAGGTAGGATGAAAGAACAACCGACTATTTGAGCAACTAACAGTATTACAAATCCTGTTGTTTTTTTCTTCATTAATTTATTAATAAGAAGTACTCCTACATAACCGGTCGCTAAAAATATAGCAATACCAACTATTTCGTCTCTTTCCGTTAATAACGAAAGGAGAAGCAGCAGAATAAAGTCATTAACGTGATAGAGCCAAGTTTTCAACTGCTTCCACCATCCCTTCAATATTTATGAGAAATGTAGGTTGCGTTAGAAGAGGGAGCTCATTCTTCTGTATACCGATGTAAATCATCGTAGACGAGCGTTCTCTTTTTCTCGTCACATAGTGAAGAAATCCTTGTTTCGGAAGAAGCGTACTATCATCTGAAATACGCGCCAATTCCTCTAATGCCTTTCCGTAATGTGCTTGTCCTTCATTTAACGGTAAATGTAATGCACCGCCTTCTGCTAATACACTTATAAACAATTCAAACGGTATTTGATGCTTCGTTGCGTATTGGCAAATGTATGTTGCATATGAAATAAGTTCTTCTATGTTATCTCTCCAACCAAACCCGCGATTCGCTGCTAAAGAAAGACAAATCGTCCAGCTATAATTTTTTACGGGTTCATATTGCTTTGCTTGTAATTCCTGCATTTTAGCAGATGCTTTCCAATGAATAGAGCGGAATGATTCACGTTCATATCGTTTCACACCGATAATAGATGTTTCATCATTGTAAAAAGAAAAATTCGTTCGATATGAACCATTTAATAGTTGCTGAAGTTCTTGCAAACCTGCTACTTCTGTAGGAGAAGGGTACACAATAATTTCTGTCCTTAATTTATCAAAAACAGGTAAATGTACAGTCAATAGATGAAATGGATCTTTTAATACACATTCGAACTGTTCAATTTGAAACACACCACGCTTCGTTGCAGTTAATGTTAAATCCCATTTTTGCGCTGAATGTGCAGGTTGTGAAAATGGGAAAGAAAATAACGTCTTTGATATTTGTTCAATTCCTTGATCTTTATGCGGTATAAGAGATGAATGTAAATGAAAATAACAAACACCATTAACGAGTGGTATGCTTCCCCCGTTTTTCAAATGAATAAAAAACTGTCCAGATTCATCAGGAAATAGCCGAGTCGTTTGTTTCTCATTTATAACTTGAAACTTTTTCTCTATGAAAGCGACGTATTTATAAATGAAAATCGCAAATAAATAATAAAAGAAAAAGAGAAACATAAGCATGCGTTGCGGGAAAAAGAATGTGAAAAGTAACGCGACGGGCACAGTTAATTGAATAATATGAAGCTGAAAAAATAAAGGTACAGTTACAACGCGTTGACCATTCATGCTTGCTCAATCTCCACTGGTACATCAACTTCTTTTAAAATTCTTTGCATAATTTCATTTTTTGTTGTGCGTAATGCACCTTCCATCGATAAGACGATACGGTGATTCCAAACAGAAGGAACTAAAAATTGTATATCTTCAGGCGTACAATATTCTCTGCCACGTAAAAAGGCTAACGCTTGAACAGCGCGTACTAAAGATAAAGTGGCACGCGGGCTTACACCGTTAGTGATGTAATCATGATTTCTTGTAGCGTGAGCAAGTTTAATTATATAATGTTCCAACGGTTCTGATACGAAAATTTCTTTTACTCGTTTCTGTGCTTCTAAAATAGTTTCTAAAGAGATTACAGAGGTTACATTTTCTAATGGTGTATCGTTACGAAAACGTCGCATCATTTGTAGCTCATCTTCTGGAGCCGGATAACCGATTGAAATTGTCATTAAAAAACGATCGAGCTGTGCATCAGGAAGAGGGAAAGTTCCTTGTGATTCAATTGGATTTTGCGTCGCAATAACAAAGAACGGTTTCGGAAGAGGAGTGGACTGCTTTTCAAGCGTCACTTGTCGTTCTTCCATCGCTTCTAACAAACTAGACTGTGTTCTCGGCATAGCACGGTTAATTTCATCTGCTAGTAAAATGTTCGTTATAACTGGTCCAAGTCTTAATTCGAATTCGCTCGTTTTTGGGTTGAAATATTCAATACCTGTTACATCACTCGGAAGTACATCAGGGGTAAATTGAACACGAGAGAAATTACCACCAATACTTTTTGAAATTGTTTTCGCAAGTAACGTTTTCCCAGTACCAGGCACATCTTCAAGCAGTACATGTCCATCAGCAAGTAGAGAAACGAGTAGTAGATCAATAACATTTTCCTTACCAACAAACACAGACCTTATATTTTCTTTTAATTTATGAATCATATGTATCATTCCTTTCAGTATAAAAGAGTTAATGTTTCTACATTTTAACAAATTATTCTGAAAATTGGTAGTATTTTTCAATTTAAAGAAATGGATATTTAATTATTAAATTATACTTGTATATTTTGGAATATGATTATACAATATCGTTATACGATGTATCGTAAATCGATATATCATAAGACGATGTATCGGAGGTAGGTATAATGAATGCAAAAGCACAAAAATATATTCCGTTAACAGAGGCGACGTATTACATACTTTTGTCATTAGTGAAACCAATGCACGGATATGGAATTATGCAAATGGTTGAAGAGATGACAAAAGGGGAAGTAAAGCTCGGTCCTGGTACTTTATATGGGAATACGACGAAGTTACTAAAAGAGAAGTTAATTGTTGAAGTGGCCTCTACAGACAGAAAGAAGTGCTATGAGTTAACGTCGTTTGGGAGAGAAGTGTTAGAGCTAGAATATAACAGGTTACAGAGATCTGTAAGGAATGGAAATAGGATATTAGGGGAGTGAATGGAAGATGGAGACAAAGAAGGTATTTAAATTTTTCGCTGGATGGAGTTTAGAAAAAGAGGAAGCCTTTTTAAGAAAAATGCATCAACAAGGTTGGGCATTACAAAAATATAATATAATGTATACGTTTAAGGAAACAAAACCGAAAGATGTAATATATAAAGCAGATTTTAGATTAGATTATAAAGATACAAAAGAAAAACAAAAAGAATATATTGAAATATATGAAATGTGTGGGTGGAAACATGTAACGAGTTTTGCGAAATGGAATTATTTTTGTAAAGAAGTAGAAGAGGAAAATAAGTTGCCTGACATATATTCAGACAAGGAAACGAGGGTACAAAAACTTACTGAGTTGTAACAGTTCGTTGCGATTATGTTTGTAACGTTAATGCCAGCGCTTTACTTATGTTTTCTTGGTATATCAGAATCTGGATTATATAAAGGTATGGTAGGCTTTTTTGGTTTCGTATATGTATATATACTTATTAATTTATATTTGAAGATTAAAAAGTTGAAAAAGGAAATATTATAACAAAGAGTGATATTATTAGAGAAGATAATTATTGTCTAGGAATCATCTTCTCAAATCTTTATATATATTTATTTTGTTCATTCTTTTTTACATAATAAAAGACGACCTTTTTAAGTCATAGAATTAAAAGTTACAAAGATAACTACCAGTAACAATACCTAAAAAAATCATAAATGAAGAAGAAATAATTAATAATAACGAACTAGCAATTAATATCACTTTATTAGATTTTTGATTTTTAAAATGGTAATAAAGTAAAAGACCACAAATAGTAGAAAGAATCCATATTGTTAGACCGTAAGAAGTCGTTATTTTCTTCCAATCGAAGATCCAAAAGTAAAAGATTACTATGTGACAAGTTAATAGTAGAAATGTAGATGGAATCATTCACTTGTTATTTAAAATCATTTGTTTTAATTCTCTTCTGTAAATATTACTAAAAGGGTATGAGGTTTAACATATAATAAGGAAGGAATACGTTTTTTGTTACCATATTAAACGGAAAAATCCCTTATAGAAAAGTCTATTTCTACAAGGGACAATCATGTTTTTATTAGAAAGACTGATTTTGCGCGGGTTTAATAAATTGTTCAGGGTTTTCAACAAGTCCGCATACAGCGCATTGGACTCGGTATGTAGGTCCTTGATAAGCCATATGAAAAGCATTCATCGTTTCATTAGTGTACTCTTCTTCTACTTGACCAGTTTGAGGATTTAACTTTACTGGTTTTACTTGTTGCTCAAGAATGTTAAAGCGAGTACGATTTGTTTTACAGCTTGGACAAAGCATTGGTTCCATATGTATACACCTCCATTTGTAGCATTTCTTAAACAGTATAATTTTATGCAAGTAAAAAAACTTTCTCAATATAAATAGGTGTTTAAAGTATTTAAAATTCAGAAAAAATAAAATATAATAAAAGTACGAACTGGTTATGTCCAAACCAAATCTCCTGTTTTATGCCAATAAGCTGGGAGGCCGAGAAATCGGCCTCATTTTTTTATGTTCATTTGTAGGAAGAACAAGGTTTTTTTGTAGTTTTTGTCGAATTTTTAGGGATGAATACAAAAGGGGGATGTAACATGAATTTAAAAATGAAATACATCATTTTATATGTAGAAAAGTTTGAAGAATGTTTAAGATTCTATAAAGATACTTTACAGTTACCTATAAAAGCTGAGCATGGTACATATATTGAATTTAATACTGGATCTACAATATTAGCGATGAATACACGAGAAGACGTGAAAGAATTAACAGGACTACCGCTTACAGAAGGTGAATTACAATCTTCTCACTTCGAATTGGGATTCGTAGTTGAGAATGTACAAGAAACAATTGAGCATTTCAGAGAGCAAGGCATTAAAGTTTTAGTTGAGCCAATTGTGAAACCGTGGGGACAAACAATTGCCTATATTGCTGATCCAGATGGAAATTATATTGAAATTTGCAGTTCATTAGAATAGAGGGAGAAAAAGAGATGGAATTTCCGAAACTAGAAACTGAACGTTTACTTTTAAGAGAACTTACACTATTAGATGCAGAAATGATGTTCCAATATTTTTCGAAAGAATCTGTTATACGATATTTCGGAATGGATTCTTTCGAAAATATTGAGCAAGCGAAAACAACGATTCAAACGTTTAAAAATCGTTATGAAGAAGGCAATGTGTTTCGCTGGGGAATAGAGAAAAAAGGGACGGACCAATTAATCGGAACGTGCGGATTTCATTTAATTAACAATCATCATAAACGAGCTGAAATTGGTTATGAATTAGATGATATATATTGGGGAAAGGGATATGCATCCGAAGCATTACAAGCCATCTTAACTTACGGATTTGAAAAGCTGCAACTTATAAGAATCGCAGCTGTCGTATATGTAGAAAATAAGGCATCTCAAAAATTGCTAAAAAAAGCAGGGTTTCAAGAAGAGGGATTACTTCGAAAACATATGATTCAAAATGGAGTTGCTCATGATACCATTTTATTTTCTTTATTAAAAGAAGAGTGGAAGAAGCAATGAGTACGAGTGAAATTATAAGTATAATGAAGAAACATAAAGAAAACCGATTCATTATCGGAATAGATGGTTTAAGTCGTTCAGGAAAAACAACATTCGCAACAAAATTAAAAGAAAATATGAAACAAGAAGGCATTCCGTTTCATATTTTCCATATTGATGATCATATAGTGGAGCGTAATAAACGCTATCATACAGGATATGAAGAATGGTATGAGTACTATTATTTACAGTGGGATATTGCATACTTGCGGCAGAAATTTTTTCAAAAGTTACAACATGAAACGAAATTGAAATTGCCTTTCTATTATGATGATACAGATTCATGTGAAATGAAAAAAGTCCAGATCCCTATTGTAGGTGTAATTGTAATTGAAGGAGTTTTTCTACAGCGAAAAGAATGGAGAGATTTCTTTCATTATATGGTGTATTTGGACTGTCCAAGGGAAACAAGGTTTCAGCGTGAAAGCGAAGAGACACAAAAGAAACTTTCAAAGTTTCAAAACAGGTATTGGAAAGCAGAGGAGTATTATTTAGAAATGGAATTGCCGAAGGATAGGGCGGATTTAGTCATACAATGATTCGAAAATAGAAGGGTGAATACAATGAATATTTTGTGGGATTTTGATGGGACGTTATTTGATACGTATCCTGCATATACGAAGATGCTTTCTGAAATATTAGGTGATACAGTAGATGAACAAGAAATATACAAAAACTTGAAAATATCATATTCTCACGCAATTCATTATTATAATATTTCATGTGAGCAGGAAGAAAAGATTAAAATTTTGAAGAAGAAATTTACTCCAAAAGATATGAAGCCTTTTGCTGGTGTCGAAAAGGTTTTGAAATTTGCAGATAAAAATGTAATCATGACCCATAAACATAAAGCAGGGGTTATGGAAATTTTAAAATATTACGGATGGGACAAATATTTCGTCGATATGGTTACAATTGACGATGGTTTCCCTCGAAAACCGAATTCTTTAGCGTATAATTATTTACATAAAAAGTACAATATTGATTTAGCTATTGGAGATAGAGAGTTAGATTTATTACCGGCAAAGGAATTAGGTATTTCAACATGCATGTATCAAGGGATTTGTGATGTAGCGGATTATTCTTTGGCACATTACTCGGAATTTTTTAAGATAGTGATTGATAGAGAGGTTTCTTTATAAATGGTTTGAAAATAACCTCTACTTTTCATACAAAAAGTAGAGGTTATTTTCTATGTTTTGTATGTAGTAGGTTAATTATTTCAGAAGCTTTTTTAGTTTTTTTAAAAAGATTGGCTGTATAGGTTATTCATGGTACACCTGCATATATATTAGTAGAAGAAAATTTACTTTCGTTAGTTTCAAATTAAAATAAGATTTTTAATAATGGAGAGGGGGTAAGATATGGACTTTCAAAAAATGTTTAAAAAATATCGAGACGACCATCAACATCCAATGAATAAATTTTTTCACTTTATTGGTATTCCTACGATTATCACTTCTATATTCATTTTATTTGTGAATTGGAAATTAGGGCTATCATTATTTATATTAGGATGGATTTTTCAATTTGTAGGTCATGCAATTGAAGGTAAGAAGCCGACTTTCTTATCAAACCCAGCATATTTGGTAGTAGGTCCAATATGCTTTTTTAAAAAAGTATTAAAAAGAAATTAACTCAATAAAAGCACTATAGGCGGTAAAATAAAATCAAATTATGGTTATTCGTGCTAGTATGAAATCATAGCTATACAGAAGGGGTGGGTTATGATGAAAATCGAAATAGTCCCCAAAAAGAAGTACAGTATAATAAGCTATATATCTTTACTTATCGGAATTTTATGTCTTTTATTCGTTTTTATAACTCCAACGAGGATAGCGAATGTGAGTAATATAGTGGGAGATTATATTACCATTGCTCTTACAGGCGTAGGTATCATACTTTCAATAATTATAATGACGAAAAAAACAGAGAAGAAGGGGATAGGTATTCTTTCATTCATACTGTCCTCATCATTTTTTATATTTTGGATTATCACGATTATCTTATTGTTTACTGGTCAAATTAATTTCGCACCGTAATGTGCAATAAAAAGAGTCCTTCATGTGAGAAGGACTCTTTTTATTCGGTATCTTCAGGTTGATATTCTAAAATATCTCCTGGTTGGCATTCTAATGCTTTACAAATTGCTTCTAAAGTTGAAAATCGAATCGCTTTTGCTTTTCCGTTTTTCAAAATAGAAAGGTTAGCCATTGTAATTCCAACCTTCTCCGAAAGCTCTGTTACACTCATTTTTCTTTTCGCTAACATTACATCAATATTAATTATTATTGCCATATTATTCACCTCAGACCGTTAAATCATTTTCTGATTTTATATTAATAGCATCTTTTAATAGTCTTTGGAGAACGGCAGCAAAGACAGCGATAACCAATGAAGCAAAAATCATAATCATTCCAATAATAATAATGCCCGGGGCGTCATCTCTCTCTGCCACGAGATAGAAAAGCGGCATGCCTAATACATATAATACACTAATTGTTAATGCACTGTTCTTAATATTTTTTAACGCTTTTACAGACAATTTTGAGAATGCGTTGTTTTTGTCAATATAGTTTAACAGCTTAAACGTTTGGTACAGTGCGAAATAGTAAGGTATTGCTGTTGCGTATAAGTTGATAAATACAAGATATTTAATATATGCAATATCAGGATATAATTCTGCAGCGAAATTCCCTATTTTAGGAACTAAAAAAATGCACATAGCAAGAACAGGAATTCCCATAAGAATAACAGCCGTCTTTAAAAAGAGTGTTGATCCTTGTTTCATAAAAAGCACCTCATTTAATTATTATCTATATAATTTAACATGTAATTTATTGTTTAACAATAAATTTTTATTTCATTTAATCGTGTTTTTATTGATAAACAAATTTTTATATGATGAAGAGAATAATGACACTTTAATAGTAGAGAATATAGGGCTGTGACATATAACATTATTTAATTAATGAACGAAAGTGACGGTAATTGTTGTTAGCTTTATGACAATAGGGAACTAATAAAAAAGAACATATATAAGTTTGTATAAACGTAATGGGAAATTGGATCTTGTATATAAATGAATGTGAAGTTTATGGAGGAACAAAAATGATGAAATTGAGTAAAAAAGTGAAGGGGATATTATTAGTATCAACTGTAACATTAAGTGTATTAAGTACTGAAAGCATGATGAATTATCAGGCGGCCGAAGCTAAGGTGGAACAAGTAGAGCATCAACCAAAAAATATAATTATGATGGTTATGGATGGAACGAGCTCTTCAGCAACAACGTTAGCTCGCTTGTATAAAGGTGCACCGCTTGCATTAGATGAAATCGTAACAGGAGGTGTTCGCACGTATTCAGCAGAATCGGCTATTACAGACTCAGCCCCAGCAGCTACAGCTTTAGCGACAGGGAATAAATCGAATTCAGGATATGTAGGTGTATTGCCATCTATTGTGAATTCACCTGGCTTAAAACCAATTAAAGAAGAGGAGAAGCTGCGGCCAGTTGCGAACGTTCTAGAAGGTGCAAACCGCTCTGGTCGGGCAACTGGAATTGTTGCTACATCTGAAATTCAACATGCTACTCCTGCTGGTTTCTCAGCCCATCATGCTAACCGCAAGCATTTTGACATAATTGCGAAGCAGCAAGTGTATCAAAATATAGATGTCGTATTAGGCGGGGGAAAAGCAGCACTACAGCCTGTGAAAAGAAATGGAATCCGTAAAGATGGTGAAGATTTAGTAAAAGTGATTCAAGATAAAGGATACGACTTAGTTGAAACGAAAGATGCATTATTGAACTCTAAATCTGATAAAATTTGGGGCTCTTTCTCACATAATGCCCTTGCGTTCGATATGGATCGTGAAGCAACAAATCCAGAGCAACCAACACTTTCTCAAATGACGGAAAAAGCAATTCAAACATTATCAAAAGATAAAGATGGCTTCTTTTTATTTGTAGAAGGAAGTAAGCCAGATTGGGCAGCCCATGCGAATGATCCGATTGGGATTATTAGTGATGTATTGGCATTTGATAATGCGGTTGCAGAAGCATTAAAATTTGCGAAGAAAGACGGTAATACGATGCTCATTGCTGTAGCTGACCATGGCAACAGTGGTATCTCTATTGGCAATATGAATACGACAAAGGGATATAATACTACACCTGTATCTGCATACATTGCCCCATTGAAAAAGGCGAAAATGACACTTGAAGGGACTACAAATAAACTGAAATCTGATTTATCAAATGTAGAAGGTGTAGCTAAACTATACGGTTTGGACAATCTAACTCATGATGAAAAAGAAAAGTTAAAAGCGGCAAAAAAGAAAATGGATGTAGGTCGAATCCTTACTACGTTATTGGCTAATCGTGCAAATATTGGCTTTACGACAGGAGGACATACAGGTGAGGATGTATTCTTATACTCTTATGGACCACAAAAACCAGAAGGCTTAATCCAAAATATAGACATTGCGAAGACGATGGCGAAAGCAATGGGCTTTAACTTAGAAGAAGTAACAAATAAAATATTTTTAGAGAGTGAACAAGCCTTTAAGAGAATTGGTGCCACTGTATCAATCGACAAAACCGATGTAGCAAACCCAGTGCTCGTAGTAAATCATAATAAAGTGGAAGCTCAATTAAGTGTTAATAAAAATATAATTCGTATTAATGATAAAGAGTATGAATTAGAAAGTATTATTGTAGAGAGTAATGGGAAGTTCTATGTACCGGAAGAAGCAATTCAATTATTTGTAAAGCATTCTCGTTAAAAAATTGCCAACTAGTTAACCTTGCTAAGCTAACTGGTTGGCAATTTTATTATGTTGTGTCCTGTAAATAGTGATGTTTGGATGCTGCCGCAAAATTTTCCGGATGAGACTTATATAAATGCAAAAGGGAAATTTTATTTTTTTCTTAAAATAAAGAATTTCGTTTGTAGAACAGTCTTTCTGCAACTTTATCAATATGAAGTTTATGAAAAAGAACACGCCATTCAGCCTGCATACTGGGGTGGTTATATACGACATAATGTGATTCAACGCAGAGTATATAATCAACAGAAGCAGTTTATAGAAGATCAATATGTAACGGAGAATCACGCTATAATGATGTACGAACCACTTTTAGCTTGTAATAATGAAAATATTGAGTAATATGGTAAACCCATAGATTATATAGTATAGAATGTATGTAATTGTTATTTTTATCAAAAAAGTATAAATCCTAAATTTACTTGGTTTTCATTGGAATGAACATAAGAAACACAGATGTGAAAAAGCACTGTGTTTTTTTATGTATTTATTGGAAAAAAAACTCGAATTATCGGCACAAATGCTCCTTCTTTATTATTATAGAAGCTATTTTGGACGTAAGTAATTTGTAAGAAATGAGTAAGAAAAAAGAGATTTTCATTGTATAAAATATTTATTATATCTACACATAACACCTGATACTAATAGTATGCTATAATATGAATTAGCAACATACAGGAAAGGAATTAGAAAAATGACCTTACAAAATACTAAAAATTTAAAAAAACAAGTTGCTCCTTTTGAAAAATCAACGATTAAAAAAAGTGTTTGGCAACTTATCAACACAATAGTTCCATTTATTATTTTATGGTACCTTGCTTATAAAAGTTTGTCAGTTTCTTATTGGTTAACATTAGTTCCATCTCTGTTAGCCGCTGGATTTATGACACGAATTTTCATTATTTTTCATGATTGCACCCATTATTCCTTTTTTAAAAGTCGACGTGCAAATAGAATAGTTGGAACATGTATGGGTGTTTTAACTTTATTCCCATTTGATCAATGGGGGCATGAGCATTCTATTCACCACGCTACGAGTGGTAATTTGGATAAGAGGGGTACAGGGGATATTTGGACGCTTACAGTTGATGAATATGTAGCTGCACCATTTAGACTTCGTTTAGCATATCGTTTATATCGCAATCCATTTGTTATGTTTGGATTAGGTCCGATTTATGTTTTCTTGCTTAAAAATAGATTTAACCGAAAAGGTGCAAGACAGAAAGAACGTATGAATACTTATTTGACGAATATATTAATCGTTGCTTTAATAGGGGTACTTTGCTGGGCAATCGGATGGCAATCGTTCCTTTTCGTACATGGTACTATATTCTTAATAGCAGGCTCAATAGGTATTTGGCTGTTTTACGTACAGCACACATTTGAGGATTCTTATTTTGAAGAGGATAAAGATTGGGAATATGTGAAAGCGGCAGTGGAAGGAAGTTCTTTTTATAAGCTTCCAAAAATTTTGCAATTCTTAACTGGTAATATTGGATTCCATCATGTTCACCATTTAAGCCCAAGAGTACCTAACTATAAACTAGAAGAGGCACATAATAATACGCTTCCGTTAAAAAATGTACCAACGATTACGCTTGCTACAAGCTTACAATCACTACGTTTCCGTCTTTGGGATGAGAAAAGTAACAATTTTGTTAGCTTTAAAGATGTCAAAAATATAATTAAAAATAATGTTTCTGTTCGAGTGAAATCTGAACTATAACTTCATCGCATATGAAAAACTCCCCTTAATCATTTTTGATTTAAGGGGAGTTTTTGTTTAAATAGTAGATGATTGATGAGGAGGGGATTTCAAATTGTAATTACGAAGGATTAGGAAATGTCGTTAAGGATAATTGATTCTCGTTTAAATGAAAATGATGAAGTGAAAATAGAGCCTGCTACAAATTTGCAACAGGAATCTATTATGGATAGCCGAAGACATCGGCTGAACGAAATTATCCGTTATCTTAATAGCGAATGATTACAATCGACTATTTCTCCCAAAGCTCGATGAGTCGTCCTTCAGGATCTTTAATCCAAATAAACTTTCCAAATTCACTAACCTCTTCTTTCTTTTCAAGAGGTATACCAATTTGTTCAAGATGGTGAATAGTCTCATGTAGATTATGTACTTGGAAATTTAACATCACTTGTTGTTCTGTTGGAAAATAATTGTCATCTTCATTGAAGAAAGAAAAGATAGTCTCAGTTCCTGATTCGGGTTTAATCACAGTCCCATTCCAATTTTCTATTTCAATCTTCAATACTTCGCTGTACCATTTTTTTATAACATCAATATTTTTAGTTCTCCAAAATATTCCTCCGAATCCTTTGATCATCTTATATAACTCCTGTCTATTTTAAAATTTTTAATGTGACGTAGTATAAATTTAATATATCAAAACAAAGTGGTAATAGTAAGGAAAAGCATTAACTTATGAACAATAAAAAAATAATAATTGCTAACAGCATTTCCTACATTAATTATACCGACATCATCTTTGAAACCAAAGTAAAGGAAAGGAGTGTAGCAATACTGACCCGTTTGAGGATAACACTTGAACGCAAAAACCTCCTGAACAATTCAAAACACGAAGTGCTATAAATAATCATTTCAATAGTATAGAAGAAATAGGGGAATTGTTCCTGAGAAAATGAATGAAGGAATGATAAAAGACCGCACATGAGGTGAAATCCATGCGCGGTCTTCTCTGTATCGTACAGTACTACAAAGGTTCGCTAATTTTACCTTCTTTATGAGTGCTACTGGTGATTTTTTTCTTAATCTTAAAGTGATAGTAAGTGTAGCAAAAGATGATAAATGGTACAGTACAGTAGATTCCTAGTCTTTGATCGGGGATAAAGATAAGACTTACTAATATAATGCCATACAATCCAAAACCAAGAATGGGTACAAGTGGATAAAGTGGAGTTTTGAATTTTAAGTCTTCTAATTTTCCACCTTCAGCTAAATAGCGTTTACGGAAAAAGAATTGAGAAACACAAATTGACATCCAAACAATGATTGTAATGACTCCAGAAATTGAAATAAGCCATAAATAAACCGTTTCAGCAGCTACCACGCTTGTCAAAAGAGAAAAAGCAGAAATAGCTATCGTCAAGATTAAAGCGTTTAGTGGTATTCCTCGTGATGATAATTTCTTTAAAAAGGCTGGCGCCATTTCATTTTTTGATAATGACCAAAGCATGCGAGTTGCGGCGTACAGTCCTGAGTTTGCGACAGAAAGAACAGCGGTAAGAATAACAAAGTTCATAATATCAGCTGCATACGGAATACCGATATTATCAAAAACAGCAACGAATGGGCTCTTTGTTAATCCTGCTTCTTCCCAAGGAATTAAAGCTACGAGAACAAAAATTGCTAAAACGAAGAAAAACATCGTGCGCCATATAATATTTCTAATAGAACGAGGCAAAGTCTTTGCTGGATCTTCACTTTCACCAGCTGCGATTCCGACAAGTTCTGTACCTTGGAAGGAATAATTGACTGTAACCATTGTTAATAGGATAGCGGCAAGTCCATTTGGGAATAAACCACCGTGATTTATGAAATTTGAAAATAGCGGGGCTGGTTCGTTTCCTTTTAAATCAATAAAACCGAACATAGCGGCGCCGCCAAGAATAATGAAAGCGATAATGGCAGATACTTTAATGCTTGAAAACCAAAACTCTGTTTCTGCATAACTACGAGCAGATAATGCGTTTATAGTGAATATGGTAACACCAAATATTAAACACCAAACCCAGACAGGAATATCAGGAAACCAGCGCTGCATCGTAATTCCGGCAGTTGTAAATTCAAGACCGGTCGTATTCGCCCAGCTTAACCAATACAACCATCCGATTGTAAACCCAGTTGCAGGATTAATGAACTTGGTGGCATATTCCTGGAAAGAACCTGAAACAGGCATGGCTACAGCAAGCTCACCAAGACATAGCATAACGAGATACATTAATAATCCACCGGCCATAAAGGCAAGTACGGATCCGCCAGGTCCAGCTTTACTTATAATAAAACCAGATCCGTTAAATAACCCCGTTCCAATCACACCACCGAGTGCAATCATGAATAAATGTCTACTTTTCATTGTGCGCTTTAATTCATTGTTTGTATTGTTTACTTGCGTCATTGTTTTCCTCACTTTCAAAATTGGTAGTATGAAAATTGATGTTTTTCCGTATTATGGAATGTATTCCGTGATGTGAAATATTGTTCTAATTTTCAGATAATTAAAAAGAAAAGTCAATATTTTTTTGTTTGCGTTTTCAAAATGTTGATAGCGTATCTTTTGTTTATTTTGAAAATTAAATAAATTGATTGATTTCAGTTTGAATTTTTGATAAATTGATAGTTAATTAAGCTAAACATACTACAAGTAAAGTTGAGGCGAATTATGGTACAGTCCATTGATCGAGCGATAAGTATTATTAAGCTATTAAATTCTACAAATGAAAAAGAGTATTGGGCTATTTCTGATATAGCTGATGGAACACATCTTCCGGTTAGTACAGTACATAGATTACTTAATTCTCTAATGGAGCATGGGTTAGTTACACAAATTTCAGAAACAAAGCAGTACAAGATTGGGCCAATGTGGATGGAAATAGGATTACGTCAATTGGAGAAGGTAGACTATAGATCTGTTGCAAGGGAAGTGATGAAGCGATTGGCCGCTGAAGTGGAAGAAAGTGTCTATTTGAACATTCCAAATGGAACTCATTCTATTATTATTGAAAGAATTGATAGCCCTTTAAAAATTCGGGTTATCGATAACTTAGGGGAACAGATTCCACTTTCGATTGGCGCCGCAAATAAAACGATGCTTGCCAATATGAAAACGAATGAAATGGAATACATTGTAGAACAATTACTTTCTTCTTTACCAGAACAAAAGCAAATTCTTCTTAATCAAATAAAACAAATAGAAAATGAAGGATATGCTGTAAGTTATGGTGAAAAAACAGAAGGGACAGCTTCAGTAGCTGCACCTATTATCGGATTCAATCATAAAGTAGTAGGAGCATTAAGTGTTGGGTTAATTAGTCATCGTATTAATGATGATCGACTATCTTTTCTTATTAGTAAGGTAAAAGAAGCAGCTCATGAAATTTCAATAAAAATCGGCAGTACATCAGAATTATAATTTTGATAACTGTCGTTATTTTTTATTCATATATTGGAATTGATTTTCATAATGCGGAAAAATAGGGGGGGTACTATGTCAAAGTGGCAATCAAAAGAACAATTGATTCAGTTATTAAGCAATCTTGTTGAAATTCCTAGTATTACAGGTTCAGAAGCTGAAGTTATATTACCAGACTTTGTTGTAGAACAATTATCTGACTTACAGTATTTCAAACAAAATCCGCATCATTTGCAAAAAAATCCGACGGGGGATGGACGATATTTTGTTACCGCCCTAGTAAAGAAAAGTGATAGTACGAAAAATACTGTAATTCTTGTTAGTCATTTTGATGTTGTAGATGTACAAGATTATGGAGTGTGGAAAGAAGATGCATTTCATCCTAAAAAGTTAACATCTATGTTTTACTCTCATAAAGATGAACTACCAGATCATGTACGTGAAGATATAGAACAGGGAGATTGGCTATTTGGTAGAGGGACAATGGATATGAAATGTGGTCTAGCTTTACAAATGGCAATGGTTGAGCAAGCTTGTGAAGGAAGATTTGATGGGAATGTTCTTTTATTAGCTGTTCCAGATGAAGAAGTGAACTCCGTAGGGATGAGAGCAGCTGTTCCGAGATTATTAGATTTAGCAAGAGAACATGATTTAGAATTTAAAACGGTTCTAAATTCAGAGCCTATGTTTTCAAGGCATCCTGGGGACCAAAATAAGTATATTTATACTGGTTCTATTGGGAAGGTGTTACCTGGTTTCCTTTGCTATGGAAAAGAGACACATGTAGGTGAACCTTTTGCAGGCTTAAATGGGAGTTATATGGCTGCATTATTAACAGCAGAATTAGAGTTGAATACGGACCTTTGTGATATTGTAGATGGTGAAGCGAGTCCTCCACCAACTAACTTGCTTCAAAGAGACTTAAAAGAGGACTATTCTGTACAAATTCCGCATCGTGCAGTCACACTATTTAATTTGTTTTTACTAGAAAAATCGATGACAGATGTCGTTTCGTTGCTGCGTCAAAAAGTAACGAAAGTAGCAGAGAAAATCGAAGAGTCTTACGAGAAGCAAGCATATCGTTTTTCTAAATATAATCCGTTCATACCTCCTAATCTTAAAGTAAATGTATTAACGTATGAAGAGCTTATCGCGTATGCAATTGAACAACATGGAAAAGAGACAATAAATGATATTCAATCTAATATTATAAAAAATAGAGAAGATAAAGATGATCGTGCAGTAACAATCGATTTAGTTGATAAATTAGCTATATTATGTAAAGAAAAAGCGCCGATGATTGTACTTTTCTTCGCTCCGCCGTACTATCCAGCTGTGAGTTCACGCAACAATCCTTTCATTAAAGAGGTAGTTGTAGAAATGGAAAAGTATGCCCAATACAATCATAGCATTACATTTGAAAATCAAAATTATTTTGGAGGAATTTCAGATTTAAGCTATGTGGGCTTACAGAACCCATTGGATTCAATGAGTTCTCTTGTAGACAATATGCCATTATGGGATAAAGGCTATTCAATTCCACTTCAGGAATTAGAAGAGTTTGACGTTCCAGTATTAAATATGGGGCCGGTAGGAAAAGATGCACATCAATGGACAGAGCGTCTAGACGTAAATTACGCATTTGAAACGCTATTCGATATGTTACCGATATGTATTGAAAAATTACTTGTATCTAATAAAATTACACAGTCATAGTTAGGTGTGTATAAAAGTGAATGAATGGAAAACATAACATTCAGAAGGTATAGAAATAGAAGCCAAAAAGAGGATTTGAATATAATTATTTTAATATAATAAAAACAAAACGGGCAAACTCAATCATTTATGAATTTGTCCGTTTATCTTTTGGCGAAAATAGGGGTATGTAAACTACATGTGTATATAGTCAAAAACAGTTTGTAATTAGTGTTTACTTTTTAGTTTGATTAGATAATTCAATAGACTTTTGCGTGCAACGTTGCATAGCTGAAATGATGGCTGTTCGCAAGCCTTTTTCTTCTAATGTTGCTACAGCCTCTATTGTCGTTCCGCCTGGGGAACAAACCATATCTTTCAATGCACCTGGATGTATTCCTGTTTCCAATACCATTTTTGCAGAACCTAACACAGCTTGAGCTGCGAATTTATATGCTTGATTTCTTGGCATACCATCTAGTACAGCAGCATCTGCCATCGCTTCTATAATCATATATACGTATGCTGGCGAAGAACCACTTACAGATGTTACAACATCCATTAATTTTTCGCTTACGATCTCTGTTTGACCAAAACTATTGAAAATGTTTAGTACATCTTCTAAATCTTTTTCTGTAACCATTTCGTTAGGGCATAAAGCAGACATTCCTTCTCCAACAAGAGCAGGAGTATTAGGCATTACTCTCACAACCTTTAATTTTTTATCAAAGGCATCTTCAGTACTATTAATGCTTTTCCCTGCAGCGATTGTTACGACGATAACGTCGTTTTTGATTACTTCTTTTATTTCATTAATTACGGAGGAGTATAAGTCTGGTTTGATTGATAAAATTAAAATATCAGCATTTTTAGCTACTTCATTGTTGTCAGTAGTTGTAGTTATCCCGTATTTTTCACTAGCATTTTTTAAATTCATAGTGTTCAAATCTGAACACATGATTTTATTTGAAGATACTATATTATTGTTTATCATACCGCCAATTATAGCCATCCCCATATTTCCGCATCCGATGAATCCAATTTGTTTGTTCATAATAACTCGATCTTGCTCCTTTTATAATTAATTATATCGGTTTGATATTATTATCTTAGAATAAGAATAACATCCCTGTGCAATATAAAGAAACATTCTAAGAGAATATATTCCTTTTTGCAACACTAAAAGATAAAAATTAATTATATTCGACATTATGTAAATATATACACTATAATTTAAGGTTTTATGCTTATGAATATGAGTTAAACTTATATCAATTTTTATTTTCATTCAGTAGGGCGATAATTTCATACAAGTAACTTGCGGCTCTATTTATTTTTAAAAATACCTCTTGACACCGAATCGAACTATATCGCATAATATAAAAAAATCAGATCGAAAATCGTTGAAGGGAATTAGTACATATGTCTTCTTACGAAAGAGAGTGGAATTCACCGGCTGAAAGATTCCTCGTATAGAATGTATCGAACCTATCCCTGAGTCTTAAATGAAAGTTTAGGCGTTCGCCTGCGTTATAGGCGTCAAGTGGATATCTATGTATATCAATCAAGGTGGTACCGCGGAACAATGACCGTTTCGTCCTTATTATTTTATTAAGGGCGAAGCGGTCATTTTTATTTTGCTCTTTCATACTACAGGGCAGCATGGATGAGAATAAATATAGCTGCAAACTGAATGAATAGAAGTGTAATGTATAAAAACTTTGATTTTAGACTTGGGGGTTACAAAAGTGAAAAAACAACGAATTGTTGTAAAGATAGGGAGTAGTTCCTTGGCAGATAGTCATGGAGGCATTTCTAAAGAACAACTTTCAGATCACGTTGCCGCATTGGCACGACTGAAACAGGAAGGGCATGAAGTTTTGTTAATTACATCTGGAGCCGTCGCAGCAGGTTTTTCTGCTCTTGGGTATCCTAGCAGACCAGTGACAACTAAAGGGAAACAGGCTGCAGCAGCTGTCGGACAAAGTTTATTAATGCAGGCGTACACAGAGGAGTTCCGTAAATATGATATTGTTACTGCACAACTTTTATTAACGAGAAGTGATTTTTCTAGAAAAGAACAATACAGTAACGCGTACGCTACTTTAGGAGAGCTACTAAACCGTTCCGCTCTTCCTATCATCAATGAAAATGATTCCATTTCTTTAGAGGAGCTGACGTTCGGTGATAATGATATGCTGTCAGCTTTAGTAAGCGGACTTGTGTCGGCAGATATGCTTATGATTTTTACGGATGTGAACGGTTTATATGACAAAAATCCTCAAAAAAATACGGATGCGAAAAAATATTATTTTCTTCCTGAAGTTACGGAAGAAATCGCTTCTCTTGCTGGAGATGCTGGTTCAAAACTTGGGACTGGCGGTATGAAATCAAAAATCGATGCTGCAAAGACGGCACTATCTCTTGGAGTGAGTGTATTTATCGGAACAGGACGTGGACAGGAAAAGTTTTTAGATGTTTTGAAGGGCAAAGGTGATGGAACGTATATCGGTAATGCTCCTCAAAAAGTAATTAAAATGAACAAGCAATGGATCGCCTTGCATTCGCTTGTTAGCGGTCAAATTGAAGTAGATGCCGGGGCAGCTACTGCTATCATTCAACATGGAAAGAGCCTTCTTCCTGCTGGTGTTACAAATGTGTCAGGATTTTTCCAAGTGGGTGAAGTCGTGGAAGTAATTACGCAACAAGGGCGCGTAATAGGAAAAGGACAATGCACATATAGCGCGGAGGAACTAAGGAATTTAAAAGGTATGCAAAGCCAAGATATTCAAGCAAGAGGCGAAAGGCATAATTATGAAGTCATCCATAGAGATCATTGGGTTTCATTTTAAGAAAAGAGAGCACGCAAATTTGAATGGGCAGGTTAGTTTTAGATACTCGTGTTAAATGGTTCTCAAATAATATACTGATTAACCTTTAAAAAGGAGGAAATAAAAATGAATGAAGTGTTGGCAAAGGGGAAAAAAGCGAAAGAGGTTGCTAGAGAACTTGTGCTTACATCTACAAATCAAAAAAATGAAGCACTTACCGCAATTGCTGATCAGTTGATAGTAGAAACAGCTTATATTGTAGAGGAAAACAAACGGGATATTGAAGAAGGTAAGGCAAAAGGATTTTCTGAGTCACTCCTTGATCGTCTTATGCTGAATGAACAACGTATCATTGATATGACTGAGGGAATTAAGCAGCTAATTGATTTACGTGATCCTGTTGGGGAATGTGTAAGTGCATGGGAAAGACCAAATGGACTATCTATTCAGGAGATGCGAGTACCACTTGGTGTTGTCGGGATGATTTATGAGGCAAGGCCGAATGTGACAGTAGATGCTGCTACAATTTGTTTGAAAACAGGAAATGCAGTCATATTGCGTGGTAGCTCTTCCGCTATCCATTCTAATAAAGCGATCGTTGCTGTAATTCACCGAGCGCTCAAACAAACGAGCTTGCCTCAAGAAAGTGTACAGCTCATAGAAGATACGACGCGAGATAGCGCGAAGCAGTTATTTACATTAAATGACTACTTGGATGTTCTTATCCCAAGAGGTGGCAAGCAATTAATCGATACTGTAGTAAGAGAAGCGTCTGTTCCAGTACTTGAAACAGGTGCGGGAAATTGTCATATTTTCATTGATGAAACAGCGGATAAACAAATGGCATTTAATATTATTATAAATGCAAAAACGCAGCGTCCATCTGTATGTAATGCAATTGAAACGATTATACTTCATGAAAAGTGGGCGCAGCAATTTGGTAGCGAACTGTTTTCTTTATTGAAGGAAGGAGGCGTGGAGCTACGTGGTGATAAGAAAGCATTGGCAATTGATTCTTCTATTGCATTCGCTTCAGAAGAGGATTGGGAAACTGAGTTTTTATCTCTCACGCTAGCAGTTAAAGTCGTTTCTACAGTAGAAGAAGCGATTCATCACATAAATACGTATGGATCTATGCATTCTGAAGCGATTATTTCAGAAAACGAGGAAAACGTCAGCAAGTTTTTCACATCCGTTGATGCCGCAGCACTTTATCATAATGCATCGACTCGTTTTACGGATGGATCTGAATTCGGATTTGGCGCAGAAATTGGCATCAGTACGCAAAAGCTACACGTAAGGGGACCAATGGGGCTTCCTGCATTAACTTCTACAAAATATGTGATTCGTGGGAATGGACAGATTCGGGGATAAAAAATTATAAAAGAAAAAGTGAAATAATAACGAAAGACACCCAATTTCATTTAGGTGTCTTTCGTTATTATAAGTATTGATTTACCACACAAAAAGCCCTACGAGCATAGCACTTAACAAGGAAACAGCCATTCCGCTAACAAGAAGCTTCCAAACATTTTTACCGATTATTGATGATTTTTCTCCGCCAAATAATGAATTGTAAGTTCCGTATATCATACCTACTGTACTAAAGTTAGCGAAAGAGGCTAGAAATGTAGTTGCAACAGCAATCGTATGCGGTTGTAAAGACTTTAAGTTTGATTTTAAATCCATCATGGCAACAAATTCATTCGTTGTGATTTTGATTCCCATTAATTCAGCTACATACATAGCATCTTTACCTGTTAAACCGAGTAAAAAAGCAAAGGGGCTAAAGATAATGGAGAAGATTTTTTGAATTGTTAAACCTGCTACAAAAAAGCTTAAAATACCATTTAAACATGCTGTTAAAGCTACATATCCAATTACCATAGCTAAAATAACGATTACCATATTCATTCCGACTAACATACTGTTTGAAATAGTAGAAAAGAAATCTTTTTTTTCATTTTTTGAAGGTTTATAAACAACATCTTCTTCTTTCGTAACTTCAATAGGATTTAAAACATTCGCTAAAATTAATGCGTTAATACAGTTTAAAGGAATAGCGCTGAAAATATATGTTGCTGGAACCATTGATAGATAAGCACCAAGAATGGATCCGCTGACACTACTCATACTCATAATTCCAAAAGTCAACAAACGATTTTCTTTTAAAACAGATAATTGATCACGAACAACCGCAAGTGCTTCCGTATTTCCTAAAAACATCATTTGAATGGAAAAGAAACTTTCTAACTTTGGTAAACGAGAAATCTTAGAAATAAGTGCACCAACTTTATCAATGATCCAAGTTAAGACTCCAAAATAGGAAAGGATATCAAAAAAAGTGATAACAAAAATGATAGGAAGTAAGGCGCTAAAGAAGAAATCAACTGTTTGATTTTCCATAGCTGAAGGAAATGCAAAACGAATACCTTCATTCGCGCACGATAGTAGCCAACTGAAAAATGACGCAATTTTATTAATGATAATACTGCCCAATTTGGTGCCTAACATAAACCACGTAATAAAAAGCTCCAATATGATTAGAATAACGATTGGTCTCCATTTTATTTTTCTTTTATTAGGCGAACAAAGGAAGACGATTAATATTACAACAAAAATCCCTAACATATTTAATATGAAATGCATGTCAACAACTCCTTGAGGCTTATTATTTGTATATAAAAAAGCCTCTATTCTTCCAAATTTGGATTATGATCAGGAGTTATGAAGAATGTGAATTATGTTTAGCATTCATCTATTTCAATTAATGTACTACCAATTAATGTTTTCGCTTTATAAAGTATATGTATTAGGAATGTAAAGCAACAAATTAAATCTATTGACGGAACGAAGGATAACTAATAACTGCATCCATTTTTAAATTGTTTAGGCGAAATACCATTATGTTTTTTAAATACCTTTGTAAAATGACTTTGGTCGTGAAAATTTAGTAATGTAGAAATTTCGGATATAGAATGTCTCGTATATGTCATTAACTTTTTTGACTCATCGACTTTCGCACGCTGAATATATTCATTTAAAGAAATTCCAACTTCTTTTTTGAAAAGGGAAGATAAATAACTAGGGTTTAATGTGACTATTTCTGCAAGGATATTTAGTGTAATATCACCATAAAGATGAGTGAATATATAATTTTGACATACGTTTATATGTTTTGAATGTTGCTGCATTGTACTATTTTTGACACGTTCTGCAAACTCAAGTAAAGCATTCTCTAAAAAAGGGGGTATTGCTTCATTTTTATGTATTTCTTCGAGTTTTTGTATAAATAAATCACTAATAGTATATGCGATTTCAGGGAAAACTCCGCCTTCAATAGCAGATCTAGTTGCAAGTGTAATAGCTGCAATGGCAGAATTCTTTTGGCTTCGCAGGTGACTTGTCTTTGATAACACCCCAAGTTCTCCTGATTCAGGTAATCTCCTTAGATTTTTAATTAACTCCTCCTTTTTCCCTTGCTTAATACATTCAAATATTTTCCTCTCGGCTAGTGGATCGATATGAGTTAATGTACTTTGTCGTTGCTCTGATATATGTACATCAGGCTGTTCAATTTCAAATTCCACCTTTTTTATTAGCATGTTTTTTTGCAGTATATCAGCTATGTCCAACTGTTTCTGATATAGCATGTAATAAAGCACTAAACTTACATTTAAAAAACTCATATTATTTAATACGGGTAGAGAACGATAATATCGAATCATTTCTTCTTTGTTTATTTTTAGTTGAAGATCATTAATAATGCCGTTAATTGATGTTTCTGATAGCCTGGAATAAAGGACTGGTCCAACAATTATATTCCCACTAATTTGGTCGTTCAAACGCAGATGAATTGCGAAAAAGTTTTCGAGAAAGGCGGTCTCTACTAGTGACGGAAAAGTATAGGAAGGCTGTTCCTTATATAGTTCATTCAGTATTGCCTCTTTGGAAGAATACATAGGGTTATGCAGAATATTGGACGAGATTTCAAATACTAAATCTCCTTTGTTAGTAAGAAAATAGATAGGTGTTTTATGTAGATCAAAGACTAGCTTACAAATATAATATAGATCTTCTCGTTTGGAGCAATTCATTATTTTAACCTCTATTCTTTAAAAAACAGCTAAAATTTTTACAAGCATTCTAAAAAATATACCATAATATCTAAAAGATAATAACTATAATATCATTAAGAAAGCGTTTACTTATATGTTTTTTAGGAGGGCTATCATGAAAAGAGATATTAAGAAAATCATTTCTGAAATGACGCTAGAAGAAAAGGCAAGTCTATGTTCTGGATTAGACTTTTGGAATACAAAAGGGATTGAACGATTAGGGATTCCATCAATTATGGTAACTGATGGACCACATGGTCTAAGAAAACAGGCAGAGGGAGCAGATCACTTAGGGATTTATAACAGTATTTCATCGACTTGTTTCCCTTCAGCAGTAGGGTTAGCAAGTACATGGAATAAAGACTTAATACATGAAGTAGGAGTTGCATTAGGAGAAGAATGTCAGGCTGAACATGTAGGTGTTCTCCTTGGACCAGGTGCAAATATTAAACGTTCACCGCTATGCGGAAGAAATTTTGAATATTTTTCAGAGGACCCGTATTTATCATCGCAAATGGCTATAAATCATGTTAAAGGCGTCCAAAGTCAAGGCGTTGGAACGTCATTAAAGCATTTCGCAGCTAATAATCAAGAGCATCGCAGAATGTCTGTAGATGCAATTGTTGATGAAAGAACTTTACGTGAAATTTACCTTGCAAGCTTTGAAGATGTTATTAAGGAAGCACAGCCTTGGACAGTAATGAGTGCTTACAATAAAGTAAATGGTGAATACGCTTCGGAAAATAACTATTTGTTACATGATATTTTAAAAGATGAATGGGGATTTGAAGGCTTTGTCGTATCTGATTGGGGCGCAGTAAATGAACGTGTTGCAAGTTTAGCGAACGGTTTAGAGTTAGAAATGCCTTCAAGCTTTGGAATTGGTGAGAAGAAAATTATTGATGCAATTAATTGTGGTGAGCTAAGTGTAGAAAAGCTTAATCAAGCAGTTGAGCGTCTTCTTTACATTATTTTTAAAGCTTATGATAATCAATTAGAAAACGCTACGTATAGTAAGGACACGCATCATCAGCTTGCAAGGGAAGTTGCAAGTGAAAGTATGGTTATGTTACAAAATGAAGATTCCATTCTTCCGCTAAAAAAAGAGGGGATGGTAGCGGTAATTGGAGAATTTGCAAAGCAACCACGTTATCAAGGCGGCGGAAGCTCTCATATTAATCCAACAAAGCTTGAAAGTATTTTTGAAGAACTTGAAATGGTATCAGGTGAAAAAACGAACATTTTATTTGCACAAGGTTATGATCTTGCAAGCGATGACGTAGATGAAAACTTGATTAATGAAGCAAAAAAAATAGCTGAGAGCGCAGATACAGCTGTCCTTTTCGTTGGGCTTCCAGATCGTTATGAATCAGAAGGCTTTGATCGAAAACATTTACAAATGCCAGAAAATCACGTGCAATTAATTGAGGCTATTGCTGAAGTTCAAAGTAATATCGTTGTAGTTTTAAGTAATGGTGCGCCAATTGAAATGCCATGGATAGGTAAAGTAAAAGGAATACTTGAAGGCTATTTAGGTGGCCAAGCATTAGGCGGAGCAATTGCTGATTTATTATTTGGTGATGCGAATCCAAGTGGGAAACTAGCAGAAACATTCCCGGAAGTTTTAAGCGATAATCCTTCTTACTTAAACTTCCCGGGTGAAGGTGATAAAGTAGAATATAAAGAAGGCGTGTTCGTTGGATACCGTTATTATGATGCAAAAAATATTGAACCATTGTTCCCATTTGGCTTTGGGTTAAGTTATACAAACTTTGAGTATAGTAAACTTTCAATAAGTAAAAACGAGATAAAGGATACGGATACTGTTTCTGTTCTTGTAAATGTGAAAAATGCTGGTAGTATAGCTGGGAAAGAAATTGTTCAGCTGTATATAAAAGATGTTGAAAGTAGTATGATTCGTCCTGAAAAAGAATTAAAAGGATTTGAAAAAGTAGAGTTGCAACCGGGAGAAGAAAAAACGGTTAGTTTTACTTTAAATAACAGGTCATTTGCTTATTATAATGTTGAATTGAAGGACTGGCATGTTGAAACAGGTGAATTCGAAATTTTAGTAGGAAAGTCTTCAAGAGAGATTGTTTTACAAGATAACATATTCGTTCAATCAACGACTATAATTAAAAAAACAGTGCATCGGAATACGTTACTAGGGGACATATTTACGGACCGAATGTTAGCACCAATTGCAAAAGAGCTTATGGAAAAAACATTAAAAGACAGCCCGTTTGCAAGTATGGCTGAAGGGGATAGTGATGCCTCTGAAATGATGGATGCTATGCTAAATTACATGCCGTTACGAGCGTTAGTAAACTTTAGTGCAGGCGCATTTACAGAAGAAATGTTAAGTGAAATAATTGAGCTATTGAACGATGCGCAAATGAATCAATAAGCGGCGCATGTGAAGAAGTTAGATGGGGGATTACGGTCTGGAAATACCCGATTGGTTTGGGCTAATATTTTATACTATTAATAAACATAGATTTACAAAAAAGCAAATGAGAGCTAGCATCTCATTTGCTTTTTTTGAATTTATTCAGCTAATGTAAAATCAAATAATTGTCCATTATCTACAGCAGGCCCATTTAGTTCTTTGTAATGTGGGACATTGATATAAAAAGGTCCTTCGGTAGATTCCCACTTATTATCTGTAGCAATAAAAGTAATTTTATAAAACCTAACGTTTTCACTTCTTTCGGTTCGTATCTAGACTATGTCTGTTACGATGCTCTTTTTCTTATTACTTTATCTTGGGTAATAGTAGTAATTACGGGAGAGAAATTGATGTAACAGTTAACTGCGTTCAATTGTTTTGTGGCATGTTAAACTTAAGCAATTTTAATCATTATTTATAAATAAGAACGATGAGTTGGCCATGAACCTTGGAGTTTCCGAAGTTGTATAATTTGTCCTGTATGATAAGCATCGTGCAAAAGGATATTCATATATTGTTGCCAAACAGGTAGAGAAGGAATCGGTTGATCCAGTTCTGCTTCTTGAAGAGATGTTAATGAAGATTGTAAGGCATCATGTACTTGAAGCGTTCGCTTTACTGTTTGTTGCCAAGTATACTTTTTTAATTCTTTTTTAATAAATATCTTTTGTACTCTTAACTTTAGTAATTGCAAAAATAAACATACGCTTTCTACATTATTTTTCTCCATGTAATACATTCTCCTTTCTCTTCAATATGCCTGCCCTATAGTGTAGAACAAGAATATGAACTGCAACGTATAAAAGAGCTAAAAAAAGGAACCTCCATTATTAATAAGGTATTTAACAATCGGCGTTTTAATGGAGTAAGGATTAAAAAGATTATCATAGTCTTTAGTTTTCGGTAATTGTAATATAATTCTAAAAATATAGAAGGTATTATTCGATAATTATAGAATTAAATATATAGCCAATAAGGAGGGGATCAAATGGAAGTCTTTCATGTAACGAGTAGAAAGAGGGAAACGTACCATATTCAAATGAAGTATTCGATACTTTTCGAATGTGCACTTGGCATTGCGGCAATTACTCATAAAAGGTTAATAGACACACTTGAAAAATCCCAAAGCGAATGGGAAGAAATTAGACAATCATTAACAGAAGAAATGAGGGAGCACTTACAGTTTGTAGAAGAGCATAATACGTGGAAAGCGCTGCTTCAGTTGTTGTATGAAGGAGATTTTCAAAATCTATCACAGTTTATTGCGAATATCGATTCGCTTTCAGAAGAAGATTTAAAGTATATATGTTTACCCTTTGTAGGAGAGAAGTATGAAGAAAAAAGACGTTTAGCAGGAAATGGAGACGTAACTGCAATACAAAAATTAAAGGAACTGACACAGGATCATCAGTTTTTCTCTACGTATATTAGCTTTATATGTAATAGTGATATACAAGAACTAAAGGACCATTTTATCGCCGTTATGACAGGATGGTATGAGAGTGTTATTAAAAAAGAGGAAGAGCAATTACTTTCTATATTAAAGCGAGACTATGAAGAAAAGAATGAAATGAATAAAAAGATGAAACCGGAAGAGTTTGTCGAGTGGGCGACTGGTGGCGTTAACTATATGCCAGAGCCAAGTGTTCATTACGTACTTCTTATCCCGCAACTGACGTACAGGCCGTGGAATATAGAAGCTGATATTGAAGATACGAAAGTGTTTCATTATCCTGTCGCAAATGAAAGTATACATCCAGAAGATCCGTATGAGCCGAATTATTTTTTAGTTCAAAAACATAAAGCACTTGGGGATGAAGCGAGATTACGAATTGTAAAAATGTTGTTTGAAAAAGAACGTACATTGCAGGAAATTACGGAGAGACTGCAACTTGGTAAATCGACAGTGCATCATCATTTAAAATTATTACGTTCGGCTAAGTTAGTTGATATACATGACGGAAAATATGTATTGAGAAAAAAAGCAGTGCAGTCGTTAGCGAAAGAATTAGATGTATTTTTAAATAGATAATATACAACGAGAATGTACATAAAGGGAGGAATTAAATAGAAAAGTTGGTGAGCTATAGTGAAGAGTGTATTGAAAAATCGTTCATTCTTTTTTATGTGGATTGGTAGCGCAATTTCGGAATTAGGCGGAGCTTTCGGGACGTTGTGTAATTCAATTCTTGTTTATGAGTTAACGGGATCAAAAACAGCATTAAGTAGTATGTGGTTATTATATTTTATCCCATCTCTCATACTGCAACTAATAAGCGGACCATTTATTGATAAATGGAGCCGAAAGTGGATTATGATTTTTTCGCAATGGATGCGGGCATCTGTTTTCTTACTACCTTTAGTCATGGTAGTTACTAGTAATATAGAAGTTTGGCACGTGTATGTCGTTCAAATTATAATTGGGCTCATTACACCGCTTTATACACCTGCAAGTCAAGCAATTACACCGAGCATTGTAAGTAAAGAACAACTTCAAGATGCAAATGCGTATATTGATGGAATGACTCGTCTTATGATGTTTCTTGCGCCACTATTAGGTGGTATCGTTATTACATTCATTGGAATCAAATTAACAATGTTGTTCGTTTGTGTTTGTCTATTCATTAGTGGGGGATTGTTACTTTTCATAAAAGAAAAAAGAGTAAAACAAGAATTGAGAAAAACGTGGCTAGAACAGTTTCTTCACGGTTTTACATACTTTTTCACAAAACCAATCATCGTTTGGCTCGGTGTATTTCTTACTTTCGTACAGTTTGGAGTAGGGGTAACGATGGTTACAAATCTTCCTTATATAAAAGACGAGTTGTCCGCAGGATATGCGGAGTTTGGTTATTTTATGGCTGGTTTCCCGCTTGGCTATGTAGTTGGATCTATACTAGTCGGAAAAGTAATATATAAAAGCCGGCGTATACTTATGCTTGGTGGATTGTTTATAGGAGGGCTCACATACATTTCTCTAGGGTTCAATCATAGTATAATAATTGCGGTAATAACTGAAGTGATTGCAGGTGTTTGCATCGCATTTTTCAATGTTCATAACACGACAATATGCCAACAAACTGTCCCGAACAATATGATAGGAAAAGTATTTTCAGTTCGACTATTTTTCATACGATCCGCTATGCCGTTAGGTGTGTTAGTAGGAGGCATACTAAGTGAAATGTGGGGAGTTAGAGCACTATACCTTATCATCGGTGCGATTATATGTGTCACTTCTTTAATAGGAATATTACTCCCATATTTTAAATTTTCAGATGAGGCAGTTGAAGAGAAAACAGCATAATTCAAAAGATTTAAAACTTTGTAATTGAAAATAATTATCATAATCAACTATAATAGAAGAATACTAGTATTCGAATTACAAAGAGGGAGTGGGATATATGTTTATCGAAACGAAAACATTTACTGTAAAAGAAGGTACATCAAATATAGTTGTAGAACGTTTCACTGGAGAAGGCATAATTGAAAAATTTGAAGGCTTCATTGACTTAAGTGTTCTTGTGAAAAAAGTAAGACGCGGCGATGAAGAAGTTGTCGTTATGATTCGCTGGGAATCTGAAGAGGCATGGAAAAACTGGGAAACGAGTGAAGAACATTTAGCTGGACATAGAGCGGGCCGTGGTAAACCAAAACCAGATCATATCATTAACGTTGAACACGGTGTTTATTATGTGAAATCATCGAAAGCGGCTTATCAGCAGTCGTAAAATATAAGCAGAGGATACATGTTGTAGAAATTAACATGTATCCTCTTTTTTAGTACTGGAGGGATGTAAGTGATAGAAAACCTTTCATTTATTACATATGAAAAACATAAAGAAATAGTGGAAATAATTTTAAACGAATGTTTATCTATAGAAAAAGTAACCGGATTTATGCTCATCGGTTCTGTCGCAAGAGGTGATGCATATCCTGATTCGGATTTAGACTTATATATTCTTTTAGAAGACGGACAAAAGAAGCGATTTTATTCTGAAATGAGAGAAGATATTTTAGTTGAATATAAGTATGCTGATTTTAATCAAATACAAGTAAACTTTAAAAATAATCAGATGGAACTATATTCATTTTTAGAAGGGAAAATTTTGTTTGATAAAAGCGGTGAATTGAAAGAATTAAAGGCAATAGCAAAACAAAAATTTGAAAACTATCGAGTTGCTAGTGATAAAGTAAAGGGCATTTCTCATTGGTTACATAGTTCGCTCATTAAAATTCAGTCTGCTTTGAAAGCAAATGATGAGTTAAAAGCTTCATACATAGTTCATACGTCAACTTGGACATTGATAGAAGGGATATGGGCTATTAATAACAAACCTACACCGCCAGCGGGATCTGTTTTAAGGTATATTCAAGCGTTGCCGAATAAACCAATCCATTTGGAGACATTACTTCATAAATTATTTTTAGGGGATACAATAAAGCGTATTTCTTCAGCAATTTTCTTGATTGAGTGGGTTTTACACAATTTGAAAAGTAAATAATATGGCTATTATATATAGGTACATTAATATTGCACGTCGAATGATTCATGTAATTGCATTCATATTAAAAAAACGTTCTAGGCTATAGAGAAAAGTATTAGACTATAAAGCATAGTCTTAGATGGAACGCTTGAATATCTTACCTTACATATTTAAGTGTTATGAAAATGAGTCTACATACCCTGTACTTAAAAGGAGATGAGTGAATGAAGTTAAATCATTTGAATCTATGTGTTGATGATTTATCAGAAGCGAGACATTTCTTTGAAACTTTTTTTGATTTTCAATTTTTGGAGCAAAAAGGAAAGGCACTTGTAGTGATGAGCGATGAGAGTGGATTTATACTTGTGCTAAGTGATCCAAAAGCATTTAAGGGGAATAAGGAAGTGGTGTATCCAGAAGCTTTTCATATTGGTTTTTTAGTGGATACTCCAAATGAAGTTGATCAAGCATATAATCGTTTAGTAGCTGGTGGTATTGAAATAGACAAGGAACCGTATGCAATGAGAGGAAGTAGTTATGGTTTTTATTTTACAATGTTTAATGGATTGTTAATTGAAGTGTCTTGCCTTGACTATAAAGACGGTAAGAAAATTTAATAACAATTAACAAGAGTAAATTGTATGAAGAAGTAAGTATAGCCCCTTATCCAGTTTGGAAAGGGGCTGGATCATTTTAAGGGACATAAAAGTAAAAATAAGCGGATTTGGAAAACGATTTGTGAGATAGTATCTTTATTAATCTATCTGAATTTCAAATTCAAGCACAGCTTGATCTTTCCTAAACGGCATATTGAGTTCTTTAAATCGTAAGCTTATTCCAGACAAATTATCAGGAAGGGCAGGAGATACAACATATTGATGATTCATATGTCCATCAGTTCCGCCACCACCTTCTGGCCAGCAATCATATGTATCATCTATTGATAATTGGAAGAAACTAAGAGGCTTTTCTGCATTAATAGCTTCATTTGTGGAATCCCAATCGCTATATAAATAAATTACACTAGCATTGGCATATTGCCGAATAAAAGTTACCGTATACATGATGCCTTTATGTTCATAAGCTTTAAAAACAGGTATATGTTTTTTGAAATTAGTTGGTGCAACGCGAGGTTTAAATTCCGCTTCGTCCATCAGGGTAGAGAATAATGAATTTAGATAGTCTGGATAAAATCCGTATTGCTTTGCCCATTTATAAATTGCTTCATCATGTGGAAAACCTGGATTACCACATGAAAGTTCTTTTCGTTCTTTTAATAGGGCGCAAATCTTTTCATCGATAGTATATAATTTTTCATCGTAATAATCAGTAGGGCGTTCAAAAGACATTCGTTTCATAATCGTTCCTCCTTTTCTTCATTTTAACAAAAAAGAAATAATGATACATTTTTAAATATAAAAATTAAGTGAAAACTTAAAATTATTCATAAATCAAATATTGTAGATTTAAAATGAAGTTTCATAACAAGGTCTATTTTGCAAAGGAATTGCTTATGCATAAAATAGCAATAATGTTTCTTAATGCAAAAAATCTAGAGAATCAAGCAGGTTTCCCATATGGTACAGTACAAAACTATTATAAGTAGTACAGTGATATAAATAGGAGGTTACTACTATGACATCTGTATTTAAAGATATGGCGTTCCATCTAAGAACGGAACGACTCGATCTGAATATGTGGGAGGAATCGGATGCAGTCTGGCTTAGAGAACTAATTGGTGAACGTGGAGTGGAAATGCCAACCGTTGAATCTGTTCGTAACGATCTTATTGAGAAGCGCAAGAAAGCAGCTGAAAATGGTATTTCTCTTCTCACTATTCGTAGACGAGACGAAGGCGATTTTATCGGATACTGCGGCTTAATTATCGGTCGTTCCACGCTTGAAGAGCCGGAGATTGCATATGAGTTGTTCCGCAGTGCTCATCGCATGGGTTATGCGACAGAGGCGGCATCAGCGGTACTGGAGGCTGCGATTGCTACGGGTCGTAAAAGACTTTGGTCAACTGTAGGTGCTTGGAATACGGCGTCCTTCCGGGTATTAGAAAAGATAGGATTTAAGCGGCATCACAGTACGTTTGGTGAACGAGGTGAGATTGTTTGGAACGTACGCGATCTGTAGAAATCGGATTAGATTCGGAACAATTAAAAATGTAAAAGAAAGCCCATATGTTAGATATGGGCTTTTCCTAATAGTAAATATTGATTTTGTATATATTTAAGTGTAATAGTCTATCTTTTACCTTAGTTTTTTACATCATCATATAATTCCAGCGCCTCTTTCACATTCAATCCGTTCTTCACAATACCATGAATCGCTTGAATCATCGCAGCGGGGTGTTCGGATTGCCATATGTTTCGGCCCATGTCTACTCCAATTGCACCTTCTTGCAGTGCATTGTACGTAATGTTTAATGCGTCTTCGATTGAATCTAGTTTCGGTCCACCGGCGATGACGACTGGGGCAGGGCATGTGCTCGTTATTTTTTCAAATCCTTCGCAGTAGTACGTTTTAATAATGTCAGCACCCATTTCAACACATACGCGGGAAGCGAGTGCGAGGAAGCGTGCCTCTCTTTTTTGTAGTTCTTTTGCGACCGCGGTAATGCCGAGAACTGGTAATCCGTAATCATGAGCTTCTGAAACTACGTTTGCGAGATTTGAAACCGTTTGTGTTTCATAGTCTGATCCAACAAAGACAGAAACGCCGACGCCAATTGCGTTTTGTTTTACTGCTTCTTTCACAGGTGTAACAATAGTTTCGTTCGCTAAATCTTTACCGACGACAGTAGCTCCGCCAGATACACGCATAACCATCGGTGTGCTGCAGTTTTCAGGAATACAAGAGCTAAGTACACCGCGCGTTAAAAAAAGGGAATCTGTATAAGGAAGTAAGTTTTTAACTGTTTCTAATGGTTGTTCTAGTCCGTGAATCGGTCCTAAAAAATAGCCATGGTCGATCGCTAACATAACCGCTCTTCCATCAGGTAAAATTGTATTTAATCGATTTTTAAATCCCCAAGTCATTCGAAATCACTCCTTCGTTAATGTTGGATTTTCCGTTTGTACAGTATCTTTATTTGGTAAATATGGTGACTTTATAAAAACAGCTTTAAAAGGTTTGTCAGAATGGTTAATAAGATAATGAGATTCATGAGGACGAACTTGTAAGACATCACCTTGTTTAATTGGAACTCTTTCATTATTTACATAGAAGTCTATTTCTCCTTCTAATGCATAAAAGACTTCCTCGCATGTTGTATGGTAATGATTTTGAAACTCTTGCCCAGGCTGAATGACAACAAGGCCAAGATCAATATTTGGACCTTGTATTAAATATTTCGGCCCGTTATCACCGAAGCGATAGGAGAAATCATTTTCATTCGCTTTTCGCATACATTTCACTCCTTTATGTAATGTGTTACAGTGCACCTGGTGCGATCCACATATGTGATGTAAGTCCTATATCAGCTAAAGTGAGCTGACTGTCATACACAGTTTTCCAAGTTTCATAGAACGCCTTATACAGTTCGTGATTTTCAGTAACTGGTTCGAATGTATTTTCCCACTGTACAAACTGTTCGGCAGTCTCTCCTATAGATGAATATATGCCAACACCAACACCAGCAGCAATCGCAGTTCCTAAAGCAGCTGCTTCTTTCACAACAGGTACTTTAACAGGAATTCCGAGTACGTCTGAAAGAATTTGTGGCCAAAGTTTTCCTTTAGCGGCGCCGCCAGCAAAAATAACTTCAGAAGGGAACGTACCAGTTAGATTTTCTATTAATTTTAAGTTACCAAGTGTAACGAAGGCGGCATTTTCTTCGATAGCGCGGAACATTTCTTTTTTTCCACATTTGTCAGCATCTAAGCTTAAATTTAAAAAAGAAGGTGCGGCATGACGCCAAGAAATGTAGTTCATGACGTTTGAAAAAGTAGGGATAATGCCATGTGAACCGACCGGTACGTCTTTCGCTTGTTCTTCTAACAATTCATAAGCATCTACACCGAGTTTTTCTGCAAGTTTCTTTTCTTCTTGGCAAAAGGCATCTCGAAACCAGCGCATAACGAGACCTGGGAAAAAGGCAATCGTTTCATATTGCCATAGGTTTGGAACGACGTGGCAATTTACGCGAATCGCAGCATGCGGATCTGTTATTGGTTTAGTAATATTCACTTCTTGTTGCCAAAAGCTGCCCCCGCATATTAATGTTTGATTAGGCTTCACGACTCCAGTTCCGAGTGATGCCATTTGAGCATCTCCGCCCCCGGCGATTACAGGAATTCCTTCGCGTAAACCAGTTAATGCTGCACACTCTTTTGTAACATTACCAATCACGGTGCCAGCTTCATTTACTTTTGGTGAAAACGGTAAAGTTATCCCGCACTCTTTAGCGACATCGTTATCCCAAGTTCTATTGTGTAAATCAAAAATTCCGGACGTACAACCGTTTGAAGGGTCGATTTGCAGTACGCCGCTTAATTTATATAAAATCCAATCATTTAACATCGTAAAAGAATGAATATTGCTATAGACTTCAGGTTCATGTTTTTTAATCCAAAGTAGGCGAGGTAAAGCCCCTAATGAAAAAGTTTGCCCAGATCTTGTATATAAATCTTCTTCAAGATGTGACCGAATTTCTTTTAGTTCACTAACTTCAGCGGATGCGCGCCCATCAACATTTGCACAAGCCCATATTTCTTGCCCATCTTTATCATATAAAACAAAACCTTCTCGCATACTAGTAGCGCTAATAGCTTGAATAGAAGAAGGAAAGACATTACTTTTTTGTAGAACTTCTTTCGTGCACTGTTGTACTAGCTCCCAGTTTTCAATTACATCAAAATTCATAGATCCTGGGTAAAGAGGGTCGGTTTTATGAACCCATTCTTTTTGACTGACCGCAATTTGATTACCGAGTAAATCAAAAAGTACAGCTCGAATACTTCCCGTACCAGCATCAAAAGCTAATAAAGTAGACATTAACAATCACCATCCTTTCGTAATAAGGAGAGGGCTGTTTCCTCATCTGTAATTAATGTATGAATGAACTTTCCTTTTAAGGCACCATAAATTGCATCTATCTTTTCTGTACCTCCAGCAACACCAATGACATGTTTCATATTGCGAAGAATAGAGAGCGGCGTGCCAATAAGACGATTGTGATGCGGAAGCTCCAATAAATCGCCATTCGTATTATAAAACTGTCCTAAAATATCGCCAGTACCGTTTTGGCTACGAATATATGTCATTTCACGTAGTGTTAATTTTTCTTCTCTCACAATGGTAGCATCTTGAGATAACCCTCCAATACCGACAACTGCCGTTTGTGCAAGTGAAGCGACATGAAGCATATCTTTCACACTCGGTTCTGATAAAATACTTTTTGCCATTTCAGTAGTAGATGCAAGAAAAGGAGTGGGGATAATATGAAGATCACCTTGCATGTAATGTAAATAATTTTGTTTTCTTGGGAGGTAGTGGTTGACTCCGCCTGTTAGCGTTACGATTGAAAGATTAATAGAACTTTCAAAATGAATGTTTTCTAGCATTTTGCTAATCGTTTCTCCCCAGCCAATACCGAGTAAATCGCCTTGCTGGAGCTGAGTCTCTAAATATTGTGCAGCAGCTTTTCCGAGAGAAGTGGCATAATTGTTTATTGGAGTAGGGATAATGAAAGCATCTTTTAGGTTGAATTTTTTCATTAGGTCACGCTCAATGCTCAAACAGTGTAAACCAGTCCCTTTTACGTGAAAAGTAACGATTCCTTCACTGCGCGCCTTATCTAATAACCGAACCACTTTATTTCTTGAAATGTGAAGAAGTGAAGCGATTTCTTGTTGTGTTAATTGATCTTTATAATAGTACCAAGCGACTTTTGTTAACAAATTTTCTTCAAAGTTCAGCTGTGGCATACTCTTCATCCCTTTCAACAATTGACCAATGCTTAAACATATGTGCCACATATTTTGTTTATTCCAGTTGAAACGATGAAACGTCTGGTGAAAAAAGTGTTCTAGATATGAAAAAAGGAATATACAATGCTACAAAACAAGTAGAACAAATAATCATTTTCTCAAAAAATGTTCTGCATAAAGTGAAACTGTAATTAGTGGGGGTTTTATTCATTCCACTGATTTTCAGCCCGCACCAATCGGGCATGAACGGGTAGTAAATAGCGGGATAAAGGCAGGTGACATCATGTGGAGAACATGCCCTTATTACAAGTAAAGAAAATGAGTAAGGCGTTTTCAAATCAACTTGTGCTAAAAGAAGTGAACTTACAAGTAGAGCGTGGAGATATATACGCTTTAGTTGGGGGAAATGGTGCTGGAAAATCAACATTAATGAAAATATTAACGGGGTTATATTCGTATGATAGTGGAGAAATGTATGTAAAAGGAAAGAGGCAACAATTTTCAAATCCGTCAGAAGCACATCGAGAACGTATGTATTTAATACCACAAGAACCACTCATTTTTCCGCATATGACTATTGAAGAAAATATATGTATTGGGCTAAACAGAAAGAAAAAGGAACTGAAAGTAAAGATTCAGCAATTAATGGACAGTTTAGGTTGGGATATTGCCCTTTATGAGCTAGGAGCATCGTTATCCATTGCGCAGCAACAATTAGTAGAAATCGTTAGGGGATTAATACGAGAAGCCGAGATTCTTATTTTAGATGAGCCAACATCGACATTAACAACTCACGAAATGAAGAGTCTTTTTGTGTTGATGAAAAGTTTACAAGAAAAAGGAATTGGGATGATATACATTACGCATCGTTTTCCAGAAATCTTTGAAATTGCTAATAAAGTAGCGATATTACGTGATGGAATGATTATAAGCCAAGGAGATGTATGTGACTATACTTATGACATGCTGATGGAGGGACTATTGCCAAAAGGATATAAACAGGAAGAAAAAAGAGAAGTAGTTCAAGAGATAGAAAGGACGAAAAAAATATTAGAAGTAACGAATGTAACTGGCCACGCATTTTCAAATATATCATTCGCTGTACACGCTGGAGAAATTGTAGGTATTGCTGGCATCGTTGGATCAGGTAGAACTGAATTAGCAGAAGCGATATTTGGATTGAAATCTATAAAAACAGGGTCTATTTTATTAGAAGGAAAATCTATTGATACATTTTCTTTGCATAAAAGGCTAGGCGAAGGAATCGTTTATGTGCCAGAGGATAGGGCGAGGAATGGGATTTTCTCAATCGCATCTGTTACAGAAAATATTACAGCAGCATGTTTACAGCAAAATAATCGTTTTTTTATTAGCCGAGAAAAAGAAAGCGCTTTAGTGAAGTCGTATATAGACCAGTTTCGAATTGTTGTGCCAAACATGAATGAAGAACTGGCATCTTTATCAGGAGGTAATCAGCAAAAAGTCGTGCTTGCGAAATATTTAGCATGTAACCCAAAAATTATTATTCTCGATGAACCGACGCGCGGAATTGATGCAAAAGCAAGACTTGAAGTGTATGGAGCGATAGAAAAAATGAAAGGGGAAGGACTCGCCATATTAATTATCTCTTCAGATATTGAGGAAATTGTCCAATTTTCTAACCGTGTATATGTAATGCGAAATGGTCAATTTGTTTCTCATTTAGAGAAAGAACAAATGAGTGTAGGTGAAGTTACACGTCTTGCATACGGGGGTGTAACGGAATGAAACGCATGTATAAAATGCACGAAACGTCTATCATACTGTTACTACTTATGTATATAGCCATTGTCGGAATGATAAATCCTAGTTTTGTTCAGTTTAACTCGTTATCTTTAATGATGAAATCAAGCGTTATTTTAGTCGTTCTAGCAATTGGCCAATCTTTCGTCTTATTTACGAAAAATATAGACGTATCAGTTGGCTCGATTATGGGATTAAGCGCAGCGGTTTGCGGAATGTTGTTAACGAACGGGTATAGTGCATTCTTTTCAATCGTTGCTACTATTATACTTGGCACTATTATCGGTTTCGTAAACGGGATTGGCGTTGCGAAGTTTCGGGTACCAGCCATTATTATGACATTAGGCATGCTAGGAATTATTAGAGGTGCAATGTTAATCTTCACAGGCGGGAAGTGGATTGAAGATATACCAAACGATTTTAAGCAGCTGTCATCTATCGTCATACTTGGTCTACCGATAACTGTATGGATTGTTCTTATTATTTTACTACTACTCTATTTCTTTTTAATGAAAGTGCCGTACGGAAGATACTTTTATGCGGTAGGTGATAATGAAAATGGTGCAAGACTCATTGGGATACCTGTTAATAAAGTGAAGATAAATGCGTTTATTATATCGGGCATAAGTGCGGCACTTGCTGGTTGCATTTTTGTTATGAATATCGGGTTCATTCCAAATCAAACAGGTACAGGGATAGAACTACAGGTTATCGCAGCTGCTGTGCTAGGAGGAATTCATTTAAAAGGGGGAACAGGTTCTATATTTGGGGCCGCATTAGGAGCATTATTTTTAGAAGCAATAAGCAGTTCACTCGTCTTTTTAAAAATACCAGCATTTTGGAATAATGCTATTTCAGGATTTTTACTATTACTTATTATTATATTAGATAGTGTAATGAAAAAGTGGAGAGCAGAAAGGAGGATGAATATATGAAGCATGTTTACAGATGGGAAGGTGTTCTAATCGTATTCCTTCTTATAGAATTCATTCTCTTTAGTTTTCTAAATAGTGATTTCTTCAACGTTAGTAATCTCCTTTTTAGTACAAATGATTTCCTATTTATCGCAATCGCGGCGATACCAATGACTTTCGTTATTGTAACAGGAGGAATTGATGTATCGGTCGGCTCAATAATGGGGCTCACTTCAATTTTGATTGGTGTACTTTGGATGAGCGGAATACCTATTTTGTTTGCTGTCATAATCGCCCTAATAATAAGTTCCTTAGCAGGCGCTTTAAACGGAATCATTATAAAAATGACAGGTGTAGAACCACTTGTCGTTACACTCGGAACGATGTTTTTATACGGAGGAATTGCGCTCGTCATTTCAGGAGGTGCGGGCGCTTCTGGATACGAAGGAATAAGTGGCTTACCTGATGCGTATGTGCAACTGGCAAATGGTAGTTTAATAGGAATACCTAATCTATTATGGATCCTTATCGTATTAACTGTTTTATGCACTGTATTGTTTCATCGTACCATATATGGGCGCCACGTAAAATTAACAGGCGCAAACGAAAATACAGCGAAATACACCGGAATCAAAACGGAGAAAGTAGTCATCATCGCTTATATAATTTCTGGGTTAGGAGGTGGATTAGGGGGAGCTTTCTTAACTGCATATTTTGGTTCCGCACGTGCTGATATGGGAAGTGAAACGATTTTACCGATCATTACAGCAGTCGTATTAGGCGGGACACTTATTACAGGGGGAAAAGGAAGTATTATCGGTACTGTACTAGCGAGTGTATTTATAGGACTAATGCAGTATGGCTTGCAAATGACAGGCTTAACTAATGAACAATCCAATGTAGTAATTGGTATTATCCTTATTCTTTCAGTTATTATGAGGCATTTCAAAGTACATCCATTCTTAGCGGGAAAAAGAAGGAATTTGCATAAGGGGGAAATGTCATGAAGAGAAAACTGGGGATTGTTATTATTGTATGTATTTGTTTAATCGGTTTAATTGCTTGCTCTAGTCAAACAGCAGATAAGAAAAAGGCTGATGATGTAAAATTTGCATTCATCCCGAAATTAACTGGAGTTGGTTTCTTCACATCAGGTGGTGAAGGCGCGAAAGAGATGGGGGATAAGCTAGGTGTACAAGTAAAATATGATGGACCGTCTGAAGCGAGTGTATCAGGACAAGTAAAATATATAAACAATTTTATTAACCAAAACTATGATGCACTAATGGTTTCTTCTACGTCGGTGGACGGCCTATCACAATCACTGCAACGTGCTAAGAAAAAAGGGATGACAGTGTTAACGTGGGATTCTGATGTGAATCCGAAAGATCGTTCTTTTTATATAAGTCAAGGAACCCCAGATCAACTTGCTAATGTATTGATTGAAATGACTTCAAAGCAAATTGGAGATAAAGGAAAAGTAGCATTCTTTTATTCAAGTCCAACTGTAACGGATCAAAACCAATGGGTAACGAAGGCGAAAGAAATAATTAAAAAGAAATATCCGAACTGGGAAATTGTAACGACTCAGTATGGTGAAAATAATGCGCAAAAGTCTTTGTCAGTAGGGGAGAACATATTAAAAACGTATCCTGATATAAACGCAGTCATTTGTCCAGATGCAACAGCACTTCCAGCAATGGCACAAGCAGCAGAAAATTTAAAAATGGATAAAAAAGTAGTTGTAACTGGATTTTCTACGCCGAACGTTATGCGTGATTATGTAAAACGAGGAACAGTACAACAATTTGGATTATGGGATGTAAAACAGCAAGGGGCTCTCGCAACATATGTAGCAAATGAAATTGTTGTAAAAGGGAAGAAGTTAAAAGTAGGGGATAGCTTCGAAGTAAAAGGTATCGGAAAAGTGAAAGTAGAGCCTAACTCCATACAAGGATATGACTATGAGGCAGAAGGAAACGGAATTATCGTATTACCAGAGCGAGTTGTCTTTACGAAAGATAATATTGATAAGTATAATTTTTAAAGAAGAAAAAACGTCCGAATATATCGGACGTTTTTATTATGTCATTTTGTGAATGTATTCATTAATTATGAACAGTTTCTTTTTCGTTTAATCCAAGTGTACGTCCAGTTGAAGTGTGTAAATCTTGGAATAGTCTTGGATTTTCAGTAAGAGAAATGCCATAAGAAGGAATCATTTCTTTTATTTTTTCTTCCCATCCTAATATACGATCAGGGAAACATTTTTCTAATACTTCAAGCATGACGTGAACGGCAGTAGAAGCACCTGGTGAAGCACCTAGTAATGCAGCGATTGACCCGTCAGCTGCACTTACAACTTCTGTACCGAATTGAAGTGTGCCTTTACCGCCAGCATCAGTATCTTTAATTACTTGTACACGTTGCCCAGCAACTACAATATCCCAATCTTCACTTTTTGCGTTCGGAATGAATTCGCGTAATTCTTCCATACGTTTTTCATGTGATAACATAACTTGTTGAATTAAGTATTTTGTTAGTCCCATTTCTTTTACACCAGCAGCTAACATCGTTAAGACGTTATTCGGTTTTACAGAACCGATTAAGTCAAGATTTGAACCAGTTTTTAAGAATTTAGGTGAGAACCCTGCGAACGGTCCGAACAGTAAAGCTTTTTTATTATCTATATATCTCGTATCTAGATGAGGTACAGACATTGGTGGAGCACCAACTTTAGCTTTACCGTATACTTTTGCATGATGTTGCTCAATTACTTTTTGATTTTTACATACCATAAATAGTCCACTTACCGGGAATCCACCGATATGTTTTGATTCAGGAATACCTGTCTTTTGTAGTAGAGGTAGGCTACCGCCACCGCCACCGATAAAGACAAATTTTGCAGTATGATGCTCAATTTTACCACTATTCATATCGTGTACTTTTACTTCCCACAAACCATTTTTCGTGCGTTTAATATTTTCGACACTATGTTTGTAGTTTAGCTCGACATTTTTCGTTTGTAAGTAATCAAACAACATACGTGTTAATGCACCGAAGTTAACATCTGTTCCAGAGTCAATCTTCGTTGCAGCCATCGGTTCATTAGATGTACGACCTTCCATAATGAGAGGAAGCCATTTTTTTAATGTTTCAGGAGCATCAGAAAACTCCATTCCTTGAAACAGTGGATTTTTTGAAAGCGCTTCAAAACGGTTTTTTAGAAACTCTACATTTTTTTCCCCTTCTACTAAACTCATATGAGGAAGTGGCATAATAAAATCTTGTGGATTACGAATTAATTTGCTTTTTACAAGATATGCCCAAAATTGTCTTGAAAGCTGGAATTGCTCATTCACTTTTACAGCCTTACTAATATCTATAGATCCGTCAGATTTTTCGGAAGTATAGTTCAGTTCGCATAGCGCAGAATGCCCTGTACCTGCATTATTCCATTCGTTAGAGCTTTCTTCCCCGGCACTTGCGAGTTTTTCAAAAACTTTAATTTCCCATTCAGGTGCTAATTCTTTTAGTAATGAGCCTAACGTTGCACTCATAATTCCTGCACCAATTAAGATAACGTCTGTTTTTTGCTGCATGTTGCTCATGATAATCTCTCCATCCCCTATATTGGCAAAAAAGAGTAGGTGTTTTCTATGTCTAAGCCGTAAAAGAGAAACACCGCCTAGGCCCCACCTAGGTGTATACCTTTTTTGTCTCAATTATATAACCATCTCATACTCTATTATAATAATTAATAGACTAAAATATCTAGTGTTATCTGATAATTTTAAACTATTTAACGTTTTATTTGCCAAAATTCTTATTTAACAAGCACTTTTCAGTTAATGAATAGAAAAAAATTAAAGTTTGAAATTATCTCGAAAAAGCTTACGTATCCTTAAGTGACTAAATCGAGTACCTTTTTATGGGATTTTTCTCTTGGTAATGGTGAGATTATTCTGGAAAATGAAAAGTAGGGACTTTAATGCGTACAAAAGAGCAAATTTCAAACTTATTTCGAAACTTTTCAATAAAGGAATGTAAAGGGTCAAGTGATTTATATGAATATTTATCAATGAAAATTGCTGAAGATGAGGAAGTACTTACACTATCGTCCTATGCTCAGGTAGGTCAACCAGTCCCAAACTTATTATTAGGTGCAGTACATTATTTATTGCTTGCAGGGAAAGAACATCATTTAAAAACGTATTATAGTAGTTTAGTTGAAAATGCCGAAACAAATTTAGATAAAGCTTTTGATTATTTTAAAGGTTTCTGTAAAGAATACCGAGAAGAAATCATTACTTTGTTACAAACAAAACTCGTTCAAACAAATGAAGTAAGAAGGTGTGCATACTTATACCCAAGTTTCTGTTACATATTTAACAAAGTGAATAAACCAGTAGCATTAATTGAAATTGGGACAAGCTCTGGATTACAATTGCTCTGGGACCAATACCGTTATTCGTACGGAACGGATGAAATGTACGGAAGTGTAAATTCAAATGTGCATGTAACTTCTGAAATAAGAGGGGAGAATGTGCCGTGTTTTCTAAAACAAAGTCCGCCTGTCGTAGAAAGAATCGGGCTTGATTTACATGTGAATGATTTACATAATGAAGAAGATTATTTATGGCTACGTGCACTCATTTGGCCAGAACATAAAGAAAGGCTTTAAATGTTTGACCAAGCAGCGATGCTTGTAAAAGAAAAATCAGTGCAATTAATTGAAGGTGACGGTGTAGCGCTTCTTCCGGCCATTGTAAATCAAATAAGGGAAGATGCTGTTATTTGTATTTTCCATACACATGTGGCAAACCAAATACCTGAAAATGTAAAACATACGCTAGAAAAACAAATTAAAGAAATTGGTGCAAAACGTGATGTATTCCACCTATATAACAACATGTGGGATCGTGATCTTCATATTGATTATTATATTAACGGAAACGAATATCGTGAAACTGTTGGGGAAACGGAAGGGCATGGGAGATGGTTTAGTTGGAAGCTTGGGGATGAGTCGCTTTGTTAATGTAATTCTATAGGAAGGGGACCTTTTGTTTTAGAATTTAAATTATCTGATTAATATGATAATAATTTATGATAAGTTGTATATAAAGATAAGACAAAAAGGATGATAAGCATGCAAAAGAGACCAGACGCAAATGAATATAATCCGTATTATTCAACGTACATAAATTTAATACCAAATGGAGATATCATACGTATTCTAGAGCAACAAATGAAGGAAACAAATCTTTTATTGAAAGATATTCCTGATAGTGAGGGACATTTTCGATATGCTCCTAATAAATGGAGTATAAAAGAAGTAATCGGTCATATTGTGGATACTGAACGTATTATGGCATATCGATTGCTTTCCATAGCAAGAGGCGAGACAGCAGAACTTCCTGGATATAACGATGATATGTATGTTCTTAGAGCAGCTCAAGATCTTCTTGAGAATTTAACAGTTGTTCGCCAATCTACTGTGCATTTGCTTAAAAGTTTAGATAAAGAAGCCTGGTTACAAAGGGGAATCGCGAACAATTCTGAAGTCACGGTTCTTGCATTAGCAAACATTATCGCTGGTCATGAGCTTCATCATCGTCAAATTATAAAAGAACGTTATTTGGGTTCTAATGCATATCCAGCATGTTAAAATAAAAAAATAGTAGTACCTGCAAAAGAAGGAAGAAATGCATACCAAGTGTATATAAACGATAGTATGTTGTCTAAAAAAGAGCTTGAGAAAGTTTTACTTTCGGTGGTGGAATAGTGCGTGGTATGTAGAGACTACATGAAAAACGGTGAAAGTAATAACTGATTCGTTTTTTATACTCATAATATTATTATGTATACAAATTTAACGGATGTACATTTGTTAAATGATTCAATATTTTTGATTTTTTTATGGCTGTATCAGTATGATGTTCTTAGGGGGGATCATATGTGTAAACACAAAAGGGTCATAGCGATTTCAGGAAGTATTAGGGAAGGGTCATCCAACACAAACGTATTAAAAACTTTAGCAGCATTTATTCCAGAAGGTATAGATTACACTATTTATAATGGGATAGGGGAACTACCTCATTTTAATCCGGATGTAGATCGAGTTGGAGCACCGATTGTTGTTGAAAAATTTCGAAAGACATTAAGTGAGGCACATGCACTTATTATTTGTACACCAGAGTACGCAAAAAGTATTCCAGGAGTTTTGAAGAATGCATTAGAATGGCTTGTTTCATCAGTGGAACTTTATAAAAAGCCAGTTGCTATTATAACAGCTTCACCGTCGATTGCTGGAGGGGATAAAGCTCATGAATCATTATTACTTACGCTAGGTATGCTAGATACAATTGTCGTTCAAAATGGTTCGCTATTAATCCCATCAGTGCGCACTAAATTTAGTGATGATGCAAAGGTAACAGATGAGGATACAAAGGAAGCTCTTATCTCTTTAGTTCAAAGTGTAGTAGACGAGATAAAGAAATAATGATTTAGTTCGTATTAAAGTGAAAATGGACTTTTATAATAATAAAAGATAAAAGCAATGCTACGGTTAGTTCAAATGTAGCACTGCTTTTTTATATAGTTAAATATATGTACTCAAAATCTCCCCAGGCAATCCATCAATCTCGCAAATTTTTTCAGATGTAAAACCGAAGTTTAATAATATTTTACGAGAGGGGATATTATTCGGATCAATAATTGCTTTTAATACGTTTACTTCTGTTTGCTTCGCTATATGCATTAATTCCTTTGCAATCGCACTACCATATCTCTTTCCCCAGTATCCTGGCAAAATCATATAACCAATTTCAGCCTCTTTTTCATTTTCCTCACTGAGTGTAACGTGTCCAAGGCCGATATATTCATTTGTAATAGAGTCATACACTTTATAGGAGCCAAATAGCCGATGCTTTTCGTTGCGCTTTAACAATTTTTCAAAGTTATTTTGTGCCTCATCTAACGGAATGGCACGCTCGGTAATTTGCGCCATCACTTCTTCATTTGATACGAGTTGGAAATATTGATTGAAATCTGTTGCTCCATATTTAGTAAAATATAGCTTTTGCATAATATTCCTCCAAACCAATTTTTATTTGTTCTTCAGAAAAGAAGAAGTAAGCTAAATCGTAATTTCAATTTGATTACCTTCCGGATCGCCTATCACACTTTCGTAATATCCATCTCCAGTGAAACGAGGTCCACTTAATAAAGGGTAACCATCATCTTGTAATGTTGTAGTAAATGTATTTACACGTTCTTCACTACCGACAGAAAAAGCCATATGTGCATAGCCAGTTATATGAAGGTTAGGCTGGTTTTCTATACCTTTTTTACGCATTAGTTCGATCCTTGCTCCAGATTCGAACGTAATAAAATAAGATTCAAATTGTTTCGCTTCATTAAGATATAAAGAGTTTGATTTACCGTTAAAGTATTTTATATAAAAATCACGCATTAATTCTAAATCATTTACCCAAATTGCGATATGTTCAATTTTCATAGGTTCCACCAATCCTATCTGTACTAATTAGGCTTTCACTGTATAAAAACTGTATTTATATTACAAGGAATTTGATTTGGCAAAAAAGATAATTTTTAATTTTTAGTTGTGTCCGTACATACAATGTGTAATTAAGTGAATGACTTACATAGGAATTACAGAAAAGAGTGAATGAGGCTTATGAGTCAATTTGAGCAAATGATGTACGTGGGTGTCATTATGTCTATTGTACTTTCCGTAATGATATTGGGGTCTGTATATTATAATCCTCGTCTATCATTAAATGATTATCCGAAAGATATTCAAAAGGTAGTTCTTCCGAAATCAATTCATGAAAAAAAGCAAACGATTTACTTTAATATTGCATACAATATAATTCTTTTCGGTACTCCTTTCGTTTCTACATATATACTACATCAACAAGAAAAATTATTGTATATTGAAGCTTATTTACATACTTTAGGAATTTTAATGATCTTCAATTTAGTAGATTTAATTATAATTGATTGGCTTATTTTTTGCTGGATTACTCCGAGGTTTGTTGTTATTCCTTGTACGGATGGGATGAAGGGATATAAAGATTACATGTTCCATTTAAGAGGGGCTATAGTCGGTACTTCATTTTTAGCAATTGTAAGTTTATTTCTGGCAGGAATTGCAACGACTATTTAGTAAAAAGAAAAAGGATTAGAAACGTTTATATAAGATAAAGAGATTGATAATTTATAGAATTAAAAATGAGAATTTGATACTATTGGAGTAAAGGGTTTTAATAACGGTATATTAGGCAGTATAAATATATCGTTGCAAATGTTTTGATATTCCGTGAAATTACCTAATTTTATGGGAGCATTTCATAAAACCCAAAAAAAGCAATGGAGGCTAATATGAAAAAAATAATTGGCGCAGCAACAGCAACAGTTTTTGGATTGGGGGCTTTTACTACATCTGCTATCGCAGAAACGATCGTAACAGCGGATGTACTCAACGTACGTGAAAAGCCAACTACGGAATCAAAAGTTATCGAAAAAGTAAAAGAAGGACAAAAGTTAAAAGTAATAAATACCGAAGAAGGATGGTCAAAAATTGATTTAAATGGTAAAGAATTGTTTGTAAGTTCGGAGTTTACAAAAGATATTTATCATGTAACAGCAAACTTGTTAAATGTACGCTCTGAAGCAAACACAGAATCAGAAATTCTTGGTAGACTGAAAAAAGATGATGTAATTGAATCAACGCATCAAGCAAAAGACGGATGGCTACAATTTGAGTATAAAGGAAAAACAGCTTATGCAAATGTTTCTTTCCTATCAAGTACAGCACCAAGTGAAAAGAAAGCTGGAGAGAAAACGAAGCAAGTAGCGAAAGTACAAAAAGCGGTAAAAGCTAAGGAAGAAGACAAAACGCAGAAAGTAGCAAAAATACAGGAAATAGCAAAAACGAAAGAAACAACAAAAGTGCTGGAAGAAGTAAAAGTACAAGAAGTAGCAAAAGGTAAGGAAGAAAAGAAAGTGCAAGAAATAGCGAAGCCTAAAGAAGAAACAAAAGTACAAGAAATAGCGAAGCCTAAGGAAGAAGCAAAAGTAAAAGAGGTAGAAAAAGTTAAAGAAGAAGCAAAAGCCCAAGAAATAGCAAAGGCTAAGGAAGAAGCAAAAGTAAAAGAGGTAGAAAAAGTTAAGGAAGAAGCGAAAGCCCAAGAAATAGCAAAGGCTAAAGAAGAAGCGAAAGCCCAAGAAATAGCAAAGGCTAAAGAAGAAGCGAAAGCCCAAGAAATAGCAAAGGCTAAAGAA